>NZ_SMAR01000024.1 GCF_004342225.1 Martelella mediterranea | reverse complement strand
GATCAGGAGATCGCCCGGCTCATCAAGAAGACCGTGCTTGCCGCCGGCATTCGCGGCGATATGCCCGAGGCCGAACGGGTCAAACTGTTTTCCGGCCATTCTCTGCGTGCCGGGCTTGCCTCTTCCGCCGAAGTCGATGAGCGCTATGTCCAGAAACAGCTCGGCCACGCCTCTGCCGAAATGACACGGCGTTATCAGCGCAGGCGCGACAGGTTCCGCGTCAATCTCACCAAGGCGGCGGGGCTGTAGCAGCCCCTCCCCTGCCGTGGCTCTCTCAGAGCTTTGGGCCGTGTCGGGAGCGCTCCGCAATGCTCGACAGATCAACTTTCTTGCCCGCGACATCCGCGACGATCTTCAACGTGCCGCCAAGGGATTCAACATAATCGCGAAGCGTCGACAGTTTCATGTCGGCCCGCTTCTCCAGTCTCGAAACATTGTTCTGCTTGATACCTGTTCCGACGGACACATCCTCCTGCGTCCGTCCGGCAAGTACGCGCAGTTCCCGCAGATTGTAGGCCGTAACAAGCTCGCCGGCACGCTTTTCAATAGCGCCTCGTTCTTCTTCAGGAAGCGTCTGCATCAGCTTATCGAGATCATCCATGTTTCTTCTCCAACTCGCTCAAATGCTCATCGTACCGTTTGTCCGCCAGATCGATCAGGCGCTTGTAAAAGAGCTTCTGGCTCACACCGCTCTTTGCACCGCCGCAGAGGACTATAGCCTTTCGCTCCGGATCGAAGGCAAAGGCGAACCGCCATTGCACCTTCAACACCTTGACGCGCAGTTCCTTCATGTTCGCGTATTTGGAGCCTTCGAGTGTGTCGACCTCAGGCCGTCCCAATCGAAATCCCTTTTCGCGAAGCAGCATCAGATGCGCGAGCAATTCGACCCGAACATCTGCTGGAAGATCTGTGATCTCGCCTTTGAAGCGGTTATGAAACGCGACCTTCCATTTCGTCATTTAATATCCTAAATGATATAGATACTTTGGGATATATAGCCCATATCTCTCCTGGAGACAACAGTAACTCTTCCTCTGAAGAGGCCAGCGGATGATAGATTATCCGTAGCTTCTATGTTTGAAAATTGGCTTTCAACGAACTCACAGGCGCTGGCACATGGCAGCCGCCTCTCGCTCGATCGCCGCGACCGCCATATCGCCACGGTGCTGGCCGGCATCCGCAATCGTCATGCGGCCCCACCGCGACAGAAGGAGGCGATCCAGCCCGAGGAGCTGATCGCATGGTCGAAACACTGGACCGGGGTACGCTCCGCGGCCTGCGTGACCGCGCCATGCTGCTGGTGGGCTTTGCCGACGGGTTGCGCCGTTCGGAAATCGTCGCACTCGATTGCGGCCGCGACCAGAGCGAGGACGGAAACGGCTGGATCGACATCCTCGACAAGGGCATGCTGGTGCGGCAAGACCGGCTGGCGCGAGGTTGAGATTGGCCGCCTGATCAAGAAGACCGTTCTTGCTGCCGGCATTCGCGGCGAGCTGCCAGAGGCCGAACGGATAAAACTGTTTTCCGGTCACTCCTTGAGAGCGGTTCTCGCCTCTTCTGCCGAAGTCGACGAGCGCTGCGTCCAGAAACCGCTCGGCCATGCCTCCGCCGAAATGACAAGGCGATACCAGCGAAGGCGCGACAGGTTCCGCGTCAATCTCACCAAGGCCGCGGGGTTGTAGAGCACTTCCAGGCAAAGTGGATACCGGTTCACCGTTCACGGAACGCAGAAATTCGCCAGACGCCTCCCCTCCCCTTGCCCTACTTGCCGTTTATCAGGCGATGGACTATGTATAGTCATCATAGTCATTCTGGTCAGGAGGCGATCAATGAAGCACTTATCGAAGGACGAAAAGGACTGGACGGTCGCCAAGGCAAAGGCAAAGCTTTCGGAAGTGATCGAACGTGCGCAATCCACACCGCAGACAATTACGCGCAACGGCAAGCCGAGCGTCGTGGTCGTCTCAGCCGAAGAATGGCAGCGCAAGGTCGCGCGAAAGGGGACCCTGGCGGAGTTTCTGATGGCCTCCCCGCTGCATGGCGCCGAGCTTGATCTCGACCGAAAGGGCGACGAACCGCGCGATCTCTCGCTGTGAAGCTCTTGCTTGACACCAATGTGTTGTCGGAGGTGACGAAACCGCGCCCCGAGAGCCGCGTTCTTGCATGGCTGGATGAGATTGATGAGGATCGTTCCTTTATCAGTGTCGTGTCGTTTGCCGAAATCCGTCGTGGTGTCGCGCTCATGGACAGCGGGCGAAGACGCGATGCTCTCGCCGATTGGCTTACCAATGATCTGCCGCAACGTTTCGAGCATCGCGTGCTCGCGGTGGACGAGGCCGTGGCTTTCGCCTGGGGTGAACTGATGGGAGATGCAAAGCGCCGTGGCCGCGGAATGTCATCGATGGACGGGCTGATCGCGGCCACGGCAATGGCACATGGGCTCACCCTTGCGACACGCAATATCAAGGATTTCACGGGTTGTGGCATAGAGCTGATCGATCCATGGGCCGTGTGAAGTACAAATCCAGCCCGGCCGACTGTCGCTATCGCTCCGCTGCGACGTTCTGATTGCTGAAACTGCATGGACGGGGCAGACAAAGTAGCTCAATCGCCAGGTTGAGACCGTGTGTCGGTTCATTTTCAAACACTGCCGACCCCTCCCCTCACGCTATCCATTATCTTTGCGCTATTGATCTGTTCCGGACGGAGTGGAAGGGCCGCTTGGCAGCAGATCGCTGAACGGAAGATAGGGCGGACTCACCCTGCTCGACAGTGTGCTAAAGTCGGTGCTTCTGGCCTCTGATAGAGTTGTGAGCTTCTTCCATTGTTTGCAATGAGCGTGCCATAGCTTCGTAAGATACGATAATCCCACGTTCGTGCGAGACTTCTTCGACGAGACGCTGGCTCAGCGAATGACGGTTCTGTTCGAGCTTATCGTATGCATGCTTGAACTGCATGTAGTTGGTCCAATGACCGGCGGCGTTCCATGATCAGTGATGCCGTCTTTGACTTTGGTAAATGCAGGTCCGACTTGATTTGCTTTGATCCGGAGAGGTTTCAGCGCAGGCTCCATGCTTTTTGGGCGGGCGAGCGGCTCGGCATAGCGCTTGTCGAGCTGTGACCTTAATCGTGACCTTGTCTGTTCCGTTGGCGAGCGGCACAGTGCACTTAGCAGCTTTATACGGATTTATCCCGGTTGCTCGGATGCTGTATCTTCTAGGGTAACAGGTGTTACTCCCTGCAGCCTGGCTTTCGTTCAACTGGGCGACTACATCAAGCCACCGGTCTGTGCGGTCGGACCTTACTCCAAAGGGTAACAGCTGTTACCCCTCTCTCCGCCAGCTATTCGTTTAAACAAAGCAGAGCGGCAGGGAATTCAACACGGCCGCTGGCTAAGTCCGTAAATGCTCCGCGTTAGATGCAGTTTGCCCTCGGCTGCTCTGCGGACCAAACCAATTAGATAAGACCCCGGATTTCGAACAGCATCAGGATTTCTCAGGCACTTTTCGAGAATGACGACAACCATGATGGCGGCACGGGAAACGCCAACATCATTGCAAGCACTTTTCCATAAGGATTGTGGCAGCCCGAGCATCGAACAAGCTGTTGGCGCAGCATGCACGACATCTCGCCATGTTTGAAATTCTGCCTCGAGTATTGCTCGAGACTTTGGGCAAGCGCTGCTAAAGATGGGTAGCTCTATACGATCGGCAGGAGATTTATCAATCATTCGCGATGACTCTGCGCAGCGTTCATTCTTTCCCAAGCCCTTCGGAATTGATTGCAACTCATCCATATGTGTTCGCTCATGACTATCGATTACAGGAATCTGTTTTTGATAATTTGTAGTAGTATTGCGGGTGACATTTGTGACATCCTCGGATGACATTTCGTCATTCTCTTTTGGTGTTATGGCTCTTTCAACTTGATGAATCGTCTTGGAATATAATGCTTCCAAGTGCGCTTCAGTCTCACAGACATCGGTGTGGGCTTCACGGACGAAAGCGATCTCATCGATCAACTTGGAGGCTTCGGTTTTGGTGAGCAAGCTCGACATATCTACCAGGGCGCGTGAAAGCGTCGTGATCGAGCGGCGGGCTGTACGCTCGCGAGCGATGCGTTGTTGGTTCTCATGAGCCTTGGACTTCAGTTCCTGAAATGATGCGCGGGCAGGGGAGAAGTCGAGACCATACGCTTCGCCAAGTGAACCATCTGCGGTACGGTATGAAAAGCGTCGGCCTGTTGGGCTATCCCGATAGGCCAACAGGCCCGCCTCTACCAATTGCCTCACCGCGCGGATGACGGTTCTGGTCGAACGCATCGTGAATTCAGCCAGTTTACGATTTGAGATAGCCACGATCGGGCGGGCATTTCCGATCCAGTCGGATTGACGTGTGAGGTTCAGTAGGATGTCCAGCACATGATACGCGGTCCCGGATATACCGAGAACGGGCGCGACTTTTTTCAAGGTTAGGCACGCCTGAGCTTTGTCCACATCAGGAAATTTCTCTGCATTGGCTAGCCGGATGCTTTTGGCAATTGCCGGCGTTATCCGGCGGAAGCCGGCAGTACAGATTTCTTTTTGCATAACAAACCACCCGCCGTCCTGCCAGGGATCGACGCCTCTTCACTTCTAGGGATTTGCAGCCAAAAAGTCCAAAAAAGGACACACGAAACCGCCGGTCCGTTCGGTCCGGTCTTGATTCGCTCTCACATCTGCCGTAGAAAGTAATTGGAAAATGGGGCTACGACGGATGATTTTCAGATCGTTTTGGCCTCGAAAATGGGCTTGCCGATGCCAGTCGGTGAGCCCTTTTCTTTTGCTGGCGCGCTAAGTCATCTTTTGGTCTCCTGTTTGCCACTATAAGCTCTAAGAAGTTCGGGAAGCTGTTCCACGAGCCAGTCCGAAAAACCATCAGACGCCGACTGGTCGATCGAAATTTGCGTTGCCTTGGCGGTCTTTGTGACCTTGATAACGTTCTTTCCAGCGTCGTTTTTGATCTCTCGGGACGCCGGTTGAGCTTTCTTTGTTTCCAAAACGCCGATCAACCGAGTGAGGCGCACATCACTGTCCATTGAGACCCAGTCGGATGACTCAACAAGATCATCAATTGAGCTGGCCTTCTGCGCGGATAGGGCGCCCTTGCGGTAAAGCTCAGCAAACCTTTCCCACCTCGGGCGACCGCTTTTGGGAGCGGGGCCGATCCGGTGAAGAAGGTCACTCGGCAAGGCATCCACGAGCGCGGTCAGCATGGATATGTAGGGGAGGGCACTTCCGCCGTCCCGACCGAGGGATTGAGCGATTGTCTTGCGAGTAAATCCGCGCTCCTTGAGGCTATGGGCGAAAAGCGCCTGTTCGATAAAGGACAGGTCTTTGCGCTCAGTATTCTCGCGTCCCTGAGCGATCACGAGGTCTTCGTCCGATAGTTCACGAACAATCGCCTTGACCGGCTGCCCAAGGTGGCGGCACGCCTG
This sequence comes from Martelella mediterranea, assembly GCF_004342225.1. GTDB lineage: Bacteria > Pseudomonadota > Alphaproteobacteria > Rhizobiales > Rhizobiaceae > Martelella > Martelella mediterranea_B. The sequence goes on along the minus strand of NZ_SMAR01000024.1, from coordinate 58,621 downwards.
CCACCGCCGGTGTCCATAGGCCAGTTGATAGTGCCCGACACGATCTTTCATCGGCCTGACTAGGACCGGAACCTGCTGGCCGCTCTCCTCTATGCTCGCGACAAAGTTGGGGAACTGAGGATCGTTCCCGATGTCCATGCGATCGCGCACAAAAGACGCGTGAATATTGGAAGGGTCAATATCAACAACGCGCTCTCCATCAGAGAGCGAACGACGCAGCTCTTCATTTTCGGCCTCAATCGCCGATAAAGAATCCGACATGGCTCTGACCGAACCGGAGGAGCGCGGCCGGGAAGGCGCATCATTTGTCCGAGGCGTTTCTTCCCCACTATCTGATGCCTGTTTGGCAAGGGTCTCGGGAGACACATTGCCAAACATCGACTGCATTCTTTTCTTGCGATCGGAAGACTTAGTCATGTTCGTCCCCAAGCAGTTTGAATATGCGCCAGGATCTCTGAGTTGACCGCGTCAACGGAATCGATTGCGCGAATGAGTGTGTCGCGCACCATGGATCCGCGTGGCATTTCATAGAGGCTTTTTTTCTCCAGGCCTGCACTCGCGATTGCGGTTGTCTCAACCACAACGGCAGCAAGAACATCATCTCCGAAGAGGGAGCGAAGCAGCGTCACGATATTGACCTGAGGTCCGTCATGCGGGTTATGCCGTGTCAGCACGTAATGTATAAAGTCATGATCCATAGTGCCGCCAGCCTCTTCAATGACTGACAACATATCACTGGTCATTGCCAGAAACTGGTTCATGGAGGCCACGTCGAGCATCGCAGGGTGAACAGTGATCAGCATACCTGTTGCAGCGAAGATCGCGCCTAGCGTCAGGTAACCGAGTTGGGGCGGTGCGTCGATAATGACGACATCATAATCTCCCTCGACTTCGAGCAGCGCGGTCTTGATGCGACGAAAGAAGATGCCCTGGCCACGGGAACGACCGCTCATAATAGCCTGAGGGGTCTCATGTTCATACTCCATGAGTTCCAGATTGCCGGGAATGATGTCGATACCGTCGAAATAAGACTTGCGGATCACATCGCGAACTGGAACGCGCTCGTCGTCATAACGCAAAGCGCCGTAGAGTGTTTGACCGTCTTCGACGTCAAACTCAGGCTGGTACCCAAACATGGCGCTCAGCGACGCTTGCGGATCCAGATCGACAACCAGGATCCGGAGGCCGCTCAGCGCAAGATAGTGGGAGAGGTGAAGCGCGGTCGTCGTTTTGGCGCTGCCGCCTTTAAAGTTGGCCACCGTTAGGATTTGGAGTTTCTCTCCATCCCGTCTCTGAGGAAGGAAGCGCAACGCGTCCTGCGGACGTTTTTCGGCGAGATAGCGACGCAACTGGTTGATCTGAGATAGTGTGTAGACGCGCCGACCATTATCCTGACGCGCCGGTATGGCGCTCTCGCCGTCAAGGGACATTTGCCGTAAAGTGGATTCAGCGATACCAAGCAGAGCGGCTGTCTCGCGCGAAGAGAAGCTTTTTAGCGACTTTCGTGCTTCCGGCGGGTACATCTGCTCGCGCAGGTTCTGCAGCTGGGTCGAGAGAGACTGGGCCTGTCTGCTGATCTTCTGTGTCGATGTCTCGTGAGACTTGTTCATGTCCGCCTGAATACCCCTGATCCCATCGCGACGGAAAAATGGCATCAATCGACCTAAATCCGTCGCATCGATGATTGCCTTGATTCATGAACGAGGTCAAACTTTTATTCGTTAATGAAAGGTTAACCCAAGCTGGGTCGAGTCGTGTTGGTCTCTCGTAAGAGACTGAATTCATGTTGTATTTAGTAAGCGTGAACCACGCCGTGATACGATGTAGACGACGTCAGAAACTCCCACTCCATTATCTTTGAATGAAAAATCGCCATACAGTCACCGCAACTACCGCGAATCGTGAGTTCTAGAAAACGGCCAAATGGGTGCTATTTTGCGGGTGGGCACAGCGGCGCAGACCGGAAGTTTTCATGCTCCATTTGGGCTGCACCTTTCCATTCAGTCATGGCTTTGGGTCGGTGGATGTGAATAAGCCGAACGGTGCTCTTCGCCACCGGATTGCCTGGACTGTTTGAGGCCCAGCTGTGAAACTCCTCGTCGCTGATGCCAAGGCCATCAGAATCGCGCGTGTCAACACCATTGCCGTCTTTTTGCTCGTTGAAGTAGATGTAGCTGGAAATGCCGAAACCAAATCAGATTACGGGAGCACTGGCGTCCCTATTCATAGTTTTCCTTCTTCTCGGCTGCGTCGGAGATCCTCCGACGGAAGCGACTAAAGTTGCCGGCCTGCAGAGAAGGGGCGCGGGGCCATCGCTGATTAGCTTCAAGACAACAGAACCGCCCGGAACAATCGTCGTAGAGCCGGCCCACCACAAGCTCTATCTCGTCAAGGAGGCCAACACGGCGCTGGCCTATAACGTCGCGGTCGGTCGAGAAGGCCATAACTTTTCAGGAAAGGCTGTCATTGGAAGGAAAGCCGAATGGCCGACCTGGAAGCCAACAAGCTCCATGATCCGCGACCATCCAAAGGCGAACGCACCGTTAGCCACGGGATTATCCGGCAGCGAGGTGAATCCGCTAGGCGCTCGTGCCCTATACCTTTACCAGGATCGCACCGACACGCTTTATCGCATCCACGGCACAAATGACCCGTCTTCGATTGGTAAGTCAGTGTCGAGTGGCTGCATCCGCCTGCTCAACAGCGATGTCATTGATTTATATGACCGTGTCGGCGTGGGCACGCATGTCATCGTCCGCTAGGACTTATACGAAAGTCTTAGTGAAAACTGTCATCGTATAGTCTGGATTTATTGACACGTCGCAATTTGACCGGTTGATTAATGGGTATAGTACACCTCTGCAATGCATCGAATACGGAAAGATATCATGCCTCAAGCACGCAATTTTCTTCGCTTTACCAATGAAGCCGGCCTTGAGGGTGAAATTCATCATAACGGTATGCTGTATCATATCATTGGCGAACCGTCGGGACCTTATAACTTCCAGATGTTCGGGTATTCACCGCGCGGCCGAAAAGTCGCGATCGGCGGCATCGGAAAACGCTTCGACGCGAATGGGAATGAATATCTGCATTTACGCGTGTCACTCCCAGGCGGCCCGTTCGAAGCAGACTTGACCGATGATCCACGAACAGTCGCATTCCTGCCTCTTTCTTCTCAAAACATCGCGACGACGTCTGATACGGCGACCGCGGTTTAAACAAGCGCGCGCAAAGTGCTTCCAGCAATAAGGTCGCGGCCAATTGGCTGCGGCTTTGTCTCGAAGTCCGCCGCCATCTTTTCCCTTCGCTGTCAATGACCAAGCATCTGCAAGGCAGATGACATCTGTTGAACCGTGCCTCGGCTTCGCCTGCGGCCGCACCACCTCAACAGATGTGTCATGACCGCGAATGAAAAAGCCGTCGGGCGGGCAGCACCCTCCCTCCTTTGCCCCCGGAAAACTTGGTTTTCCAGGGAAAAGGAATGGATGCCTTGCCCATGGCGGACCGTTGAAAACAACGCAATCGACGGAGCAAGAAATGAAGAATATGGAGCGCTTGAACTACGTGCAGTTTGACGGAACGCGGGAAACATTCGAAGGGAATATCGCATCGCTTGAGTTTGACGAAGACATTCGCGGCATCAAACTTGACAGCAACAATGAAGGCTCACCTGCATATCGCGTTTACGGCAAAACCCCGAAAAACCGGGAGCTGGAGATCGGGGCAGTTTGGCGGCGTAAGAACGAACAGGGTCAGGAGTACTTTCAGATGTCGGTGCATATGCCGGGACGCACTGTGCGGGCAAATCTTGGCAAGTATCCGGGCGAGATCGATGACAAGCTCATGTCAGTGATCTTCTGGCGCGATTAGACAGCCAAATCCAGGGCCGGCGCTTCGGCGTTGGCCCTTTGCTTCAGGCGATGGAGATCGGCCTAGAAGCCGATCTTCATGAGCGGAATGCCCGCCTTGCGTGCCTTGTCGGCCAGGTTCTGGTTGATGCCATTACCAGGCGTGACGATCATCCCCTTGGGCATCATTTCGACAATCTTGTCGTTGCGCTTGAAGGGCGCGGACTTGTTGCGGTGCGCGGTCCAGTCGGGCTTGCAAACCACCTGCGCCACCTTGCGAAGTTCTGCCCATTTGGCGGCGATGAGCTCGGCCCCCTTGGGCGAACCGCCGTGGATCAGAACCATTTCCGGGTACTTTTTGTGCGTCTGGTCGAGAGCATGGAAGATGGTCTCGTGGTCCTGATAGTCGGCGCCGCCCGTGAACGCGATCTTGGTGCCGGTCGGGCAATAGATTTCCTTCTCTTCGTGGCGCTTCCTGGCGAGATAGTCGCGACTGTCGATAACCGCTGCGGTAAGCCCATTGAACGAGGTCTTTGAACCAGTGCGCGGTAGCCATTCACAGCCGACACTCACACGGTAATGGTCTGCGGCCAGATCTCGCATTGCCTCGAAGGCATTGCGTATTTCAGTCAGCGTATCCCCTTCGGCAGCTTTCCTTTCCAGTTCGACGCTGCTGATCTCACTGCCATCCTGCACGGCGATCAAGCTTCGCTGTTCGGCTTCATTGTCGTCGAGCTTCTTCTGCGCTCGGGTCAGACGGCGGTGAAACACATTGGCGACGGCCCACAGCACCTCGGACAGTTCGTCTTCCAGACGGGTGTTGGTGAACATGGTTTCAAGGCTTTCGAATATGCCGGCGACACCAATCTCAACAGTCTCTGCGTTGGGAAGAGGGCGGTAGTCGTGCTCATCGCCGTTCGGGCGGTAGCCAAAGAGGGCGATTTCTTGGAGGAGGTGCGCGGTTGGGCTCTGCGGCTGCTGAACTTCGGTTGTGTAGGCGTTCATCGGTTCGTCCTCTCGTTTTCCTTGCGGTTTGTATGGGGCGATAAAAGAACCGAAAGGGCAGGGCTGACACCCGTAGGGCCGAGCGCAAGCGCTGGACCCCGACCGAAAAGAAAAGGGGAGGGTCCGCCGAAGGTGGAAACCGCTTTTGTTGAGAGGGCGGGGTTGTCCTTTTTCCTGTCAGACCGCCTTTGCGGTCGGCTTTCGGTTCATCGGCAAAGCCATACAACCCGCTACGGAAAACGACTTGTCAGGCGAAACTGTGCGTCGGCCAAACGTTATGGCATGCGCAGACCAGCCCATGGTACCGGCCTGGTGATCGCCGCCATGATCTGCCGGTCGAGGTTTTCCCGCAGGACCTGCCTGCCCAACTTGCGCAGATCGTCGTTGAAGTCGTCGAGCGTCGGCACAAGATCGACCACCTCGATGCCTCGCTCTTCGGCCCGGCTGCGCAACTGGCGGCTTGCCAGTTCGCCGGCATCGTCTCTGTCGCGGCCGATGAACAGCCGCGTGCAGCTCAATGGCGGATCGAACAGAGACAGATGCGTTGCCGTCAGGCAAGCGGCCAGCTCCGCGACTGGATACACCGAGCCGATGGACAGCACTGTTTCAATGCCTTCTCCGGCAATGATGTCACCTCCCGCACTGCTTGAGTGAAACCGCACGGCGTTGCCGTAGAGCTGGCCCGAAACCCGCTTGGGTTCGATGATGCGCGCGACAGAGTTGTTTTTCAGATCGAGCCAGGTTCGCGCACATGCCATGACCGCGCCGTCATTATCCGTCACGGCCGCCAGCATGGCAGGCAACTGCCGGGACTGACCGTCCTCATCGCGAAAGAAAACGCGGGGATGATACTTGAGGGCTGGCCCGAAGCGGCTGATATCCCGCCCGCGCAGATAGCGCTCTACGGGCGTATCCTTGAACGGTTTGCCGTAGGAGAAGAGCTTGCGGCCGGATTCGACCTGATCGACATTGGAGGGTGGCTTCTCGTGATCATTCCCGGCTCGGCCAGGATCAGCCGACACCTCCGGCAGATTCAGGAAACGACGGGCTTCCTTGCAGGTTTCGGAAAAACTGCCTGCCCCGACGATACTCTCCAGCAGATCGAGAAGATCACCATATTCATGGGTCGCACGATCGGCCCACTTGCCAGCCCTGCGCGTGCCGGCGTCTCTAAGACGCACGGCCATGGATCTACCGGGGTCACCGTATTTGTTGCCCACCTGCCAATAGTTGCCCGCCCGCCGACCGGCGGGCAGATAGGTACGGCAGAACTGTTCGGTTCGCGCAGCGAGCTGATCGGAAAGTTGGGAGGCAGAAATCATGTCCACCTCTCCCTGACTGCGACGATCTTCGTGCCTTCCAGCACTTTTGCGAGAACGCTTTCGTCGTCCGGAACGAAAAGGCGTGTCTTCCATGCGATGGTCTCCGTATAGCAGCCAAGCGCTTTGAAAGCTTTCAAATCCCCCGGTTTGAAGTCTAGCATCTCGATGCGGTGGCGATCCATCACTTTCGACCTCCGAAGCTTGATTTTATTGGACAATGTGAATTGGGCGTTGCCAATGAGGAGGGCTTGCAGCACCTCCTCGGGATCAAGCTTGATGGCATCCGAAACGCCGAGCTGAGCCGCGAGATTGACCGCATCGATATGGGTCAGCATGCGGCCGAGAACACGCTCTCCGTCCTCGGCAGTGAGGCGGTAGACCTGCGTGTTGGACTGTGGAAGGTGCTGCCAGATTGGCAGCAGAAGGCCAGCCACAATCGTGATTGTCGATGTGTCCAATTGGGGGATGGTCTCGACCTTGGTTGCCCATGCCCTTTCGAACGCAGCACGCTCGACGGGCTTCCAGCTGGAATCCGCCAGCGTCGATCGGTGCATCGCCTTTCTAAACATCGGCTGGATCAACTGCACGCGCCGGATCGGATCGCCCGCTTCGGTGAACCAGGTCGCCGATGGGATAACAATGGCAGCGGCGCCGGTCTTCTTGTCGAGATAGGTTTGGGCGTCAGGCTGACGCTCCAGAAACCGGCGCGCATCGTCGAGCGACATCGGTTTGTTTCGGGTCAGCCTCTCGATCGTCAGGATCTCGGTCTTGCTGTGACCGTGTTCGTAGATCGGTACGCGCTTTTTGACCATGAAGCGTTCACCCGTGAGCGTCTCAAGGCCGACCTCATAGGTGCCAGCCTCAATCGCCTCTTCGACGATCCCGTCGAGGATTTGGGTGAATGCTTCAAACACCGTGTTCTGCATAGCAATCGTGAGCGCAAGGCAGCGATTGAGAAACTGGCTGATCGGGGGCAGGGTTTCGCGTAGCGACCCGTCATGATCGGTCAGCGCCAGACCGGTCACCTCCTCGAACTTCGTCAGCGAGCACGACGGAATCTTGCCAGCATAGAGCTGGCTGAAGAACCTGCGCAATGCAGCGCGGGCGTAGTCGCTCTCCAGATTGTCTTCCGGTCGGAACATATTTTGACCGCCAGTCTGGCGCTGACCTTTGGTGATGGCGCCAAGACTGTCGAGGCGACGTGCGATCGTGGACAGGAACCGCTTCTCGCCTTTCACATTGGTCGCACAGGGGCGGAACAAGGGCGGTTGCGCCTGATTGGTCCTGTGCGTGCGTCCAAGCCCCTGAATGGCCGCATCCGCGCGCCATCCGGCTTCCAGCAGATAGTGGACACGTTTGCGCGTATTCGTCGCTGCAAGATCGGCATGATACGAACGACCGGTCCCGCCGGCGTCCGAGAATGCCAGGATTTTCTTGCTGTCGCCCATGAACGCATCGGTTTCGGAGTAGTTCGACGATGCCGGACGGCGCTCCAGTGTCATGCGCCCGTCGCGCGTCTTGACGATCCGGCGCGAACGTCCGGTGATTTCGGCCACCTGTTCGGTCCCGAAATGGCAAATGATCTGGTCAAGGGCCGACTGGACTGGAGGCAAGGCGCCAAGATGCTCGATCAGGTCGTCGCGGGCCTCGACCGCTTCACGGCTGACAACCGGATTGCCGTGTGCATCGTGAACAGGGCGTGAGCGCAGTTCCCCGTTCTCGTCCTCGAAGGCTTCGAAAAGCTGGATCGGAAACGAGCTGTTGAGATAGTCGAGTACGTATTCGCGCGGAGTTACATCAACGTTGAGGTCATTCCATTCCGACGGCGGGATTTCCGCAATGCGGCGTTCCATCAGCGCCTCACCGGTCGATACGATCTGGACGACGGGCGCGTGGCCGTCATCGATATCCGCCTGCATCGCCCGCAAAACCGAAGGGCATTTCATGGCGGTGATCAGATGGTTGAAGAACCGTTGCTTGTTGCCCTCGAACGCCGATCGCGCAGCGCTCTTCGCGCGCGGATTGAGCGTTGCTCCATCGGCAGTAATGCCGACGGCTTCCAGTGCCTTTTCGAGGTTCTGGTGAATGACCTGATAGGCGTTGGCATAGGCATCGTAGATCTCGGTCTGTGCCTCGGTGAGGTCATGGACGAGCATATCATACTCGACATTTTTGAATGAAAGCAGGCGAGCCGTGTAAAGGCCAAGCGCCTTCAGATCGCGTGAAATCACCTCCATGGCAGCGATGCCGCCGTCCTCCATGGACGCGATGAAATCGGCCCTTGTGCTGAAAGGAAAGTCGCCGGTCTGCCAGAGGCCGAGCCGTGAGGCATAGGCCAGATTGCTGACCGTTGTGGCACCGGTTGCCGAAACGTAGAGAACCCGCGCGCCAGGTACGGCATTCTGCAGCAGAAGACCCACGCGACCCTGCTCCGACGGCTTGCGTTCGCCGCGCTCGCCCTTGGCGCTGACGGCGTTGGCCATTGCATGGGCTTCGTCAAACGCGATCACGCCGTCGAAGTCATGACCGAGCCAGTCGAGGATCTGTGCGAGGCGGCTTTTCTTGTCCTGCCTGGCCTGGCTGCGAAGCGTGGCATAGGTCACGAACAGAATGCCCGGCTGATCAGGGATCGACCGGCCCTGCGGAAAGCTGGAAATCGGCATGATATCGGCGGCCACCCCGCCGAGCGCCTGCCAGTCTCGCCGGGCATCCTCGATGAGCTTGTCGCTGCGTGAGATCCAGAGCGCCTTCCGGCGTCCCTTCAGCCAGTTGTCGAGGATGACGGCGGCAACCTGTCGGCCCTTACCGCAACCGGTCCCATCACCAAGGAAGAAGCCGCGCCGCAACCGTGCATTTTTCAGGACGGTCTTCGATGCGTCATCCGGCAGCGTTTCGACCGAAAAGGCGCTGGCTTCAGCCTTTGACGGCTGGATCGACGCAAAGTCGTCGACGACATCGTAAGCGCCTTTCAGAAACGTGTCGTGGGCCTCACCGGCATAGATCACGGTTTCGAGCTGAGGGGCTGACAAGATGCCATCGGTAATCAGCTGCGCTGGAAGGCGGGGCCGATAAGAAGGAAGCGGGGCCTGCACGGTCGCCATGGCGGCCGACTGGACCAACTCGCCGGGATGCGACTTGGCGTGATCGATCGCGATCGTCTGAACCTCGTAGGGCTCATAGATATCATCCGAGCCTTGACCGTCGGCGCTCATGTCGTCGCGGGCCTGATAGGCGACGTCGCAGATCTCGGCGTTGTCCAAGGGATGCGCTGCGGTTTTTTTGGCGGCCGCGCGTGCATTGGCGCGGATCTGCGCCAATGCCGGGGCGCCCGGAGCCAGGTGCGACGTTGTCGAGGGCGTTGTCGTTGCCAGCCGGGCAGGGCAGTGCTCGACCACAAGGTCCAGCAGCGCGTCTGCGGTTTCGCAGCGTGCAAACGCCCGCGGCTCGACCGACTGCGGCTCCTTGTCGAACACGGTCACGCGCGTTTCGACTGTCGTGCCATGCCGCGCATAGGCTTTGCCCGAAATCGAAGCGGTGAAGACAACCGAAGCCGTTTGCTGCAGATCGCTAAAAAACGAACGCCACGAATGCGACTGCGCCGTAAAGGAAGCGCCGGAAATCAGCACAAGTCGGCCGCCAGGGCGAAGTCGGGCGAGGGCAGAGCGCAGATGATGCGCGGTCGCGGCCCTGTAACGGCGAGTGACGCCCGGGGCGGCCGAAAATGGCGGGTTCATGAGAATGGCCGACGGATCGACCGACGGGTTGAGCCGGTCATGGATTGTGCCGGCATCATGGCGGGTAACGTCTGATCCGGCGAACAGCTCAGTCAGCAAGGCAGCGCGCGTTTGCGAAATCTCGTTGAGATGCAGGTCTGCGCCGGCCATGGCGGCGAAAGCAGCCAAAAGTCCCGAGCCGGCCGATGGTTCAAGAACAAGGTCGGCGGCGGTGATCGCCGCCGCACGCGCGGCGGCGAACGCCAGGGGCAGGGGAGTGGAAAATTGCTGAAGGGCCTGAGATTCATCGGAACGCTTCGTCTGGCTCGGCGACAGGCTGGCGATGGTCTCGATCATCGTCACCAGTTGCTGCGGCGTCTTCGCCTGCTTGCACATGGTGGCGCCGTATTTTTGCAGGAACAGAACCTGGGCGCATTCGGCGGCCTCATAGGCGTGCTTCCACAGCCAGGTTCCGTCTGTATCGGAACCGCCTGAGGCTCGCTCCATGGCGTCTCGCAACGCAGATGACGAGATACTGGTCCCGCTTTCGAGGATCGGCAACAATATCCTGGCTGCGTTCAAAATGGCGGCGGGATCATCGGTGACGGGGGTTCCGGTCGTAACGGCTTCGACGATGGTCATGGGGATCTCCGGCTTGGTTGACGGTTGAGACCTCCCCTTTCTCTGTCCTGGGAAGGTTCAAACCTTCCCGGTCCCCCTCTTGCTTTTGGCTTCGCAGGCAAACCGCAACATAGAAAAAGCCGCCCGGTTTTTCGGACGGCTTTTGACTTGTCGATCTGGGCCGATACCTATGCGGCGAGTACACTATGCGCTTCCGTCAGGCAGTCAGTCATTGTTAAAAAACCCCAGCATGAATCGATGACATTATCGTCGTCGCCCATGATCTCAAAACCGCAAAAGTCTCCGCGAAGATAGGCGTCGTAAACAGGGCGTGTCGCAAAGTTTTCCAGCGGACGCAGTTATTCCGTAACGGGTTGCATTTTCATGCTTTGTTAACCTTTTGCAGTCCGAAGAGGCGCGCGATGAGATCGTTCTGGTCGTTGACGGTCCAAGGGCAACCCACCCAAGAATGAAGGTGCGGCGTTCTTGGCCTATTGCAAGAAGCACGAGAAGCTTCGATAGGATACATCGGCGGCACGTTCGCACTGTCAGATACAGAACCAAATGTAAGAAGGTGAGGGCTATCTATGAGGATTTCTGAATTCTTGGCTCGCGAGGGCGAATTTGAAATATCTCCCGAAGATGCTCAGGAACTAAACCGAAATCTATCGGATCTGTCCGCGTCCGACATTCCACTGGAAAAGGTCGATCAGGTTCTTGATTACCTGATTTTATCTCTAAACATGGACTCAGTTGACACGACAATTAGAGCTAGGATCGACAAGTTAACAACGGACCTTCAAGAAATACGATCCCAGTGTTGAGTTTCAAAAAATGACAATTTTCCTGGAATGATGGATTACGCATCCTAAATATTCTGCCCTAAGCAACGGGGTCGAATGCTAGACAAATGCGGCATATCATTTCCAGTCGCTCGATCCTTTTACCCCGCGCGCCATATCCCCAATTTCGCTCGCCTTGCCGTAGTAGAATGCGCTCATGTAGACACCTTCTTTGGGATGCGGCTTGAACTCTAAATTATAGTAACCGTCGCCAATGATGGCGTGGCACTGAACGAATCCAGGTGCGCACAACGGGCTCTTATCCTTCGCGTAATCAGTGGCTTCTTTGAGAGAAAGAAAAGGTAGAACTCCCGTCTTTTGGCCACTGTCGACCAAGGAAAGAGCAATCTTCTCGATTGTAGCAGAATGATCTTTTTTTCTCTTCCAGAACATTGTGCGCGCCCGTCCTATTCCTGCAATGTCATTAACATCGTTCAGCGTTATTACACAGATCGCCATGCGCGTGCAATGGATCCAAAAATCAGGCGACCATCCACCGGACAGGCTACGCTTCTGGTGTCCGTGGCAGGCATTCATGATACATGCGATCACCCGAAGAAGCGCATCCAAAAGGTACGCTTATCTGCGATTTTGAAGCCTTCTCGCTGGTCGGTTAGAAGCGCATTAAGGCGCGTCCTCTCTGCTTCTGCACCGTCCAAGCGCGCTCGCAAATCCTCGATCTGATCGTGCCCAGCGTGTCGCACTCGACACGCAGGTTCATCGGATCGGGATCGGGGATGATCCGGATTGTCTTGTCATTGAGGGTTTCGCGGTGCAGTTCAAACATGCCGTGCTCCTTGTTCAGATGCACGGCGAAAGCGCCGTCCTCGAACATCGAGGCGGCGCTTTTTGCAAGGCAACTTCTATGCTGCCGTATCGAGCGTCGGAATGCTGGATACGTCGACGGTGCGTTCGGCGTGCCAGGTATCATAGGCACTCTGCATGCGCAGCCAGAGGCCGGCGCCATTACCGAACAGCTTGCCAAGCCGAACAGCAACTTCAGGGCTGACCGGCTTACGCTCTGCCAGGATGGCATGGAGCTGCTGACGCGATATGCCAAGAAGACGGGCGATCTCGCTGATGGACTTGCCCGTGGCCGGAATAACGGTTTCACGCAACAATTCGCCCGGATGCGACGGGCAGCGGTCAGGATTGCGGGCCATAATCGTCACCTCTCAGTGATATTGTTCAAAGTCGACCACATAGGCGTCCCCATTCTCGAACTCGAATGTCACGCACCAGGGGCCATTGACATGCACCGTATAGCGGGTTGGGCTAAAACCGGTGAGGCTATGAAAATTGAAGCCGGGAATGTTTAAATCCTCCGGCTTTGAAGCCGCGTCCAAAGCATCGAGGCGCAGCAGGATTCGCTTGTGAAGACGGGCGTCTATTTTCGACTTTCCCGTCTTCCACAGCGCCTTGAGTTGCTTGTTGGCGAAGCCTTTTATCATGACAGAACCGTAAACAATCTGATTACATATGTCAACCGATAGATTACACCTACGCATAGTGCGATGCGTAGCACGGCTTTCCATCCCACAGACGGGCATGAATGAAGGATTCCGGGCTGAAGCCACTGTTGGAGATCCTGACGCGCCGGGCAGGACCGATGAAGTGATCGGAATGTGGAACGACATGCTCGGTCATCGGCATTTCGTTCTCACTCGATGCGTCGATCGATCCGATCGGCCGGATCTCGGCCATGGACTTGCCGATGAGCTTTGTGACCTGCCAGAAATCGACGTTTGTCTGATCATAGCCCCAGGACGCCACGAAGATATGGCCGATCTCGATGCCGGCATTAGACGGCCGATAGCGATTTTTGCACGCAAGCGTCCTGCGGCGATCCTGGAAGCCCTCTTCGATCCGCTTCTCGCGCGCTTCCGGACTTTTGAACCAGTAATGCCACTCGGGGCGCGCGCGCTTGCCGACGAACAATTTGGCGCAGGGCCTGCCGCGGTTTTCGAATAGATAGGCGACGGCATCGGATTCCGGATCGGAACGCACGTCAGCACATGCGGGGATGAAGTCTTCTCGTTTCGGTCTGTAAGCTCGCATGGATTTTGTCTCCGTATCGAACGGCGGAGAAAACAACTTTCTCGCTCTTGTTTTCCGTTCACGTAAAAGACGGCCGCCCTCTAACTTGAGAGCGACCGTCCACCGGAGACCTGGTGATGATGAGATCTATTCCGCGGCTGTTTTCAGGAACGCCGGCAGCACATCGGGTTCCGGGTTTTCGACTTCGCCCTGCGGCTGCTCATCAGAACTTTCGAAGGCCATGCCCTCGGGCAGCCAGAGCGCGGTGCGCTTGGCCGTTTCCGGATTGATGCCGACCCGTTCGTCCGCGCCCTCCCGGAAAGCCGCTTCCATCGAGGCGGCGAGCGCGTCTTTCTTGAAGTCGCGGCGCTCATCGGCCCACTTCTGTCCGATAACCTCCGCGGCAACGGAAAGGGCATGCTTTTTCGGGACGCGCGACCAGTAGTTTTTCGCGTCCGGACGCCAGCAATATGCAACATCGGTGCTGCAACGGCGGCCAATCTCCTCTAGAACCGGCGAGCTATGGTCATCGTTGGCCAATTGCTGCTGAACAGCCTGCGCCGTCGCCCAGGCGAACAGCGCCTGCTTCTTTTCCATCGGCAGCGCCGACATCGTGATGAAGTCCTGCGGACTTTCGAGCGAGATCCATGACAGGTCGAGCGTGCTCTTGATTTCCTCAAGCATGGCAGCCGCGACTGTATCCTCCAGATATTCACGGCTCTTGAAGACCTCCGCCTGACGCATCGAGATATCGATCGGCGCGGCGGCATAGGCGATGGGCAGGCGGACGATCATCGAGTAGAGCATCGCGTCGAAGGCGGTTTGATAGTCGCTGGCAAGGTGGGCCTGCAGGTTCTGATGCCGGATGGCGCGCAGATCCGCCGAAAGCGAATTCGACACGCCGGCCTCCTTGCGTTTTTCCTCGGCCGACATCGTTTCAGAGCCGCCAGAGCGAACCTGCTGTCGCTTGTCGTCCGGATGCACCAGTCCGGTCTCAACCCTCAACGCCCCGCGGTGATCGATGGACACAACGCAGCCTGCCCGGGCGCGCTGTTCATCGGTGTACTCCGACCGGTTCACGTCTGCGGATAGCGCCTCCAGATCGTTATGGAGTTGATCCCAGCGCGCCTGCACCTCGTCGGTCCAGGCCTCCTCGCCGATCTCCTCCATCTGCTCGATCTCACCGTTCAAGGCATCGAGCTTAGCCTGATCCTCGGGGGCCGGCTCGACGGGGAGGGGGTATTCGCGACCATAGCGCATATACTGGTCATAGGTGACCGAGAGATGCACATCGACCCACTTCCACTCTCCCCTCAGCTTTTCGGCCTCGGCGTTCAATGCCTCGGTCGCCAGACGATGCAACAAAGCAACATCTTCCAGAACAACATTGTCGGCTTCGGAAAACAGATCCCTGCGCACCGTTCCACCGGCGGCCGTATAGGCATCGACGCCGACAAATTGAGCGACACTATCGCTCGCCGACACTTCGTCCTCCGTAGCCAGGTGGCGAACCTGATAGGCGTTGATGCCGTGATAGGTAGACTTGAGCTGTTCGAAGATCTCGACCTGACGGCTCCGATCCTTGCAGATCGTGAACGCCGTCAGCGCGTCCAGGGAGAGCTCGTCGTTGCGGAAAGCCGTGAGAAGAACCGGATCGACCTCGGCCAGTTTGAGGCGGCGCTGCACGAGGTTTTCGGTCACGCCGAACTGATTGGCGATTTCGGTGGTCTTGAAGCCCTTTTCGATCATCGCCGCGAAGGCTTCATACTGGTCGGCGGGGTGCATATTGGCTCGCACGACGTTTTCCGTGGTCGAGCTGATGATAGCCTGTTCCTCGGTCTCGACCTTGCAAGGGACGGCCGTGTCGGCGGGCAGCGCCCCTTCCTCGATCAGCGCCTTCAGCTGCTTCAGCCGGCGACCGCCGCCATGGACCAGGAACTTGTTCTTGCCTGCGGGATAGACGAGCAGGTTTTGCTTGATGCCGCCGTCGGCTTTGATCGAGGCTTTCAGCTCCGCATCGGCGGCCGGTCCAGCCTGCGTCTTACGGACATTCAGCGGGCTGAGAGCAAGCTGCTTGATGGGGATGAGCTTGATAGTCGTAGAGGTCATTCTTGTTCTCCGGTATCGGCCGGGAGGAAAGACTTTCTCTCCTTTTGGAAGCCCGGCAACCGGGCTTCGCTGAACTCTTGCTCTATCGATCAGTGAAACCGACACTGCTGGCAAAATCAACGTTTCGGTTGCTTTTTGTTCTTTCATATGTTGCATAAGTGTCGTTGCGGACATTTCGCAGCCAAGCCCCCCCACTTTGGCGAAACCCCTGTTCGAGGCAGGTGCCGTAACAAAAAAACGGGCTTCGCGCGGCGGCGAAGCCCGTTTGATTTACTAAGATTTTCGGGCTCCTCATGCCGCATGTTGGATGGTTTGTTCGGAAGACGCCTGCAGAAGATAGTCCGCTGCTTTCTGGGCCTCGCTAGCGGCGCGGAAGATGAACTTCTTGTCGTTCTTCAGTGATCGAAGCCAACTCTCCACATAGGCTGCCGATTGTGCAAAGTCGGGAACCAGCTCCAGTGAAACGCAAAGCATGGCGGAACCGATTTCGGCACAAAGCTCCTCGAAGGCGATGTCGGCTTTGCGGCAAAACCTCTGATTCCGATCAAGCCGGCCTACATGGCTGGTAGCGTGCACCATTTCATGGGCGAGGCTGGCATAGTATCCGTTCGCGGAGTGAAACGTCGCGATTGGTGGCATGTGCACATAGTCATCGAGAAGATGATAGAACGCCTGAGGTTCATCAGTCGTTCGTATCTCGATACCGGTCGCAGCGAAGAACTGATCCAGCTCGACATTGGGTTTCGTGCCGAGATCGCGCGGTTCGTCCGGGTCAGCGCCGTAAAAGTAATCAGGCAGGCCGTCGATCTGATCGGCATTGAACACGCGATAGCCGCGCGCATATGGCCGGGTGACAGCTTCGCCGCTATCGGGATCGTCGACCTCGAACGTGCCGAATTTGACTACGGGAGCCGACTTCTCCCCTCGGCGAACCTGGGCATCCATGGCCTTTGCCTGTTTGTAGGTCAGCCAATAGCTTGATCGGTATCCGTTTTCGGCCGCGATGCACCACAGTATGATAACATTGATGCCCTTATAGAACTCGCCGTTTGAGCGGCGGGGGAAGCCGGCGAAGCCGGCACCTCCCGTCCACGGCTTCTGCCAGGGTGGGGTGCCTGCCTCGATCGCCTGGATGATCTTGTCGGTGACGAGCTGATAGACGTCGGCTCCGGTTTTCTGTTTGGTCACGGTCTTGCTCCTTCGTTCGAGCAGGCCGGAACAGCTTTCTCTTCCTTTTAAGCCCGCTCGCCGGGCTCACACATCCCTCTATCTCTTTCGGCATCAGGACAACGGTTCCAGTTTGGCCCGAACCGCCCTATCTTGTCCGACTTGGATGCCGCCTAATCGGAGACGATCGATGTGCAATTTGTATCGAAATGGCTCGACCCATGAGAACATGCGGCGGCTGTTCAAGCCGACGGCCGATTTGACGAACCGGGCCGATCCGACCGGCGAATTTTATCCGGATCGACCTGCGCCCGTTGTGCGCAACAATGGCGGGGAACGCGAGTTGGCCTTTGCGACCTGGGGCATGCCGTCGCCGGTTTTCGCGACCAAAGGGAAACCGGATACGGGCGTTACCAACATTCGCAACACGTCCTCGCCACACTGGCGCCGATGGTTGAAGCCGGAAAACCGCTGTCTCGTGCCGTGGACGGAATTTTGCGAGTGGGAGAACACCAAACCGAAAAAGACAAAGCGGTGGTTCGCGATCGATGCGGACAAGCCGTTGGCGGCTTTTGCGGGGATCTGGACGACGTGGGAAGGCGAGCGTGGGTCTCAAAAAAATCCGCGGCCGGGCACCCACGAGTTATACGGATTTTTGACCTGCGACGCCAACGCCATTGTCCGGCCGATCCATCCAAAGGCCATGCCCGTGATCCTCACAAAGGAAGAGGAAATGGATATCTGGATGAGGGCTCCTTGGGACGAGGCAAAATCGCTCCAGCGGCCTTTGCCGGATGATGGCCTGATATTGCTGTCACTCTGAGTATCAACTACGTTGTCGACAGAAAGTGGGACAAGCAATGGTAGGTTTTTCAGATTTATTTTCGAAGAGCGGACGAAGGATAATAAATGCCAAATACGACTACGAGAAGTGTGAAAGGTTAATAAAGGACAGTAAAGCCTCTTTCCGCCAAAATTTTGCTAGAGATATAATTTTCCAATATCCAGATTGCAAGATCCTGATGAACCATTGCGATGATATATTTTTCGCATTGATTCCGTCAAAAAGATCATTGCTATATGGCGGTTTTGCTGATTACTATTTTCCAGACCTACGTTATCGTTATAACGAAAATAAAGTAAATTTAGCAGAGCTATCTGTTAGAGAATTTAAGGAAGAGATTAGTAATCTTATAGGCGTCATACGTGATAATTATAAAAGCGAATTAGAGCGCGGCCTTATGTCAAGACCCGATGAATTCCACAACTTTATAAAGGGTATTCGGATTAAGTGGTAGATGGAGCCCCCTTGCTCCTTCGAACCCTTAACTCTCCCAGAAGGTTGATAGATCGACGCCGTAGTTTATCTCAGGCTCGGGAAGACCCATGCTGTAGGTCATGGTGGCCTTGCCCAGGAAGGGGGATTCCTTGGTCTGCGGCACCTTCTTCTTGTGCTTGGTGGTGTAGAGCATCCGGGCCCGCATCACCTCGAATGAGTAGCCACGGCCATCGCGGTTCTTATCCTTGGCCAGCCGGTTGATTGACTCCGTGAAGGCGTTGGTGATCGGGATGTCGGTCTCGAAGTAGGTCAGCATCTCCTCATGCCAGCCACTGATAGCACTGACGAGATCTTTCCAGACCTCCTTTTGCCCCTGTGGGATGTCGTCAATCCAGGCAGTCAGCGCCTTCTCGGCGTCACGCCGGGTTGTGGCGTCCCAGATGTGGAAGAACCGCTCCTTGTGCTCGTAGTGTTCCGTCTCAACGCCTTTGAGACAGATTTGGCTTAACGGATAAGGGAGGAATTTGGCTCATCATAGCTCACGCAAAGGAAGTGACGATGAGACAGAAATCCGGTCAGCAGAAGCCGAGTGCAGACAAGGCGATCAAGGATATCCGCCGAGCCACGCGCAAATCCTATTCCGCTGAGGAGAAAATCCGCATTGTGCTGGAAGGCCTGCGCGGCGAAGACAGTATCGCGGCTCTTTGCCGCCGCGAGGGCATCGCCGAAAGCATGTACTACACTTGGTCGAAGGAATTTCTAGAGGCCGGCAAGAGACGGCTGGCCGGCGATACGGCACGGGCCGCGACCACGGATGAAGTAAAATCTTTGCGTCGTGAAACACGCGATCTGAAAGAGGTCGTGGCCGAGCAGACGCTGGAGCTGCGCCTGCTCAAAAAGAGCATGATCGGGGATGGGGACGCAGACGAATGAGATACCCCGCATCCGAGAAGCTGGAAATCATCCGGCTTGTTGAACAATCGCATCTGCCGGTGAAGAAGACACTGGAACAGCTCGCCATTCCACGGCAGACTTTCTATCGCTGGTATGACCGGTTTCAGCGGTTTGGCATCGAGGGACTGGAAGACCGCTCATCCGCCCCGTCACGCGTGTGGAACCGCATTCCCGATGCGATCAGGGACGAGGTGATCGAACTGGCGCTTGAAGAGCCGGAGCTCTCGCCCCGTGAACTGGCGGTAACCTTCACCGACACAAAAAGCTATTTTGTATCAGAGGCTTCCGTCTACCGCCTGCTCAAGGCCCATGACCTAATAACTTCGCCAGCCTTCATCGTCGTCAAGGCGGATAATGAGTTCAAGGACAAGACCGTTCGGCCTAATGAGATGTGGCAAACCGATTTCACCTATTTGAAGGTGATCGGCTGGGGCTGGTTCTATCTGTCCACCATTCTCGATGACTTCTCGCGTTACATCGTGGGATGGAAGCTGTGCACGAACATGAAAGTCGGGGATGTGACCGATACGCTGAATATTGCACTGGCCGCATCCGGCTGCGACAGCGTCAAGGTCGAGCACAAACCGCGACTGCTGTCAGACAATGGCGGATGCTACATCGCCGAAGATCTGGCGGATTGGCTGAAGGACAGGAAAATGGAGCAGCTTCACGGTGCACCCGGTCATCCGCAAACGCAGGGCAAGATCGAGCGCTGGCACCAGACGTTGAAAAACCGGATCCTGCTCGAAAATTACTTCTTCCGGGAAGACCTTGAGGCTCAGATCGGTGCGTTCATCGACCATTACAACCATCGCCGATACCACGAGAGCCTCGGCAATCTCACGCCGGCGGATGTCTACTTCGGCAGAGGAGACCAAATCCTGAAACAGCGTAAGACGATCAAGGAACAGACCATTTTGAACCGACGCTTGCAACATCACGCAAACGCAGCTTAAATCAACAAATAAGACGAGCCAGATCCTCCTGATATCCAGACCCCATTCTGTCCATAATCATTCGATGACGGACAGTGCTCGTAGGCCGCCAAGAGCTGGGGGAATGCCCCTGTCCAGGTCTCCATGATGAGCCGTTCGCGATCTGAGACATCGTGAGCGCGCTTCAGCAGGATCTTCCGGTCACCCTTGAGGGTTCGGCGCTGGTTGGACGTCAGCTTTTTCCTGAGCCCCTTGCGGACCTTTTCCAAGGCCTCGTTGGCCATTCGCACGACGTGGAACTTATCGACCACAATGCGAGCCTGCGGCAGCACCGCCTGGACAGCACGGCGGTACGGTTTCCACATATCCATGCTGACGATCTCGACCTGGTGGCGCTCGGTCATGCTCATGAGGCGCCTCGTCACCGCGTCCTGCTGGCGACCGGGCAGCAGGTCCAGTAGGGTACGCTCCTCCAGGTTGGTCAGGATGCAGCGGTAGCGGCGGTTCAGGTACAGCTCGTCGATCCCCAGGCAGCGGGGTGTCTCGAAGCGATGCCAGGCTGCCAGGAACTCAGCCTTCTTCTTGAATATCTCGCGGACAGTCTTCTCGTCGAGGCCCGTGGTATCAGCCACGTAGGCGTAGGGGTGATTGAAGGCTTCCTTCTCGACGTGGTTGTAAAGCCTCCGCGTCATGCGGTGATCGTCTACCATTTCCGGAAGAGCTGGCCGGAACGTCCTTCCACACGCCCGGCAGGTGTAGCGGCGACGGACCACCCAGAGGGTGACCCGCTTTCCGTGGATGTGTAGGTCGCGATAGGCCACATCGCGCTTACCGAACCTGACAAACTCACTCTCAACGCCGCATTCCTCGCAAGCTAGAGGCTCAGGAGCTTCAACCTGGTAGTGGAGATCATGCTCTTCCATCTTGGTGGCTAGGACGTGGTACTCGGGAAGGTGAAGGATGTTGTCAGGCAAGCTGGTCATGCAAACTTTCCTTGTCGACATGGTCTATAGATGATCGCGACTCTTTGACCGCGTTGTTTTCTACGAACTGAAGGTGAGTTACTCCCTTGGGTCTTCTGCTTCTCTGAGCCCTTCATGCAATGACGCAATTAGCGGGCAAGTGATATTGCCTTGTTGTGCATGGCATCGGTCGACCATTTCGCTCAGCACCTTCTCAATTCTTTCAAGCCTGTCGATCTTCTCGCGAACGTCCCCTAACTTGTGCTCTGCGAGAGCACTGGCTTCTTGACAGTGGGCGCCATCTTCCAGCCGAAGTAGGTCACTGATCTCATCCAGACTAAAGCCTAGCTGCTGCGCCGTTTTCACGAACGTCAACCTGTCGATATCGGCGGCACTATAGCGTCGAATACCTCCGGGAGGTCGTTCGGGCTCCGATAATAGCCCTCGTCGCTGGTAATAGCGGATTGTCTCGACATTGACGCCGGCCGCCTTGGCCAGGCCGCCAATGGTCATGGTGTCCGCCACTTTATCTGCATGTCTCTTCATGATGCTTGACTCCGTACCAAGCTACGGAAGTAACCTTATCGTAGCTCCCCCCATCCCGAAAGGAGAATCGTCAATGCGGACATCTAAAACGGGGCGAGGGCCCCTGGCCGCCGGAGGAGTCGCGGCCCTCCTGGCCTCGGCGTGTTGCCTCGGCCCGCTGGTTCTGATCACGCTGGGCGTTTCCGGCGCCTGGATCAGCAATCTGGCGTCGCTGGAGCGCTATCGCCCGCTCTTTATCGGCGTCGCGCTGGTGGCGATGTTCTTCGCCTGGCGTCGCGTCTTTCGGCCAGTGGAAAAGTGCCAGCCGGGAGAGGTGTGTGCCGTGCCACGGGTCAGGACGGGCTACAAGGCGATCTTCTGGCTCGTATCGCTGCTGGTGCTAATCGCCCTGGTATTCCCCTACGTCTTGCCCTTGTTCTATTAAAAGGAGATCTACCATGAAAGCTCGTTTCGCCTTCATCGCGCTACTCGCCCTGCTCAGCACGCCCGCCTTAGCGGCCTTGCAGACCGTGAAGCTGTCGGTGCCGGGCATGACCTGTGCCGCCTGCCCGATCACCGTCAAGGCCGCCCTCAACAAGGTGGACGGCGTCTCGCAAGTCGACGTGAGCTACGCGGATCTCGAGGCCGTGGTCACCTTTGACGACGCCCGAACGTCGGTGGAGGCATTGACCGAGGCCACCACCAACGCTGGGTATCCATCAACCCCGACATCCTCGCAAGCGGATCGAGAGTGATCATGAAGAATCCCAAGACCCTGCTGCGCGTGAGCGTGATCGGCACCGTCCTGGTGGCATTGTGCTGCTTTACGCCGATCCTGGTGATCCTGCTTGGCACGGTGGGCCTGGCGGCGCTGACGGGCTATCTCGACGTTGTGTTATTGCCGGCCCTGGCCTTCTTCATCGGCCTGACCATTTATGCGATTTGGCGTAAGAAGCAGTTCGACGCCTGTTGTGACAACTGCTCTATCAAATCAAGGAATACGCCCCCTGAGTGACATCAAGCAGCTGCACATCGCGGTCATCGGGTGAGTTGTTTACGAGCTTGTCCGTCACGGTGAAGGAATAAGCGTGAAAGATTCGCAGAAATTTTTAAGCGTCGTGCTTGGCACCGGGTTGATGGTGCTGTGTTGCGCCGGGCCAATCGCCCTGGTGCTATTCGGTACGGCGGGCCTGGCCGCGTTGGCAGGCTATCTCGATTACCTGCTGTTTGCCGTCCTGGCCATCGTCATCGGCTTACCTCTCTACGCGCGATACCACAAGCGGAAGCAGGATGCCGGCTTTACTAATGAAGACTCGGAGAAACGTGATGATTGAACTCAACGTGAGCGGCATGACCTGTGACCGCTGTGCGGATCATGTCAGGGAAGCCTTGGAGAAGCTGCCCGGCGTGCAGTCGGTGGAGGTATCCTATCCTCAGAGGACGGCATCGGTAGCCGTTGATCCGGGGACACCGGCCTCGGCGTTGACGTTTGCCGTGACCCGACTTGGCTACCAAGCTCGACTGGCCAACAGTGGGCCCACTTCCCCGGCAGGCGCATCGGTGTCCAAGGGCCGTGATGAAGACGCCCCGCACATCGCGGTGATCGGCAGCGGCGGCGCCGCCATGGCGGCGGCCCTGAAGGCCGCCGAGCGCGGCGCCCGGATCACCCTGATCGAACGCGGCACCGTCGGCGGTACCTGTGTCAATACAGGCTGTGTGCCTTCGAAGATCATGATTCGCGCGGCCCATATTGCCCACTTGCGTACGGAAAGTCCCTTCGATGCAGGCCTGAGCGCCCAGGCGCCGGTGGTGGATCGGGCCAAGCTGCTCGAGCAGCAGCAGCGACGTGTCGAGGAACTGCGTGACGCCAAGTACGAGGGGATTCTGCGCGACCACCCGGCCATCACTGTCCTGCACGGCGAGGCCCGGTTTATCGATGCCCATAGCCTGATGGTCAAGCTGAACGAGGGCGGCGAGCAGGTCGTCCACTTCGACCGCGCCTTCATCGGTACTGGCGCCCGACCGGCAGTACCGCCGATCCCGGGTCTTGCCGACACCCCCTACCTGACCTCTACCAGTGCTCTGGCCCTGGACACTCTTCCCGAGCGGCTGATTGTGATCGGCGCCTCGGTGGTGGCCCTGGAACTGGCCCAGGCCTTCGCCAGGCTGGGCAGCCGGGTCACGGTGCTGGCCCGCAGCCGCCTGCTCTCCCAGGAAGACCCGGCGGTAGGGGATGCGGTGGAGGCGGCGTTTCGCCGCGAGGGCATCGAGGTCCTCAAGCAGACCCAGGCGAGCCGTGTGGACTACACCGACAATGAATTCATTGTCGACACCAACGCCGGCACCTTGCGGGCGGATCAACTGCTGGTGGCCACCGGAC
Source organism: Martelella mediterranea (assembly GCF_004342225.1). Taxonomy (GTDB): domain Bacteria; phylum Pseudomonadota; class Alphaproteobacteria; order Rhizobiales; family Rhizobiaceae; genus Martelella; species Martelella mediterranea_B. The sequence continues at coordinate 34,919 of NZ_SMAR01000024.1, read as the reverse complement.
GGACACCCAATACCGAGGCCCTGAACCTGGCGAGCCTCGGCGTGGAAACCGCACATGGGGCTATTCTGGTCGATGAGCATCTGCACACCACGGTGCCGGGGCTCTATGCCGCCGGTGACTGCACCGATCAGCCGGAGTTCGTCTATGTCGCCGCCGCCGGGGGCAGCCGGGCTGCCGTCAACATGACCGGGGGCGAAGCCACCCTGGACCTGAGCGCCATGCCGGCGGTGATCTTCACCGACCCCCAGGTGGCCACCGTCGGCCTGACGGAAGCCGAGGCCATCGAGCAAGGCTTCAGCGTCGATACCCGTGAGCTGGACCTGGAAAACGTGCCGCGTGCGCTGGTGAATTTCGACACCGGTGGTTTCATCAAGCTGGTGGCCGAACGCGACTCGGGCCGGTTGCTGGGGGTGCAGGCGGTGGCGGGGGAAGCCGGTGAGCTGATCCAGACGGCGGTGATGGCGCTACGCGCACGCATGACCGTACACGACATCGCCAATGAGCTGTTTCCCTACCTGACCATGGTGGAAGGGCTCAAGCTCTGTGCCCAGACTTTCACCAAGGATGTGACGCAGTTGTCCTGCTGTGCCGGGTGAACGATATGAGCGCGACCGTGGTGCCACTGGGCGGCGGCACCACGGGTTTTGGGCATGGACACCACAGGGAGCCCTGTCACGATGAACACGACACTACCAGATTGCGGGATGATGGGGGCGATGGGCTGGATAATGCCAGTGATCGGAATTGCCCTACTATTGCTACTGGTCCTGGGCATCGCCTGTTTGGTGAAGTATCTGCTCTCTAGCAAGTGAGCGTACTCAGCGAGCCATCAACCAGCTAATCCGTTGTGGATTGAGTTTGTCGGCCACCTTTAGCTCTCGCATACCAACCAGATAATCCGGATACCCTTTATAAATAAAGGATACATGGTAACCGATGAAATCAGCTTGGAAGATATCGCTGGCGGAGCTCTATTTCTCGACGGGGAGCAAATCGCGCTCTCAAGTGTATTCGACACGCAACCCAAAGGCCATTTTACTCAAGCACTGTTGACCAATGTTATTGACGGCGGAGAGCGTAACCCGAACATACGTTCACTGGTGTTTAAAACGGCTAAATGCACCATATTGGATGAAATGATGGGTTTTGGTATCGAATACCTATACAATAAATCTATGATTGCTTTCGATCCGGATGCCAAACGCGATTTTATCACTTATATAACACAACTTAGAGATTTTTTATATTGTATAGAAGATTTCTTTAATGGAATTATACCCGGTACAAACGAAGATAGAGGTTCATGGATGTCATTGAGTGTTGAAGAGATTCTTTTTGATAAATCTCCGCGTCGAGAAATTCCTTTACTTATCTAGATCTTTTACAAAACACTATGAACCTTCATCGGAATTCGAGATAGGTTTTTGGACGAGCGATCGTGACCCGCATGGGCGAAGACGGCCTTTGGGCGGCTTCGTGCCGCAGGCATAGAGCGCGGTCGGCCATCGGCCGAACGGCCAAGATTTCGCATGATGACAATTCTTGGTCAGTTGAAATCCATTACCCTTGATGCTGACCAACGCAAAAATATACCACCATCGCCTCCGATACAGACTTCATCGCCGTCATCGCCGGCGGCATCGATTTCATATATTCAAACAGATCACCCGCACCAATGGCGCTTTCGCTCGTTCCAGGCGACCGAACCGCCCCGATAACGCAAAGCAAGTCCCTCGCTGACAAGGATTTTCCCGACGTCGCGACCATCGATCTCGACATGTATCAGATTCCGACCGTATTTGTCGGTGGTCCCGCTTTCGATGATTTCGACGGTCCCGGCCTTGCCGATCAGCTCTCGCAACCTGTCGCGGGCTTCATAACCAACCTTTTCCTCGTAGCTACATCGCGGCTTTGAAATTTCGGGCGTGTCGATATCGAGCAATCGCATCCTCTGACCACCAATTTTGATGGTATCCCCGTCGTAAACATAGATTTGGCCAGCGCTGGTGACCATTATCGTTTGCTTGGCATATCGATCCGCCTCTCGACCGATCTCCCGAAGGACCGATTTGGAAATGCCAATGGACCGAAGGAAGCTTCCGGACTCCGGAACAGCGGCGATAATTGCGATGGCCCCGGCAAGACCGAGCAACAATTTGGATCGCATGCGTTTCATGTCAGGTTTTCAGCCTCCTAAACCTCTAATGGAACAGCTCGGCGCCCGGCTGAGACGCGCGCACGGCCAATTTCCGAGCGAGCAGCCCGTGCAAGGATTTTTCGAGATGCAAATCGCCGGATTTGGCCTTCCGGGTCATGCCCCGGATATAGCCTCCCGGCGAACTCACCTCGCCGTCGGCTTGTTTTTGGGCGGTAATGGCGAGGGCGAGCGCAGCGAGCCCTTGCCCTGCGACCTGTCGCATTTCTGCCCACGCCTGGGCCGACACGCCGAGCATGGGGCGAAGTTCAGCCGCGTATGCGTCGAGATCGCGCCAGCTTCGCAGCGGTTCGGCGGAAAGCTCGGTGATGATCGGGCATGCCGTCAGCACGGTTCGTAGATCTATCCGTCGGCCGGATTTCACTGATTTTTCGGGTTGCTCATGCCCCTCAACTTGCCGAGGCTCATTTTCAAGAGCCATTCTTTCAGCGCCGTAGGCGCTGTCAGTCTTCAAAGCTGAGTGTTGCGCGTCAGCGCAACTCCGTTTCTCATTACAAGATACGATTTCAGGTTGGGTTGTAGGTTCTAATAGGTGTCCGTCAGATGACGCCTTGGTGTCAGTTTTCTTGTCCAAGTCACTCATGACGAGGGCATTGAGCGCCTTCCTGAGGCGTTCGAAATCGCGGTGCATCCGCTCCAGATGCTCGACGCTGGCGCGGCCGATCTTTCCGAGAAAGGCCCTGAGCTGGTCGAAGCGCTGGGCAATTGAATGCCAGCGCGACGGCTTGACCGTCTCCTTGGCGATTTCGAGCGTTGCCATGATATCGCGCCGGAGCGACGTAATGTCGTTGCGGAGGACGCGGCGGCGCTGATTGTCCAGGTCGTACCTGTCGGCTTTCGCTGTCAGCTCATCAAACCGCGCTTCGAGCAAAGCGAGGCTGATGCCGTGGGCGTGAACGATGCGGCCGGAACGATCGCGCTGGCCGGATCGCCGACAATTGGCGCTGTCGTGATGCGAGATGATGCCCATGTCGGTCAGTGACCGTAGCGCGGCGCGTGTCGCGTTGATGCTGATATTGAGCTGGCGGGCCATGGCCTCGTTGGACAGCCAAACGATCGGCTGAGATCCGTTTTTCCAGTCCTGGTCATAGGTGGCGTCGAACAGGATATTGAGGAGCAGCATCTGCGTGGTGTTCGTTTTCAGAACGGGACGTATGCGGTTCAGGAGCCGCCTGATTTCGGCGCGGCTATGGTCTCCGATCGGGGCCTTGGCCGCGAGATCGGAAAAATAGGCACGCTCGGGTGTCTGTTTTCGCCACCCGGTCGATGATTTTAACATTCCGCTTTCCTTGCTTTCGAGCAGGAAGCAGGCAAAGGGGTATCGTGCGCAGAAACTGCGTTTTTCCTCTTGCCTACGATGTCGGGTGAATGCTAAAAAGAGCCTATCAACATCTTGGCTATTTTTAGCACCAAGCCCCCGCCGGTTGCAGCCGCGCGGGGCTTTGTCGTTTTGAGGCTACCTCAAATTGTCTCTCCTTTTTGTCGCGCTGAGTTTGACTTCACCGAAGCCAAAGTAGATTCAGCGGCATCCGCCAACTGGTTCTGTCTCGTGTTGATCAGGCGATAGTCGCCACCCCCAGCGCGAATTGCGCTGCCGCCGGCAATGCCTTCCGAGAGCACACATGCGCAGACGGGAGCTTTGGCTGTGTTTGTTCGCGCTATGCTCATCCCTGAACCTCACGCGTCTCAAAACCGTAGTCGATCATTGACCGGTATCTGTAGCCGGGCAGGGCGGGACGTTGGCGGCCAGCAACAAGACTGCGAATGGCCCTCAGTGCATTCGGGAAAGCGTACCCATAGCGCTCGATGAGCCAGAACGCGCAACACGCGAGGAGCAGAGCGATGAAGGTCCATAGCCGCAGGTGCAATGTCAAAAGCAGGAAGAAGAATATCAGGCGCGCATCGAAGATAAGCAGGCGCGGCGTTCGCACTGTTTCCCGCCAGTAAATCGGCGTGCCATAGATGTTGAAGCTGCTTTCCGCCATCAGTTCGCCACCCCGACATTTTCAAGGAACAGGATGCCGATCATTTGACCGGCCCGAACCTTGACCAGGGGTCCGTTCGGCGCGTTGTTGTTGAGGTCGCTGGAAATGGCGTCGCCAGCTGCGGCGAAGCCGGCATAGATGCTTTCGTTCACCGTCGGCTTGTTGGTGATGATGGAGCCAATATTGTCGGAAATGCCAACATATTGCTGTTGCGGTTGAGACAGAGAGCCGCTCAGACCGGATATGAACGCGGCCGCCAGTTTACCGCCGTAGCGCTGAAAATAACGACGATCGATGTCTGTTTTCACGGCGATGGTCGACTGCTGTGCATCGATCGCGTAGGCGCTGGTGTCGTAGTTTGCGCCATCGGGCATCACGATCCGATCGAACTGGATGACGAGCGCGCTCTGCGTCTTGTTCACCTCAAAAGCGCCAATGGCGCGGGCGCCATCAAGGGGGCCATTGATGATCTCGGCGATCACCGGTCCGGGCGTATCGGAATCGGAAGCGTTCTGGATGCGCGCCATGACCGTATCGCCAGCGACCGCATAGGTTTGAACCGACGAAGCTCCGGACGACTGGACGGAACCATTGCCACCGCCCTGTCCATTGCTGGCCGTGAGCGGTTCAGGCGGCGTATACAGGTCCTGTTCAATGACAACCGTTGCCTGTGAGGCCACAGGCTGCCATGACTGAAGCAATCCTTGCTGTTGTGCGCTCATGGCGCTCGCAAGCTGATCGATGCGTCGATAGTCAGTCTGCGGTTTGGGGGGCTGCCGCCGATCGGCGGTTCGGTACTCAACAGGCTGGTCGCGACGCTCAATGACATTGGCGGGCGCGACGGGTCGTTTGACCGGCGGCGGATCTTTCTTCTGCCCAATCGTGTCGATCGACCGCATGGCTTCGTCAGGTGTCGCGATGAAGCTTTCGTCGTTTTCGAAAGCACTCTTGGCACCGGCCTCGTTCGACTGATCGAGCGTATTCTGGTAGCGCTCTGACCGTCCTTGCTGTTCGCCGCCGGGCGTACTCTCGACATTCGGTGGGCGTGCAACGCTCGACGATGGAACGGGCGAAGACGAATAACTCTGCCACAGCACGAAACCAAGACCCACCGCGATCACCAGGATGCCGCCGTAGACAATGCGATTGTTGCGCTGCGCGCTCCGATCAATCGTGGAACGCCGTTCATCGTTCATGGGCGATTCCGTTTCGACTTCCGGCGCGGCCTGGTGCGTTTCGCTGGTGTCGGGGTTGTTGTGGTTCTCGTCAGATCGGTTTTCTGCATCGGTCATTGGAAAATTCTCACTTTCTTGACAGAGCCATCGGACGAGATCAGTGCAACGGGCGTCGGTTTGAGCTTGTAGGCGTGCACCGAGCCAGGACCGGTCTGGCTTTCAGTCCAGGATGGTGAAAGCAGCGTGCTGGTCGTGCGGATGTAGAGATCCTTTCCGTATCGCCATGCCGATACGGACGGTTCGTCCGTGGAAAGCCTCGTGGCGTTTTGTGGAATGCCGGCGCCTTGGACGAACGCCATCATGACCTGGTTGGAGGCGCGGCTCGGCGGAGCGCTGACGGCCGTGGAAACATGCGCGTTCGGGCCAAGACCGTCGACCTGATAGTCGCGCCGATATTGGGTGACCTTTTCGTTTGTTTCGACGTCGATGATTAATGGCCGGTCCTCACCGACCAGAGAAACGGTCAGGTTTGTAAAGGCATGCGGAAGAAGCGGCGTGATCATGAGCTGATTGCTCCCCTCCTGCATCGCATAGACCTGAAACGCATTGGGGCGACCGACGCCATAGCTGGCAATGGGCCAAGCCTTTCCGGTGCGGTCAAAGAAGGCGAGGTTGGAGATCGTTCCGGGTGAGGTTTTGATCGCGGTGGTTTGGGCGGCTGCCTCGAGCGAAACCTGAACCTGATCAGAGATCGCCTTCGGCCGAAAGCCGGTCGCGGGTTGAGCTGCGGCTTTCTGGCTTTCATTCACCCGACGCTTGTAGTCGCGGATCAACTCGGGGGTCATCGGCATTTGAGATTGAACTGCCGCGCCGTAAGCCGTGATTTCTTCCGGCGAAAGCGGGCGGTCCAACTCATCGAGCGACTTGAGTAGGTGGTCTGACCCAATGACAGGAAACTCGCTGTCGGGCTGCTCGTATTGTTGCTGGTCGGCTTGCTGCTGATTAATCTGTTCGGCGCGCTGCGTGCCTTGTGCAGCCGCCTGGGCAAGTCCGCTCGGCGCGTCCTGCGCGAGAGCAGGTGCCGTGGTCATTAGTAGAACGCATAGAACGGCGCCTGAGGTACGCATTGTCATTAGGCGCCTCCACGCGCTGCGATAAAGCGGTTGATCGCGACGGCTTCAGGGGTCTGATAGGTTTCCATCCGATTGATGGTAACTGTCACAAGAAGATCCTGCCCCGATACTTCACTTGCGGATTCATAGGTGATGCGGAGCGGAATCTGCACGACCCACTGATAGACGCCACGAGCGTTTGGCCCCTGTGAAAGGATCACTGCGTCTTGAGCAACCGCCGTGGTATTCAGCCTGCGCTCCTTCACCATTTCGAGCTGACCGCTCTTGTCGAGAGCGTCGATGAACGAGTTCCATCCGGCGGGCTGCGTGAAATACTTCTGCACGGCTGTGAGGTCGGCGCGATAATTGGTGAAGGAGTAGGTCAGCGCTGCGGTAACGGCCTGGGTGGCGAAGTTGGCGACTTCGTTTGCATTGAGGTGCGGTTTATCCAACGCCACCAATGGCAAGATTTGGCCGTTGGTTGTTGTCGCAAAGTAGCGGGGCTCGGGCCGATGGGTGGCAAGGTAGGCCGCTGCGCCCACCGAAACGACGGTTGTGACCAGAAGCGCACAGCTGATTACCGACATCACCCGGAAAGCCGTCCGATACGTCTGTGTGCGCTTCATGACGGTTTCGAGTGCGCCGTAGGATTGCTCGCTCATGCCTCACTCCATTGTGAGCGCTGTATCGAGCGCTTGTTGGGTGAGGTTGCCAAAAGCGAACTGTCCGCCCTCGGGTGTCTTGTAAATGAAAAAGGGAACACCCTTGATCCCGTTCTGGCGCATCCACAACACGTTTCTGCGCAGAATATCAGCCGTCTGATCGTCGATTTTGTCGGAAGCGATCGCAGCAACCTTTTGGCCACCAACGCTTGAAGTCGCGGCATACTCATTTTTCAAGAAAACCGTGCCGACATTGTCCGACTGAAGGATGGCCGCAGAGACATTGAAAGCCGCCTCGCTGAGGATCGGGGCAAGAATGATGCGCAGGTCGATATCGCCGTTCTGGATGAGCGGTTTCATTGAATCGATCGACCATGCACAATGCGGGCACGTGGGATCGGCAAGCAGGAAAAAGGTCGGTGCGTCGGGCTTTGGATTGCCGACCGGAAACCACGCGCTGAAATCATGGGCCTGCTGCACCAGCTCATCCAAAGTCTGGGCGATCGGAATGTCTGGTGTATTTTGAGAGCCCACCGACGCCAGTTTGGGCGGTTTGCTTGCCTCAACCTGATCGGCCGATGCGGCCCGCGTGGCATCGTAGCTCGGTTCAACTACATCCGAAGACGGTGCTTTGACAGGTTCCGCTTCCGCAGGAACTGCCTCGGTCAACCGACCGGGGGGTTCGAGAGCGCTGGGGTTCGATGCAGCGGGCTCCTCGTTGGCGACCTTCGGTGAAGGGGGCCGTGAAGAAGAGGGAGTGTTGGCGGTTTCCAGTGAAACGGTATTAGGCCTGGTCGACAGCAACGCGCCGGAAATGTCCTCGCCTTGCGGCCCGACGACCGAGCCGAAGATCGTCAGTCCGTCCTCGGTTGTCAGCGCAAATTTCTCTGTGCCGTCACCCTGCGGCACAGCCCATGCCTGCATACCACCGACCTTCATCAACGGGCGCGCGCCGTAAAGGTTGAGCTGGTTCTCGATGAAAGGTGCTGCTGATGTGCTGCAACCGACAAAGGTGGTCTGCCAGGGCAGATCGATGTCGGCCTGAGTCACGTTTTCGGCGATCGCCCCGAGTGGCCACAGGCCGAGTAAGGCGGCGGGGAAAAGGACGGACGTAGAAAGCGCCGACTTGCGTTTGAACATTAAGGAGGCCCCCGGTGCTAATTTGTTCCTGTCAATGTTGCATTGAATGGCGTGAGCCTGTAATACATCAAGACATTGGAGCTGTGAAGTCCCCTTGGAAGACGGGTGATTTCGGGGAAAAATCAGACCTCATCGGGGGCTCTCGTGACAAATCAAATTGAGTTATACGAACACGAATCGTATCGACGCAACCCTAATTTGCTGAAAATTGGCCCTAAATCGCTTGTTTTCATGGCGATCGTGGTCGCTGTGGCCGTGTCGGCGGTCAACCTCTACCTGTTTTTGGGTCAACCAAAGGCGGTCAAATCAGGTCGGGTCTCCGATGCAACATCGGTGCAGGTCTCAGAGCTACATTCAGAGGTACAACGGCTAAAAACCGCGCAGGCTGACCTGGTACAGCAACTGAACACGCTGACCGCCAGGAACGGCGTCCTTGAGCGCATTATCGGTCATGTGAATGAGCTGAAGAAGCAGGACGAGTTTATCCTGAACGAACTGGTCACGCTCCAGGGCACCGGCGGGCCTCTTGGCTTTGAGGCCGCAAATGGCGGCGTTGGCGTAAAGCACGAGATTGTAACCCATCCGGTCGTCGCCATGCCGGCCCCGGACGGGGATAGTGCGGAATAGGGCGGGCTATGGATAGTTTTGTCCAGCTTCTGGAGCGCGGTGTCGCGATCATTGCCCCCTTGCAGGCGTTGGTCGCAGGCACCTGCTTTTTGGTGGGTCTTGTTTTCGTGGCGCGCTCGATCGTCGGCATGGCCTCAGCCCACGAGCTCCGTAGTATTGGGGGCGCGGCGTCTGGCTCATACACCGGTCCGCTGGTTCTGTTCTTCGTCGGCTCACTTCTGATTTCGCTGTCGACGGTCATCGGGGCATTCCTGATGAGCTTCTTCTTGCAATCCGAGAGCGTGTCGGCGGAACAGGTATTCACCTACGCGCCCGAAATCACCAAGCCGCTTTCCGCTGAAATGAGCCAGAGAGCCGTTATTGCTCTGGTTCGTTTCGCGCAATTTATCGGCCTTCTCGGATTTGTACGGGGTCTGTTCCTGCTCGCCCGCGCCGGCAACGGCGGACAAGTCGGCGACACGGGACGCGGGATTGTCCACCTCGTCGCAGGGACGTTGGCGATCAACATCGTCGTTGTCCTGCAGATGCTTGAAAAACTTCTGGTCAAATAAAAAGGAGAGACCAAATGCAGAGAAAGTGCACCGGCCTGCTGACATTTTCCGGCTTTTATCTGGCCATGCTTGGGCCAGTGATGGCGCAACAATCGCTGGGCGATCTAGCCAGCAATTTTTCGACGACCACACTTGGCCCATGGGCCGACCTTCTCGGCTCCATCGCCTTCTTCGGCGGCCTTTTGTGCATCATCATCGGCATTGTGAAACTCGTCTCGAACTCCAGGAATCCGCATCAACAGCATTCCCCGATGTCGATGCTCATCTGGTTTCTCGCCGGCGCACTGTTGATCGGCTTGCCGGCCTGGGCTGGCGTTGGTGTCACGAGCTTCCTCGGCTCGGGTGCGGATACCTCGACCATCGATGGAACGCTGAGAAGCATCAACTGATATGGCACGTTTCGGCGAAACCCTCGACTACATCGCAGCGGCCTTGAGCCGATCGGTCTTCCGCAAGTCGCTGGATGGCTATTGCCGTCTGGTGACCGCGGAGGACAACGATACCCTTGTCGCCGACGACGGGTCGCTGGTGAGTGTCTTTGCGCTCGAAGGGTTCCGCTCGCTGGCCGGTGAAACGGAAGTGTCGCAGACTGTCGAACAGCTGCGACGCACGATCACACCCTATTTCGCCTCTCCCGGATGCGCCCTGCAATTCTGGTTCGGCCATTCGCCGGATCTCGGCGCATCTGAAATCGACATGGCATTAAGCTCGATAGGGCGCGTCGCTCATGACAGCGGGCTTGACGTTGGCGACTTGATTGACGAGCGCCGTAGGATTTTGCCGCGAAAGCTGACCGGAGAACGTTCTTATCTGGCGGTGTGGTCACGCCCCTCCAACCTGACAAAGAACGAGATCAAGGCGGGGCAGGCGGCGAGGAGGAAAAACCTCTCAGGCGCGCCCTCGATGCGACAATCGCAATGGCCCGATGCGGCTCTGGAAGCACTCAGAACACGTCACAGGTCGGTCTCGGATGCGCTTTTTCGCGAATTTGCGCTGGTCGGCATCGAAATGGAGCGCTTGGATGCGCGTACGGCCATCACAGCCGCAAGAGGCGTTCTCTACCCCGAGTTTCTGCACGCATCACCAAGTTGGTCTCCTGTTCTGCCAGGGGACATGATGCGGAAGAAGATGCCGTCCACGAATGCCGAACTGAAGAAGGGCGATATTTCCAATCTTACCTGGCCGGCGCTTTCTCGCCAGTTGCTGACCGAAAGCGCGACGATCGTCGATCAGTCGACGGTTGAAATCGGCAACAGCGTCTTCTCGGGATTTGATTTGTCCTTGCCGCCTGAAATCGTTGTTTCGTTCAACGATCTTGTGCGGCGGGTTCTCGACAGCAAAGACAGGATTTCCTGGCGCGCCTCGATGCTGACCGAAGCAGGCGGCTATCAGGGGCAGATCTTCAAAGAACAATATGCGCGGCTGTTCACCTGGACCGCGCCGTCGCGCAACCGGCGTATCGTACAGGCGTTCGATGCCTTGCGCGAAGCCGACGGCATCGACGATACGGCCGTTCGCTTCCGTGTCTCCTTTGCGGCCTGGGCTCCGAAAACGGACAAGGACGTGCTCATGAGACAGGTTGCCAATCTACGGCGAGCCGTCGAGCGCTGGGGATCGGCGCAAACCGATGCGCTGATCGGAGATCCGGTTGAAAACGTCATGTCGTCGGCGCTCGCGATGAACTGCGCGTCAACGGCGCCGCCCATGGCGGCGAGCCTGTCGCACGCGCTGGCGATGAGTCCGATTTCGCGCCCGGCGAAATGCTGGGACCATGGTGCTGTGCTGTTCAGAACTTCGGACGGAAAGCTGTGGCCCTATCAGCCGGGATCATCCAAGCAAACTTCATGGGTCGACGTTATCGTCGGAACGCCGGGCTCCGGCAAGTCGGTCCTGCTGAACTCGATGAACCTTGGCGTGGCGCTGTCACCGCAAAGTGGCCAGTCAGATGATGGTAGCGGATTGTTGCCACGCATTTCGATCATCGATGTCGGCCCGTCCTCGGCCGGATTGATTTCACTCCTGCGTGACAGCCTGCCGGCGAACCGGCGTCACGAGGTCGTCTATCACCGGCTTCGGATGGAAGAACAGTATTCTGTCAATCCGTTCGACACCCAGCTCGCATTGCGGTTTCCCCTTGCTCACGAGCGCGGATACCTCGTCAATCTTGTGACCTTGCTATGCACGCCGGACGGGGCTGAATCGGCCTATGACGGCATTTCCGCGCTGGCAGCAAGCTGCATTAACGAAGCCTATGAGCGGTTTTCGGATGACCGGGAGCCGAAGAAATACGTGCCATCGGAAAGTTATGAAGTCGACGCCGCTCTCGGTGAGGTCGGCTATGTAGCCGACCAGTCCTCGACCTGGTGGGAGGTGACCGACGTTCTGATGGAAAACGGTCGACGGCATGAGGCTGCACTGGCGCAGCGCTTTGCCGTTCCGACGCTGTCCGATCTCATCTTGGTATCGAACTCCGAGACAGTTCGAGAACCCTTCCGAGAAATGGTGACGCGCACCCAGGAGCCGGTGCTTAAAGCATTTCAGCGCATGGTCAGCTCCGCGACCAAGGACTTCCCCATCCTCGCTCGCCCGACGCGTTTCGATGTCTCCGGCGCGCGCATCATAGCCTTTGATCTGTCGGACGTGACCGCGACGGTCGGGCCGCAAGCAAAACGACATACCGCCATCATGTATATGCTGGCCCACCATGCCGTCACCTCTGACTTCTGGTTGGACGAAGACGAGTTGCGGGGCCTGAAGGCACCGCAAGTCTACATCGACTACCATCTGCGCCGTTGGAAAAATAACCGTCAGATGCACAAACGACTGTGCTTTGACGAGTACCACATGACTGGTGGGCTCGGTATTCGCCAGCAGGTCATCAATGACGTTCGAGTGTGCCGCAAAGCGGGTGTCCAGATCGCCTTGGCATCGCAGCTGATGGATGACTTCGATGAGGCCATTCAGAAGCTCGTCACCAATATTTGGTTCTGCAACGTGCCGACCGAAAGCGCGATTTCAGAGGTCTCCGAAACCTACAATCTTTCAGCCTCTGCTCGATCGATCCTCCGAACACTCCATGGCCCCGTCCCAGGCGAGGGCGCTCCGGTCATGGCTTATCTGACCCTTAAGAGCGGTGTTTACACCCAATATCTGATCAATGAGCTCGGCCCGATCGAGCTATGGGCGCTGTCCACGACATCCGAGGACACGGCCCTGCGGTACATGCTCTATGACCGTCTCGGCTCGAAGCGCGCGCGCACCATTCTGGCCGCCCGGTTTCCCGACGGGTCCGCAAAGGCAACGATCGAACGCCGGCTCGGTGAGTTGGAAGATCGGGGTGTTGCCGTTGACGAGGGCAAGAGAGGCGATGTCATCCGCGATCTCGCAGATCAAATTGTGAAGGAGGCAGTAGCATGAGTTTTCGAAACGCAGCCTTGGCGCTTCTGTTGTCGTCATCGGCAGCTGTCGCGCAAGATACGGATGTAGCGACCACATACATCACCTTCAACGATGTGGATGCGGATGCGACACAGGTCGCTCGCAAGATGTATGGGCGCTTCTATCGCATGGTCGAGGCCGAGCGCGTCTGGCTGGAAGAGCCGACCGAAAGCTATGACCAGATGGTGGTGCGCCTCGGCGACAACCGCAAATGCGATCCAAACTGCGGCGTTGTTGCTCTTTATTACAGCGAGCCGGACGCAATGTGGCTTGAAGTCTGGCGGGGCCGTGGCGATGCGGTTGGTATTGGAGACGTCGGCATGGATGGCATTCGCTCCATCCATGGTGACGACGGTCGTGTTTGGAAATGGTTCAGCACGTCCTACTCGCCCCAGGTACTAGGTGATGTTTACGAGTCCCGCGTTTCCACGGAAGATGAGAAGCGCGCCGCCTATGGCGTCCTGAATGCTCGATCGGCACCTCCCGAGGGCGTTGAGCCGCCTGAGTTTCTCGCATTTGACGTGGACCTGAAGAGCGGCGACGAAACCGTCATTACAGCGCGCTCCCTTTACTATTGCGGCAACGGTCCTTGCCCACTGATTGTCCTCGACGGCGATAACAAGGCGATCGCCAACTTCCGGACCTATACGCAAGATTTCGCTCTCGAGCCAGATCGCGACGAGGAAGGTTACCGCCTGATCGAATTGTCGATCGACGACGGCATCGGCGTTTACAGCGTCGGCAGTGGTGAACGGGTCAAGACAATCGGTCTTATGCCTGTCCTGGAGGCTGGTCGGGAGAAGCCGCTATGAAACAGGTTATCTTGTGCTTATCCGCTTTTTCGCTCGGATTGGCATCGGTAGCGGCACATGCGGGATATCTGGATGCTCTCAAGGGACATGAGGGAGGCGACAGCTACTCGGTCATCAACAAAAAGGGCACCGCGCTCGGCAAGTACCAGATCACGGCCGGTACCTGGGCCACGCTCGGATATACCCAGGGATCTGGTGGCAACTGGTCTAACTACACCTTCACAGACAAGGCCCGCGCAGCCGGCGTCTCGTCGCTCGACGATCTCCGGTATTCCGAAGCCGGCAAGGCACTGCAAGAGCGTGCCGTGAACGAGCTGACAATCAGCAACTGGAATTCAATGAGTTCCCAAACACGCGGGCTGGTAGGTCAGACAGTGAATGGCGTGCAGATCACACAGGAAAGCCTTCTGGACGCGGCGCATTTTCTTGGCTCCGGCGCCCTGAATGATTGGGTCGCAAGCGGTTTTGATCCCAACGCGCTACCCGAGAGCTATCTCGCGGCCAACAGCCTGTCCTCCTACGCGGAGCTGCAGGATCTCATCCTGAAGCGCATGGCATCCATCAACGGCAATTCATACGACGGCTTCGGATACACGAACAGCTATTCCGTCGGGGGAATGTATGGCGCGACCAGCGACTTTCCCGGTTTTGGATCAAAGCGGCCAGTTCTCATTCAGGAAGTGCCGCCATATCAGGGAGAAAAGAAAACGCTATGAAGAAGCTTGTATTGTTTTTTGCACCTGCCCTGATGCTGCACGCAGGATTGACCCATGCCGCAGAGGGAACCGACCAGATCGAACATCTATTCGATTCCATGCTCGGCGGCCAAAGCGGCGCATGTGCTGACACCGTTAAAATCAGCTTGACCGACGCAATCCGCGCAGGGATCGACACTGAGGTGGCGCGAAAGGAAGCGGCGCTTCAACAGCCGAAGCCCGTTGATGGCCTTGGTTGCCTGGACAACCTCATGAATCTGGACCTGGATATCGCCATTCAGGTTCCTGACGTGCAGGGCCTGTTCGATTCTGCCTTGTCCAACGCAGAACAACAGATCTGCTCCTTTGCACAAGAAGCCTGGGACAAGGCCACGGAGCCCCTGACATCGGCGCTTCAGCTGCCGTCCTTCGACGGCATCTCGGTAGACAGCTTTACCGGTGGTTCCAGTGACGTGCTCGACTTCGGGTCCGTCAACATGGGCCTGTCACAGGGCGGCGATTATGGCGGCGACGCGGGCGTGAGAGGTGCTGGCGCGAATTCGTTGCTGCGCGATACCTATCAGAAGCTCTATGGCACCGGAGGACAGTGATGAAACACCTGATTTATGGCTTGTTGGTTTCGGTTGCGAGTGTCGGACTGGCTCAGACGGCTGAAGCGGCCTGCTCCTGCGGTGGCGTGCGCAATATCGTTGCCCAATACAGCAACAAAACAATCCAGGACGTCAACGACCACACGACGGATGTCGGGCAGCAGATTGCGGACACGATCCTGAAAGGGGTCGCACAGCTGAGTGCCTATTCTGATCGATCCGTCGAAGCGCAAAAGCGCATCGAGGACGCAGCACAGTTGAATGACACGCTGCGGGCGCGTCAAGAGGCCCGCGGCCAGGCTGAGGGCGGTCGTTACGATCCGGCAGCCTCGGCCTGCTTCGACCTTTCCGGGCTGATGCAATTTGGCGGCGGAACTGCTTCCTATGGCGTCGGCGGGACAGACGTCTCCAATCTTTCGCGCAATCGCTCGCGTGGCAACGGTGCTGAGGGACAGGCAGTGTCCCAGGGCGGGCTTGCGATCGCCAATGCGATTATCAAAGACCGGGACGAGCTGGAAGATGTTGGCGGGTTCAAAGATCCGACGTCTGACATTCGTTTCTTGACCGATGCGCAGACGTTGGACACGTCCGAAGCTAAGGTCGCTCAGGCATATGCGCGCATGGTCAACAATATGGTTGACCCCATCCCGGCAAAGCCAATTACGGAAGGCGAAGCGAAAACGCCGGCCGGCAAGGCGCAGATGGCGGCGCGCCAGGTCGACGCGACACGTCGCTCAGCCTCTCACGCCATTCTTTCCTACCTTGGCGATCTGAGCGCGCCGACCGGCAGCAGCGAGCTCGCCGAATGGGCCAAAAAGGCCGCGCCGACCAACTATCCCTATGAGATTGGAGACGAGGTTTCGAAGCTTCAGGCTTTGGATATTTTCGTTGAAAGTCGCTTCCCGAATCCGGAATGGCATCAGGCGGTTGCCAAAATGTCACCAGAGGCCGTTGAACGCGAAACCCTTCTGACCAATGCCCTGCAGCTCTACGTCTCATGGGAGCGTTTCGGTCTCGAACGGCGACAGGCGGCCGCTCTGTCTGCACTGCTCGCTCTTCAGCTTGACGATCGCGACAGCAGGACAACCGTAATCCCGGTGAACGACTGATGAAAAGGCGGCGGAACCGACAGGCTGATCCGCATAAGACTGGCTGGCTCGCCCGACGCGGCGGCATGCACCAGCTTGCCTTCATCGTCACGTCCGGGTTTTCGGTCGGCATGGCGGCTTGGGATATTATCGCCAGCGCGATGCGGCCGAAGCGTTATTCGCGTGAGAAGTTCTACAAAACGGACGACGATGGCGGCATCTCCCGCTTCAAGGCTCAGACCTCCGGCATGAGCCAACAGGAAATCGATGATGACGCCCGTGCCTGGCTGCGGGAACGAACGGTCTATACGATCAACGCGTTTCTTTGTCTCGCTGCGATCCCGGCCCTGTTTGCCTTCGGCATGTTCAGCATCTTCACGCTCATAGCGCTCATCGTTTTGGCATTTTTGTTGACGGCCAAAGCGGTGAAAGCCGATTTTGCCTACTGGCAAATCCGACAGGGCCGTTTCGGTCCCTTTGCGGACTACCTCCAGCACCGTCTTCCTTACGACATGCAGATAATCAGGAAGGATTGAACCTTGCGGCGATTTCTCAAAGGTCTGCCCCTGGCCTTCATCTTTACCAGTTCCGGCGCGTTCGCACAGGAAATCGATGTCGTGGACATTCTGTCCGGCGGCGGCGACGAACGAACGAACACCTATCTGAACACGATTTTTGGTCCGCTTTTTCCCGGCCCGAACGACAAAACCCTGATCTCGGTGCTGATCTCGGACTTCAATATTCTGTTCTTCGCCCTCGGTGCGATCCTGTTGGCCTACAACATTATTATCGGGACGATGGAATCGGCGCACCACGGCGAAGTCCTCGGCCGACGTCATTCATCCCTGTGGGCGCCGATCCGCACACTGGTCGCAGCAGCGCTGCTCATTCCCATCCCTGCGACGGGGTACAATGGCGTTCAGCACGCAGCCGCCTATCTGGTGCAATTTGGTACGGGCACGGCATCGTATTTCTGGCAGAAAAGCGTGGATCTCGTCTTCAACGACCATATGCCGATCGTTGGCACGGACATGTCCCAAAAGGACGGTCAGTTCATTCAGGCTGTTTGGCGCATGGAAATGTGCCGGGCTGTCTACAACGCTGAGGCTGCAAAGGGCGGGGGCGACATTGCCGGCATTACCAAAAACTGGCGGACAACCGCCAGCGGCAGCTTAGCGCTCTCCTATGACATGCCCAACTATCGGGGTGCGTGCGGCACGATCACGCTTCCTTCAGAAACCAAAGGTTTTCAAAGGGTCGCTGCGTCATCGGACAAAACATACGCCGATTATGCAAAAGCCATGCGCGACGCAGTTACTCAGATCACCAATAATTATGCGCCGATGGCGGATTCGGTCGCCTTGGCCGTTTCTCAACGGCAGCCTTTGCCCGACTATAGGGGTCTTGCAGATGACCTTGCGGAATGGCGCGAGCTCCATGCCAACATCCTCAAGGACTATATTGCAACAGACAAACTTCAAAAGGATGTACAATCCGCGGCGTCCGAAACAGAAACGATCAACATCAACGGCATCGGCGACAAGGAGCAGAACATCGACCTGTCTGCCAGTCTGAAGGATGGCGGATGGCTGCAAGCGGGCTACTACTATCAGCTGATCAGCCGCTTCACCGCCGACGCTTCGGCCGTCGCGGGAGGAATCCCGCAAACAACACCGGGCGGCGCGATCGGAGCGACAGCCAATCCGAAAGGTCGAGTCGGAGAGTCTATTGCCTCGCAGTATGACGACGCCAACTGGTATCTGTTCGGTTCAGCCCAGGGAGACGCCACGAAATTCCTTGAGAGTTTCGCCGGCACCTACAACGGTGTCGTCGAATGGTGGAACGAGAGCGTCGCCAGAAGCGATGTACGCGCCTTTACCAACGAGCGTGCAGCCTTTGCGGATTCAACGGCCGACATGACATCCTATATGGTGTCTGCCGGCAATTTGTACGAAGCCTTCGACTTTCTGAACCCGGCTGCCAATGACGGTGACCCGATGGTGGGCCTGATCGCCGTTGGCAATCAGCTGGCGTTCTATAGCGGCGTCATCATGATTTCGCTCGCGGTACTGGCAGCGGTTCCTTTTCTTGGCCAGTCCGTGATCGCGTTCGCCGGCTTCCTCGGCTGGGTTTTGAGCGGGATCTCGGTTGCCGGCTACTTCATGGCGTTTGTGCTGCCAATGATCCCGACAGTGATTTGGGTCATCGGCGTGACGGCCTTCTTCCTTTTGGTCGTGGAGATGATCTTCGCCGCACCACTGTGGGCGATCGCTCACTTGTCGATGGAAGGCGAAGGTTTGGGCGGTCGGCAGGCCAGACGCGGATACGTCATGTTGCTGGCGCTGACGGCAACACCGGTGCTCATGCTCTTCGGGCTTCTTGTGGGCATGATCATCTTCCGGATTGGCGGAACGCTACTCAACGGGGGCTTTTACTACGCCATCACCGCAGCGCAGGCTCTGTCTGGTGACAGCTACACCCAAATCACCTGGTTCATCGGCATCTTGGCCATCATGGTGTTTATGCTCTTCGCATATGTCGTCATGCTGGAACGCTCTTTTGCCTTGATCGCCGAATTTCCTGGCAAGGTGTTTCGACTGATCGAGCCGGATGCCGTCAGCGATCTCGACACGCATGCAGCGATGCGTGCCAATGTTGCCGCCGGTGGAACAGCCGGTTCAATGGGCAGCCTGACGAGTTCAGCAGGCGGCGGCTTTAATAAAAGAATTGCAAGCAAGGCCCCTAAAACAAATGAATAAGGAAGGACAGGAAATGGTTGGCACCAACTCGCCCGTTTCAGTTCGGTTGGATGTCGATACGCGCGCGAGACTGAACGCCTTGGCTAATCGACTGAACTGCACTCCCCACGCGCTAATGCGTCAAGCCGTTGCTGAATTTGTCGAAAGGCGCTCGACGCCAGTTCCGGCTCAAACGCCAAATCAAAGCTGACAGTGGTCACGCGACCTTTGAGAACGGCCGACGAGGTCAGCCGGGCATTTCTAGTTTTCAGCGACTGGTCTGATCATGCTAGGCGCATATCAGGAGTCCCGGCTGCGCCGCCGCGTCAATTCCTGAGCTTTCCGATTGCATATGCTATCGGTCGACGAATACTGGACACTGAAAAGCTAAGAGAAGAATGGCGGAAAAGCGCCTCCACTTCGGTCACTCAGAGCCGGATTTAAAAGTTATTGAGTGATATCAGAAGGATGTGATTCAACCACCTCTGCCAAGAACGTGGAGGATTGCATGCCCTGGACTGATATCACCCGCCTGCAGCATAACCGTGATCGCCTTCGCTATCCAACCGATTTGACGGATCGTGAGTGGGCTGTAATTGCTCCACTGATACCGCCGGCCAAGCCCGGTGGGCGACCACGGAAAACGAACATGAGGGAGGTGGTGAACGCGATCCTTTATATTGCGGGCAGCGGCAGCCAATGGCGGGCCCTGCCGAAGGATTTTCCTCCGGTCTCCACGGTGCGAGGCTATTTCTATGGATGGCGCGATATCGGCCTTTGGCAGACCATCAACCATCTGCTTGTCTGCGCTACGCGCGAACTGGAGGGGCGCGAGGCCTCGCCCACGGCCGGTGTCATCGACAGCCAGAGTGTCAAGACCACTGAAAGTGGCGGGGTTTCGGGCTGCGACGCCGGCAAGAAGATCAAGGGCCGCAAGCGCCACATTATCACCGATACGCTCGGGCTGATGCTGTTCGCGCATGTCCATGCAGCCGATATCCAGGACCGTGACGGTGCGCCCAGCGTCCTGAAAGCCATCCGCTACCGTTTCCCCTGGTTGCGCCATGTCTTCGCAGACGGTGGTTATGCCGGGCAGAAGTTGCGAAAAGCGCTGCGCGGATGCGGCCAATGGAACCTTGAGATCATCAAGCGCTCCGACACAGCGAAAGGCTTTGAGGTTCTGCCCCGCCGATGGGTGGTTGAGCGCACCTTCGGCTGGTTCGGTCGATGCCGTCGACTGGCCAAAGATTGGGAGAAGTCCATCGCAAGCGCCACAGCATGGGTCAACATCGCAAGCATCAGGGTGATGACAAGGCGGCTCGCACGATATTGTTTCCCGTCATGAACTTTTGAATCCGGCTCTCAGACTAGTTTTGGCGATTCCTGAAAGCAGACATATCCATTGAATATTCTGCAGGTCGCGGTTGCGCGAAACACGGCCAGCAATATTCAGACTTGGTTTATTATCTGACGCTGCCCGTTGAGAGGTTCCTTCAAGCATGCGAGCGGCTCGGCGGAGAAATGGATTTTCATCCCATTGGCATCAGATCCAACGATGCACATCACGGCGGTAGTTCCTGTATTCCACGCCGAGTTCCAAGTCTAAGACACGTTCCTCGATCCGAACCTGAAGGTGGACAGCCACGATCAGCACCAGAGTAAGGGCTAGAGTTGCGAGGCTCGGCAGCGCAAGAAACAATCCGAAGAACAGCACCATCTGTCCGACGAAGACGGGATTGCGAGAGATGGCGAACGGACCTGTCCTCACGATCCGGCCCAGTTCACCGGACGCCGCCCCGATTCTCCAGGAGCGCCCCATATAAACCTGCGAATAGAGTGACAGCGCGGCCCCAGCGAGTACGATCAGTGCTCCGAACGGCGCGAGCGGGCCGCCGAAGAGCGCAACGTGCATCGGATCGGCAGGCGCGCCACCGAGGAACAGGGCGACCAGGGCGTAGATTGAGGTGCCGGTGAACAAGAGGCGAAACAGCAGCGCCGGAAGCCCTTGTCTCTCCGATCCCTTGCCGAAAAGCCAAACGGATCGCCCTGACGCCCGGCCAGCCCACATGGTCCACATCAGGAACAGCGCCATATAGGTAAGCACGACTGCGGCAGAGACGGCTTCGAACGAAGACATGACCGGTTTCAGTTCCGGCCGTCGGGATAGTTGGCGAACACTTCGGTCGATCCGTCGCGGCGAACAAGCAGGACATCATACGGGTCTGCGTCAGGCCCGGGTTCGCCCATGCCAGGCGATCCGTATGGCATGCCGGGCACGGCCAGTCCGATTGCGCCCGGGCGCTCGGCCAGCAGGCGGTCGATCTCGCGCGCGGGTACGTGGCCCTCGATAACATAGCCCTCGATCATGGCGGTGTGGCAACTCGTCTGATCCGGCTGCAAGCCGGCCTTGATCTTCTCCTGCATCAGGTCGGCCATCGGCAGATGTTCGATCTCGGCCGTGTAGCCGTTTTCCTCGACGTGCTTCGTCCAGGCGATGCAACAGCCGCAGCCGTTGGTGGACAGCACTTCAAGGTGCTGCGCGGCGGCCAGCGCGGTTCCGCTCATCAGGAGCGAGGCGATGAATGCGAATCCGGTTCTGCGAAGCAGTGACATGGTGTTTCTCCTTGGTTCAGTCTGCCGTGTCGGCAAGCCGGCGAAGTTTTTGCATTTGGGTTTCTCGTGGCTCATGGCTGTCCAGCATGCCCATGAAATTCCCTTCGGCGTTGACCAGATAGACGCCGGCGGTGTGGTCCATTGTGTAGTTTCCGCCTTCCAGCGGCACCTTTTCGTAAAAGGCGGCAAATGCCTTCGCAGCCTGTTCGGTCTGGTCCTTGGTGCCGCGTAGCGCGATGATGCGGCTGTCAAAAGAAGTCAGGTAACTCGCCAGAAGCTCTGGCGTGTCCCGTTCGGGATCAACGGTGATGAAGAGCGGCGTGATCTTGTCCGCCGCCGGTCCCAAATCATCGAATAGGCTCGTCAGCTCAAACAGGGTTGTCGGGCAAACGTCGGGACAGTGAGTGAAGCCGAAAAAGACCAGATAGGGTTTGCCCTCAAGTTCTTCGTTGGTCAGAGTCTCGCCCAAATGCGTCGTCAGCTCGAAGGTCCCGCCAACTGCAGCGACGCCAGAGCTGCTGGTTGAGACTGTTCCCGGCCGCTCCAGCCCGGGCAACAGCCCGCTGAACATCATGAGAAAGCCGGCCACAACAACAACCGCGCCCCAGGTGACTAACCGGATAGTTTTCAGGCGCTTCATTCGGGTGTCTTCCCGCGACCCTGGTGAGCATCTGTAGCTGCAGGTGTCGCTCCCATCGGGACGACCGAGAATTCGAGCGCAACATCGCCGGCGGCTTCGAACGTGATTGTCGCAGCAAAGCTATCGCCTTTCTTCAACGGCTCTTTCGGATTGATGAACATGAGATGCAAGGCGCCGGGCTCCAGCTTCAGTGTTTCTCCGGGTGCGATCACGACTCCTTCCGCAACATGCCGCATCCGGGCAACGCCGTCCACTACGGTAGATTCATGAACCTGGACTGCCTCTGCTCCATCCGACGATCCGCCGAGCAGCCGATCAGGCTCAGTCCCCGTGTTGGTGATGGTGAGATACCCACCGGCGACCGGCGCGCCAGGCGGCGTCGCTCTCGCCCAGGGATGATCGATTTTGAGCGAACCGAACTCATAATCATGAGCAAGTGCGGGTTGCGCCATCGCTGTCAATGTGAAGCCGATGATGAGCGGCTTTATGAAAGACATTCTTCTGGTCCTCTTTATGAGTATGTCGAATCTGGCAATCAGCCACGGGCCGGATGACCTTCCGTTTCATCGCCAATCGCAGGTGAACTGTCAGCGTACCCGACCGACTCTTCGACCGCTGCCGCAGGCGTCTCCCGGTCGCCGCGAAACCGCAAAAGGCGCAGGGCATTGATCGTGACAAGTACGGTCGCGCCTGTGTCTGCCAGGATTGCCATCCACAAGGTCGTCGTGCCGGTGAGCGTCGTCACAAGGAAGACGGCCTTGAGCCCGAGTGCGAGCGCGATGTTCTGCCAGATGTTTCCGAGCGTGGCGCGTGACAACCCCACCATTTCGGCCACGCCGGTCACGCGGTTCTTGAGCAAAGCGGCGTCGGCTGTCTCGAGCGCGACGTCGGTGCCACCACCCATGGCGATGCCGACCGATGACGCGGCAAGCGCAGGCGCGTCGTTGATGCCGTCGCCGACCATGGCGATGCCGCCATGCTCACGGAGCGCGGCGATTTCCGAGAGCTTGGCGTCGGGCAGCAGTTCGGCCTTTGCCTCGAGTCCGAGACCGGAGGCGATCGCGTCGGCGGTGCGCCGGTTGTCGCCCGTCAACATCACGGCCCGGATGCCGAGCGCCTTCAGGCGCGCGACACCGCTCGCAGCGTCCTCGCGCGGTTCGTCGCGCAGCGCGATGACGCCGATGGGGCGCTTGCCCGACAACACGATCACCGCCGTCTTGCCCCCGGCCTCCAGCGCCTCCAGCTTTCCGCTGAGTTCGGGCGAGAGATCATTCTGCTCGGCGGCGTAGCGCGGCGAGCCGACCGAGACGAAGCCTTCCCGCAGCCGCGCCGTGACGGCCTTGCCGGGAATGGCCATCGCCCCGCCGAAGACCTTCGGCAGTTCGAGACCGCGTTCTTCGGCTGTCTCGACGATTGCCATGCCAAGCGGGTGACTGGATCCATCTTCGACCGCGGCAGCCTTCGCGAGCAGTCCGGCTTCGTCGCCCTCGAGCGGAATGATGTCGGTCACACGCGGCTTTCCGACCGTCAGCGTGCCCGTCTTGTCGAAGGCAACCGTGGCTACCTTGCCAAGCGTTTCCAGCGCCGCCCCGCCCTTGATCAGAAGCCCGAGCCGCGCACCGGCGGCAAGGCCGGAGGCGATCGCCGCCGGTGTGGAGATGACAAGCGCGCAGGGGCAGGCGATGAGCAGCGTCGCCAGCCCGCGATAAATCCAGGTGCCCCAGTCAGCCCCCAAAAGCAGGGGCGGCGCGACAATGATGAGAGCGGAAACCGCCATGGCGGCGGGCGTGTAGTATGCGCTGAAGCGGTCGATGAAGCGGGCGGTCGGTGCCTTCGAGCCCTGCGCTTCCTCTACCAGATGGATGATGCGCGCGATCGTATTATCGGCGGCCGTGTGCGTGATCCGCACCTTGAGCACACCATTGGCGTTGATGCTGCCGGCATAGACGGTGCTGCCCACCTCCTTCAGCACCGGCACGGACTCGCCCGTGACCGGCGCCTCGTCCAACTCGGAGCTGCCCTCGATCACCTCTCCGTCCGACGGCACGCGGTCGCCGGGCCGGACCACGACGACATCGTCGAGGGCGAGTTCATCCGCGGGCACCTCCGTCACCACGCCGGCACGCTCGCGGCGCGCCACGCGCGGAACGAGGTTCATCAGCGCCTCGATGCCGGCGCGCGCCCGGCCCGCGGCAACGTTCTCCAGGATTTCTCCAACCGCGAAGAGGAAGACGACGATCGCCGCTTCCGCGCTCTCGCCGATTGCAACAGCGCCAATCGCGGCAACGGACATCAGCGTTTCGATACTGAATGGCGTGCCGTGCCGGGCACCGGCTATCGCGCGCCGGAGGATCGGCAGAACTCCGAGCAGTGCCGTCGCCAGATAGGCCCATTCGGCCATCGCGGGCGCAACCGTCGCGACAAGAAAGGCGAGACCGAGCAGAACACCGGTTGCGATGACGAGTTGACCTTTACGTGTCCGCCACCATACCCGGCCAGCTGTTTCGGGTCGCAGGGGCGAAGCGTTAGCTCCATCGGACGGCTCACCCGGCATTGAAAGCGGTGTGTAACCGAGCGAGCGAATGCGCCCTTCGACGGCCCCACGAGATGTCCGATCCTCATCGAAGACGAGCGACAGCCTCTCGAGCCCGTAGTTCACGTTGATCTCGCTGACGCCCGGCAGGCGCTTCAGTCCGTTCTCGATCTTGACCGCGCAGGCAGCGCAATCCATCCCTTCGACACGGAGTTTAAGTGTTGTATTGGCCTCGACCGGCATGTGCCACCTCGACTTGTTCGATGCGACACCTTATATGCACCCTGTAGCAACTATAGGGTCAAGGCCGTGAGGCACGAAAACTTCTCCATCGGCGATCTTGCGAAGGCGACTGACACGAAAGTGGTGACGATCCGTTACTACGAGCGTGTGGGCCTTCTGCCGAAGCCGGAGCGCACCGCCGGAAACTATCGCAGCTACTCGGCCGCACATCTCGGCCGGCTGAGCTTCATCCGTCGGGCACGAGACCTCGGTTTCACGATCGAGCAGGTGCGCGATCTACTCAGTCTTTCTGATCAACGCGACCGATCATGCGACGCTGTCGACGCGATCGCCTGCGCGCATCTAGCCGAGGTGGAACGCAAGATTGCGGACCTGCAGGCCTTGCGTCACGAACTGGGGAGCATCATCGATCAGTGCGGTTGCGGTACAATAGCCGAGTGCCGGATTATCGAAGCGCTATCGCCCTGATATGGAAACGAACTGAGCGCGTTGCAGGGTCGTTTCATCGAGTTTGATACGGATCAAGAGGCGTGCCGCTCACTGACGGGGACCGAAAATAATCACGGCCGCACCAACAAGGCAGATCACGGCTCCAGTAACATCCCACCGGTCCGGCCGGGCATCCTCAACGAGCCAGAGCCATGCAAGCGACGCGAAGATATAGACGCCGCCGTAGGCAGCATAGGTCCGACCCGCTGCAGCGACGTCAACCAATGTGAGGAGGTAGGCGAACAGAGCGAGGGACAAAACACCAGGCGCAATCCACCATGGTGATTTATCGAGACGTAGCCAGGCCCAGAACGCGAAGCACCCGGAAATCTCTGCCAAAGCTGCTCCGGTATAGGCAAGAATCGTCATGTGAGCATGGGCTCCGTTCCTAAGTTGTATCTCGCGCGAGCTGTTTTATTTTTGACGTTCTAGACATGTCAACTCGCCCTCTCACAAGAGCCATCCGCCTACATGAGATACAGAGCAATACGGTCTGCACGGACAACCGGCTCCGCACCAAGGCAGAGCCAAGACCTCTTGAACTGGCGCTATGTACGACGTTCCCGTTGGACAGTTGCCCGTGAGACAAATCCACTACCGGCGTGGTTTTGAGGAGCCGGGCAGACCTCATGGCGCGCTGATGAATGTCCGCTCAACCACATCTCGTGCCAGAAGCTGCCAGTCAGCAGACGGCCCCATCCCGGTCATTCCCAAAGCAGGCCAAATTATGGACCCTGCACAAAGGAGTGAGGACCATCACCCATTCTGCAAATGCCCACTAAAGAATGAAGTACCGATGAATTACGTAGGCGAGCTTCCATAGCGACAGGATAGCCGCTGCGGCGAGAGCGATCAAAAACAGCATAAGCCAGTCATGATTTGCAATAGCAGTCTCAATGATGTTCAGAAATTTCAAGAACAACAGGCCGAAGGATAGAGCAACAGCCGCCATCGCGGCGGCGGCCGGCAAGCAGAGAAGCAAGATGATTGGCCAATAGACAAGCTTTCGAACAGCACGTTCTCCGACGCCGGCCTCATAGTTCTTATGATCCCTGACGGGGCGAAGGTACTTTGGAATTTGCATATTTTCCTCCTTCGTCATCAGCGGCCGTCAGTGGCGCGGCAGCAATCGCCTGAGGTCGTCATACGAAACCTTGCCCTCATCAACTTTCTGTTGGGCCGCATCATGCATGGAGCGGGCAAGAACGCGGTCGGCCGACTCCTGCATCAGACGGCTCACGGCTTTCGGCCAGTCGCCGATAGGAACAGAAACAAACTGATCGCGCACATAGTCGTCAAACAGCAGATACTCGCGCAATGGCACGCGGCCGCGATGGTCGCTGGTGCGGACCAGGTGTTGAACGACGAAGAGCTGGAGCGACGTGATCAGGTCGAACGCGCGCGCATCGCGTTCTTCGGCCGGGAAGTTCACGACCATGCGCCGCAAGCCTTCCGCGACCGATCCCGCATGCGTGGTGGTGTAAACCAAGTGGCCGGTCAGACTGGCCTCCAGGCAACCCTCAAGGGAGGCTTTGTCGCGGGCCTCGCCGAGCGAAATAATATCAGGCGCGCAGCGCAGCGCCGCCCACACTCCGTCGCCGAACGACGGCAGGTTGCGCCCTTCGCCGATCTCCGACTGCTCAATGGAAGACGCGCAGTCGCTGTGATCCGTCAGCACGTCGGAATAGGTGAACTCGATAGGCGCCTGCAGATCGACGATCGCTTTCGGATCGGCCGTGTTTTCAAGATGAAAGCGCGTGATCCCGGCAAGCGTCGTGGACTTTCCCTGGCCGGTCGCGCCGGCGACAACGACAATGCCATGCTGAGGCGACATGTACGGGCGGACCTCACTATCGAGTCCGACATCATCGATCGTTGGCGTCTTTGTCGGCAACGGTCGCATCGTCATGGAAATGCCGTCGCCAGCACCTTTCATCACGCCCTTGGCGTTCACACGGAAACGCTGGCGCCGGTGACGGTCAATCGGAACCTCGAACGAGAAATCCAGAGGTCGCCCTTGCCGCAAGATGCTGAAGGCATCTTCCGACCGCCACATGTGGCTCAGGATACTCAAGACCTCTGAGGCGTTCAGAGGTTTTGCGGTCGCAAAATGCTGCGTGCCATGCATCTTGATCCGAATACGACTGTCCGTCTGTATCCGGATGTCCGACGCCCCTTTGATCGAGGCCCCGACCAGCAACTGCTGAAACGGGTCCATGTCACCGTCAAAACGCAACGGCTCATGGTTCAGAACGCGCGCATAGGGCTCCTTCGGATCGTAGGCGTCTTCCGTCAAATTCGATAGATCAACCGCCGGCATTACTTGGCCACCTGAAAACGTCTCTGGATCGGCTTCCATCGGGCCGGGTTTTTGACGAACCGGGCAGCATCATCGATCTCGACACGGCGCTCGCCAATATAGAGCTCGTCGACATTACCGGCCGCGCGCGTCTCACTCGACTTCAGCACGAGGTTGGTAATGAGACCTGCTTCCACTGCCTTGCGATACTCGACCATGCCGAGATAGTCGCGCCGCAACAGGTTCATGTTTTCCTGCAATGCGGCGTCGGCCTGTTGCTCGCCCTGCGCCCAGCCTTCATCAAGATACTGCGACCAGATTTTCGTTTCATCGTCATCCTGCGGCAACAATCGATCGTCAGGCTCACGCGGCGTATCGAGCGGGAGCACAAGATAGTCGCGCCAGGTCGGCAGAATGGCGACCAGTCGACCGGGCTCCTCGATGCGGTAGTATTCGTCGGCGGCAACACTCTTGCGGCCGTTGTCGGTGACGTTGATCGCCGCCGTGGCGCGGGTGATCACCGGCGGCAACACGTAGCCTGTTTCCCGCGGCGCCTTGAATGCGACCCGGTTGAAATTGAAGGTTTCAGAGAGTTTGATCGATTCACGCTCCAGATCATTCATGATCTCCCAGCTGCGCCGCTCAAATCCCGCTTGTGCCCCATAGGCAAGGGCTGCGTCCCGAAGGACCGAATAGCGCTGCTCCTCAACCTCGGTCGTGCCAAGCTTTCCGCGTTTGGCCCGGGAAGCAAACTGCTTGTAGGACAAAGGCGCATATCTCGGACTGGTGAGGTCGTCAGGGCCGCCGAGCTGCGGGATGGGCGGCGGTTCCGGGGTTTCGTCCTTCATTGTTGCGCATGAAGACAAACACGCGGCCATAAGAAAGCCTGTCAGCGTCATGGCACGAAGGCGACGGTGAGAAAGGGTCTGGCTCACGGCTTGAGGTCCTCCTGATGCGGGATCGGGCTTTGCTCAGGGCGGGCGTAATAGATCGTCATGTGTCTGGCGCCCTGATCGATCACAAGGCGCGCTCGCCCCTTCGCCTGCCCGTAGGCTTCCCGAAGCAATCCCAAAGCCGTCAGATTGTAGAAATTGGTCGAGATCAAAATCGGAGCGCCGGACTTTTCCCCGGACGCCGACACACTGTAGTCAACTTCGCTGGCAACCCGCGTTGTCAGCTCATCCAACGTTCCCTGCCACTCGGCATCAACGATCTTCATAAGCGGGCCTTGGGCAATCTCCGGATTGCGCACCTCAACCGTATTCGTAGCGCGCGGTTCCAGGACATTTTGATAGAGCGCTGCATCGTTCAACTCGCTTCGAACGAGATGGACTTGATTGTCGATGTAATTGATCGTAGGGGAATCCGACGGGGTGTCTCTTGTGCTGGTACAGCCAGCGAGCACAGCCAGTGCCAGGCTGATCGCGATGCGCATGGGAAAACCTCTTGCGGTGCGGAAAATGCAGCGTATTACACCTGCAATTCACCACAATGGCCTCCTTGATGCAACATCCAATAGAACAAAAGGGGTAGTTAATCGCCGCTTTTGCCAATCCTGGTGCGCTTATCTCCCAATAGAATGATACTGCGACTTTTCTTGCTCAAGACGAGTTTCGCGCCGTTGTGTCCGATCTATCTCGACACACCTGTCATAGGCCGCGCAGATCTGGCGGGCATCACGATAGATCCTTGATCTTGCTTCTGGAGAAAGCTCCGGCATTGCGCGTGCGATCATATCTTGCGCCGGCACACCGCTGCTGTCGCCAAAACGCGCCCTGATATCATGAGCGACACCCCGCAGCTGGCCGATGGCTTCGCCGTCGTCAATCGCTGCCCTTTCAAGCGCGCGACGTTCGTCAGAGCGCTCCGGCAGACTGGACGCTTTTGCCAGGGCGGACAGCACATCTTTGGCGGCCGGCGACAGTCCGTCGATCGGCGCGGCCATCTGGCTCCGCAGCTTCCTCTCAGCCTCTTCGACGCCTTTGACACTAACCTTGAGTGACCGGACAAAATCGCCGGCACTGCTGGCTGCAGGAAGCACGGCTGCAAGTGCCGTTTTCCGGTCCTCATCGGGACGACCGAGGAAGTTGGCCTTGCCACGCAACTCACCGAGAGACGCCGGGTTCTCATGCATTGATCTGACAATCTGACTGGCGTCTCCGCCGGTCATCACTGCGGCCGACACCTTCTCGAGGATCGGGACCGGATCGTGCCAGACCTTGCCCATGTTCTTGAGTGCGGATTGGCACAGCAACTTGGTGACGGCCGCCTGATTGGCCGGATCACGGGCAACGGCTTCGACCGAAACGGACCATTGCGTCACGGCCGGAATAAGCGGAACATCGGGAAGGCGATAACGTGCCCGCTCCTTTTCATAATCGGCCTCAAGGCCAGCATCGCGCCGCTCCGTGACCATGACGGACGCAACATCAACGCGGCTCTTGTCGTCTGCGGCCAGCTGGCCGACATGCACGAGCTGCCAGTTTTCCTTGATGAAAGTCTGCGCCGATGGCGGAAGATGCGCGACAAGCGACTGAAGCTTGTCCTCATCCGGATCGCGACCAAGAGACCGAACTTCCACCGGGGAAACGAGTGCTGCGATCTGGTCATTGAACATGACCAGATCGACCGCTGACGACATCTGCGTCAGCTCGGTTTCGGCAGCGCGGAACCAGCGCCCCCGTTTGCCGCTGTAGCCGTTCGTGTTGCGGTCCACTTCCGACAGCCGCGAAAGCGCCTGACTGACCGCTGGCGTCAGTTCAGGAAGCCTGATCTCTCTTTCAGCTTCAACAGGCCGCGCGCCGGCAGCAGGCGTGACATTCGGCGAGACTTCGACCGCTTGCGGACGCGCAAGCGAAAGCCGTTCGGAAATTGCCCTGAACCGTTCCGCAATATCTGAGAACCGCGAACGCATGGCATCGAGCGATCGACGCCAAAGACCGCGCAGTTCGCCGATGTCCGGAAGGTCGCGCCGACGCACAAATGCGTCCCGTTCTAGCTGATAGTCGGGCGTATGCTCGTAGGCTAACGTAGAATCTTTGAGCCGGTCCCGCGACAGCGTGTCCAGCAGATCCTTGGTTTCCGGAAAGTCATTCCGACCTGCATAAAGCGTGACCGTCTCGCGATGACGCGATAGCGCGACATAGGAAAGCTGCGCATCCATCATCTGTGTGGCAAGCACATGCACCCGGTCGACAGTCGATCCTTGAGACTTATGGATCGTGGTCGCGTAGCCATAATCAACGTTGTTGTAATGCTCATGGTTGACCGTAACGACCCTGCCATTGTCGAGCCGAACATCAAGAATGCCGTCACTCGCTTTCTCAACGGTTGCCAGCATTCCGTTCTTGACGCCAAGGTCACGATTGTTTTCCAGAAACAACAGCCGATCGCCAACGGCGAAAGCGCGCGGGCCACGCACCGCGTCAAACGTCACTTCATTTTGAAGCCCCCCGTGGGCTTTGATGGTCTGGCGTGCCCGCTCATTCAGACTGAACACCGCGTCCTTGGTGTGCGCCAGCATCAGCGTATCGGCGCCGGCGCGCCAATCAGCTCCCCACGCACCAACCAACTCAGACATGGCATCGTCACGATGGCCCCGGATATGGATGTGTCCGTTATCGGCATAGGCTTCAAGCGCCGCGCGGCTATCACCGCGACCGAATGCGAGGGACGCGTCCCGCATCCATGTTTCGCTCTGACGGCGCACCTCCGTCAGCTCGACAAACCCGGTGTTATCCGCAATGGCGCGAAACGCAGCGCCAGCCTGAATAGGCTGAAGCTGCCGCGCATCTCCGACGAGAATAAGCTTGGCCTGTGCAGCGTTCACCGCATCAACCAACATCGCCATGTCGTTTGATGAGACCATTCCGGCTTCATCAAGAACGAACACGTCGCCTTTCTGAAGGCGGTGCTTGTCGTGCTCCCACGAGATGCGCCAGGACGCAAGCGTCCGGCTCTCGATACCCGCCGATTCAGACAAGCCCTCGGCCGCCTTGCCGGCAAGCGCACCGCCAACAACACGCCGCCCCTGCCCTTCGTACACCTGCCGCACGACATCCATCACCGTGGACTTACCCGCACCCGCATAGCCGACCACCGTCGAAACGCCGCGATCGGACGTTACGGCGCGGACCACCATTGCCTGTTCGTCGGAAAGAGAGAATCCATGCGACTTCGAGAATTCCGCAAGCGCCGTCTCGACACGACGCGGCGGGGCGCCGAACGACTGATCCGTCGCGCGCTGACGCACGCCATCAATCATCCCCGCTTCCATATGCAGAACGTCTCGCGTCGTCATTTTCTCCCGCTCAAGAAGCTTGTTCGTGAACGGGTCGCGGATTTCCTGGGAAAGCGTCACGAGGTTTTCGAGCGCACCGACCCGAAGGAATAGCCCGGAAAACTCTTCAGTCGTTGACGCATAGCGGTGGATGAACTTCGCAACATCACGTTCATCGAAAACGGACTTTTCCGCCGTGATCATTTTCACAACAAGCGAAGGATCTTCCGCCAGCCTGCGAAAATTCTCACGCATGACCTGTTGGTGCTGCTGCACCATCTCGGTCTGAATGCCACGCGCCTCCATGTCGTCGACGGCGGGGCCGCGATGCGTCGTCGGCTCCAGCGGAATGTCCCGATCTTCGAAGCTGCGATGATCAACCGTCGCGTCATATCCATGCGCGAGCAAATGACGATTGACCTCCTGTGACCAGGCTGCACGGATATCAGGAAGCCGGTCCTTCCAACCCGCGAAGTGGCGATAGACGATTTCCCCTTTTTGACCCTCCACCTTTGGCGGCCTTCGGACCGGTTCACCATCACCATCCAACACTGGAACCCGTTTGGGGCCAAAGCCTGTCTCGGTCAACGGCCGCAACGCCACCATGATGTGAACATGCGGATTGCCCGTCGCATCATGATAGTTCCAGTCTGCGACCTGCCCGCGGGCCGTGAACTGATCACGCAAGAAGTCACGCACCAGAGCCTTGTTCTGCTCTACGGACAACTCAACGGGCAGTGCGACGACGAACTCATGCGCGAGCTGTGCGTCATCGCGCTTTTCACTGGCTTCCACACGGTTCCAGAAACGCTCGGCAAACTCGTGTGGCGAATATCGATCATGCCACGCATGTATCCACCGCGGGGCGCCTTCGGGCAATGCCACTTCACTGTGGATACAGCCCTTCTTTCGGCTGTAGTCAGCGATCTCGCCAGAGCGTGCGACATTCATATGTGTCGCGTGGCGATATGCAGCGGCAGCAACGGCACTCTGCCCTTTGCCACGGGATATCTGATGAGCGCGCAAATGATAGATCGCCATGGAAATAGCGTACCATCCTACATTGTTGAAAACAATGTATAAGTGCGCATTTAACAAAACGATCGTTTTGTTCGCATGACGGAGTGCGGCATCGGCTTCGCCGATCCACACTGCTCAGCATGTTCCCTTTTTCACGCATCATCGGTGTTTACAAATACAGAACATCTCTGCAATCTTCTCATCGTTTAATGCCGAAAAGGAGAAAGCACATGGCCCGCGCCAAATCCCCTTCCGCGATCCGTGACCAGATCAGAACTCTGCAAAAGCAGTTGCGCGAAGCTGAAGAGAAGGAAGCACTCAGGATTGGACAAATCGCTATGAAAGCCGGCGTCGAAACCCTTGATCTTTCGGAGAATGAACTTGAGGCGGCTTTTGCCGAGATGGTTCATTCCTTTCGTTCCGGGCGGGAGAATGAGCAGCGACCTTCTGACATTGCGCAGAACGCTTAGCACCCTGCAAGGTGAGTATAGAAAAATGCGCAAGCGCGAACGAAGCGAAGACACCCGCCACAAGATCGAGCTTGGCGGACTGGTCATCAAAGCAAGCCTCGGAGATGAGGACCGCGCCTACATTCTTGGCGTTCTGCTGACAGGAAATCGGAGAAAGGGTGACGCTCAACTTCGCGAACAAATGATCAAGCTGGGTCACGAGGCGTTGCGCCAATGATCACCAAACCCAGACGTTCCGAATTTGCTATTCTGCTCTATGCCGGTCTCTTCCTTGTCGGCATTTCGGCACTTGTCTGGGTTTATTTTTTTGCGCTTCGTTCATGGAACGCCACGAACGGATCGGCCTACCGCCTATCAGTTTCGCAGGCGATCGACTGCCTCAAATTCTGGTCCTCCGATCTTTGCCGAAGTCACTTCATTCAGGCACTCGGCTACGTCCCGGCCGATCTGGCTAAACTGCAATGGTTGTTGGCTGCCACGCTTGTGGCAGGCATCATTGCCATTGCGATCGGCGGCTATATTGCCTTCCTCATGCCACCGGATAAATGGATCAAGTCCGGCCGGACTGTCGCAGGCATGCCCGAATTGCTACGGGCCGCAAAAGCCGAAAAGATCGACAAGCGGGACGGCCTTCATTGGTTCAATGGATGGCGGCTGGCGCTCGAACGTGAGGTGCGACACTTCATCATCTTTGGCTCCATTGGCGGCGGCAAGACACAGACCATGATCGGGCTGATCGTCTCCGCGATCGCGCGACATGACAAGGTTCTCGTCTTCGATATCAAGGGAGACTTTACCGAGAAGCTGCCTCCAACGATGAAGCCGAATGGTTCCAGGGTGCAGCCAATCATCATTGCTCCACAGGATCGGCGTTCCCATGTTTGGGATATCGCCAAGGATCTGCGCATTGCAGAGGATGCCGTTGAGCTGGCCACGCGACTAATCCCCGAATCAAGAGATCGGTTCTTTTCCAACTCGGCTCGTGCCGTGCTGGCCGCATGCACCATACGCCTTATGCATGAGAACCCTGGAAGGTGGACATGGGCCGATCTGGTAGCCGAGACGCGCCGTGACCATCTTGAACTTCTTGAGGGCGCGCATCGCTATCATCCCGATGCGGTTCGCTTTCTGGACGCTGACTATCGACAAGTCGCCTCGACGCTTTCGACGCTCACCGCTGATACGAACACGCTGCGACTGCTTGCAACGGCGTGGGCGAATTATGAAGGTCTGGAACGTTTTTCGTTGCGCGACTGGCTGCTCTACAAAACAGATCGGCGCACCGTCATCCTGCAGAAGTCTGGCCGGTTTTCCGACCAATCTGACGGCTGGATCAGCGCGTTTCTCACCATTGCCTCCGGCATCGTGTCCGATCCGGAACTTGGCGACGCCAAGCTCCGTCGCATCTGGTTTTTCGTCGACGAATTCGCCCAGCTGCCAAAGATCAGCCGGTTTTCAGCGCTGCTGGATATCGGACGATCGAA
>NZ_SMAR01000023.1 GCF_004342225.1 Martelella mediterranea | reverse complement strand
AGCTGCTGCGTATCCGTTCAGGCCTTGAGCGAAGACGGTGGCCGATCACACTCTAACACGGTCCATGTTCCTTGCGGTTCATGACCAAGCCCCTAGCGATCCGACCACCGCCACTAACCGCCGCGTGGAAGGCGGCAGTCAGTGGCTCTTCTTCGCAGAAAAGCCGGGAAAAATCATAAGACAAGCGTCCTTTGTGCATCCGTTCGGATACACGAAGGACGATGCTGTAAGTGCAAAAAATGCCACCGCTTACGGAGCGCCGCTATGGATCGTCATAATGTCAACGCAGCAGGATCCGGGGCCGCAAATCCCAGGCCTCAGGATCAGCCGCCATCTACGCCGGCGCAGCCGTCACCGTCGCCGTCGACGGCTACAACCGGTCGGCGCGTTTCCCGGCCGCAAAGCCTGCCGCTTGGCACCACCGTTTTTCAGGCGAGGCAGAACGCCAGCGCATTGCCGCAGCCCCGGGCAGAGACAATCCCCGAGCAGGCGAACGGTGATACCGGACCGGGATACGAGATCGACGATCTCATTCCTGAAGCGTTGCGATCACCGGCCGGTCCGGTCGATCCCAGCTCTGAAGCGGCGCTGAACTTTGACGACAATGCGGGCCGGTCTGGCACCGCGCTTGCCCAACAACGCGTTGACGATCAGCCCGGCAGCGCTTGGGACCAGCTGTTTGCCGAAATATTTCCACGCAAGACAGCCGAACCAGCGTCTTCCATGCCAGGTGAAGGCTCGCAAGCCACCTCAGACAGACAGCCGCAAAATGCGGTTGAAACCTCACCTCAGCCATCGACGAGCTGGTATCCGATGGAAGGCAGACAGGAAACTGAGACCGCTGGCAACGAGTCAGGTTCGGTATCAAACGCTCACGAACGGTCTCATTCCGGTCCGTCGACGTCCAAAGCACTATTTGAAGCGAAAAATCTTGCGTCAACGTCAGCTTTTCGTGAAAGCCGAAAACCGAACCCGGACGGCTCCATAGCAGGGCAAAAGCGGCAAGGTGATGTTATCGCCGCCGGAACCAGTAAAACCCCGCGCCGCTCAAGTGCTGACGAAGTTAATGCCATTAACAACCTCCCTGAATTTAAAGAACTACAAAAAAAAACTCTCATTCGAAATAAAGCCTGAATCGATTAGATCGCTCTCCGGGATTGTGCCCCCGAAAGAGATTATATCTATCATTGGCAGAAAGACTTCAGCGCTCAACGCTCTCATTGGTCGGAGTGAGCGGATCAGCGCTTTCACTAATATTTCAACCATTTTGCGTGGTGCTGGAATACAGACCGAAACAACCCTGGAGAAACTTCTCGAAACCGTCGAAACTCAAAAGGAGACGCTGGATAAGCTGGACAACCTGGTCAGGCATTCTTGGAGGGGGCCAGCTTTTGGAAGTCTGTCAGCGATGTTGAGTGGTGCCGGAAGCAGGGGCCCGGCTGCTTTGAATGATGTCCTCGAAATCTTAGCAGGAAAAATGGACTTGCTGAGCAAACTGGAAAAACTGGTTGGCTCTGGCAAGGGCCACTCTGCCTTCAGCAGCATAGCAAGAGTTTTCTACTCCGCCGGGGCCACAACCCCAGAGCGCTTGCCCGGGTTCCTGAATGTTCTCGAAAAGCATGAGGAGAATCTTGGATATCTGGTTGGCCCAGGAAAGGCGTTCGCTGATCTCAACACACTTGTAAGGAAATTTGCTGGGCATGGAGCCGGCGCGGCGGCGGCGCGCAGGATGCAGGAGCTGATCGTCTCGTCTCTTCCTTCTGCTTCTCAGGGCACGGTTCCATCTAATAAAACTGGAATGCCCGGAACCGGCCAGTCTCACACTTAAGGGGACTCTTCCGGATCCGGAACACAGGTCCGATGCCAGCCAAGTACGCGAAGAAATTAAATGTATTTTTACAAAACAATATAAGTCTAAAATTTATTTTATATTTCAAAAATAATAATTTAATTAAAAAATACTATAATTTAATAATACAATATGCTCGATCAAAGTGCCGCGCAGTTTTGCAAAGCGGAAACAAACAAGGGGCAGGGGCTATGATCGAACCAGATTACACTTCTCAAAATACAGCAAGAACACGAGTTCCATTCCCGTCTGACCGCAGTGAATCTTTGGCCAGACGCAGAATGCCTCAACTTAACGCCCAGAATGACGGTGTGCATTCCGCGACGGCCGCACCATCCCGAACATATGTGGATGCATCACAAACAATAGAGCCGACACCGCAAAGCGATGACGAGGCCCGGCCAGGCCCGTCTGGAATCACACCGGAGCAACTCCAGAGAGCTGAACACGTATATAATGCCTCTCTCATGCGGCGTTCGGGCGGAGAAGGGGGCCTCGCATTGCAGGTCGTCGCTCCGCCTGCACCTGTGGTGGATGCGCAGGCAGGTGGTGCCAATGTTGAGGATGGCGATAATCCCGCGAAACACATTCAGAAGCTGATTGGTTTTGAAGGCGTAAAGCAACAAATCTTTTTTCAAAAAGTCAAAACGTTTGATGCGCAGAAGAGTATTGATTTACGCGAAGCGCTCAGCGTTATCGGCACCTATTTAAAAGCCGACAGCGCATCAAGGGCCAATATCGAGAAGCTGGAATACAAAGTATTCAACTGTATCGAAAACATCAAAAAGAACCGGAAAGATGTCGTCAATCTGCTCAATAAGCAGCAGAATCATAAAAAGGAATACTATCTGGATTTCCGGCATCATCTTGCCGGGAAAACGTCTGTGGGGCAGTTCTTTGCCCGAAGCGCCACGTCGTCGGTGCTCTCAAGCGTCATCGGGGCGGCATTGCAGTTCATGTATGCTGCAAATTCGGCAAATGGTTGTCAGGAGGCAGCGGAAACTATCCGACAACAGTCAAATGCGACGGATATCGGAACACTGGAGTGTAGAACCAGCGACTTCATTGGCAGCGCCTATCTTCCCGCGGATGCTTCCGCCGGTGTGGCGGTTGGTGCAGACTTCATCATCGGAATGAGTAGCGGTACGCTTTCAGGCATTGTATCGGGCAAGAACGAGCTGGACCTGCAGCAGCAAAATCGCCTGAACAGGCTGGAGCAGCGCGAAGGGGCGAGAACGACGTCACTCCAGAGAATGCTGAACACTGCGCACAATGTTGTATTGCCGCATCTCGTCAATGTTCTTGTTCGTGTTGTCCTTGATACTGGCATCAACTCCATCGCCGGTTCGGCGGGGGTGGTCGCGAACCTGGGACGTGCGACAGCCATTCATTCTGCGGCGGAAGGCGCCGATATGGCGATTGATATCGTCCGCGACGGCTTTTTCCATGATAGCAGTGAAGCCTCCAGATATTGGGGAAAGATTGCAGCCCAGATCATGCTTCCGGGCACGGCGTCCCAGGCAGTGCGCTCTGCCATTGATGGGGAGGGGCCGTCGGGCTATCTCAGAAATATTCTGTCCTACGGTATTGTAAGTAGTGCTTTGCGGAAAATTCCGAGCGTCACGCTTTATAACTGGCGGGAAAAGAACATTCCGGTTGATGAAAAGCAGGGGGCTTTGAACTTCCGCCTTTGCCTTCTCGTCGGCCAGTTGCTGGATGAGCTGGATCCGAACAAGCTGAAGGCGGCGATCAAGCCCTCGCGCAATCAGGCCGAGGATGAAGCAGCGCTGACCAGCGAGGTGGAGAATGCGCGCAAGCTGACTTTAAACCTTGTCAATCAACTGAGAAATACGATGCTGAAGACGCAGGAGGATAGCCCCGAATGCACACGGGCAACAGAAAGCCTTCATCAGGAGATTGAAGACCTGAACCGTTCCCCGGAATCTGACGTGGCATCGGCATCAACGCTCCGCCGCCGGAATGTTGCACGCAGCAACTCCTCTGCCGCACCGTCCGGAGTATCCAACCTGAGCCAGGCATTATCTGGTCGGGTTGACGCGACAACGCCGCGTGTTGTCAGTGCGCGTGATGTGGTCATCGAAATGAATGAACTGCCAGCCTCAGCTTCCGGATCGATGCGCGATACAACAGTTTCCGGCAAAAGGGCTCAGGCGGATATCTCATCCGCCAGCATTCAAAGCGACGACGATAATGCAAGCGTCTTTGACCGGCGCTTCTGATTGTGCGTTGCCTTGCCATAAGGAGACGGTCGGGGAGCCTCACACGACTTTCAATCGGAGATTTTTCGTATCCGTCTGAGAGCTGCGGCCTTGTGGCCATTTGTTGCCTTACTTTGGGAGCACGCTTCGCATCCACCGAACCGGAGGATATCCTGTGCTGTCAAAGATCGCTTTGGTCTCCTTTTCAGTGAGCGTGTTTTGCTTTCTGGCCTATCATGTCATCGGATCAAAAGTGGATGCCGCCGGTGTTCTCAGAGAGCCTTTCGGGCTCATCCCGATCGGATACCTGGCCCTGGGGGTGGGCCTTCTGGCGGCTTCGGCAAAAGCAGCCACGCTGATATATAGGATCATCCGACGTCTGTTTTCATGAGCCATGTCACCAGCCATGTCTCTGCCGTCATTGCTCGTACCTCCCTGACATTTACGTGGTGGGAACTTTTATCCGTGTAAAAGTACGAACAAGACTCGACATTGCCGGCGTTTTTCGACATGCTTGCTTAATCGTTTAAGCAAGATATGACCCGAATGCAGCAGCGCCCGCCCAAACTGACCGAGATCGCGGAACGGCTGGATATTTCCGCCGCAACGGTCTCCAATGCGCTTTCGGGCAAGGGGCGGGTGTCGGCGGATCTGGCAAAGCGGATACGGGAGATGGCTGACGAGCTTGGTTATGTGCCGAGCCTTTCGGCCCGCGCGCTGCGCACCGGGCTGACCGGCGTCATCGGTCTGGTTCTGCCGGATATCGGCAATCCGCTGTTTCCGCAGATCGCACAGGCGATTGAAAACGCGGCGACCGATGCGGGGCTTGGCGTTTTGATCGCGGATTCACGCGGCAGTATCAAAGCACAGACGGAAGCCATCCGGCATTTGAAGGATCACGGCGTGGACGGCATGATCGTGGTGCCGCGGCGCGGTACACGCGTCGGCGATATCGGTTGTCCGGTGGCGATGATCGATTCTCCTTCCACCCCGGGCAATACGGTTTCCGCCGATCACTGGGGCGGCGGTTTTCTTCTGGGCGAGCATCTGGCCGCCCTTGGTCACCGGAAAATCCTGCTGATCGGCAATCATCGCAATTCCATTGTTCAAAATGACAGGCTCGGCGGCGTGCGCGCAGCCCTTGCCGCCGCCACGACACAGACGATCTGGCTCGACAGCCCGTCAATGGCGTCAGGAGATGGGTTCGACGCGACGCATTGGTATGCGGATGGCTACACCGCCTTTGTGACGGTCTCCGACCTTCAGGCGCTGAATGTGCTCACCCATCTGCAAAATGCCGGGATCGGCGTTCCGGCCATGGCGTCGGTCTCCGGCTTTGACGATCTGATGTTTGCGAGCGTCGTCACCCCGGCGCTGACCACCGTGCGGATGGATATGCCCGCGGTTGCCGACATTGCGATTGCCGCGCTCAAACAGGCCATCGAAACGAGAGCTGCCGCCGACAGTCAGACCGTGAAGGCTGCCCGCGACCGCGTTCCCATGACCCTTGTCGTCCGCCGTTCAACCGGACCGACACAACAAGAAGAAGGCAAGAAGCCTGCTTTTACAAAAACCTCGGAAGGAGAACTTGACCGATGAAGAAACTGATGATGACCGCCACGGCAGCGGTTCTGGCGCTTTCGGCCGGAACCGCCTCAGCCGCCGACAAGACGCTGACGATTTCCGTTTATGCTTTCGCGCAGGATGCGTTCAAGGAGATCGTCTACGATCCCTTCGAGGAAATCTGCGATTGCGACATTGTCGTTGAAACCGGCAACAGCGTCGAGCGGCTGGCCAAGATGGAGGCCAACAAGCAGAGCCCCGTCGTCGATATGGCCGTCATGTCGATGGCCGATGCGCTTTCGGCCGCGCGCGCGGACCTGATCGCCGATATCGATTATGCGAAGCTTTCCAATTACGACAAGCTTTACGATATCGCCAAGGATCCGAATGGCGATGGCAAGAGCGTCGGCTACACCTTTTACGCCACATCGATCGCCTACCGCTCCGACAAGGTCTCGATCGACAGCTGGGAAGACCTGTTCAGTGATGAACTGGCTGGCCGTGTTGCGTTTCCCAATGTCACCACCAATCAGGGCCCGCCCTCCCTCTACATGCTTGGCAAAGCCATGGGGAACGACAATTACGATCTGAAGGCGCCGATTGATGCCGTGGCCGAACATCGCGACGATTTCGTGACCTTTTATGTGCGTTCTTCGCAGCTGGCGCAGCTGATGCAGCAGGAAGAAATCTGGGCAGCACCCATCGGCCGTTTCGCCTGGGGCCGGTTCACCGACATGGGCTTTCCCATCGCATGGGCAACCCCGAAGGAAGGCCAGACCGGCGGCCTCAATGTCATGGTCATGACCAAGGACAGCGGCAACAAAGATCTGGCCACGCAGTTCATGGATTTCTGGCTCTCCACCGATGTTCAGACCAAGCTTGCCGAGGCGCTGGTGGACAGCCCCGCCAACAAGGAGGTCGTGGTTTCCGACGCGGTTGCCAACAATCTGACCTATGGCGCGGAAACGGCTGACAACCTCCATCTTCTGCCCTCCGACGTTCTGCTGGATAACCGCGATATGTGGCTTGAACAGTGGAATGAAAAAGTCGGCCAGTAAGACTGGCTGAAACCGGCAGACCTTGTCCCATCCGGGTTTGCCTGTGCACGGCGGCGTTTGCGCCGCCGTGCTGTTCCAGAGCGTTTCCAGGAAAAGTGGATACCGGTTCTCCGTCCGGAAACGCTTAAAAAAGATAGAGCGCTTTCGCGATTCGGAGAAACGCGGAAGCGCGCTAGAAGAGAAAGTTACCTCATGTTTCAAAGCCGCGTTGAGGCCATGGCGCTTGTCCTGCCAGCCGCCCTTTTCGCCGGAGTGGTGTTTCTGGTTCCGGTCGTGGTGCTTTTGGCGCAGGGCGTGCATATCGACGGCCAGTGGACGCTTTCGGCCTATGCCGATTTCTTCTCGAAATCGCTGAACCGCACCGTCTTCTTCCGCACGCTGAGACTGGCCGCGCTGGTGACCGTCATTGCCGCCATCATCGGCTATGCCGCGGCCTATGCCACGGTCAGCCTGCCGGAGAGAAGCAAGGGCCGGATGATCGGGCTGATCGTGCTGCCGCTGATGATTTCGCCGGTGGCGCGCACCTATGCCTGGATCGTGCTTCTGGGGCGCACAGGCATCATCAACAAGGCGCTGGTCAGCATCGGGCTTTCGGACGAGCCGATCCGCTTTCTCTTTACCGAAACAGCCGTCACCATCGGCCTGCTGCAGCTTTTCCTGCCGCTGATGATCATTGCGCTGATTTCCGCGCTGGAAAACATGCCGCGCGATGCTGTACCCGCCGCTCGGGTTCTGGGCGCCAACTGGTTTCAGGTGTTCTGGAAGGTGATCCTGCCGCTCACCCGCGAAGGTCTGGTGATCGGCGGAACGCTGGTCTTCACCGGTTCCATGACCGCCTATATCACGCCGGCCATTCTCGGTGGCTCCAAGGTGCTGATGCTGGAAACGCTGCTTTATCAGCGCGTGACCGTCGCCAATGATCTGGTTTCGGCCAGTGTGATTGCGTTCATCCTGATGGCCATGGCCTTTTCCGCCAACTTCCTGCTCAAGAAAATCGCATCCGCACGAGGTGGCAAATGAGATCGAAATTCTTCATTTTCCTGCCGCTGGCCCTGACGCTCATTTTTCTGATCGGCCCGTTCATCGTCATCGTCATGGCGGGTCTTTCATCCGGCAACAATCTGGCCTTTCCGCCGCCGGGCCTTTCACTCAAATGGGTGATCAAGGTCTTCTCGGTCGAGAGCTTCCGCGACAGCTTCGCCATGTCGATGTTTCTGGCGATCTTCGGCACGCTGGCGGCGCTGATCCTCGGCATTCCGGCGTCCTATGCCA
This sequence comes from Martelella mediterranea, assembly GCF_004342225.1. Lineage (GTDB taxonomy): Bacteria > Pseudomonadota > Alphaproteobacteria > Rhizobiales > Rhizobiaceae > Martelella > Martelella mediterranea_B. Next base: position 56,314 of record NZ_SMAR01000023.1, on the reverse strand, counting down.
TGTCGCGCTACAAGGTGCCGGGTGCGGAAACCGTGCGGCTGATCGTCTCCTCGCCGATCATCGTTCCCGGCATTATCGTGGGTCTGGCACTGTTGCGCTATTTCGTTGTTCCGCTGTCGCTGTCGATCACGCTGGCGCTGTTCGTCGCCCATACCGCGCTGATCCTGCCCTATGCGGTGCGTGTCGTTTCGGCGAGCCTCAACAATCTGCGTTCCGATATCGAAGAGGCCGCGATCCTGCTGGGCGCGAGCCGGGCAGGGGCGTTTTTCCGCGTCGTGCTGCCCAATATTCGCGGCGGCGTGCTCTCGGCCTTCATTCTCGGCTTCGTGACGAGTTTCAATCAGGTGCCGGTGTCGCTGTTCCTGTCGGGGCCGGGCGTTCGTACGCTGCCCATCGACATGATCGGCTATATGGAAACCACCTACGATCCATCCGTCGCCGCACTCGCCGCGCTTCTTGCTTTCCTCTCGATCGGCATTGTGTTTGTCGCCGAGCGTTTTCTGGGCTTTACCCGCTATGTCTGACCAAACTCTGCTTTCTCTCAACAACCTGACGCTGTCCTATGGCAAGAACACGGTCGTTGACCGTTTGAACCTTGAGATCGAAAAGGGCGAACTGATCGCGCTTCTCGGGCCTTCGGGTTGCGGCAAGACGACGACCATGCGCGCCATTGCCGGGCTGATGACGCCGTCCGGCGGCGAGATCGTTCTGGATGGCCGCGACGTCACCCGCGTTCCGCCGAACAAACGCGAGGTCGGGCTGATGTTTCAGTCCTATGCGCTTTTCCCCCATCTTTCGGTGTTTGAAAACGTTGCTTTCGGGCTGAAACTGAAGGGTATGCGCGGTTCGGATCTTTCCGCTCGCGTCGGTGAAGGTCTGAGCGCCGTCGGCCTTGGCGATTACGCCGACCGTCGGCCCGCCGATCTTTCCGGCGGTCAGCAGCAGCGCGTGGCCCTTGCCCGCTCGCTGGTGATGGATCCGAAAGTGCTGCTTCTCGATGAGCCGCTTTCCAACCTCGATGCGCGTCTCAGACTTGAAATGCGCACCGAGCTTCAGCGGGTGCAAAAGGCCAACGACCTGACCATGGTGTTCGTGACCCACGACCAGTCGGAGGCGCTGTCGCTGGCCGATCGGATCGTGGTGATGAAAGATGGCGCCATCGAACAGCTCGGAACGCCGGAGGATATCTATAACCGTCCCGAATCCGCCTTCGTTGCCGATTTCGTTGGCTTCGAAAACATTTTCACGGTTGAAACGGGCAAGCTCAAAGGCAAGGGCGAGGCCTTCACGCTTCCCGAGGCGCTTCCTGCGGGTGCAAAAGGTCTGGCATGGCGGCCGCGTTTCGTGCGCCTTGGCGAAGGGGCATTTTCGGGTACGGTGATCGGCGCTGCCTTTGTGGGCCAGATGCGTGAATATGTGCTGGAAACACCGCTTGGTCAGATCAAGGTGGATGTCGATGCCAGCGCACCGGCGCACAGTCTTGGCCAGCAACTCGCCTTCGATCTTCGGGTCGAAGACGCCGTTATCCTGAAGCGATAGGCGGCGATCATGGGCGTCTGGATCGACACGGATATGGGGTTTGACGACATCGCCGCCATCCTCACCGTTCAGGCAAGCGGTGAGAAGATCGATGGCCTGTCGCTGACCTTCGGCAACACGACACTGGCGAAGGTCTGCAGCAATGCCGCGGCCGCGGCAAAGGTTTTCGACTGGATCTTCCCGATCCATGCCGGGGCTGACCGCGCCGTTATGGGGGCGGTGGAAACCGCAGCCTCGATCCTCAGCGATGCCGGCATGCCGACGGCGGGTCTCAGTCTGCCGGAAGCGACCCTTCCGCCATCCGGTCCGACCTTCGTTGCCCTTTGCAACTGGCTTTCGAAGGATGACGGGCCGAAGCGCATTCTGGCACTTGGGCCTTTGACCAATCTTGCTACGCTTTGTCTGGCGCGGCCCGACCTTGCAGGCCGGATCAGCGAGATTTTATGGATGGGCGGTGGCGTGACCAGCGGCAACCACACCGCTTCCGCCGAGTTCAACGCGCTGGCTGACCCGGAAGCGGCTTCAATCGTGCTTTCGCGTGGCGTTCCCTTTGTCATGGCCGACCTCGATTTTTGCCGCAAGGTCACGATCAATGCCGACGATGTGGCCGCACTTCGGGCTCAGAAGGGGCAGAATGCGCCGCTTCTGGCCGACCTGACAGACGGTTTTCTAAATATTGCCGCTAGGCGCGGTCGCAACGAAATGGCGTTTTTTGATCCTGCGGCGGCAGTGGCTTTTTGTCACTCGTCGCTTGTTTCCTTGCAGCCGGTGCATCTGGCCTTTGAAACGGCCGGACACATCACACGCGGCCGCAGTGTTGTTGAAACCCGCGCCCACAAGCTGGCCCCGGAGGCGGGATTCAACGCCTCGATCATCACCGAGGTTGATGCCAATGCCGCGCATGACACGATCATGGGCGCATTGCTGGCGGAGGCACGGCGATGAAAAGCATTGACGATCCCGCCATGCGCGCAGCAGCGGTTGAGGCCGCCCGTGGTGGGCGGCCATTCGACCTTCTGATTTCCGGCGGTACGCTGGTGGATGTGGCAACCGGCGAGTTGCGAAGGGCCGATATCGGCATCATCGGACCACTGATCGCAGCCGTTTTGCCGCAGGGTGCCCGCAGCGATGCTGCGCAGCGGATCGACGCCAGCGGCATGTTCGTTTCACCGGGCCTCATCGACATGCACATGCATGTCGAAAGCTCGATGGTGACGCCTGCGACCTATGCCAGAGCCGTTCTGCCGCGCGGCGTGACGACCATTGTCTGGGATCCGCATGAACTGGCCAATGTCGCCGGTGTTCCTGCTGTCGATTGGGCGATTGATGCTGCCCGTGAGTTGCCGCTGGAGGCGATCATTCTGGCGCCATCCTGCGTGCCCTCAGCGCCGGGGCTGGAACGCGCTGGCGCGAATTTCGGACCGGAATCAATTGCTGCACTTCTTGAAAGACCGGAAATCGGCGGCATTGCCGAAGTGATGAATATGGAGGGGGTCATTTCCGGCAGTCCGCGCATGAGCGGCATCGTCAATGCCGGACTTGCAGCTAAAAAACCTGTTTTCGGCCACGCCCGCGGATTATCCGGCGACAGGCTTTCCGCCTTCATGAGTGCCGGGGTTTCATCCGATCATGAGCTGACCTCGGGCGATGATCTTCTGGAAAAACTGCGGGCCGGGCTGACAATCGAGCTGCGCGGTTCGCACCCATATCTGTTCGATGGCTTTATCGCGGCGCTGAAAACCCTTCCGGTCTGGCCGCAGACGCTGACGCTGTGCACCGACGACGTCTTCCCGGACGATCTTCTGGAACAGGGCGGGCTGGATGCCCTGATCCGCGCGTTGGTCGCAGGTGGCCTGTCACCGGTTCAGGTTTTGCAGGCGGCCACGCTGAACGCGGCGCGGCGTCTGAACCGAACCGATCTCGGGCTCATCGCCGCAGGACGGCGCGCCAATATCGCGATTTTCGAGGATCTTGAGACATTTTCAACGCGTCATGTCATCGTGGATGGCAAGGTCATCGCCTCTGACGGGCGCCTCAATGCTGCCGTTTCCGATCATCCTTCGGACATGCTCAAGGGCTCCATGAAGGTCGAGCCGCTTTCACCGGATGATTTCCGGGTGAAGGCCGAGGGGTCGCGCGTCGAGGTCGCCACCATCGACCAGCCGCGGTTTACCCGCTGGGGCAAGGCCGAAGCGGATGTGCAGAACGGATTTGTATGTCCGCCAGACGGTGCAACGCTGATCAGCGTCGTCCACCGTCACGGTCAAGCCGCAGAGAAGCCGAAAACCGGGTTTCTGCGTGGATGGGGAGAATGGCGGGGCGCATTCGCAACCACGGTTTCGCACGACAGCCATAACCTCACAGTGTTCGGCCAGAACCCGGAAGATATGGCGGTGGCGGCCAATGCGCTGATCGAGAGCGGTGGCGGCATGGTCGTTGTCGAAAACGGCAAGGTGAAAGCATTGCTTGCCCTGCCGCTGCTGGGCCTGATCTCCGATGCATCGCTTGAAGATGTTGCCCGCGATTTCGAGGCCGTGCGCAAGGCTGCCGGAACAATCGTTGACTGGGAGCCGCCCTATCTCAGCTTCAAGGCGCTGGTGGGCGCAACGCTTGCCTGCAATGCCGGACCGCATCAGACCGATATGGGCATCGCCGATGTTGAAACCGGCACTGTGCTGGAAAGCCCGGTCTTGCGGCAGCTCGTCTAAGCGGTTTTGACGGGCAGCTCGGTCTCTGTCAGCCGCACCCAGTAGGCCGCGCCGTAGCCGATGGCGTCATCGTTGAAGTCATAGGCCGTGTTGTGGTGCAGTGCGCCGTCCACGGCCGGGCCGTTGCCAAGCCAGACATAGCAGCCCGGCACTTCATGACCGAAAAAGGCAAAATCGTCGCCGGCCGTTGAGGGCGGAAAGGCCGTGCGCACTTTCTCACCGAAGACGGTTTCGGCCGCCTGCAGCGCCGTTTGCGTCGGCTCCGTCGCATTGACGACCGGCGGAATGCGGCGAATGAACCGATAATCCGCCTCAATGCCGAAAGAGGCCGCCATGCCGTGGGCCAGCCGTCCGATTTCCTCTTCCAACTGATCGCGTGTTTCGGGCGAATAGGCGCGCGCCGTGCCGCCAATCTTCACAATATCGGGAATCACGTTCAGCGCATTCGGATCACCGGCTTCGACCGAACAGGCCGAGACGACCGCAGGCTGAAGCGGATCGACCACCCGTCCGACAATCGTCTGCAGCGCCGCGATGAAATGGCCGGAAGCCGTCACCGGATCACGCCCGAGATGCGGCTTTGCGCCGTGGGTGCCGGTGCCCCTGAACGTAACGCGCCAGCTGTCGGAGGAGGCAAGTTGCGGGCCTTCCACCACGGCCATCTCATCGACCGCAAGACCCGGCATATTGTGCAACCCATAAACAGCATCGCAGGGAAACAGCTTGAAAAGCCCGTCCTCGACCATCTTCTTCGCACCGCCGCGGCCTTCTTCGGCGGGCTGAAAAATGAAATGAACCGTGCCGGAAAAGTCTTTCGTCCGTGCCAGATAGCGGGCCGCCGCCAGCAGCATCACCGTATGTCCGTCATGGCCGCAGGCATGCATCTTGCCTTCGACGGTGCTTTTATAGGGCCGGTCCGCCGTTTCCGGCATGGCGAGCGCGTCCATGTCCGCCCTCAGCCCGATCGCCCGGTTGCCGTCGCCAGCCTTCAGCGTGCCGACGACTCCCGTGCCGCCCAGCCCGCGATGAACTGCAATCCCGTCTTCGGCGAGCAACTTCGCCACAATCTCACTGGTCCGTGTCTCTTCGAATCCAAGCTCGGGATGAGCGTGCAGGTCCTGCCGCAGCGACCGCCAGAAGACGTGATCACTCATGATCTCGGAAAGCACCGATGTCGCGCGTTTGTCCTGTACAGTCATCCTCTTAAAAGCCTTTCGGAACGTTGCTTCAGATTGCGGAACATATGTACGGTCTAAAACGCTTTTTACGCGGTATCAATCCGCATTCATGAATCGTTTTGTTCGGCCAATCTTACATGAAACTGATCGCCGCTAAAGCGCAGCGTGCTGTCATAACGTGCCGTAAGCGCAAGCTTCTGACTATTAAGAAAATCAAATCCAAGTTCAGAAACTCAGCACGTATTCATAGTTAAAACATTGAATTTATATTCTAAATTAGGAGACTAGCGTTTGACCGGCCCCACTTCGTTATCGCAAAATGATTGTAATGCGCAGCAATATCCAGCCGACACGACACAGCCAAGGGTCGCTGTTCGGGATCTGATCGTGGCCTGGGAAACAGGATCGAACAGAAGGCGCGAGACAGGGGCTGACCGCTCGGTTCGTCAGGGTGGGGACAGGCAGGCCGCAGCACCTCCACTTTCAAGTATTCTCGTTCCCGCATCCGCGCCTTTAGTAAATGCGCGGCAAAGCGCTGCCGTTTCGGCCGAAAGATCGCAGTCTTCGGCTTTTCATCCATCCGCTGTCTCATCGGCTGATCATGCAAGTCAGAGACTTGTCGATGACCTGTTTGCCTGGGCGCAGCAGGGTGAACAATATGCGCAGGTTGCAGATCGATTGCTGGCCGATCATTTGCGGCCGTCATGCGATCCGGGTATCCGGTCGCTGGATGTTTCAGGGCTCGATAACCTGCCGCACTGCATCAATTCATTCGGCAGCATCCGCAGCATTACCACCGACAGGCTGCGCCTGCCCGATAATATTGATCGTATGCAACAGCTTGAAGAACTGAATATTGTCTGCTCGTCCAATGCGGCAGAGCAGAGATCTGACCGTTTCCCGTCATTGGTCAGCCTGCTTCCCGGTTTGCGTACGCTGAAAATTCAGAATTCGGCTCTGGAGGCCCTGCCTTCTGAAATCACGAGGCTGCCAAACCTTGAATCACTGACGCTCAACGGAAACCGCAATCTGCAGAGCCTGCCTGAAACTATCGGAAGCATGCAGTCGCTTTTGGCGCTCAATCTCAACAACAACAATATTCAGGCCTTGCCGGAAACGATCGGTCGCCTTTCACACCTGTCCTGGCTGGAAGCGGATGGGAACCGATTGCAATCACTGCCGCAAAGCATCACCGCATTGCAGCGTCTGCACTATATCTCGCTGAATGCCAACCGGCTGACAGCCCTTCCGGATGGGCTTTCCGCGATGCGCAGGCTTACGGATTTTTATGCTGAGGGAAACCAGCTTGACGAGCGAACGAGCCGATCTGCGGTAAGCGGTATCAGAAACGTTCGGATCGACTATGTTGAGCGTGAACCTTCTCCTCCGCCCCGTGTTATTCATCACAGAAGTCCAGCAACGGATTGGGGTCTAAACCGCAGGTCGGCAAGTGCACCACGCTGGTCATCTGGTCTGTCACAGGCTGTTACCGGCCAGGGGGAGGTTCGCCGCAATGGCAGAATCCCGACTGCATCTGCGGTGAGGCATATTCGCCCGTGGCTTGATGCGCTCGATCAGCCATTGTCATCCGAAGCGTCCCGTAAGCTTGAAGAAATGACGCTGACAAGCGCTTTCAAGATGCTCTTGTTCCGCCTTGGACACATTCCACATGACAGAACAAATACGCACCGTCCGATTCTGGCGCGACGGGTTGTTTCTCTTCTGGAAAAAATGGCCAACGACGCAGAACTCAAAAAACGTCTGGAGAACTACTGTGCGGAACTGAACCCGGCCAATGCGTGCACGGACTATGTTATTACGAACTTTGACAGCCTTCAACGCGCGGCCAAGCATCATATGCTTGCCAAGGATCACTCTCATCAGGGGATGTCTGATTTCGCTCAATATCTGGTGCGTTGTCATCGGCTTGCAAAGGTTGACAAGCTAGCGCACGAAGCCATTGCCAGTCTTCGCCGGGGGTACATGGGAGCCGGCGTCACATCGACGATGTTGAGGAGCTTCTTCAGATCCGGCTCGCTCTGCAGAGCAGGCTTGATTTGCAACTCGATTTTGACCGTGCTGATACCCGTTGGACGCAGCTCGCCCGCGTTAGCCAGAAAACGGTTCGTGAAATTGGCGACAAGGTTCTCAAAGAAACCAGCACGCCTGAGCAGCAACTCGCTTTACTTGCTTCTGATCCTGAGTGGCGGCGGGTTATTGACGAAATGGATGATGAAATGGGAGCGGGCGCAAAAGCGCGTCGTCAGGAGGCAAGCGCCGCGCTTATGGATCAATATGATAATCTTGAAGATCCTGGCTTCACGCTTGGAATTGAGGCGATCAATAACCGGTTTTACGAGGATGCGACGCGGGAATTCGTTCAGCAAAACGCATAAAGCGCAAGTAATCTGACAACCTCTCACAAAGCAGGGCGGTGGTGCGGTGCGGCGCGAATAGCGCCGCCGCCGTTCTTCACAAAAGGCATGTCTGAAAAATCGTCCGAAATGCAGAGAAGGTTAAAAATAAACCATTTATAATTGTGGAGTGGGCACGGTTTTTGGTCGCTCATTCCGGTCGGAATTTTACGATATAGTCTTGAATTAAAATGAATTTTAAGAGGGTTTTGTCTTGAACTCCGCTGTCGGCCCGGCGTTTTCCGCCTGATGCCTTCTGCACGGCCACATTGTATCCCCAAAACAGCCGGAATCATAACCTCAACTTCTGGCATAGCTCTGCCAGAGCGATTGATATGATCCCAAGGAGAGGCAATGAGATTGACCACGACACTCAGCGCATTGTCGGCGCTGACCCTGATGACCGGCATTTTTGCTCAACCCTATGCGGCCAGAGCCGAGGCAACACGAGAAGAAAACCGGTGGATACGACAGGAGGACCAGGCCGAAGACAGCATTCTGGCCATTTCAGACAAGATTGTTGAGGCACTGGAGCTTGATATCCCGGCAACCATGATGGAGTTGGATAACGGCCTCAGGCTTGTCGTGAATGAAGACCATTCACAGCCTCTGGTCGCGGTCAGTATCTGGTATCATGTTGGCTCGAAGAATGAACCGCCTGGCAAAACCGGCTTTGCGCACCTGTTTGAACACTTGATGTTCAATGGTTCGGAGAACTTCAATGACGATTTCTTCAAGGCAACCAGAAAAATCGGGGCGACAGATCTGAACGGAACAACATCCAACGATCGCACAAACTATTTTGAAACCGTCCCGAAAAATGCTCTGGATTCAATCTTGTGGCTTGAAAGCGACCGGATGGGGCACCTTCTTGAGGCGATCGATCAGGCCAAACTCGATGAGCAGCGCGCGGTTGTCAAAAATGAAATGCGACAAGGGGAGAATGAGCCCTATGGCAAAGCGTTCGATCTCACATTTACTGCCGGCGTGCCTTACGGTCATCCGTATCAACACCCGGTGATTGGTTCGGTAGAGGATCTGGATGCGGCGACGCTGGAGGATGTGAAGGCCTGGTTCAGGGACTATTATGGCCCGTCTAATGCGGTGATCGTCCTTTCAGGCGATATCACGCCCGAAGATGCGCGCCAGCGCGTCGAGAAGTATTTCGGCAATATTCCTGCCGGAAAGCCCGTTGCAGCGATCAAGCAATGGCCGGTGAAAATGAACGCTTCGATACGCGAAGTGATCGAGGATGAGGTGTCTCACCCGCGTCTGTTCGAGGTCTGGAATGCACCCGCCTACACAGATGAGGATGTCGCATACCTCAAAGTTCTGGCGCGAATTTTGGGGGAGGGCAAGAACAGCCGTCTTTACAAGCGCCTTGTTGTGGAAGACGCACTGGCCACCGATGTTTCCGCCTTTGTGTATGCGCGCGAACTGGGGAGCCAGTTTCAAATCGATGTGACCGTCAAGACAGACGCTGACCGCGACCGGGTTGAGGAAATCGTCGACGAAGAACTGACATTGCTGAACACATTCGGGCCAACCGATGAAGAGCTGGCCTATGTCCGTTCATCAGAACTTTCAACGCTGGCGCGCTATCTGGACGATCTGTGGTTCAAAGCCGATTTGCTGAATGAAAGTGTAACATTTTATGGCCATCCGGATGGCTGGCAACAGGAGGTTTCCGCATTTAAATCGGCAGACAGTGGTGATATCAAACGGGTTGGTCAGACTTGGCTAACAGGGCCAAACTATACACTTTGGGCACTGCCGTTCGGCGATCATTCTGTTTCGGGCAAAGAAGCGGACCGTTCTGCCATGCCGATGCCAGAGGGCATGGTGACAGCGCGTTTCCCGGAGATTGAGAGAGCAACGCTCGAAAATGGCCTGGAGCTGGTCGTCGCCCATCGCGATGGCGCGCCGATTGTCGATTTCACAATGCTGTTCGAGACCGGGCCGGAGGCATCCTGGAAGCAGACCCTCCCGGGAACGGGTCAGGCGGCGGTTAAGCTTCTGGCAAACGGCACAGACAATATGAGCCGGGAAGAGATCAATCAGACGCTGGGACTGCTCGGCGCAAACCTTGAAACCGATGGCAGTGACAGCCAAAGCCAGATTTCACTTTCAGCCATGAAGAGCGGCGTGGCTGAAAGTCTGGCGGTTTATGCCGATGTCATCATGCATCCGTCGTTCCCGCCAGACGAAATCGCCCGTATCAGAGCGCTGGCACTGGATGAACTGGCACAGGTAAAAGACGATCCGTTCGACGCAGTGAACAGGCTCACCCCGGCGGCTGTGCTGGGTCATGCGAACCCTTACGGACGGCTGGCGACTGAGGCTTCAATCGAAGGCACAGACCGGAGCGCAATTGAGCAGTTTCACGACACATGGTACCGCCCGAACAATGCCAAACTGATCGTTACGGGCGATACGAACCTGTCTGAAGTGCAACCGCTTGTCGAAGAGGCCTTCCGGACGTGGAGTAATCAGCCTGTCCCGGACATCATCGTGCCGGAGGAGGCAAACCCGGCCAAGGCGATGGTCTACCTCGTCGACAGGCCTGGCGCCGTTCAAAGCATGATCAGGGCCACTGTCACAGCGCCCGCCTTCTCAGAAAAGGATGAGGAGGCCCGCATCATCTTCAACAGCGTCATCGGCGGGGATTTTGTATCCCGCGTGAACATGAAGCTGCGCGAGGAGAAAGGGTGGTCATACGGGGCATGGAGCGGTTTCGGAGGGCCGGAGGGTGGCCGACTGTTTTCGACAACCGCGCCTGTTCAATCCGATAAAACGGCTGACGCCATGTCCGAGATGGCGGCAATTCTTCAGGGTGTTATTTCGGATCAGCCGGTTGCCGATAATGAAGTTAAGGAGGCCAGAGAACAGGAAATACTGAGCTTGCCGGGGCTCTGGTCAAGCAATCAGGGTATCTCCAATTATATTGCCTACCGGCTTCAAAATGACCTGCCCGATGACTTTTATGATGACTACGCGGAAAAACTCGCAGGCGTTGCTACTTCAGCGGTGAACAAGGCTGCACAGGCTATGCTGGGCGACAAACCGCTGACCTGGATCGTCATCGGCGACCGGGCAAAGATCGAAGATGATATCGAGGCGCTGGAACTGGGAGACCTTCATATCATTGATGCCGACGGCAACCCTGTCCAATAGACGATGCAAGAGCCTGCCTGCATCAATGAGGGATGCGGGCAGGCATGGTGTTTCAAAAGGCGTTCAGAACGATCAGGGTCAACACCAGATAACGGCCGAATTTGGCTATTGTGACGAGGAGCAGAAAAACCGGAAACGGCTCGCGCAATACGCCTGCAATCACTGTGATCGGATCGCCGATCACCGGCGCCCAGCTTAAGAGCAGCGACCATTTTCCATAGCGCCGGTACCACCGCTGTGCCCGGTCAAGGGCAGCAGGTGAGGCCGGGAACCAGCACCGATGTCGAAACCGCTCCAATCCGCGGCCCAGAAGCCAGTTTATGGCCGATCCCAGAACATTTCCGGCCCCGGCCACGAAAACAAGGATCCAGACCGGCTGATGGCCCGCAAGCAGAAGGCCGGTCAACGCTGCTTCCGATTGCATTGGCAGGATGGTTGCAGCAACGAGCGCTGAGAGAAAAAGGCCTGCATAGGCCGCCAGATCAATCATCAATCCGTCCGTTCAGATCACACCGGGCGCTTCAAGCGTTGCCGAACAGATCAGGTTAGTCATTCGCTGGCTTCTTCAAAAGGTCGACAGGTACGGGCTTATGAATGGCAAAGCCCTGCGCCAGGTCGATCTGCAAATCTTTCAGCTTCTCGAATATGCGGTCATCCGACACGAATTCCGCGACGGTTCTGGCCCCCAGTACCCGTGCCATATTGGCAAAGCATTCGATGGACGCTTCATCAATGGGATGGCCGTGAAGCAGACCCTGGGTGAACTGTCCGTCGATCTTGATATAATCGATGGCAAAGCGTTTCAGATAACTGAACGATGTTGTCCCGGCGCCAAAATCATCCAGCGCGACCGATATGCCATGCGTCCGCACCACATTGATGAAGTCCACGGCTTCGGTAATATTGGAAATGACGGCCGTTTCGGTGATTTCGAAGCAAAGATTGCGGCAAACCGCTTCACCGGCTTCTTCGAGCATTTTGTAGGCTGATTCATGGAAAGCCCTGTCACCAACAGACTGTCCCGACAGGTTGATGGCCACAACATCACCTTCGCCGATGCCGCTCTCTCTGATCCATCGAATGGCATTGGCAAGCACCCAGCGGTCGATCCTGGAAACCAGATTGAAGCGCTCCGCAGCTGGCAGAAAGGCATTCGGCGCGATGATATTGTCATCTTCATCCAGCATTCTGAGCAGCAGTTCGAGATGCTGTTTGTGCTTGCTATCTGTTTGCGAGGCGGAAAGCGGTTCGATTTTCTGCGCGTAGAGAACAAACCGGTCATTGTCCAGCGCCTGCTCGATGCGGGAGACCCAGCGCGTCTCGCCAAGGCGTGTCGCCATCGCTTCATCGCCTTCCTGCCACACATGAACGCGGTTGCGCCCTTCATCCTTGGCGGCATAACAGGACGAGTCCGCGGCCTGCAGAATTGAAGCAATGCTTGTGGCATCCTTGTTCACCGGTACGAGCCCGATGCTTGCGCCTACCCGAAACTGCTTCCCTTCATGGATAAACCGGAATTCGGCCATCTCATCGCACACGCGTTGTGCAATGCGGGTGGCATGTGCAAGCGGACAGTGTTCCAGGAGCATTGCGAATTCATCACCACCAAGCCGTGCAAGGGTGTCACCAGTTCGAATAACCCCCTGCATGAGCTGGCTGACCTTCTTCAACAGCTCATCGCCGACAGTGTGCCCGCAGGTGTCGTTGACGATCTTGAACTGATCAAGGTCGATGTAAAGCAGGGCATTTTCCGAGTATTTCGTCTTCGCACTTTCAAACAGGCGCTGCATTCGCCGCTCGAATTCGGCACGGTTGGTGAGGCCGGTCAGCTGATCGTGGCTGGCACGGTAAGACATCTCGCGTGTCATTCGGCGCTGCTCACTGACATCGTGGAAGACCAGCACGGCGCCGAGGACTTCGCCATCAGCGCTTAAAATCGGAGCCGCAGAATCTTCGACGGCAAATTCACGACCGTCTTTCGCCAGAAGTACGGTTCCCTCCGGCAGGTCTACAACCTTGCCGCGTTCCAGGCAAAGCTGGATCGGGTCGCGCGCTTCTGCGCGTGTTTCCTCGTTGACGATTTTGAACACGTCGCGGGATGGCACGCCGTGTGCGTCCTGCACCGACCAGCCTGTCATGTACTCGCCCACCGGGTTCAGCCATTCGACACGCCCTTGCGCGTCTGTTGTGATCACGGCATCGCCGATCGAGGTTAGCGTCACCCGCATCAGCTCGTGCTGGTCCGCCAGTTCCAGACTCATCTGCCGCTCTTCGGTGATATCCCATGCCGCACCGATCAGGCGGCGTGAGCTGTCATCTGCGCTGGTCACAAGGCGCGCAGAAACATGCAGGTGGTGCACAGATCCATCCGGCCAGACGATCCGATATTCCTCTTCCATCGGCAAGGCTTGCTCAGCGGCCAGACGTGCTGCAGCAGCGACTCTGTCCATATCTTCCGGATGAACAGCATTCTGCCAGATATCCTTGACAGGTTTCCGGACTTTGTCAGAAAGCCCGTATAACCTGAACATCCAGCTGTCCCATGTGACGTCTTCCGTCGTCAGGTCCACCTCCCAGATGCCAATGCCGGCGCTGTCGGCGGCAATCGCCATGCGCTCGCCCATCAGCAGGCGCTCTGCCTCCTCATGCTTCTGCCTTGTGATATCGGTATGTGTGCCGATCATGCGCAGCGGCGTTCCGTCGTCAGCGCGGGCGGTTACAACGCCGCGGTCGAGGATCCAGACCCAGTGGCCATCCTTGTGCCGCATGCGGAACTGCTCTTCGAAATAGGGGGCCTCACCGCGGATGTGGGCCGCATCGGCCTGAAGGGCGCGCTCCTTGTCATCCGGGTGAATAAACGCCAGCCACTGGTCGCTGTCATTCGAAATCTCGTCGGGTGTGTAGCCGATCAGTGCGCACCACATATCGGAGTATAGCGACTTACCCGCCGCCAGATCGGCATCCCAGAGCCCGACCCGGCCATTTTCGGTGGCAACCTGAAAACGCTCATTGATGGTTTCCAGCGCCTGTCTTTGCGCAACCTGTTCGGAAATATCCTGAAACGCGCCGACGAGCCTGATGGCCCGCCCGCTTTCAAACTCGGCTGCGCCGACGGCGCGCACCCAGATGCGCTGGCCCTCGGCGGTATCAAGCTGCAGCTGAAGGTCCCAGCCCTTGCCGGTATTCACGCATTGTTCAACGGCGGCTTTGATCACGGGCCGCGCTTCAGGCGCGTAGAAATTGATGGCTTCCTCGAAGCCGGGCTTGTAACCCGGGGCAAGCCCATGAATACGGCATGTTTCATTTGACCAGTAAATTGTCTGCTCAACGAGATCGACTTCCCATCCGCCAACGCCCGCGACACGGCCAGTGCGTTCTAAAGACTCGCGGCTTTTGCGGAGCGCTTCTTCCTTAAATTTGCGCTGGGTAATGTCCTGATGCGTGCCAAACATCCACTCCGGCTTGCCATCGTTTGTCCAGGTCAGAACCTGGCCTCGACTGACGACCCAAACCCAGTGACCATCCTTGTGCTGCACCCGCAATTCAGATTCATACGTATGGCTCTTACCCGCCAGATGGTCTTCCAGGCGCTCGCTCGTCAGCTTTTGATCGGCGGGGTGTATAAGGGCCCGGAAGGCTTCAACGCTGAGCGGCGTGATTTCCTCAAGCGTATAGCCGAGCATCTCCGCCCAACGCTCATTGATCCGGTTCTCGCCAGTATCAAGATTCCATTCCCATGTACCTGCGCCTGTTCCTTGAATAATCTGGGCAAGTCGCCTGCGTTCTTCCCTCAGTGCCTTTTCAACTTTCCGGCGGTAGGTGATGTTCTCAGCGATTCCCACGGTTCGCAGCGGCACCCCGTCTGGCGTTCGCTCAAGCACCGCGGACAGAAGCACATCGATTATTTCGCCGGAGCGCGTGATCAGCTGGTATGGGACGTTTTCACAATGACCCGTCTTCAGGAAGTCCGGCATCACCTCGTTGACTGCGCGGCGGGCAGAGGTTTCAGTCATAAAGGTCTGTAACGGACGCCCCAAAACCTCTTCGCGGCTATAGCCCATAACCTCAAGCCAGTGATCGCTGACGCTGAGCAATCGGCCCTTCGGGTCGACCGAATGCAGCATCGCCGGTGTTGACCGATAAAGCCGTTTGACGCGCTGTTCAGCCTCAGAAAGTTCACTGTAGGCGCGTTGGAGGTCCGAGATGTCGCGAATAATCTCTGTTGCGCCAACAATCTCTCCGTTGACCGAGATCACAGGGCCGATAGACACAGAAACGGGCAACCGGGTTCCGTCACTATGGAGTCGCTCGGTGCTGATAGGACGAAGGCTCTGATCATCGCCGAGCCGTGTTTCAAGGTCCAGCTCGGTTGCGCGCGCCTCTGGCGTCATCAGGCGTCCGACAGACTTTCCAAATATATCTTCGGCACTGTAGCCAAACATGCGCTCGGCCGCCCTGTTCCACTGACGGATCGCGCCGCTCCAGTCCACGGTCACGATGGCATCGTCGCTGTATTCCAGAATAGACTGTGACTGAGATGCAATCGTCAGAAGCTCGTTTTCATGCTTTGCCGCACGCCGCAGCTCAAGCGCCTTTGCCGCAGCTTGTGCCAGGTTTTGCAGGATTTCCCTTTGGGTGGGGGTGAGCGTCTTCGCCTTCCGGTCGATAACACAAAGGGTCCCCACCTTCTCCCCGCCTGAAAGCACAAGCGGGGCACCCGCATAAAAGCGAATATGGGGATCGGCAGTAACAAGCGGGTTTTCCGCAAAGCGGGCGTCAAGCGTGGCGTCTTCAACTTCCATCAGCCCGTCGCCTTCAATGGCATGCGTGCAAAAGGAAATCTTGCGCTCTGTCTCTTCTGTTCCTTCAAGGCCGATATTGGCTTTGAACCACTGCCGCTCGCTGGTTAAAAGCGTGATCAGGGATATCGGCGTTCCGCATACAAGAGACGCAGCCTTTGCAAGCGCATCGAACTCTTCCTCCGGTGCGGAATTGAGAACATCCAGCCGCTCAAGCGCATTCAGCCGTCTTTCTTCGAGTAAAGCATCACGGTTCTTGTTCAAAAAATGACCCTGTCCCGACTTTTTTCAGCCCAATAAACTTATCATATTCACAATGGAGCGTCACCGGCACATTACAAGTCCTTAAGGCGCGCGGCTCCCTGACGGAGTCCTCGCCTTATGGTTGATATCGGGATGTATGACGCTGAAAGGCCATGGTTCCGGGTGTAAGTTTAAACCGTTTTAAAATTTAAACGGATTTTTACTGTTCTACCGGTATCGCTATCAGTTAGAAAACGCCTAAATATATATATTTATTATATTTTGTGCCCCTTTATTCAGTTATATTCATTATAAAGAAGGCCGAATTTACCTTCAAAGAGCGCGATGCAAATTTTCGTCCTGCAGTCAGGAAGGCGAATCGCATTGCGCGCTCAAGCCCATTCGGGGTTGTAACCGTGACGACAGGAAACTGTTTTGTTTTTCGGTTCATGCCGATAGCCGCTTTTGCCTTCCAGCAATGAGACGAAGCCTGAAATGTCAGGCTGGATGCATGTCTGAAACGGCATGCTGGAATGGGGATTTCTATGTGCAAGTGCTACTATAGCGCGTATTCAAAAGCGCTGTCCGGCGTCGTTCAACGGGGCGGGAAGCCATCATTACCGGGTCTTTCGGTGGGCAGGGACACAGCGGAGCGCATAACCTTTTTCCATCTGATCTCCGATCAGAAAGCAGATGCTTACGCCGAAAAACAAGCATCTGTGGCGAACTCACAGCGATATCGCCACTAACCATAAACGGCTAATGCCAGCCTGACGGGCGGCCAGATCCGGCACTCAAATTTCAAGCAGCAGAATCAATCAGCGGTTGCTCACACGGGCAAGCGAGCGGGTTCGTGCGTCCTCGTGGATCGAAAAGGGGATTGTTACCTATGAGATATACTCAGGCTCTGAGCTTCAGGGCAAGCAAGCAAGGGCCGGTCCCGCGAAAGCGGAACGCGTCCAGAATGTCGTCTTCGTGGCTGGCACCGTCCATATCGGACATTGCCGGCCCGTTGCTGTTTATCGCGATGGTCATAGCGGCCTTCGTCATGATGGCCATGATGCCCGCGCATCAGGCGCATGCCCAGTCCATCCCGACGATTTCATGCTCAACTGACGCCAACCTTTTCAATACGGGTTTTAATCCCTCGACGGGCGGAAACTTGACAACCGGGCAGGACCGGAATTGGGAAGTATCGACGCTTCAGCCGGCATATTATGAAGGGCGGCTTCCACCAGCGCTTTCGTACCGGCCGGCAACGGTGGTGGATTCCCCTTCCAATCAGTGGACGTCAAAACGGAATGCCAGCTGGATTTCGCTGAGCAATACGGGGCATCAAGGTCCACCGAATGAGAGCAATAAGCGCACGACCTATCGGGATCTGTTCTTCCGCTATCAGTTCAAGCTCGATCCGCAGGTCGATCTGAACTCCATCCGCCTCGATATGGATTTTTATGCCGATGACGGCATTTATCAGGTCTGGGTCAACAAAACCCCGCAAGGTGTTCGTTCCCAGCATATCACCCCTGATTATGCACGTCCTTCTATGTACACCGATCCCAGTGACGACTATTACTGGGCAAACAGTTACAAACCCGGGAACCAGGAAGCCGGTGCTCTGTCGTCCGGCTTTCAGTCCGGGCTGAACGAAATTGTCGTTCAGATCAAATCGCAGGCCGAGCATGTCGGTCTTCAGGCCCACTTTACGGGTACGCTTGGCATCTGCCATCCCGAACTCACGGTCAAGCAGAAGTCATCTCTGGTCAATACCGGCCGCGATGCAAAGCCCGGCGATGAGATCAGCATTAAAGCCGATATCACGAATACGGGCCGTCTCGATTTCAGCCGCGTCGAAGCGTCTGACTCCATCAGGTCCGTCACGCTGAGCCCCAACAATTTTGCCCTCGCAAAGTCAAAATTGACGTCTGTATCGGGCCGTTACTCCATTACACAGGATGATATCGACCGGGGTTCCGTTGACAACACGGTCAGCGCCAAGGGTACGGCGTCCAACGGGACTTCCTCGCCAAACGTTTCAGATCCGCAGACGATCCAGATTCCGCGCAATGCCGATATGTCTGTCAGTAAGACATCGTCGGGTGATGGTGATGCCTTTACAGGCACGCTTTCCTACAAGGTTGAGGTGACCAATACCGGTAACGTCACACTGACAAATATCCGCCCGGCCGACCCGCATCTCGATGCACCATTGCAGGTTCAAAGCGGTTCCAAAGACAAGCTTTTACCCGGCCAGAAGGTGGTTTTTACCGGAAAATACACGCCGAAACCCGCTGAGATCGATGCGGGCAGCTTCACCAACACTGTCAAGGTCACGGCAAACACACCGCCGGGAGCCGGCACAGGCGGCGGCTCGACCATCGAGAAGCAGGACAGTGACACGGCGGATCTGCGAAAGCCGGAAATTCAGGTTGAGCAAAGCACACCACGGCTCGAGAATTCCTCCGCTCTTCCCAAAGCCAAAGACAAGGTTCGGATCGAGGCAAAGGTTTCAAACAAGGGTACGCTCGACTTTACCAAGGTCGATATTGCCAACACGCTGAAGCCTTTAACCGTTGACCCCTCGTCTTTTTCTCTTGCCAGAAACGGGGAAAGGACAGTCTCAGGCAGCTATGTCCTGACGCAGGAAGACATCAACCGCGGGGCTATCGAAAACACCCTGAAAGCCGTCGGTACGGCGAGAAATGGCGCGACGGTTCAAGACGATGATCGGCGAAGCCTCAATCTTTCGCGTAACGCCGATATGTCCGTTGAGAAAACCTCTTCGGGCGGCGGCGATGCCTTTACCGGCAAGCTCTCCTACACGGTCAAGGTCACCAATACGGGTAACGTCACACTGACGAATATCCGGCCGGAAGACCCCCATCTTGATGCCCCTTTGCAGGTTAAAAGCGGTTCAAGCGCAAAGCTCGAGCCCGGCGAACAGGTGGTGTTCACCGGACAATACACACCGCAACAGGCCGAAATTGACACAGGCTCCTTCACCAACACCGTCAAGGTGACAGCAACCACGCCGCCCGGCGCTGGTGCCGGCGGTGGCTCGACCATCGAAAAACAGGACAGCAACAAGGCGGGCCTTCCGGAAAAGCCGGGCCTGACGGTTACGAAAGAGGCTGCAACTCCGGTTGATGCCAACGGCAATGGCTTCATCGATGCCGGTGATACGATTGCCTACACGATTACGGCAACCAACACAGGCAACGTTTCCCTGACAGACTTCACTGTTGAGGATCCGCTTCTGGATGCCGGTTCCGTTTCAGGCAATGGCAACAGGCAGGTGGAGCCGCAGGGACAGGCTGTCTTCACTGGCAAGCACACCATCAAACAGTCGGAAATCGACGCCGGCAAACTGAAGAACGTGGCCACTGTTCATGCCCGCACCAAAGCCGGAACGCCGGTTCAGAACAAGGATGAAGCAACTGTAACCTTCGCTGATAACAGCGATATCGGTGCTGTCAAAACCGCCGAGTTCTTGGCGCCTGCCAGTCAGTCGAATTTCAAGCTCGGAGACAAGATCCGCTACACGGTCAAGGTCACCAACAAGGGAAACCGGACCCTCAGCAATATCAGGATCGAAGAGGCTCTCGATGGTGTGGACCTTGTGCCGTCAGACCCTAATCTGACGCAGCTCAAGCCAGCACAGCAGGCGTTTTATACGGGGCTTTATACGCCGAAACAATCCGAGATCGATCAGGGTAAACTGATCAACAAGGTCACGGTTTCTGCTGTCAGCTCCGGCGGCAAGACGGTCAGCGTTCCTGCCGAAGTCGAAACCAAGATTGAATCCGTTGCCAAAATGGCGCTTACGAAAACCGCGCATCCACGCAAAAGCGACGGTCGTTTCTCACCGGGCGATGTCATCGACTATGACGTTGTCGTCAGCAATGAAGGCAATGTCACCTTAAGCAGTATCCGTGCTGAAGATGCCATTCCGGGCCTGACGCTTTCGCCCGTCGGCAACTTCAACGGCACGCTTTTGCCGCGTGAAGAGGTCACCTTCAAGACCAGCTACACGCTGAAAGCCTCCGATATCGACAGCGGCGCACTGGTCAACACAGCAACAGCAAATGCCAAAAGCCCCAGCGGCGCGCCGGTTAAAGCGTCGGATGAAGCGAGGACAGAATTCGCAGCATTTCCGGCCATCGAGATCGAAAAGAAAGGATCGCTGAACGATACCAACGGCAACGACGCCTATGATGTCGGTGAGACAATCGACTACACCATCACCGTCTGGAACCGCGGTAACGTCACACTGACGGACGTCCTGCCCAAGGACACGGTTGTTCTCGACAACGGCAAAACCAAGTCGCTGGCACTTGAGCCGAGCACACCGCAAACGATCAGGGCGGGTGAAAGTATAGTCTTCAAGGCGACTTACACGGTCGTGCAGGAAGACGTTGACGCCGGTGGCATGAAAAACACGGCAACCGTGAGCGGAAAACCGCCGCGGCCGGATGAGAAACCGCCGGAAGATGGCGATGAAGTCCGCGTGGCCGATGCCAATGCCAAGCCTGCAATCAATGCAACGCGCAAGGCAAATCTTGAAGACGAAAACCGCAATGAGCTTGGTGATGAAGGTGAGAAGATCGCCGTTTCAACGCTGATCACCAACACCGGGACGGTCACGCTCTACAACGTCACGCTTGAAGAAAAGCGTGCAGGTGCTGAGGCACGGGACGTTTCTATCAAGACCCTGGCACCGGGCGAGGACTATGAGGTTAAGGACAGCTATGCGCTGACGGCGGACGATGTTCAGGCCGGACGCTCGAAGACCGAGGCAACGCCTGTCGGGCAGACGGCGAACAAGGAGGAAGTCCGGGGTGATCCGGTTTCTGCCGAGGTTACCTGGGCTAAGCCATCCACTCTTGTTGTCGAGAAGAAAGGAACCTTTGTCGACGTCAACAATGATGGCTTTGCCAGCACCGATGACGTCATCGAATACGCCATCACGGTGACCAATGATGGTGGCCAGAACATCAAGGGCGTTTCGCCGCAGGATGAGGGCATCGTGCTGCCCGACAAGACACGCGGGACCGGTACGCTTACCGACTTTGAGCCGAAGGTTACCGATCTTGGCCCCGGAGAAGCGGTTACCTTCAAAACCCGCTATGTGCTGACGAAAAGCGACCTCGACAAGGCCGCAGGGCTTGATCAGGGCATCGTCAACACGGCAACGGCGACCGGTAAGGCCGGCACGCAGGATATCCCCGCCAAACCGGGTTCTGCAACGACCGTCCTGCCGATGGCCACGCCAAGCGATATCACGCTGATCAAGGAAAGTCTGGTTTCGCAGATCCGCCGCGGTGAAAAGGCACCGTTCGTGATCACGGTCATCAATAATACGCAGGACCGCATCACCGATCTTGCGATCGTCGATAAAATGCCGGGCGGCTTCCGCTTCGATGAGGGCAGTGGATCTGTCAACGGCGAGAAGGTGAAGCCTGTCGTTTCCGGCCGCAATGTTCGCTTTGAAAACATAACGGTGGAACCGGGTGGCAAGGCCTATGTCAGGCTGAACATGACGGCACTCAGCACGCTTTCTCCCGGAAAGTATGAAAACGAGGCCACAGCAATCGATCACTTCAACCGGCCGCTTTCACCCAAGGCGACAGCCAGCATCACGATCAAGGTCGATCCCGTCTTCGATTGTGGTGACATCATCGGGCGGGTGTTCGATGACGCCAACGGCGACGGCTATGCCGATGACGGTGAAACGGGGCTTCCCGGTGTGCGTGTTGCCACGGCTTATGGCCTGCTGGTCACAACAGATGAGTATGGCCGTTTCCACGTTGCCTGTGCGGACCTGCCGGACAAGAACATCGGCTCCAACTTCATCATGAAGCTCGATGAGCGGACGCTTCCGTCCGGCTATCGGGTCACCTCGGAAAACCCGCGTGTTGTTCGTCTGACTGCCGGTAAGACAGTCAAGCTCAACTTCGGTGCTTCCGCCGGTCACATGGTGGATGTCGATCTGGCCGCAGCCGCTTTCGTGCCCGACACAATCGTTCTGAAAGACGACTGGCAAAGCGGCCTCGATCAGCTCGTTTCAATCCTCGCCAGCCATCAATCCCGTCTGCGTCTCAACTACCTCATTCAGGGTTCGGATCCCCTTGCGGATCAGCGCCTGAAGGCCGTTGCGCAGCAGATTGAAGGTCTTTGGAAAGCGCGGAGGCTCCCCGGCAAGCCGGACATCTCCATGCGCATCGAAATTTCCGAATAAGGGGAAGCATCATGAAATTTTCAAACGCCGCGGTCCTCAGGACCGCACACACCACTCTGAGAAAATCACTGCTCCTGTTCGGATTTTGTGCGGCAGCGGTCTCCTGGTCCGATGCAGGTGTTGCATTCGCGGAGGATGATATTCTGCCCTTTTCCATCTCCGTTGACGGGCAACCGCTCGTCACACGGGGCAGGAAGAGGTGCTGACAAAATCGTCACGCAGGCCGGCAAGAAGCCAGAACCAGGCGGCCAATGTGGATATCGAGGTCAAATATGACGGCCTCGATGCCAAACCGGTGCTGAATGTGGAGATGATCAATAGTGATCGTCTCTACCGGATGGGTGAGAATGTCGAGTTTGTGACCAGCTCGAACTATCCGGCTTTCATTTCGAAAGCAGAAGTCCGGATTTTTGCCGACGACAAGCCGGTAACACCGGACACAATGCCGGTAACGACGATTCCGGTCCGGCTGAATGGCGGTACAGTCTGGCAACTGCCGCCTTTGCCGGAGGCTGACAAAGAGCTGACCTATGTTCTGCGTGTTTACGGCAAGAACGGCCTTTATGACGAAACCGGGCCGCGCCGGATCTTTTTGTCAAACGACAACGGGCTGCTCGTCGGAGCCGATGCCTCGTCTGCGGAAAATCGCAAGCGCCTGGCAGAGGCCCGCAACCAGATGCAGGGCGAGCTCGATCTGTCGCGTGACTATACGAAGACCCGCAATATCGCGATCAATGGCGGCAAGGTGACGATTTACGGCAGTAATGTTCCCGATGGTTACTCCGTCGAGGCATTTAATGACAATGTACCGATTGAAGACGGACGCTTCGTGATGCAGCGCATTCTGCCCGCCGGTGACCGGGATGTGGGCGTCAAGGTTCTCGACCCGCAAGGCAAGGAGGCGCTTCAGTTTTCCCGGGATGTCGATATCCCTCAAAGCGAGTGGTTCTATGTCGGGATGGCCGATCTGACGATCGGCCAGAACACCGGTTCGGACGATATCGAGGATGTCAGGCCCGGCGAATATGACGAGGTCTACACCAAGGGGCGGCTGACCTATTACCTGAAGGGTAAAATCAAGGGCAAATACCTTCTGACCAGCTCGGTGGATACCGGGGAGGGGGACCTGAAGGATATTTTCTCGGATCTGGGCGAGAAAAATGCCCGAGATGCTTTGAAGAACCTCGATCCGAACGACTACTACCCCGTCTACGGTGACGATTCCACGGCTGTGGAGGATGCACCCACGCGCGGTAAATTCTTCGTTCGCCTGCAACATAACAACAGCCAAGTGATGTGGGGGGACTACAAGGTCAAGATCGACGGGACTGAATTGCAGCGCAGCGACCGCGCCCTTTACGGTGCGCAGGCGGTGTATCAGCCTGACAAATCGACATCTTTCGGCGTTCCGCAAACCAAAGTGCAGGTTTACGGTGCCCAGCCTGATACGCTGACGGCCACCGACCAGTTCCTTGGAACCGGGGGTTCGGTCTACTTCCTGAACCATGATGACCTGGTTGCCAATTCCGAAACACTGACGGTCGAAATCCGGGATGGTGATACCGGCGTTGTGCGTGACACCAAGACCCTGATTTACGGTCAGGATTATACCATCGATTACATTGATGGCCGGGTTCTGCTAAACGACCCGCTGAACTCCAGAACAGGCTCCTCCAGTGCGGTAAGCGATGGCGCTGTTGGTGGCAATGACGTCTACCTCGTCGTTCAGTATGACTATGATCCTGCGACTGAAGATGTTGACGGCTATGTTTATGGTGGACGCGCTGAACAATGGCTGGGCGATCACGTACGCGTCGGGGTCACAGGGTCTTCTGACAGCACTGGCGATGTCTCAAGCTCTGCCTATGGCGGTGATGTGCGGCTTCGATACACCGACAGAACCTATATCGACGGAGAGATTGCCAACACCGACGGACCGGCTTCGGGCCAGTCGATTTCCACAGACGGCGGTCTGACCTTCAGCGAGATGAACACGCGCAGCATCGACAAGGGTGCGCTTGGCTGGCGACTGGCCGGACAGGCGGACCTTTCGGATTTCAATGAAGCGGCCGAAGGTTTGCTGAAGGGATATTTCGAGCACAAGGATGCGGGCTTTACCTCGCTGACGGATGATCTCGACGCCCCCGAAACCAAATGGGGCGCCAGCATCAGTGAGCTTGCAGTCACTGATTATCTCGATCTGTCGCTCTCCTACGACTATTACGACCGCGACAGCTACTTCAATAAGGAGTCCAACAGCGTGGTTGCCGGACGCCAGAAGCAGCAGGGTGACCTGACGCTGAAGCAGCAGATCAATGCTGACTGGGCGCTGTCTTACGGGCTGGGCTACACGTTGCAGCGCGATCCTTCCGAGACCAATGCCGGCGACTACGGGGCCGACGGGCAACGCCTTGATGGTGGCCTGAGGCTGACCCGCACGCTTGATGACGACATCAGCACGATCTATGCCTTCGGTCAGGCGACCGCCTATCGCGAAGGCAATATTGACCGCAATGACCGTCTTGGTGTGGGGACCAGCTATCAGCTGACGGAGCGCGTTGCCGTCAATGGTGAAGTCTCCTACGGCACATCGGGTATCGGTGGGCTGGCCGGAATATCCTACCGGCCAAACAATGATGACCGCTACTATGTGAACTATGTTGTCGATCCCAATCGCTCCTCGGACTGGTCGCGCAGTTACGATCTCTACGGAACCGATCTCGGTACTGTCGTTGTCGGGGCCGAAAAACGCGTCGATGACATGTGGAGCGTTTATGCTGAAAACAATTATGACTTCTATGGAGACCGTTTAAGTACGACAAGAGGCTATGGTATCAAGTTTGCGCCGGATACCGTTGTAACCGTTGACGCGCAGTATCAGGGCGGTCTGGTCAACGACAATACCATCGATGAGACCACCGGCCTGAAAAATCCCGATTTCAATCGTGATGCATTCTCGCTGGCATTTGACTACGACGACGAAGAGCAGGGACTGAGTGCCCGCCTGAAAGGAGAAACACGCTTTCAGAGCTCTTCGGATGGCAAGCGCAATGTCGACAGTTATCTGACGAGCGGCTTCCTCAACTACAAGACCAATGAAAACTGGCGTCTTTTGACCAGTCTCGATGCGGTCTGGAACAATGTCGGTGAAAACGCTACGAGTTCGTTCGCCGATTATGTCGAGGCGACCGTCGGTTATGCTTATCGCCCCATCGACAATGATCGCTTTAACGCGCTTTTCCGGTATACCTTCCTTTATGATATGCCGACGATCAGCAATGCGGCGGTTTATGGCGACCGGGACGGACCGGCGCAGCGTGCCCATATCCTGAACGCCGATTTGTCCTATGACCTGACAAAGCAGCTGACGCTTGGCGCGAAATACGGTTTCCGCATCGGTGAAAGCCGTCAGCGGCTCTCAGATCCCGTCTACGGAGACTTCTACTCCGACTGGGAAAACTCGAACCAGCACCTGGCAATCCTGCGGGCGGATTTCCACGTGGTCAACAACTGGGACTTCCTTGCAGAAGGCAGGGCGCTTTACTCCCAGTCGTCGAATACGACCGATCTTGGTGCTTTGACTGCGCTTTACCGCCACTTCGGCGAGAATGTCAAAGTCGGCCTCGGATACAACTTTGCAGACTTCAGTGATGATCTTCGCGATCAGACTTTCAACAATCGCGGCTGGTTCATCAACATCGTTGGCAAGATCTAGAGACCAGTCCCCGGCGCGAAAGCGCCGGGGATCTATTGCGAATTCATCACACTCTTCAATGCAATCCAAAATGGTACCGGTATCATAGTCTTATCTTCGGATTGTGTGAACAGCTGTCATGTTTATGACACATTTCCAAACGTTAAGATTGCACGACTGCTGATATTATCTGTCTTAAAAGAGAATATATAGGTTATATATTTCTATTATTGCAGACCTGTCGCCCTCGTCAATTCAGGTAATATTGGTCAAGAATTTAACAGTTTGTGACGTCTGTTGCGCATCATTCGGAACCGTTTCGAGGACTTGCCATGCGTCGCATCTGAATTGCTTCGGAACTGATCAATGTGCGCTGAACAACTCTATCGCTGCGAAACTGCTCCGGCATCCGATATCCTGACGATGTCGGTTCTCAATCTGTCTGAGCTTGGCTATTGCGGGGCAGCGCTGACAACGCCGGTGCGGCTTTGGAGCAGACCCTTTATTGTTTCCGGTTATCCCGAGGCCTGGCAATTGCGTTATGCCCGAAAGCATCTGGAGCAATCCGATCCTGTCCATCTGGAACGGCTGCCCAATTTACGTCTTATCGCCTGGGAGCACTTCGACCGCACCCGGCATAAACGATACCTGCACCAGCAACGCGAACATGGCGTTATGAGCGGCTTTTCGATGAAGCTGATGTTCTCGAATGCACTGACGTTATACCTCAGCGTGTTCCGGGAAAATGAGGTTTATGTCAGCGCTGCAGAGTTTGCCTATCTTGAGCAGCATGTGCGTGAAACGCTGCTGAACCTCGGGCGGCTTACTCTTCAACGATTCTCGGATCACCTGTGAAATCAATCTCATACTTCTCGATAAACTGCCTCACATAATGGATATCAGGATGCGTATGTCGGCTTTCAGTCTCGATTTCATTGACGATCATATCGTGCATGTTCAGCGCTGTGGTGATCACATTGATCATATGCTGAGGCACGCCGAATTCAGTCGTGGACGCAGATAGTATTGTATTGATCAGACTTCGCGAATAGGGGCGCGCATCGGGCAAATTCGCGAATTTGTCGGACGTCTCTTTTTCGGATTCGGGCTCGTAGCTGTAGATCATACTGCGTAGCGCATGAATGCTGTTCAAGATCGCGTTCAGCTCTTTCTCAGAGTGGGTGCGAAACGCATCAAAGTCGGATACTTCGCCATCGGGCGCGAGGATTTCCTCCTCCGGTACGCCAAGCAGTATCGAAAGTTGTTTGGAGCGTTTTTTTGAAGGCCTTTTACCACTGCCGCTTTCCCAGTTTGCCACGGTGGCCTGCGAAACGCCGAGCCGCTCAGCGAGCTGCGCCTGGGTCAGCCTCGCTTTCTGTCGTGCATTTTTGAGTTTTTCAGCCAAATTGCCAATCCTTCCGAGAAAACGTAATTAACCCGCTTTGAACGGCTTTTCAATAAGCGATAAATAGGCTATATATAACCACGCAATTCCTTGCTATGATTAGAAATGTTAGTCGTAATAATCAGAAAAGGCCAGAAGGTATCAAAATGCTCAGCATCGTGTTGCTATGCTGCAAAAAGCCTATCGCTTCGGCAGCGTGTTTTTCGCCTTGGCTATACTCGCCAAACGGCCTGCGGTCTGTTTTTTCAACCTCTGAATATCCTCAAACAGAGGCGGTGGTACAAGACGCGGCATGGCTGCCTGCTGGCCTGGATTAGAAGCAGCTGGTCCCATGCTTCCGTTCAACTCCGTTTTTTTGAAATCACCCTCCGTTCGCCTCCGGCTAACCGTGCCCGCCGAGGCTATGAAAGTGCGGGCGGGCAAACCCGTTTTCGAAACAGCAATCGTCGCAAAGTGCGCATCCGGAGTGAACCGGATGCCGATGTTACACAAGGCATGAAGAAGGACAGGCCATGGGCTCTGACAAGACCTGCGCAGACAAAGCTTACGACTACATTCGAGACAGTATTCTCACCGGGCGCTATCGTGCCGGTACGCCACTCAATCCCAATATGATGGCGCGCGAGCTTTCCTGCAGTGTTGTGCCGGTTCGAGAGGCGCTGATCCGCCTGAAATCGCGGGGGGTTCTGTCGCAAAGCCGCCGCTCGGAATGCTATGTGGCCTCGCTGGAGCCACGTGAAGCGGCTACGATTTATCGTGCAATTGCGGCGATCTACAGCAGTGCCATGGAGCGCTATATCACGACCAGGAGCCTGACGCTGAGGGCGCTGCCCATTCCGGAAGACCTTTCATCGCTGGGTCTTGTGGCTTGCCGCGAGTTCTTCCAGAACGTAAGCCAGTCTATACTGACGCGAAACGAGTACGAAGTCGTCTATATGCTCGTTGACCGGCTTTGCCTGATCAATGCACTGATCTTTGAGAATCCGGATTACATGGAAAAACTGATGCGTGGTTTCGGCGATATCGTTGTTCTCATGTCCGAATTCGACAATGCCGCAGTTGAGCGGTACCAGCAATTGATCAGCTACCTGATTTATGAGATTGAGACCGAAATTAAACGGAAAATGGTCTGAGGCGATTACTGCCTGTCACAGTTTTGATGGCGCTGGCGGCTGGCGTGCAAGTCATGTTTCACCAGCCCCAGTCTTGCGTTTGACGATCACCAGGCAGGCAGCTTTCTCCTCGCTATCTGACATATATCTGAGACCGCAGGTTATCAGCGATGCGCGTGGCTAAGCGTCACGGATGTGTTTTAGTTCCATAATGTGGATTATGTGCTTAAATTTCGGCTCAGCGGATAAGCTGGATAAGGGCATTTTCCCGATCCTCCTGCGCAAGATCTATGCCGACAAGAACCGGCAGAAAGACATTGTCCGGGCAAGCGGCCTTGACTGGACCATCGTCCGCCCGACCATCCTCACCAACAAGCCGGGAACCCAGTTCGTTCGCGCCCTGACCGACCCAATTTCGACATGACGGCTCCGCGCCAGGCGGAGCCGAAATCGTCTGGAGTGCGGCTGCGGATAGAGGCCCTTATCGCGTTCCGGCCTGCCGGGTGATCACCTCTCCAAGCGAGGGTGCGGACTGTTGAAGCGCTGCGCGGCTCTTCGCCCAGGCCTCTGGATCGGCGCCAAGGGCCGTCTTAAGCCACGCAAGAGACAAGCGTTTCAGCGCTTCAAGCACATCGGGCGCCTCGGTTTCCGTCTCCTTCGCGTCCAGTCCGGCAATGCCGCCAAGGCCGTGACCGACGCCGTGGAGTGTCAGCAGATCGCGATCCGTTGCCGTTGCATTATGAAAGGCATCGGCGTGCCATTCCGGGCCGCGCGGGGTGAAGTGCGGATTGTCCTCATCGCCGCAAACGACGAGATTTGGTGCCGAAATCGTCGAGAAGTCGAGATCGAAAAACGGGAACCGCGCCGCGTTTTCCTCTGTCAGATCGTCACCGCCGCGCCCGGGTGCTGCCAGCAGAATGCCGGCCGAAATGCGCGGTTCGGAGAAATCCTCACCATGCAATGTCGCGCCCAGCAGCAGTGAAACCGTGTGCCCGCCAAAGGAATGGCCGACCGCCGCAATGCGTTTTCTGTCCAGCCTTCCGGTAACGCCGCCTGCCTGTTGCTCGATTTCGTCCGGACGGTCGAGAATAGCGTTAAGCTCTTCCACCCGCTCGCGCCAGAAGAACGGCGCGCCTTTTCTTTCCGCGGGCAGGCCGCCGACGCGGGAGCTGGCATGGGTCGGCTGGATCACCGCAAAGCCGCGTTCCGCCCAGAACTGGGCGAGATGCGCATAGCCATCCTTGGAAGGAATATAGTTCGATGGGCCGAAGCCATGGGACAAAAGCACGATGGGAAGATTGTCTCCGCTTGCGGGCATCGTCAGCCGCAATTCCAGTGGCTGGCGGCCCGCCATTGCGAGGCGGATCGGCGTGTAAGCGACGGTCAGCGCCGCCTCAGGCGCGGGGATGTGCCGCGCCAGATCGATCAGATTATTCATGGATCAAACTCCTGAAATGAAGGTGTGAAAAATGGCATCAAGCGGTGGCGTGATCTTGTTCGTCGAACAAAGCCCACGCATCTGCGCCAGCGGGGATCATCATCGGCGCGTTGTCATCCGTCACGGCCTGCCAGACGGCCTCGGCGACATCTTCCGGCGTCGTGAACAGGGTGCCGGAGCGAAGCGTGGCCAGATAGTCGTGAACGAAGGCGGTATAGGGCGCGGGGATCTCCATCCCCATACGCGCGACGGCGTTCTTGCCGAAGCCTGTGGCAGGTGCGGAGCCCGGCAAAACCAGACGCGCACGCACGCCGAAGAGACCCGCCTCAAGGGCAAGACTTTCGGTAAAGGCATTCAGCGCCGCCTTGCTGGCGCTATAGACCGACAGGGCCGGAAGCGGCTTCAGGGTCACGCTGGAGCTGACATTGACGATAACGCCCGCCTCTCGAATCCGCATGTCCGGCAGGACCACCCTGGTCATCGCCATTGCGCCGAGAACATTGGTCTCGAACAATTCGCGCACCTTCTCCATGTCCGCGCCCTCAAGCACGTTCAGCATGCCGACGCCCGCATTGTTGACAAGGGCGTCGAGCGGCCCGGCCGCGGCAACGGCGCTCTCGATGCTTTTTTCGTCTGTGACGTCGAGGGGCAGCACCGTGAGCCTGTCGGAAGCGGGCAATGGGTTGCTGTTCGGATCGCGCATGGTCGCCACCACGTCCCAGCCCTTGGCAAGAAAGGTCCGGGCGATGGCGAGGCCAAATCCGGAAGAGGCGCCGGTTACAAGCATCCTGGGCATGTTCATATCTCCTGTTGGTGAACTTGCACCAATATGAACTTGCGATCTCGGACATTCTATAATTATATATCCGTAATTATTTATCGAAAGTCCGAAACCATGATCGATCCGGTCGCAGAAGTCGTTTCACTGCTGAAACCAAAGCCCTCCATCGCCAAGCAGGTGACGGGCGGTGGGCCGTGGCTGGTGGAGCGCACCGAGCTTGGCAGTCCGTTCTATTGCGCAGTCGTCGAGGGCGAGTGCCTTCTGACAATCGCGGGCAGGAAGCCCATACTGCTTAAGGCCGGTGACTTTATCCTCATTCCGGAGGCCTACTCCTTCACCATGAGCAGCCTTCAGCCGCCGCCACGCGGCGCGCTGGCCCGGCGGCTGGAAACCAGCCCCGGCGTCTTCAGGCTCGGCGATCCCGCAACGCCTGTCGAAATCCGGGCAATGGTCGGCCATTGCGCCTTCGGTTCGAACGACAAGGCGCTCCTCGTCTCGCTGCTGCCGGACCTCATTCATGTGCGCGGCGCAAAACGGCTGATGCTGCTGGTGCAAATGATCAACGAGGAAACCGGCGCCAGACGGACCGCGCGCGAGATCGTGCTGGCGCATCTTCTGGAGGTTCTGTTCATCGAGGCGCTGCGCTCAACAGGCGGCGCCGATGCCACGCCGGGCCTTCTGCGCGGCGTGGCCGATCCGCAGCTTGCCCCGACGCTGAGGCGCATCCATGAGAATCCGGCCGGTGGTATCAGTGTCGAAAGTCTGGCAAGGGAAGCCGCAATGTCGCGCTCCACATTCTATGCCCGTTTTCGGCGCGAGATCGGCGTCACGCCGATGGATTATGTCACGGGCTGGCGCATGGCGCTGGCAAAGGAGCTTTTGCGGAAGAAGGTCGCGACAGCAGAGATCGCTGCGCGGGTGGGCTATGGTTCGGTCAGCGCCTTCGCCACAGCCTTCAGCCGCTATTCAGGCATGTCACCCGGCGCGTATTCACGCGGCGATGCGCCCAATTGATGCGACCGTCAGGCAATCTATTGTGCGGACGATAAACCTGCCCGATTTTCGCGATCCGCATTTCAATAAATTTCGTTTTTCTGAACAGAGGTCTGCCATTAAGCTGCATTCAGGCAAGAGGGAGATGCGCTCATGACGCAACAGCAACCGACGGGCTTCATTGGCCTGGGCACCATGGGAACACCTATGGCGCTGAACCTTGTTTATGCTGGCCAGCGGGTTGTCGTCTGGAACCGGACGCCGGAACGCTGCGCGCCGCTGGCTGAGGCCGGTGCTGACGTCGCGCCGACGGCGGACGACCTTTTTACCCGATGCGAAACGGTGCTCCTGATGCTCGAAAACGAGCGCGCCACGGATGCCGTTCTCGGACGCGGCACAGACCGCTTTGCCAAGCGGGTCGGCGGGCATTGCATTGTCTCGATGGGCACTGTCTCGGCAGACTATTCCCGAAAACTTTCGGAAGAGATTGCCGCCGCCGGAGGCCGCTATGTTGAAGCGCCGGTATCCGGGTCGCGCAAACCGGCCGAGGCCGGACAGCTTGTCGGGATGCTTGCAGGGGCGCCGGAAGACCTCGCCCCCTTGCACGATCTTCTCGCTCCGGTCTGCAAACAGGTCTTCGATTGTGGGCCGGTGCCAGCCGCACTTCAGATGAAACTCGCGGTCAATACCTTCCTGATCACAATGGTCACGGGGCTGGCAGAAGCTGGGCATTTCGCAGCGCGACACGGCCTCGACATGGAGCGTTTCGCCGAAATCCTGAACGCCGGACCGATGGCCAGCGATGTTTCGAAGATCAAGATCGAAAAGCTCTGCCATCGCGACTTCACCCGACAGGCCGGCATTTCCGACGTTTTGAAGAACAGCAAGCTGGTGGCCGATGCCGCGCGGGCGGCTGGAACCGCCTTTCCGCTGATGGAGGCCTGCGTGGCGCTTTACGCGGAAGCGGAAGCGCTTGGAACGCCCGAGGACGACATGATCTCCGTGATCCGGGCATTTGAGGCCCGCGCTGACCGCGCCCGTCCTTGATCCGCCTGTCGCATCGCGGCCATCAAAGCGGCAAACAGCCCAACCGCCCCTTCGCGAATGACTGTCCAATCACCAGCATGACGCCCGGCCTGGCTATAGCGGTCAGCTCCGCACAGGCCAACGGATAGGCACGCCAGCTTTCCCACGACATGTCTATTCCCGTTTCGGACCCTTCCCCGCGCCAACCGGTGCGAGCGATGCAAGAAAAGCTCCGCCACCAATCAGGGCGATACCGGCCAGATCAGGCATCCCCGGACGATCGCCGAAAAGCAGAAGGCCCCAAACCAGCGCGAACACAAGATATCCGTTGTCGAACAGTCCGATGACCGGCGCAGGCGCCAGTTGATAGGCAAGCGCCACCGCTGCGGTGATCACGGCCAGAAGGACGCCGAGGCCCGTCAGGAGTTGCCACTCCGGCCACTCGAGTGGCGGCCAGACCGCCAGCAGGAACACCGCATCGTCTCCCGCGCCGGAAAGAACAAGAGCTGCCACATAAGCCGATCCGGCGGCCGCAAGCACGACGTTGAGATTTATCGCCATTGACAATGGCGACACATCCCGGCATCGGCCATAGGTGATGACGGCTGCAAGCGCGTAAAAAAAGCCTGCCATAAGCGGCAGTGCCATCACCGGCGACAACGCCTCCGGCCCGGGCCTGAGAAGCACCAGCACGCCGGCAAACCCAAGAGCAATGGCCAGCACACCACGCCTGCCGATATACGCCTTGCACAAGATGGCCGACAGAACCGTCATCCATATCGGCGACGTATAATAGCAGGCCGCCGCGAGCGAAAAGGAGATGAATGGCAGGGCTGCGTAGTAGCTCCCCCACATCAAGGCCAGGCTGAAGCTGCGCGTCCAGACCCATGGATTTGCCGAAAAGAAGCGGCCGCCTCGCCCCCCGGTCAGCCGGAAAACGATGGCGAGAATGACGGCCGCAACGGCAGAACGCAGCACGAGAACCTGCCCCAGCGAAACCGCGTCGCTGAACAGCTTGACCAGCGCATCGGAGAGCGACAACAGAAAAACCGCGCCGCTGATGGCAAGGATGCCTGCCAGGCGCGCTTGCCGTATGTTCACGATTATGGGTACCATATACGCATGGAACCACACCAGGAAAGCGATGAAAAATGAGAAGTCTTCAAAAATACATAACCAGAACGCATGCAAAGCGATGAGCTGCAACTGGCCCGGTTGCGCCCCTTCGAAGCCGCCGCCCGCCTCGAAAGCTTCACCCGCGCCGCAGACGAACTGGGCCTCACGCAGACCGCCATCAGCCGTCAGATCGCGCAGCTCGAAGCGGAACTGGGCGTGCGCCTGTTCGAACGCCGTAACCGTGCGGTATTTCTGACCGATGAGGGACGCCGCCTTGGCCGGGTCGTCGCAGAGGCGCTCACGTCGATCCGGACGGAGATTGCGTCCATCAGAGGCAGTCGCGATCCGGATACTGTTGTGCTGCGCTGTCAGCTTTGTGAAGCCTTCTACTGGCTGATGCCGCGGCTGGCGGAGTTTCACGCCGCACATCCCGAGATCCAGCTGCAGCTTGTCAGTGCGCTGGATCCGTTGACAGAGGCATTAGAACCCTTTGACATTGCCATTCAGACCACCGGCCGGGCTTGCGGCGCGGCGCGGCTGCTGTTCACGGCCCCGGACGAAATCTTTCCCGTCTGCGCGCCGTCGTTTCTGGATAGTCCCGACCCGCTGCCACCGGAGGCAGTTGCGCATCTGCCGCTGCTGTTCCATCGGGTAACGCCGCAGGACTGGTTCGATTGGCCGGACTGGTTTGCAGCTGCCGGTCTTGCCCGTCCGGCCAGTTTGAGAATGACCGCCTTCGACAGCTATCCCCTCGTGCTGCAGGCAGCCGTTTCCGGCCAGGGTGTCGCGCTCGGCTGGAAACGAACCGTCAGCGGTATGATCGACGAGGGCAAATTACGGCCTGTCTGCAACCTGTCCATCGAAAGACCGGGCGAACTATCGGTCTTTCGCGGTTCCCGCCGCTCCAACCATGCCTCGGTCGAGCGGCTGGCCGCATGGCTGAGAGCCGAACTTGTCTGAATAGCCGTTATTCGTGTTCGGCATAAAACCGGCGACCGGCCCATCATATCCGTCCGGACCGAAGGCCTCGGAAATGTGGCAAGGGCGAACCGCTGGCCGCTGCCCTGCACTTGCCTCTTGCGCGCCGGACCGGGCAGTGTGGCCGTTCGTAGATGAGCCATCATTCTTAAGGGGAGAGAAAAATGCAGGCTGCACCGTGGCAAACACAGGGAAACCATACCGCTGGTATTGTCCTGATGTGCGTCGGCGTGGCCTGTCTGAGCGCCAACGATGCCGTGGCAAAGGCCCTGACAGCGCATTATTCGCCGCTTCAGATCCTGTTTCTTCGCAACGTGATCGCCCTGCCCTTTACTGTGCTTATTGCCCTCATCATGGGTGGACGACCGGCGCTGAAGACGCACCGGCCTTTGGCGCACCTGCTGCGCGGGGTGCTCTGGGTGGCGGCAACAATGCTGTTTTTCACCAGTTTCATATATCTCGGCCTTGCCGAGGCGACCGCGCTGATTTTCGTGGCGCCAGTCTTCATTACCGTCATTTCGGCGCTGTTTTTGGGCGAGAGGGTCCATATACGGCGCTGGCTGGCCGTTTTCTTCGGTTTCCTCGGCGTTCTCGTGGTCATCCGCCCGGGCGGGGCAACGTTTCAGGCGGCGTCGCTGCTGCCCGTCGCCACCGCTCTCGTCTACGCACTGCTGATGTTGAGCGCACGCTGGGTCGATGCGCGCGAAAGTGTCTGGACGCTGCTGGTATACCTGACAGGCACGGCAGCGCTGATCAGCGCATTGATCGTACCGTTCGTCTGGGTGCCGGTGCGCATTGAAGACCTCTGGCTTTTTGCGGCCATTGCCATTTTCGGAACGGCGGGCATGACAATGATGACACAGGCCTTCCGGCTGGCGCCTGCCGTCATCGTCGCACCGCTGGATTATACCGGTCTTATCTGGGCGACACTGTTCGGCTGGCTGATCTGGCGGGAAAACCCGGATGTCACGACCTTTGTCGGTGCGGCGATCATCATCGCCAGCGGCGCGTTCACGATCTTCCGGCAAAAAGCCAAAGCCGCATGAGCGCAATGAGACGCGGCCGATCATGCGAAAACAGTTGAGGAATGAAGGAGGGAATAGAGATGATCAAAGGCCGATGTGAATGCGGCGCAGTCGCTTTTGAGGTGGACGCGGTGCGTGACACCGTAACCGTCTGCCATTGCAGCCAGTGCAGACGAACGAGCGGTCACCTCTGGGCATCGACCCACGCGCCATTCGACAAGCTGACCTTCCTGAATGACGAGGGCCTGCGATGGTACGCATCCTCCGATACGGCCAAACGGGGCTTTTGCGCGCAATGCGGGTCCAGCCTGTTTTATCGGATGAATGACGAAACCGGCATCGGCATCGCCGCAGGCTGCCTTGACGACACATCCGCGTTGCGCATCGGCAAGCACATCTTCGTCGCCGACAAGGGCGACTATTATTCATTGCCCGACGATGCCGAGATTTTAAAGGGCGGTTGAAGCCCGACCATATGTCATGGAAGTGGCCACCCTGGCCTGCCGGAACTGCACCAGCGCGGAGTAAGGAGCGGACGGCGTCGGGAAAGGGTTGTCAGAGAATATGTGGGCATCGTCAGCAACGCGCTCACGATCTACCTCAAAGGCGGGCGATCATCTGCCTTGTCCCAAGAGCCGCGCCCTGTCAGCCAGGCTGCAGATCGTTCCAGCCCTCCGAATGGAAACACGTGGATTTGAGCGATGCCGTTATGGCGGCCCGCTGCTTGCTCTGCCTCCACCGGCTCAACAAGATTGTCCGGTGAATAGCCGGCACCAAGCCCCATCAGACGTTTTGGCTGATGCGCGAGCAATGATGCGGATTTGCCGATCCCGCACATTTTCGCATACTTGATCAGTGTCAGCAGCCCGGCCGGTCCCGCAACGCCCATATGAACCGGGATATCGACTCCGATCTCCCGTATATGCGTTTCCCAGTCCAGAATCGCCTGCGCATCGAAGGCAAACTGGGTGACAATCCGCAGGCTGATGCCGTGACGTGCCGCAAACGCCTGTTTTTCCAGAAGCGCCGCATCGGCCACCGTATCGGAAAAATCCGGGCTGCCTTCCGGATGACCGGCAATCGCCAGATCGGTTATCCCGTTTCTCTCGAAAACGCCGGTTTCAAGCAGCGCCATCACGCTCTCGAAGGGACCGATAGGCCGCTCCAGTCCACCGCCGATGAGAAGCATGCTGGAAACACCAGCTTTGTTCGCCAGTGCAGAAACCCGCCGCTCAAGCAGGTCCTCGGATGCGATCCGGCGTGCGGCGATGTGCGGCACGGGCTGATGGCCAAGCGCTGAAAGCTCCCGTGCCGCATCCAGCATCTTGGCCTCGGTTTCCGGGGCGCCGATATCCGTCAGGTAAACACGC
This sequence comes from Martelella mediterranea, assembly GCF_004342225.1. Lineage (GTDB taxonomy): Bacteria > Pseudomonadota > Alphaproteobacteria > Rhizobiales > Rhizobiaceae > Martelella > Martelella mediterranea_B. The sequence goes on along the minus strand of NZ_SMAR01000023.1, from coordinate 19,083 downwards.
GTGCCACGAGGAAAGAGAAAGCCGTCCGCCGCTTTGAACCGGCTGGGCAGAACTTCAATTGAAGCGGGAAGCGTTCGTGTGTCGGTCATCGGCTTTTCATTTTCAAAGATGGGAAGCATCGGCAGAGGCAAGCGAATTAGCAGCCTATACCATCATCGCCCTTATGAAACGAAACGGCTATGATGGAAAGCCGGAGCTGTCAAAGTCGCGGTAAACCTTTGAAACGAAGCCGCCCCAAGCGTTCCGGTCTTTTCCTATCCGCCACAGGAATCAACCTTCCGAATGTGCGGCAAGGCTGCCGAACTGCCCTGCGTGATAGACAAGCGGCTGTGCTGTCGGATCGCGATCCAGATGCCGGACGTGGCCGATGAGAAGGACATGGTCACCGGCCTCAACCTGCTTGACCACATCGGCAACGATCACGGCTGCGGCCCCCCGCAGAACCGGCAGATCATGATGATGCTCGACGAACAGGTCTGTCAGCGTTTCGTCCGGTCGTCCGGCAAAATGCAAAGCGTGCGTGCGCATGGTTTCGGTCAGGATGTTCACCGCAAAGCGGCGCGCGGCCAGAACCCGGCCCAGCATCTTCGACCGGCGATCGAGAGAGATCGAGATCAGCGGCGGGTCGAGCGAGACCGACATGAAGGCGCTCGCCGTCATACCATGATCGCCCTCGTCAGAACGCGTGGTGATGACCGTGACGCCGGTGGCAAACCTGCCGCAACAATCGCGCAGATCACGCGGATCGATCCTGTCGATAATAGCGGTGTCATTCATCGGCGTCTTTCCTGTTCAAGCATCTCATGCCCTCTCGGCACGGCGCCCGCCCTGCAGGACCAGCCTTGCAAGGCGGGCCGGTTTCCGGACAATATTATGCGGCTGAAAGCTCTTGCCGGACGATTGCCGCGCCCGCACTCAGCGCCTCAAGCTTGCCGCGGGCCACGCTGCGCGCAAGCGGCGTCATGCCGCAATTGGTGCAGGGATAGAGCTTGTCGGCATCGACGAACCGAAGCGCCTTGCGCAGGGTCGCGGCAACTTCTTCCGGCGTTTCGATGGTGTCGGTCGCCACGTCGATGGCCCCGACCATCACCTTCTTGCCACGCAGAAGCTCGATCAGCTCCATCGGCACATGGGAATTCTGGCATTCCAGCGAAACCATATCGATGTTGGAGGCCTGAAGCTTGGGGAAGGTTTCCTCATATTGCCGCCATTCCGAACCCAGCGTCTTCTTCCAGTCGGTATTGGCCTTGATGCCGTAGCCATAGCAGATATGGACGGCGGTCTCGCATTTGAGCCCTTCGACCGCCCTTTCCAGCGTGGCGATGCCCCAGTCATTCACCTCCTCGAAGAACACGTTGAAGGCGGGTTCGTCGAACTGGATAATGTCCACGCCGGCGGCTTCCAGCTCGCGGGCTTCCTGATTGAGGATTTTGGCGAACTCCCAGGCAAGCTTCTCGCGGCTCCGGTAATGGGCATCATAAAGCGTGTCGATCATCGTCATCGGGCCGGGCAGCGCCCATTTGATCGGACCGTCGGTCAGGCTGCGCAGGAATTTCGCATCCTCGACGAAAACCGGCGTTTCGCGCGAGACGGCGCCGACAACGGTCGGGACGCTGGCGTCATAGCGGTTCCTGATCCTGACGGTCTCGCGTTTTTCGAAATCGACGCCATCGAGGTGTTCGATAAAGGTCGTGACGAAATGCTGACGCGTCTGCTCGCCATCGCTGACAATATCGATGCCCGCGAGTTGCTGCTCGGCGAGCGTCACGCGCAGTGCATCCTGTTTACCCTCGGCAAGTTCCGCGCCTTCAAGTTTCCATGGGGACCAGAGCTTTTCCGGTTCTGCAATCCAGCCGGGCTTGGGCAGGCTGCCGGCTGTCGATGTTGGGAGAAGTTTTGTCATGAACGGCAATCCTGTTCGTGTGTCGGTGTTCAAAGCGCGTATTGCGCGGACCATTCATTGAGAATGGCGCGATACGGCTTGATGAAATGTTCCTCGGCAAACCTGCCCTGCTCGCTTGCCAGTCGCGTCCGCTCTTCCCGGTCATAGACAATCCGCGTCAGCGAATGATCGTCATTCTTCAGGCTCGGATGAAAGCATTCGCCCGCAGCCGAATTGGCGTTGTAGATCTCGGGCCGGTAAATCTTCTGGAAGGTCTCCATCGTGGCGATGGTGCCAATCAGCTCGAGATCGGTGTAATCCAGAAGCAGATCGCCGAAGAAATAGAAGGCGAAGGGGGCGACACTGCCCGGCGGCATGAAATAGCGCACGCCCAACCCCATTTTGCGGAAATACTGCTCGGTCAGCGATGTTTCGTTTGGCTGATATTCAAAACCGAGGACAGGATGCTGGTTGGTCGTGCGGTGATAGACCTTCCTGTCCGACACGCTGAGGCAGATCACCGGCAGTTTGCGGAAGCGCGCCTTATAGGCATCCGAATCCACAAAGCACTTGAACAGCTTGCCGTGTAGATCGCCGAAATCATCGGGAATACTGAAGCCGACCCGCTCCCTATTATGCTCGGAAAGCACGACGCTGAAATCATAGTCACGCACATAAGATGAAAAATTATTGCCGACAATGCCTTCAAGCCGCGCATCGGTCTTGCGGTCGAGGATCGTCGTTTGCAGCATTTCGATGGCCGGGAAACTGTCTCCCTTGCCTTCTATATCCAGCTCCACCGAAATGATATCGAGTTCGACGGCGTAGCGGTCACTCTCCGGATTATCCCACTGCGCCAGGCTGTTGCAGCGATTGTCGATCATCCGCAAGGCGTTGCGCAGGTTCTCACGACGGCTTTCGCCGCGGGCGAGATTGGCAAAATTCGTGGTGATCCGCGTCCCGTCGGATGGCGTGTAGTCTTCGTCGAAACGAATGCTCTTGATCGTGAAATTGAAATCTTTGGTCATCGTCTCCGGTGTCCATGCTTCCTGGCGCGCCGCCTATCCATTCGGACGCAACCGGCGCTGCAAATTATTCAGTCAACGCATCGCGCCTTCGGTGCCACGCGATCTTCATCGCAATCGGCTCGACAAGCGGCTCTCATCTGCCGCGGCTTCAGGCGACAGGTGCTCTATGCCCGAGCCGAAACATGAATAAAAATGATTTTATTTCAAGAAAACATGACATGATGTCATGGTAAGACCGATCAGACTTGATCTTCGCCAAAACCACGGGGCTTTTCGGCCCCTTGGAAGCAGCTCATATCCTGACGGTCTCGGCCAGCGCCATGAAGCCATCCAGATAGTCCGGCCTGTCGCCCTTGCGGTGGCCGAGATGGATGGATTTTGCGATCCCCTCGCCGATCCGCACGCCCGTCACCCCCTTGGCCTCGCGCAACAACCAGTCGGGCGTGGCGCTGACGGCGCGGCCGGAGGCTACCAGCCTCAGCATCAGGTCGGTCGTCTCCACCGTGCGGTGACGGCGCGGCAGGGCATGGGCGGGCACGAGGAAGCGGGTAAAGATATCGAGCCTTTCGCGCGAAACCGGATAGGTGATCAGGGTTTCGCCCGCCAGATCCTCCGGCTCGATCCGTTGTTTTTGCGCAAGGGGATGGTTCTCGGCCACCGCCAGAACCAGTTCGTAGTCGAAGACGGGCCTGTATTCGAGACCCGCGCGTTCGATGGGGTCGGGGGTGACGAGTATGTCGATCTCGTGGCTCAAAAGGGCTGCGAGACCGCCAAACTGAAAGGCCGTGGTCACGTCCAGCTCGACATCCGGCCATTCCGCCAGGAACGGGTCGACCACACGCATCAGCCAGTCCTGACAGGGGTGGCACTCCATCCCCACCCGGATCGCGCCGCGCCGCCCGCGCGCATAATCCTCGATCACCGAGGCGCCATGCTCAAGCTGCGGCAGCACCCGCTGCGCAAGGCTTAAGAGATACTCACCGGCAAGCGTCAGCCGCAGCTTGTGCCCCTCGCGCTCCCACAGCTTGACGCCGTAGCGGTCCTCGAACCGGCGGATCGCATGACTGACGGCCGATTGCGTCAGGTTCAGCTGCTCGGCCGCCTGGGTCAGGCTGCCCGTCCGGTCAATCTCGCGCAGGATGGCCAGGGGCTGGATGTCGATCATTGGGCATGAGCTCCCGTCATGAACGTGAATATTTTGTCGAACTCACGTCATGATAGACAATCGAGCTCCTCGCACCAAGAGCCCATTGCAGCTGTGCTCAGCCAATCCGTTGAAGGAAGATGATATTGTCCTTCACCAGCGCTGTCTGGCCGCCCGGCCCGTTGGCCGCGCGCTCGATCTGGCAGACGCAGTTCCTCTGCCAGTCATCGGCGACAAGAGCCGTCGCGCGGAACGTCTCCTCGGCGGTGGGCAGCGGCGTCTCGTTCGACGACCATGACCACGGCGCGTATGAGCCATGCTCGACGATCAGCAGATGCCCGCCCGGCCTGACCACACTGGCGGCGCGCGCCAGAACCCGGGTGCGCGGCCAGTTGTGCGGGGAATGCAGAAAGCTCGCCGTCACCAGATCGTAAGTGCCCTCGGGGAAGGAAGCGGCGAGATCGTGCGCCTCGAAGCGCATGCGCTCCGCAACGCCGGCGCGCCGCGCATTTTCTGCGGCATATTCCAGCACGACGGAGGATATATCGACGGCCGTCACCTGAAAGCCGCGCCCTGCCAGCCAGACGGCATCGTCCCCCTTGGCGCAGCCAAGCTCCAACGCCGCGCCGGGAGACAGCGGACCGGCAAACTGGGCCAACGCTATTCCGGGCTTTCCGGATGAGGTCGGCGAGGCCCTGGAGTAGAGATCGTTCCAGAATTTGTCCTGTGCGGCCATCTGCATCACGATGCCATCCCATTCTGCGGTCTCAGATCGGGGTCGAAGATCAGCGAACGGTGGGCAGCGCTGCCGGCCATCACGCCCGCCGCTGCGGCAACCGTCGCGTTCGCCATCGGGCTTGCCAGATCGCCGGCGGCAAAGACGCCGGCAACCGTGGTCGCCTGCATCTGGTCGACGGCAACGTAGGGCCCGGTCGGCCCGTCCTTCATGTCGCAGCCCAGTTGCGCTGCGATGTCGCTGGAGGGTGCCGTCTGCGGCGCGAGGAACAGGCCCGCAAGCGGAACCGTCCGTCCGTCTTCAAGCCGCACCGCTTCAAGCGCCGGACTGGTTCCGATGAGTTCCGCCACCGGCGTTTCCTCGATCTGAACGTCGCGGCTTTTCAACGATTGAACCTGCTCGTCTGTCGGTTGGAATGCTCTCCCCGTAAACAAAGTCGTCTGCCCCCAGTCGGGCAACAACATCGCCTGATGGAAGGCCATCTCGTCGCGCGCCAGCACGCCCACGGGCTGCCGGTCGAGCTCATAGCCGTGGCAATAGGGGCAATGCAGCACGCTTGCGCCCCAGCGCTCGGCAAGGCCGGGCAGATCCGGCAGGCTGTCGCGCACGCCATGGGCAAGGACGATCCGCCACGCGGTGACGGCGCCGCCGTCGGCCAGAGACACGCGGAAACCATTGCCCTCACGCCGAGCTGACACGGCCGCCTCGTCGCGAAAACGAACGGTCGGATAGGCGCTCAGCTCTTCGCGCAACCGCGCCTTGATCGCGGCCGGGCTTTGCCCGTCCTGTCCCGGAAACCCGTGCGATGCCTCAGCAAAACGGTTTCTGGGCATGCCGGTATCCAGCACCAGCACCGCCTTTCGCGCCCGCGCCAGCTGCATGGCGGCGGACATGCCGGCAAAACTGCCGCCGATTATCAGAACATCATGATCCATAGCCTGCTCCTGTATTCAGCCTTTATGTATTTTTATGAGTTACATGAAACTTCGGATCATGACAAGATACGAAACTTTCATTGTTGCGTGATGGATGCTAGACAGAGACCAGCGAAAAGTCAGGAGCCCATTTCATGCCGCGCGATCTCCGCCTCTCCCGCATGCTGCACGTGCTGATTCATCTCGACCGGCATGTCGAGCGCGCGACGTCGGATCAGATCGCCGGGATGATTTCGACCAACCCTGTCGTGGTGCGCCGCATGATGGCGGGCCTCAGGGACAAGGAAATCCTGATCTCGGAAAAGGGCCATGGCGGCGGCTGGCAACTGGCGCGGCCCTTGAGCGCGATATCGCTGCTCGATGTCTACGAGGCGATCGGCAGCCCGCCTTTGTTCAACATCGGCCCCGGCGCGGAACCTGCCGACTGTCTGGTGGAAAAGGCCGTCGACGCGCGGCTTGATCTTGCGCTACAGGAGGCCGAACGCCGGCTGTTGCAGCAATTCGCCGAAATCTCGGTGGAAGACCTAGCGCAGGATTTCGAGCAGCGTTTTGCCGCGCTTCAGGTCGAGGCCGGCGAGTGTTCAAAAAACGCTTTCTCACACTAGTCACCCGAATCTGAAGTTCGTCTCATTGTTCCGCTTGCTCTGAACGAACGTCAGATTCAACGAGGGTGACTAGCAAGTTTATGTTTCTAGTGTGGTTTTCGAATTTGGAATTCGCAATCAAGGTTGCTGCAATAATGAGGCGAATTTCAAATTCACCACACTAGAGCGCCGTGCATCCATTCGGAGCAGACCGAGGAGACTGGAGTTACCACGCTTCAGCACTCACCGGAGGCTCCGAATTCACATTCACAAGAATGCCCGACTGACCCCGCTGCGTCGAGAGGAGATGGCTGTTGCTGTTCTGTCTGGCGCGCTCACGAAAGCGCAAGCGGCTTTAGTCTATACCGTTTCCCACAAGATCGTGTCTCGTTGGGTCGAGCGCTTCAGAAAGGGTGGACGCGCTGCAATGGCTGACCAGTCGTCGAGGTTTTCACATCAAACCCAGTCGTCTTGTTAGCTCGCTGCCCGGTAACGCATGACCGTCGCGCGCACACCGGGCGGCTGAAAACCAAAATGCGCCGCTGCCCGCACGCAAAGGCACCTTAACGCGAATGGCGCCAGCCACGACCCGAAAGCTGTCTTGCAAACTCGGTCTTAAACTATTCGAACATTGCGTTATCCTCGGCGAACAAGGCCCGATAATGTCCCCGGCAAAAGCGCAAGGACGAGGGAAAACGATGCAAAAACCGGACCGTATCAGACCGCGCGCGGTCGGGATCGCATTCGGGCGCTACGAGCCCGGGCCGCTCAATGCCATCACGGATGTGGATGGGGTGCTGGTGGGGCAGGCAACGCTGATCGAAGGAGCGCGGACCCGCACCGGCGCTACGGCGATCCTGCCGCATGGCGACAATCTTTTCCACAACAAGGTCCCCGCTGGTATCAAGGTGCTTAATGGCTACGGCAAGTTTGCCGGCAGCACGCAGATCGCCGAGCTTGGCGAGATCGAAACACCGATCCTTCTGACCAATACGCTCGCTGTTGGCCGCGCGATTGAAGCCATCAACGGCTGGACGCTGGAGCAGCCGGGCAATGAGCGTGTCACCTCGATCAACGCGGTCGTCGGCGAAACGAACGATTCACGGCTGAACGATATCCGCGCCATGCGGCCAAGCGTCAGCGAGATGATCTGCGCCATCAGGACCGCCCGCAGCGGCGCTGTGGAAGAAGGGGCTGTCGGCGCAGGCACGGGGACGGTGGCTTTCGGCCTGAAAGGCGGTATCGGAACCGCCTCGCGGCGGCTTGCGGTCGCCGGCGAAACCCTCACCCTCGGTGTTCTGGTTCAGGCCAATTTCGGCGGCAGCCTGCGGATCAATGGCCGGGCCTACGAGAACAGCGCCGTTGCCGACAAGGATGGTTCCATTGTCATGGTCCTTGCAACCGATGCGCCGCTGCAATCGCGTAATCTGACGCGCCTTGCCGAGCGCTGCTTCGGCGGCCTCGCACTTACGGGCGCCGCGCTTTCCAACGGGTCCGGCGATTACGCCCTGGCCTTTTCCACGCATCCGGCGCTCAGGCGCACGCCCGTGCGGCGCAGCGAAGTGTGTGACACGCCGGAGCTTCCCAACGAAAAGATGTCTCCGCTTTTCGAGGCGGCCATCGAGGCCAGTGAGGAAGCCATCATCAATGCGCTTGCGATGGCGGTCCCGATGGAAGGCTATGACACCGCCAAGGCCCGCCCCTCCTTCTACGATGCCCTCAGGCTTTCCGCCGACGGCTGACCCCTCCCTTCAATCTTTACCGAAAGGAACTCCCATGTCCGGTGAACGGACCCGTATTGTCTATCTCAACGGCGCCTTTCTGCCTGAAAACGAAGCGCATATCTCGATTTTCGACCGCGGCTTCCTGTTTGGCGACGGGATCTACGAGGTCACCGCCGTACTTGACGGCAAGCTTGTCGACAGCGACCTGCATATGACCCGCCTCAAGCGCAGCGTTCGCGAGATCGGCGGAGAGCTTCCGATCTCCACCGATGAGATCGTGGCGATTGAAAGGAAGCTGATCGCCGAAAACGCGCTGAACGAAGGGGTTGTCTATCTCCAATATACGCGCGGCGCCGAGGATCGCGATTTTCTGTATTCCGAGGACCTGCCCCCCACGCTTCTGCTGTTTACCCAGCAAAAGACCATCGCGCACGCCGCGAGCGCAGAAAAAGGCATTCGGGTGAAGACGGTTCCCGACCAGCGCTGGGCGCGCCGCGACATCAAATCCATCTGTCTGTTGCCGCAGGTCATGGCCAAGCGTACCGCCAAGGCCGAAGGATGCGGCGAAGCCTGGATGCTGGACGGCGACTATGTCACCGAGGGAGCATCCTCGACGGCTTATGTGATGACGCGCGACGGCAGGATCATAACCCGCGGCAACAGTCAGGTAACGCTTCCCGGTTGCACGCGTCTTGCCATTCTCGATCTGGCCCGTGAGGCGGATCTGAAAATCGAGGAGCGTCCCTTCACACTCGAAGAGGCCATGGATGCGCAAGAGATCTTCCTGACCAGCGCCTCCAACTTCATCGCCCCGATTGTCGAGGTCGACGGACAGGCGATTGGCACCGGAGAGCCTGGTCCGGTCTATCGCCGGTTGCGTCAGCTCTATATTGAGCACGCCCGCAAGACCGCGATCTGAGCTGAAAGCGAGCGTCTTCAGGCATCCGGCCCGTCGAGGTCGTCCCAGATCCTGTCGATGATCGGACGGCGGTTCTGCCGGGCGCGGTAAAGACGGATCGCCACCTCGATACGCCAGCCCCCGTCGCCGGTTTCCACCAGTGTTCCGGCGGCGATCTCGTCTCTGACAAGGCTTTCGGGCACCCAGACGACACCCCAACCCGCGGCGGCCATGGCTTTCAGGCCGACCGACATACTGCCGACATGAACACGGTTTTCCTCGGGCAACCGGTCCGCCAGGGCTCCGGATACGAGTTGGCCGAAGAACGAGACCTTCTGGTAGGCGACCGAGTGGCAGCCGTCCTCAATGACGTGCTGCGGCGTTCCATCTCCGGCAGGTGCGCTGACGGGCAAAATGGTCTCGCTGCCGAGCTGGCGGTATTCGAACTCCTGCGGGTCGAGCAGCATCGGCACCACCGGGTGCTGATAGGTCAGCAGGAAATCGGAACGGCCATCGACCAGCGAGATGACATTTTCCTCAAGCGAGCCCGAATCCGGCACCACCTGCGAGGTCAGCGGCCCGATCCTTCGGTTCAGCGCGCTGAGCCACGCCGGAAGAAAGGTAAAGGAGAGCGTATGCAACGCCGTCAGCGTGACCTGCCGCGCAGCCGCCACCTCTTCGGCCTGAAAACTTTTCCGGACATCGTAGATTTCCTGCAGCATGGTGGTTGCGACCGGCAGGAAACGGATACCGGCCTCGGTCAGGCGTGATGGGTAGGTGGCACGGTCGATCAATGTGGTGCCGAGCCAGGTTTCCAGCTGCCGGATGCGGCGGCTGAAAGCTGATTGTGTGACGTGCCGCTCCTCCGCCGCGCGCGAGAAGTTGAGTGTTGTCGCCAGCGCGACAAAATCCTCAAGCCATTTTACTTCCATGATGCGTCTCCTGAGAGGCTGCCCGCTTTTGGGGGCCGGAGCCGTTCTTCTCTATGACGCTTGACACGTTTTGGCAATGGAAGGCTGTTTATCCGGGATCAGCCGAAGCGCCGATACTCCATCATCCGGGCGCGGCTCAGGACTAACTCCAGCCGGTCATTGCTCATGCGATGCAGAAGGATGCGCTTGGTCCATGGGCCATCGACGAGTGTGAACAGAAAACGCCCGTTTCCAAGTGACGTCAACGGCATGCGTTGGCGAACGGGACCGATCCCCATGACAACGGCATCGCCATCCACCTCCAGCATCGCACCTTCCGGGGACAACCACAGTCCGGAAAGATCAGCCGGAACGGTTTCCGCGGCGACCGGGCGGAAACGACGCTCGGCATGGCCAATACGGCCGACAATGTCGTTGCCGTCCTGCTTCAGAAAAGCCGGCGAGGTCGGCGAGCGCGACGACACGATATCGCCGTCATGTTCATAGAGCGTATCTTCGTTATCAAGGTAGTTGAGCGCCGAGCCCGTGATTTCGAGCCACCATGGACCGGTTTCGGTCACATAGAGTCCATCCGGCAAGGCGCTGCTGGCCACCGGAAGCGGCGCGCCGGTGAGCGCAGCCATGGTTTCCAGCGCAATCTTGTAAGCGTTGACGTCCTCGCGATTGGCGACAACGACAATGCCGGTTCCAGTCTCGCGATCAACCAGAAAATGGCTCTTGTATCCAGGGTGGGAGCCGCCATGTCCATAGAGCGTGCGTCCACCAAGCTTCACCTGCCGGATGCCGAGACCGTATCCGGTCTCGGACCCGTCAGCGAAGGTCCGTGACCGGGAAATCCGGTCGAAGATGCCGCCCAGAGCGCCCTCGCCCTTCAGCAGTGCGCCGACCCAACGGGCAAGCGCCGTGGCGCTGCCGGTCATGCTGCCGGAAGCGGAAATATGGAGGCCCGCAGCAGAAAGCTGCCAGTTCTTGCCATCATGCCAGTATCCGGGCGCAAGACCGTCCACCGGATCGTTCCAGACATCCGGCGCATCGAGCGCAATGCCGAGCGCGTCACCCTGCGCGCGAATATAGTCGCGGAAGAACAGACCCTTGCGCTCCAGAGCCGCCTCAACCAGACGATAGCCGGTGTTGGAATAGGAGATTTCCGAACCGGCTTCGAAGTTGAGCCGGGTCATCCGAGACAGAAAATCGAGCAATGGACCTGATTTGGTTTCGGTAAAAACCGAAAGGCCGAGCAGGGTCAGGCATTCGCGCACATCGGGCAGACCGCCGGTCATATCGAGTGCCTGCCCGACCGTCACATCGGCCAGCGGCGCCTGCAATTCCGGCAGATGACGTGACAGCGAGTCATCAAGAACAATCACATCGCTGTTGGCAAGCACCATTGCAGCGAAGGCATGTTTGGTGACCGAGGCATAACGAACCACACTATCCTGTGTGAATGCTGCCTTTGTCGAAAGGCTTTCGAGGCCGCCGGATGTCACGATCTGCGGGCCGGAAGCATCAAAAACGATGATCGCCCCGCCCGGCTCGTCATTGCCCCAAGTGGCTGAAAAGCCTTTGGCTGCTTTTTCCGCCGCATCCCAGTTCACAACTGTCATTTTCCTCATTCCTGCTGATATGTCAGGCGCTGACCGGCTTTTCTTCCGGCTCTTCAAGCTCGACGCTGAGTGTGCGCAATTCCTGTGTGTGCGGATGCGACACCTCGCCGAGACGGAGCCTATCTGTGCTCACCTGCTCTACCATTTCGCCATTTTGCATGACACCGACGTCAGAGCACATATGCGAGACCACAGCCAGATCGTGGCTGACCATGATATAGGTGAGGTTGTGCTCGCGCCGGAGCGCCACGAGAAGATTGAGGATTTCCGCCTGCACTGAAACATCGAGCGCCGAAGTCGGTTCATCCAGCAGCAACACTTGCGGTTCGGCGATCAGGGCGCGGGCAATGGCAACACGCTGCCGCTGGCCGCCGGAGAGCTGGTGCGGAAAGCGGAATCGCACCGACTGTGGCAAGGCCACATCGTCGAGCGCGCGGGCGATCCGGTCATCAATCCGATCCATGCCGTGCACCAGCGGCAGTTCGCTCAAAATGCGGTCGACCGTTTGCCTTGGGTGCAGCGAGCCGTAGGGGTCCTGAAAGACCATCTGCGCCTGACGGAAAAAGGCGCGGTCGCGCTTTGCCCCGACAGGTTCTCCGCCAAAGGAAATCTGTCCTTCCCAGTGCTGGTTGAGACCGGCGAGCGCCCGCAGCACCGTTGATTTGCCTGAACCGGATTCGCCGACAATGCCGAAGCTGCCGCCGGCTGGAACATGGAAGGAAACGGCCTTCACCGCCGCGCGGCCGGAGAAGGCGATGCTCAGATTTTCAACATCGATGTCGATCATGATTTCAGCCACTCCGGATCGCGCTTAAGGACAGGCAGCTCATCGCGCGGATGTATCAGCGACGGCATGCAGTTCAAAAGCCCGCGCGTATAGGGGTGTTCGGCACGGGCAAGTTCGGAGGCCTGAAGCTCCTCGACGATATGGCCGGCATACATCACCGCCACACGGTCGCAGAAATGGGAGACCAGGGGCAGATCGTGGCTGATCATGATCAGACCCATGCCGCGCTCGGACACGAGTTCGTCGATCAGCCGCATGATTTCGGCCTGAACCGTGGCATCGAGGGCGGAGGTCGGCTCGTCAGCAATCAGCAGTTCCGGATCGGGGGCCAGCATCATCGCAATCATCACGCGCTGGCCCATGCCGCCAGACACCTCGTGCGGATAGGATTTGGCAACCTCACGCGGGTTGCGGATCTGCACCTTGTCGAGCAGGTCGATGGCGGCCTCGCGGGCTTCATGCCGGCTTCCGCCCTTATGGAAGCGCCAGCTTTCGGCCACTTGCGAGCCGATGGTCTTCACCGGGTTGAGCGAATATTTCGGGTCCTGCAGAATAAAGCCGGCCCGCTTGCCGCGGATCTGCCGCATGCCGCGTTCGGACGCCTTGAGGATGTCGATCCCGTCGAAACTGATCGCATCGGCCGTAACATTCGCCTGCGGCGGCAAAAGCTTCAGAAGCGCGCGGGCCGTCAGGCTCTTGCCAGAGCCGGATTCTCCGACAATGCCGAGCTTTTCCTGCCCGAGATGCAGCGAAACGCCCTTGACCGCCTCGGACATGCCGCCTGAACGGGTTGGAAAACCGATCCTCAGATTTTCAATATTCACCAGCATGGGTCAGTCTCCCTTCGGATCAAGAACGTCATGAAGGGCGTCGCCAAGGAAGTTGAAGGCGAGCGAGACGATGAAGATCGCCGCACCGGGGGCCGCAGCCACCCACCACTGATCGAAAATGAAACGCTTGGCGGTGGCAATCATCGCGCCCCATTCCGGCGACGGCGGCTGCGCGCCCATGCCGAGAAAGCCGAGGCTGGCCGCCGTGATGATGATCGAGCTCATATCGAGCGTTACACGCACGATCATATTCGGCATGCACAGCGGCGCGATATGGCGGAAGACGATGCGCCAGTTTGAACCGCCCGTCAGCCGGTAGGCGGCGATAAAATCCGAATTGCGCACAGTAAGAGTATCAGCACGGGCGAGCCGCGCATAAGGCGGCCAGGCGGTCAGCGCGATGGCTAGAATGGCGCTCTCGACACCCGGCGTCAGCGCGGCGACGAAGGCGAGCGCCAGAATAAGCCGCGGAAAGGCGAGAAAGACGTCGGTAACCCGCATCAGCGCCTTGTCAACAATCCCGCCGAAAAAGCCGGCGATCGCACCAATGGCGAGCCCGATTGGCGCAACGATGATGACCACGGAGACCACCATGCCGAGCGTGACGCGGCTGCCATAGACAATGCGCGAATAGATATCGCGGCCAAGCTCATCCGTCCCCAGCCAGTATTCGGCCGAGGGCGGCGCCAGACGCAGATCGAGGTTCTGAGCAGCCGGATTGTGGGTTGCCAAAAGCGGTGCGAAAAGCGCCATGAAGAAGAAAAGGAGCACGATCACAAGGCCCATCATGCCAAGCGGATTATGCTTCAGCGCGAGCCAGATACGATAGCGATTGGCCCAGTTCGCCTGTCGACGCGACGAGGGTGCTTCGTCGAGCAACCAGTTATTGAGTTTAGCAAACATGTCAGCGGACCCGTGGATCGAGCAGGCGATAAAGGAGATCGGCAAAGAGGTTCAGGCCGACATAGATGACACCGATCAGGAGCGTCGCGCCCACAACCGGATTCATATCGGCGTTCAGAAGCGCCGTGGTCAGATACTGGCCGAGACCGGGCCAGGCAAACACTGTCTCGGTAACGACAGCACCTTCCAGAAGACCGGCATAGGTCAGCGCCAGAACGGTGACCAGCTGCACAGCCACAGTCGGAAAGGCGTGCGACCAGATAACCGAGCGCAACGGCAGCCCCTTGGCCCGTGCGGTGATGACGAATTCGCCCTTCAGCGCATCGATCATGAAGGCGCGGGTCATGCGGGCGACATAGGCCATCGAGAAATAGGCGAGGATGCAGACCGGCTGCGTCAGATGCGCGACCGCGTCCCAGAAGGCGCCTGTATCGCCGGCCAAAAGAGAATCGATCGTCAGAAGACCGGTTTTAACCGGAACCATGCCATCATAGATGATGCCCTGACGCCCCGGCCCCGGCGCGATGCCCAGTGCCTTGTAAAAAACGATCAGCGAGATCAGCGCCAGAAGAAACACCGGGATCGAATGCCCTGCAAAGCAGACGATGCGTATGACCTGATCAGTGACGCTGCCCTGGCGCACGGCGGCCCAGACGCCAAGCGGAACCCCTATGAGCATCGACAGGATGAGCGCGTATGTGGCCAGCTCGAAAGTTGCCGGAAAATAGTGGGCGATGTCATGCGTGACCGGGTTCTTGGTCAGGATCGACATGCCCAGATTGCCATGCAGCAGCTGCCACAGATAGTCGGCAAATTGCACAGGCAGAGGCTTGTCCAGCCCCATGGCGATCCGGGTCTGCTCGACGACGGATTGCGGTGCGTTGTCGCCAACAGCGGCAATGACCGGATCGACCGGCATAACCCGGCCGATCAGGAAGGTAACGACCGTCAGTCCGAACAGCGTCACGATGACGCTGCCCAGAGTGCCGGAAAAGCCCTTCAGAAAACCTCTCACGACTTCGTGGTCTCCTGGTAGGTGTTCGACGAGGAGAAGACCTGAAGGCGGAAGCCATGCACATCCGTGCGGCAGACAGCCGTATCGGTCTTCTGGAACATGAAGGCGAAGGGGCTGTTTTCCATGTAATCCTTCTGCAGGGATTCATAGAGTTCCAGCCGCTTTGCCGGATCCTTCTCGTCGCGGGCGGCCTTGGCGCGAGCGGCGAAATCGTCGTTCTGGAAATGCGAACGCCAGATGAAGGGACGATCTTTGGCATCGTCGGAATTGTCTTCGTTGATGCAGAAAACTTCGGCGTTCGAGTTCGGATCGAAGTAGTCCGTACCCCAGGACGACATGGCCATCTGGTGCTGACGGGCGCGCATCTTGGTCAGCACCTGACGGTTTTCGCCAGCGAGCAGGTTGACCTTGATGCCGATCTCGCCAAGGCTCGCCTGAACCGCCTGAGCAATATCCGGATAGGGCTGGTTGGAATAATGGTCCATGGTGATCTCGAAACCGTCGCCAAGACCGGCCTTTTCCATCAGCGCCTTGGCCTTGTCGATATCCTGACGGAACGGGTTTTCGGTAACAGCGCCCGGAATGCCCGATGGCTCGAAGCTCTGATGCACGGCATAGGTCATCGGGACGATGTTCTTCTGCATGCCCTCATAATCGAGCGCCCATTTGATGGCCTGCCAGACTTCCGGTTTCGACAGATATTCATTGTCCTGATTAAGCGAAATCAGCATCAGCGCGGCAACTTCCTGACGGATCATATTGAAACCGTCGACGCCTTCGACCTGCTTCAGCTGTTCACTCGTCAGATTGCGGGCAATGTCGACATCGCCCTTCTGCAGCATCAGGAGCTGCGAGGACGGATCGGCAACGTGGCGCACCAGGATGCGCGTGATGTTGCCCTTATAGGGGCCGTATTCATTGACCGTGAGCGAAATCGCTTCACTTGGCTTCCAGGCCTGCAGGACAAACGGGCCGGAACCGGCGCTGTTCTTGTTCAGCCAGCCCTTGCCCATGTCATCGCCTTCGACATGCGCTTCGACAACGGCCTTTTCGACAATCGCACCGACACTGGCCGACAGGCAATAAAGCAGGAACGAAATCGCGGTCGGTTCTGCTGTCGTCAGGGTCACGGTCTTGTCATCGACGGCAACGATGGTCTGTTCGACATTTTCCGGTGTAAAGCCGAACTGGCCGATAATGAACGCCGCGCCGCCATTGATCTTGATGGCACGCTGCAGCGAATAGGCCACATCTTCAGCCGTTACAGGGTTGCCGGTCGAAAAGGTTGTATCAGCCAGCTTGAAAGTGAAAACCTTGCCGCTGTCATCGACACTCCAGCTTTCTGCAATGACCGGCTCGATCTTGGACGAGTCCTCTGGATCCGGAACGATCAGATTCTGGTAGAGATTGGTGCAGATTTCGCCTGCCAGAGACTCATAATTGGCATGCGGATCCAGCGTGGTGATGTTGTCGAGTTGCTGGGCAACAACCAGAATATCCTTGGGCGTGTCGGCAAAGGCCTGTGTCAGGTCGAGGTAGGAGAGGACAGGCACGACGGCGCTGCCGATCAGGAGTTGTCGTCTGGAAATCATCTGAATTGTTCCCTTTCAATGTGGTGCCAGCGAGCTGGATGTCGCTAAAGCCAATTGGTTGCTTATTTTTTTAGCAGACAGTCAATATTGCTGTTATCAGGGCATCGTCGGCCTGACCAATTCCGTTTTTTGCAGGTCCTATGCAGGCTTTGCATTTGTTCTTCGGCAGAGAGGCGTCATAAAATGCCGGCTTTCCGCTGGAAAGCCTGTTTCCACCCCTTCCGACCGTTTTCCCAGGACAAGATTGATGCCCCCTTTTTCAGACACGCCTGTTTTCGACGGGCACAATGACGTACTTCTGCGCTTGCGCCGTTCGAAGAAGGAGGATCCGGCGAAAGCGTTTCTGAACGGGGATGACGAAGGTCACATCGATCTGCCGCGTGCGCGTGAGGCTGGCTTCGCCGGTGGCCTCTGCGCGCTGTATATCCCCTCACCCAGCCGGGAAAAGGACGCCGACGGAAACTTTCCGACCCCGGCGCAGCCCGAGGCGCTCAATGAAACCATGGCCATGGCACATCTGCTGTTCGACATCGAGCGCCGGTCCGGCGGTGACGTGACAGTCTGTCGCACGGGCGCGGATCTTCGCCGCGCCATCGCAGAAGGTTCATTCGCTGCCGTCTTTCATATTGAGGGCGCCGAGGCCATCGACAATGATCTTGACGCGCTTTACGTTTTGCATCAGGCGGGTCTGCGCACGCTTGGCCCCGTCTGGAGCCGGCCCAACGCCTTCGCCTTCGGCGTTCCGTTCCGGTTTCCCTCCGGCCCGGATATCGGTCCGGGACTGACGGATGCCGGCAAAGCGCTCATTCGCGCCTGCAATGAGCTGAAGATCATGGTCGATCTGTCGCACATGAACGAGAAGGGCTTCTGGGACATTGCGGCCATTTCCGATGCGCCCCTGGTCGCCTCCCATTCGAACGCCCATGCCCTGTGCCATCATTCCCGCAACGCCACGGATCGTCAGCTCGATGCCATCGGCGAAACCGGCGGCCTGATCGGCATCAATTTCGGCGTCCTGTTTCTGAACAGGGATGGCATCAAGGACACGTCGGTCGGCGTCGGGCCCATGCTCGATCATATCGACTATGTCGCCAACCGCATCGGTATCGACCACATCGCCCTCGGTTCTGATTTCGACGGCACCACAATCCCCGCTGTCATGAAGGATTGCCGCGGCGTTCGCCTGATCATCGACGGGCTGAAGGCCCGCGGTTATGACGATGAAGCCATTGCAAAGGTCACGCACGAGAACTGGCTCCGGGTCCTCGGAACCAGCTGGGGAGAATAGGTATCCCGGCGGCTTCCGTTTCGCCAGCCACCGGCGCTGATGCAAGCGTTCTTGACGCCATCAGGAACGCGGAGTTGCTATTGCGACAAGGTCCGGTTGTCATTGTGGTTTTTGTTGCCAGCGTGAGACCGGATCCAATAACCATCTACTCACCCTGTTCATAATTTCCCGAACCATTTCGTGTTTGAGCGGACGATTGTGATCCGACACGATCGCTTCCAGTTGAAGGCGATTGGCAGGGTTCAGAAGAATCCACACGATTTGAGATATGAAGCCATGTTCTTGCATCTGATCAAGATGCGAACGCATGATCGCATCAGTGCACTATGTATTTCGAATTGACCGATTTTGTGTGGTGTCGCAATCGGCCTTGATGGGCGCAAAGAACACGACCCGGACAATGCCGGGCCGTGTTCTTTTTTTATCATTTTTCGGGTGATCAGCTTGATCAGAACCGGATGTCCAACCGGGCCGTTGCACTGTTCTGCGTATAGCCGTCACCGAACTGGCCTTCATATCCAAGTCCGATTGAGGTCATTTCGTTGACATTGAAATCCATTCCGACACCGATGACTGCCGTGTCCCTGGCCACCGGAACGCCGTTTACGGTAAACGGTGACGAACCTGTCAGTGCGGCCGTTGATGTCGGATCAATGTCGCCATAGGCATGACGCCAACCTGCATCGAGATAGGCTTCTGCCTTGGTCGTTGCGATGTCAAAACCTGTCGAAGCACGCATACCCAAGGTGCTGAAATACGTATTCATCGTATCCGATTGAACGCCTAATGCAGCGGCCGTTGCGCCGCTTTCGCTGAAGCTGCTGGTGTTGAGATTGACGTAGGACAGGTTTGCGTAAGGCTCAAGCTGCACCTGATCCGCAGGCTGATACTGGAAAGCAACCTCACCGAAAGCCTGGAACGTATTGGCGTCGTAGCTGCCGTTCAATTGATCGTAGAAACTGCCAAAACTGATTGTTCTGTCGACCTCGGGTGTATTCCAGGTGTAGGCAAGGCCAGAACGTAACGCCCAGCCCGTACTGCCTGAAAGATCCCACTGACCGCCTGCATAGGCGCCGAGCATATAGGCGTTGGCGTTGCCCGAGGCATTCTGATCGTTGTCGAACGAAGTGTAGCCATAGCCCGCCAGAGCGCCGACCCGCCAGTTTTCGCTCAAAGCACCGTCAAAACCGGCAATAAAGCC
>NZ_SMAR01000022.1 GCF_004342225.1 Martelella mediterranea | reverse complement strand
TCTTCGTCATCTCGATCTCCTAATTGATAAGATGAACCAGAAATCCTCCCTTATTCAAATCCTCAAATCTGTCCCACCGGCGCTGACGTCAGACAGCCATGATCGAGCGCATACCGTGTTCGGCAAGACGCACGCCGATATCGTAGTCCTCCGTCAGTGTCTGCGTGTTGAACGGCTGGTTGTCGCTTTCCTCTGAAAGGGTCAAAAGAGCTTTCCTGGAGAAACAGGTGCCCACGCCGGCAGAAGGGACAACGCCTGAAAGCGCTTCTCTCACCACGATATCCTTGCCATGCCACTCGGCAAATTCATCCATGTAGACCCCGGCAACCAGATCGTACCAATTGCGTTCAAGCGAGTTTACCGGGATCTGGATGAGATCGATACGCGGCAGAAGATAGTTGAAAAAACGGAGCTCCAGCGGATGAAGAACATCCTCACTATCGTGCAGGATTGTTCCTGCAAAACTGATGCCATGGCTCTTCTCGTGTGCAAAGATCGCCTGAATAACCCAGTTCAGGCAATCGGCTTTGCAGGTTGGTCCGTCATGCGGCACTTCTACGCGCACCAACTGCCGATACCGACGGCGCATACGTTCGACCTCGGCGATGGTTGCTGCGTCATTTTGATATGTGCCCACGAAAACAGTGTAATTTCGGTAATCGAGGGTTTTCACCATGCCCTCGATCATCGCGGCAATCACATCATATTCGAGCCAGGCCGGCACCATGATCGCGATGTGCTGTTCCGGACGGTTGTAGAGCTGTTGTGTGGTCAGCGGCTGATAGCGCCTTCGGACTGTGAAATACCGTTTGATCGCTCTGAGATAAAACACTGCATCGATGAACAGGTCATCGATGCAGGACACCAAAATAATGACCGCGACCACGACAGTGCCGTACTCCAGAAAACGGTAATATTCGGCGAGGAGGTAGGGCCAGTAAAGCTGCATTGCTTCTTAACCCTGATCTTTCTCGGAGCCTTTTTCAGCTCTGCGTCGCGCAATTTTGGCGAGGACCGTGAGCACAACAAAACCGCCGACAATCGCTATGGTGAGGAACCATGGAAAGCGCTGCGTCCAGAATTCCGGCGTCACCAGCGACTTGAGCGAAAACCTATCGGATGAGACAATCGAAACCGGGTTTTCACCATCAGAAAAAAGTGGCTTGCCGCTGATGTTTGCCGATGCGAGGACGCCATTTTCACCGATGATGGCGACATCCCCCTGAGGCAACTGGAATGAGCGGTCTATCGTCGCGACAGAGCCTACAGACTGATAAGACAGACCTGCCTGATTGTTTGCGTGAACAGCTTCGAGAACAGCAATGTTGGAAAGGCCCGCAACATCAAACAAAGGGGTGCCGTCGGCAGCAGAGATTGTCATCTGTTTGCCACTAGTCTTCACGCGTCCGGGCAAGCTTTCCCCCGCAATATCAAAGAACAGGAATGGCTTGTCGGGTTGGGAAACCGCGGCGGCCTCTACAGCGCTGAACTCAGCCTTTGAAGGCGAAATGCCACTTGCTCCGGCCACATGCACAACGGTGGGAAGCGTGCGGGTTGCCTGTGAAAGCCAGCTGTTCGGCACGGCAACATAAGTATCTCCTGACATGTGAGGGGCAAGTGTGACGAAACCGTCGGCAGGGGGAGCATCTCTCAGGATAATCTGACTATCGGGCAGGACCGCGGCCGGAAATGCCTGAGGTGTCTCGCGGCAGTGATCGCTTGCCGGCTGACGCTGAAACCGAACTGAAATCGTATTTCTCGGCAGAAGAGCATATGACGGAACTTTCACCGAGATAGCTTCAGGCTGCCCGTCAGATGTCAGCTGTTTCGCACCGAGAAGGTAACCGTTCAGGAAGACAGAAGCGACAGGTTTGGTGGCCGTCGCGCCCGGCGCTGCAGATACCTTCAGATCCAACCCAGCCGGCGTCTTGCCGACGGGAAAGTCACCAGTATTGAACGTCGTTGACCATTCAGCCTGTGAGACAACGTCAACATCGCCAGCCGCCTGACTGATCGCGCCCAGTGCTATACGGTTATCGGCTGTCTGCGGCGTGGAAGCGTGGCGAACTGAAAGCTGTTCTGCTGCTGCCGCGTTTCTCCACATTGTATCAAACAGTCCGGCGGCTTCTGCGGTCCCATCTTGCGAAACTGCAATCACCGGCCGGCCCGCAACAAAACGCAGCCCGACATTTTCTTCTTCGAGTGGTTCGATGAGCAGCGCGTTGGTTTTTTCCATTGACCGCAGCGGCGCGGCGGCTTCGCTGTCCTCTGCGGCAATTTCGTCAGACAGGGCAGAAAAGGCGGTGGTCATGTGCTGATTGAACACAGCATCCATCACCAGAACATCTGGCTGAAATGAAGGTGCTCTTAACAGAAGAAAGGCGCCAAGCTCAGCCTCACTGTTCAGCTTAACCGCTCCTCCATCAGAGAATTTCGAAAAGGCCGGGATTTTGAGAAGAGCCGTCGGGACTGCGATACCCTCTGCATCAACGATATCCCCCACGCGGGGCAAGGCGATGACGTTGATATGTTTTCCGGCTTTTTCAAGCGCTGTTCCGATGCGCCAGGCCGCATCATACTGGGCTTCGTCAAGGGTTTCACCGGATATCATGAGATCAACATTCAGAGGCAGCGCAGCCCAGGCACTCGCAATATCCGTAACCTGGTCAGACATATAGCTGTAGTTCAGCCGTGTCTCTGGCAGAATCTGGAGTATGTTGCCAATAGGCTCGGCATCATCGCAGTAAAATTTTCCACTGGCAGAAGACCAGTTGATACCAAGATGCAGGAAACCGCTTTCACGGGGAGCACCGTCAACACCGATCTGGATGTCAGCATTACCTTCCGCTCCTGTAAGGGAACGCGCCGCAACAGCGTAGCTGTCGAGCGAAAGCGTGTAGGTGGTCTCACCACCGTCAGCGTGCAAATAGTGCCCTTTGAGATCCAGCACAGCGTCTTCCAGAGGAACCTCGGAAGGCACTGGAAGATAAATATCACGTCTTGCAGAAGAACCGGCAAGCGAAAGCGGACGTGTCACTCCAAGGTCCGATAGCATCACGGACTGCTGAATGGTTTTCTTCTGGACCAGTTGATTTAGGGCATCGGCAATCTCGCCTGCATTGGCAGATCCGGCGAAACCTGCGACCAGAAGCAGGCTGGCGACAGGATAAGAAACGAATCTAGGGCAACTGCAGCGTGTAGTGCGCAGTGGTGAATATGACATGCTAACTCTCCTCAAGCGGTAACTCAGACCGCCCAGCTTCAAAAAAACGACTGCGTTACGGAACTTGGCTCGAAAGTCGTGACTGCTCGCCCTGCAAGCGCATCGGCTATCCGAGCCGCTGCTTTGCCATCGCCATAAGGGTTTATGGTGCGTGCAAAGGCATCATAATACGTGGGATCGTCCAGAAGGCGGGTCATTTCCTGTACTATGCGCTCCGCATTGGTGCCGACCAGCTTGACTGTCCCGGCTGCAACAGCCTCTGGTCTTTCCGTTACATCACGCATGACGAGAACCGGTTTGCCCATAGAAGGCGCCTCTTCCTGAACGCCGCCTGAATCGGTCATGATGATATCGGCGCGTTGCATCAGAAACACGAAATCAAGATAGCCCTGCGGCTCGATCAGGTGGACATTCTCTGCACCCGCCAGCAACTCGTGCACCGGTCCGGATACGTTGGGGTTGAGATGGACCGGATAGACAATCTGCAGATCTGAGCGTTCTGCAAGCCGTGCCAACGCCTTACAGATACTGACGAACCCATCTCCAAAGCTTTCACGGCGGTGACCTGTGACGAGAAGCGTTTTGAGATCCGGATTTATAAAAGAAAAGCGCCGCGTGAGTTCCGCCTTGAGATCTGCATTTGTCCTGATCTTGCGAACTGTCTCATGAAGGGCATCGATGACTGTGTTTCCTGTCACCAGAATAGTGCCGCCCAGCTTCTCATTGCTCAGGTTTTCAGCACTTGTCGCTGTAGGCGCGAAGTGAAAGCTCGCGACTGTATCAATGACGCGGCGGTTCATTTCCTCCGGCCACGGCTTTGATAGGTCTTAGGTTCGAAGCCCCGCTTCCACATGGCCGATTTTTATTCCCCGGTGAAAGGCCGCGAGGCTCGCTGCCATCGCCGAGGTCGTATCTCCGTGTACCAGCACATAGTCCGGCCTCACCTGATCCAGAACCTCATCCAGTCCGGCGATAATCTTGCATGAAAGACTATTCAGCGTCTGGTTTGGCGCCATAACAGACAAATCGAAATCAGGTCTGATTTCGAACAGATCGAGCACCTGATCAAGCATGGATCGATGCTGGCCAGTGACGCAGGTTAAAGACATGATAGCGCTATCATTGGTCATAGAACGAACCACTGGCGCCATCTTGATAGCTTCCGGCCTTGTTCCGAAAATTGAGAGTACTTTCACTGAGCACCTGCTTCTGTTTGTTCGATTGATCCGCCACCTGAAATGAACAGATAGCACCCTCTTGACCCTGTCTTTTTTATGACTGTTATGGACATCAACCCATCACAACGCATGGTTGCATTTAAGGTAAATTTTAACTTTGGTCAAAATATAATTTCAACCTGATGCATTCTGCATGTGTGGCCGTTATCGGATTTACTGAGCGAACCTGACAAGCAACGCTGCGCAAACTCTCACTTTATTGACTATTTTGGCAAAAATCGGCAGCGCTTGAGAACAAGCCACCTCCTCAGCAGCATGCAGGTTGATTATAAAGAGAAAACCATAATGCCAAGTGTGCCGATCATCAGACCTTGCACAGGGTATTTCGCAAAGAGCCGAGTGAATAAAACGCGCTTTCCGAACTGTCGAGTGGATCTCTTCGTCCTGCTCATCGCGAGACGGTATAGTCACTCAATATTGTGGACAGATGATGCTGTGCCCAAAAACTGTCAGCTACAGAGCGTCTCGTGCGACCGTATCGCTGGCCGACGGAAAAGAAAGGAAAAAGAGGCTAAAACCGCCACATCGCCAAAAGCAGCGACCGTCCGGAGCCAAAGGCCCGGAGATGCTACGGCGGCGGATCGTTTCAAGCTGTTGTAAAACCTGATCAGCGCGGTGCATTCGGGCAACGGCGGCGGGCTTCGGCCCGGTTTTCGTTGAAGTCACCGATGAACCCTTCAATGCCGCGTGCGAAACGTGCGAAAGAGTTCCGGCTTCTGGCGGGGGCCGCACATTTTTCATCTCTGAAAGAACGGTTCGTCATAACATAATCCTCATGGTAGGCGTAAATTTGTACGAACCAATATATGCTCAACAAAGGTGGGTGAGCTACCGCTATATCCGCATCGTTTCTATGCGCCTAGCGCATTACTCAGAGTGCGGACCGCAAGACTTCGGTAAAAATTTAAAGTTTATGGCGACACCAACGTAACTTTTCGATGGCAGCTATGCAAAAATGCAGGACTTTCCGGCGTGGGCTAGACGCACCTCCGAGACAAGTATCGACCGCGTCCAAGCCGATGTGCGAAAGCACCAGCAAAGTCCTGACTTACCTGGCAAACGATAACACTGGATCGTTTTTCCAGATATGATGCCTTTGCCGCGCGTCAGGCGGCAACCACGTCCTGTTGCAGCCCGGGATTTCCTACAAGCCGGATCTCACCTTGTGCACGGACCCCAAAATGCGGCCTGCCAAGGATCAGAGAACACACGTTCGCGTCTGGGCAACCTTTCCAGAAATAACAGACCTCAACTGATACAATCAGTTATTTGATTGCTAATTCAAAAATATCTACTATTGATCATTTCATATCTTGTCGAACCAAGAGAAAGCGAGTAAGCATCAGTGCTAACACGTAGCAGCATGACCGCTGCGAACGATGTGAGCCGCAGAAACCTTGCTGACTTTCGGCGAAAAGCAGTTTTGCGCAGCTGCCTTTCAAAGAGCTACAGGAGGCATTTTCGGCCGTGTCCGGGACACTGCAATGCTACGGCTCAGACCAGACTTAGACGCGGGGCAGTGGCCTTGAAGAAGGTGCGCTTCCTGCAGCAAGGAAAGACAAATGACCAAGGCACTCGAAAGCGCGCACGACCACCACACAGGCATCTGGCCTGTTATGCTGACCCCGTTTACCGAGAACCTCGAGATCGACTGGGCGTCGCTTGAAAACCTGATCGACTGGTATCTGTCAGCCGGCGTTCATGGCCTCTTCGCCAACTGCCAGTCGAGCGAGATGTTCTTTCTGAGCGATGCGGAATCGGAAAGACTGACCCGTTTCGTCGTTGATTACGTTGATGGCCGTGCACCGGTTGTTGCTTCGGGCCACACCGGCAATGCCCCCAGCCATCAGGCAGAGCAACTGCAGGCAATTGCTGAATGCGGCGTTGACAGTGTCATCATGATTTCCAATCGACTGGCCGCCCAGGATCAGCCCGATGCCGTGTTCCTGGAAAATCTCGCGGCTCTGACAGAGAAGCTCCCGACCAATGTCGGCCTTGGCGTTTATGAGTGCCCCTACCCCTATAAACGCCTCTTGAGCGAAGAAGCCGTATCATGGGCTGCGAAGTCCGGTCGTTTCACTTTTCTCAAAGATACCTGCTGCAACATTGAGATGCTTCGCCGCCGCGCCGAACTGGCTAATGGAAGCCAGCTGCACATCGCCAACGCCAACGCTCAAACGCTCCTGGAGAGCATGAAAGCAGGCTGCCATGGCTACAGCGGTGTGATGGCAAACTTCCATCCGGCACTTTATGTCTGGCTGTTTGAAAACTGGCAGAATGCGCCGAGAAAAGCGGAGATTCTGTCCAAATTCCTGTCGCTGGCAGCCCTGACAGAAAGCATGAATTATCCAGCCTGTGCCAAGGATTTCCAGAAGGCCATCGGCAATTTTGCATCAATGAAGTGCCGTTCGCTGACCACCGGCAGCTACTTCGACAATCATTTCTCGTCGACCGTTTCGCAGATGATTGCCCTCGGAGACTGGCTGAACCAGACACTGGAACTCGGCCTTCCTGCAACGGCTCTTCAGCCGGAAAGCCGGGTTGCTGCCGAGTAATCTGAACGACAACTGCCATCGAAGAGGAGGAGACCTTGTCGATGCTGAATGTAAAGCTACAGACAAAAACCTTTATCGTTCCGCCAGACCATACCCTGTTTCGGAACTGCCACGCTTCCACTGTGATTGTCCTCCCAGACAATACCCGGCTCACCGCCTTTTTCGGCGGTGAGCGCGAAGGCGAAGGCGATGTCGCCATCTGGACCGTGCGCGGTGACGGCGAAAACTGGGAGGCACCCCGCCGCCTCTTTGCCGAGGACGGGCTTGCGCACTGGAATCCGGTTCTCCTCAACGAAGGCAACACGGTCTGGCTGTTCTACAAGGTCGGCCCGACGGTCCACACATGGACAACACGCTGGAGCGTTTCACACGATGGCGGACTGACATGGTCGAAGCCAGCTGAGCTGGTTCCCGGTGACAGCGCACCGCGCGGACCGGTGAAGAACAAGCTTCTTGTGATGTCCAATGGTGAATGGCTGGCGCCGGCTTCGGTTGAAACCGATGAGATCTGGGACGCATTCGCGGATATTTCTGCAGACGAAGGCAAAAGCTGGGCCCGCTGCGATGTTCCCTTCACCCACCGCAGTAATAGTGACACGCAAGATAATGGCGGCGTCTGGGGCGGACTGGCCGAAAATGCCTTGTGGGAAACAGATCCGCAGAAGGTTTTCAGATGGGATGGGGTGATACAGCCAAGCGCGTGGGAATCGGCTCCCGGCAAAGTCCATATGCTGATGCGCTCGACCCGCGGTCACCTTTACAGAACAGATTCCGATGATTTCGGCCGGACATGGTCTGAGGCCTATCCGACCGAAACCGTCAATAACAATTCCGGCATCGATGTTGCCGAAACCGGCGGCGTACTTGCGCTTGCCTATAACCCGAATGGCGGCAACTGGGGCCGTCGTACGCCTCTTTCCCTGGCACTTTCAAATGATAATGCCGAAACTTTTCATAGAGTTATCGACCTCGAGACTGAAGAGGGAGAATACTCGTATCCGGCAATCATTGCCAGAGGCAAAGAGCTTCACCTGACTTACACACACAACCGTAAGTCAATCGTCTACAGCCATTTGACACTGGAGGATGGCTAGTTTTTCGGTTTGCAAACGAGATAGACAGACCGGGAATAACCAGCACAACAAGGGAGTTAAGAATGCTGAAAGCAATTGGACTGGCGCTTTGTGGCGTACTGGCTTTGGCCAGCGTGCAGGCCACAGCGCAGGAGCTGACTTATCCGAAGAAGAACATCACCGTCATCATCCCGAAGAATCCGGGTGGCGGCACGGATACATCAGCCCGCCTGACACTGGAATATGCCAAAAAATACCTGCCGGAAGGCGTGATTTTCGTTCCGGAAAACAAGCCCGCCGGTAATGGCGTGACGGGCCTGATCGAAGCGGCCCGCGCAAAGCCCGATGGTCAGACACTGGTCATGACCACCGTTGAGCTGGCCATGTTCCCACACCAGAACAAGTCGCCGGTCAACTACGAGAACTTTACCGGTCTTTATGCACCGATCGCCGACCCGGCTTCACTGGTTGTCAACGCTGACAGCCCGTACAAGACGCTGGAAGATTTCGTGGAAGCTGCCAAGGAAAACCCGGGTAAAATCCAGGTTGCCAACTCCGGAACGGGTGCGATCTACGATCTTGCCACGATCAACATGGAACAGCAGCTGGGTATCGACCTGAAGCGGATTCCGTATTCTGAAGGCATTGGCCCGGCAATCGCCGCACTCGTTGGCGGTCATGTTGATGCCGTTGTCACCACACCGGGTGCAGCCAAGCCGCAGATCGATGCCGGTGCACTGCGTATGCTGGGCGTCATGGACTCCAAGCGTTTTGCACTGTTCCCCGATGTTCCCACCTTCAACGAAGCTCTGGGCGCAGGTACAGATACGCAGCTGCGTGCATGGGCAGCCATTGCAGGCCCGGCCAACATGCCGGAAGACGTCAAAGGTCAGCTGATCGAAGTCTTCAAGGCAGTTGCTGCGGATCCTGAGTTCCAGCAGGCCATGAAAAACCAGGGCATCATGCCCAGCACGCTGGTTGGTGACAAAGTTCAGGAGATGATGAAGCGTGACGACGAAATGTACGCCAAGCTCATCGAAGACTCCAAGAATTCCCAGTAAGCAATAATTGTTGCGCTCAACCGCGGCCCTGAAAATTCAGGGCCGCGGCCCCGGGCGGGGAGGAAAGCAATGAAAAAATATAATGTCCTGGTGGCTGCCGTTTCCATTCTTCTTGGACTTGCCATCTTCTGGTTCTCCCGCGGACTTACAACGATGTCACCGGATGGTGTTCCCGGAGAAGCCTTCTGGCCACACATGATCGCCTGGCTTCTGATCGGCCTCGGTATTCTTCAACTGATTGAGGTTTTCGCCTTTCCGGCTATCAATGCAGGTCGCGAGGTCATTCTTGGTGCTCCGGGAAACCTTTGGGCCTATCTCACCGCAGCCGTCGCCTTTGGCTTTGCAACGCTGATGGCATGGGCAGGCTTTGTGATTGGAGGCGTCATCATAATGCCGATCGTCATGCTGATCATGGGTGAACGACGCCCGCTGATTATCGGGGTTACAACCGTCGCCGCCATCGGTGTCATCTGGTTCTTCTTCGTTCACATCTTCAACATTTCGCTGCCGGCCCCGGCATTTCTGGAATAGCGCCGGGAAGGAACCAAGATCATGCATGATATTATTCAAGCTGCAGGCATTGTTTTCAGCTATCAGGCACTCCTGATTGTATTCATGGGCACGCTTGCCGGCATTCTGATTGGTTCACTGCCGGGCCTGACTGTGAACATGGGCATCGCTCTGCTGATGCCGCTGACATTCTCCTTCCAGGGTCTGGAAGGTATCCTGATGCTGCTCGGCGTCTATTGCGGCGCCATTTATGGTGGCTCGATCAGCGCCATTCTGATCAACACCCCCGGAACACCTGCATCCGCCGCAACGGTGCTTGATGGTTACCCAATGACGCTGAAGGGTGAAGCCGGAAGGGCTTTGGGCCTCTCAACCGCAAGCTCGATGTTTGGCGGTCTTTTCAGCGCCATTGCGCTCATCATCGTTGCGCCGCAGCTTGCAAAAGTCGCCACAGGTCTGGCTGCTCCGGATTATTTCGCGCTCGGCGTGTTCGGGATATCCATCATCACTTCGGTTTCCTCTCAATCGGTTATCAAGGGCCTGATGGGCGGCTGCATCGGACTGTTTATCGCCACGATTGGCCTTGATCCGATGACCGCAGGCATGCGCTTCACATTCGATTCCTTCTACCTGATGGGTGGCATTTCCTTCGTCCCGGTACTTGTCGGTCTGTTTGCTTTCTCGCAAGCCCTTCTGGGTATCGAGGAAAACTGGAAGGAAATCCGCGAAAACGCCCCAGCGCGCCCGAAAACCAAAATCACCCGCGTTCTGCCGACATGGGTCGACTTCCGGCGCGTTCTGCCGACCTATATCCGCTCCTCCGCGATTGGTACTGCCATCGGCTCGATCCCGGGCACAGGTGGCGATATTGCTTCCTTCATCTCTTATACGGAAGCCAAGCGCTGGTCGAAACATCCGGAAGAATTCGGCAAGGGCTCTATCGAAGGGGTTTCCGCACCTGAAGCCGGAGCCAACTCGGTTGCCGGTGGTGCCATGGTCCCCCTGATGACGCTTGGCATTCCCGGCGATGGCGCGACAGCCATTATGATGGGCGCCTTCATGGTGCAGGGCCTCCAGCTTGGTCCGCTGCTGTTCACAGAGCACCCGGTTGAGGTCAACACGATCTTCATCGGTCTTCTGGTCGCCAACCTGATGATGGGGATTCTGGGCTTCTCGTCGATCCGCCTGTTCACCCGCGTCATGTCGGTTCCGCGTAAGCTGCTGGTCCCGATTATTCTGGTGCTCTGCACCGTTGGCGCCTATTCAGTGAATAACACGATGACCGATGTGTTCGTCATGATGATTGCCGGTGTCTGCGCCTACGTCATGCTGAAGCTCGACTTCTCGATGTCGCCGGTCATCATCGGCATCATTCTCGGGCCCATGGTTGAAGGCAATCTGCGGCGTTCGCTGATCATGTCCGATGGCGACTTCTCGATCTTTGCGACCAGCCCGGTCTGTGCAATTTTCCTGATTATTGCACTTCTGACCCTAACGATCCCGGTCATCGGCCCGAAGATCAAGGCGCGCCGTCGGGCGCGCAAAGCCGCCGAAAACGGTTCGAGCGTTTAAAACACGGCACATCAGAGCCGAACAAAAAACCGGCGGGAAACTGCCGGTTTTTTCTTGCCCGGATAAGAGCGGTGTCGAATGGAAAAGCCGGGACCGTCAGTCGTCGTCCAGAAAAGTCTGCTGCTCTTCTTTAAGGTTCACGCCCGTCAGCCCGCGCCGCAACGCTTCCCGGATCAGCCACGCGGCCTTCTCCGCTGCGACCGGCGGCTTGAGCCCGGCCTTGCGAATGTTTGAAATACAGTTCCGCTCTGCATCCGAACGGCCTATCTTCGGCCCGAAGGTCAGATAAGCACCGAGACTGTCCGTGGCGGAAAGCCCCGGCCGTTCGCCAATCATGACCACAACAAGCCGCGCTTTCAATAAAGCGCCGATCTCATCACCGATCGCCACACGGCCATTGGAAACAATCGTCACCGGCCTGATCGAAAAGCCGGACTTTCTCAGCTCGTCCGTTAACGACGAGAGAAACGGTATTGCATTTTCCGCAACAGCTGTTGACGAAAGGCCATCGGCAATCACCACCGCGATATCACACACCTCGTTTGCCAGCCCCGCAATGCGCTCGGCATCGGCATGCAGAAGCCGCCGACCAAAATCAGGTCTTGTCAGATATTCTGTTCGGTCAGCCACCCGGCTTTGAACGCGTATAGTCTGAAGCCCGCGTTCTGCAACGCCTGCTTCCAGCATTTCTGCATCAAGCGGCGTGTGCACAGCATCACGTGCGCGCGCATGAGAAAGCGCGAAATTCAGAACCTCCCGCGTTGGCAGCGAAGCGCCGGATCTGCCAATAGCAATGCGTGCGTCCGTATATTGCTTCAGCCGCTCCCATGGATCGTCACGGACACCATCTGCAATATCCGGTTTCCGGGTCGTCAGATCACTCATGATGCAATCCTCAACAACGCATGCCCCGGATCCTGCGGCAAAAGGCGCCCGCTCCTATCCGTTACCCGCATGCGTTCCAGCCAGGCTTCAAATTCCGGCGCGCGTTTCAGCCCCAGCACCTCACGCAGGTAGAGCTGATCGTGAAAAGAGGTAGACTGATAGTTCAGCATCACATCATCCGAGCCGGGAATGCCCATGATGAAATTGATGCCCGCCGTGCCCAAAAGGGTCAGCAGCGTATCCATGTCATCCTGATCGGCTTCCGCATGATTGGTGTAGCAAATATCGCAGCCCATCGGCACACCGAGAAGCTTGCCACAGAAATGATCCTCAAGCCCGGCACGAATGATCTGCTTGCCGTCATAGAGATATTCAGGGCCGATGAAACCAACGACCGTGTTGACCAGCAGTGGCGCATAGGCGCGCGCCACACCATAGGCACGCGCTTCCAGCGTCTGCTGATCGCAGCCAAAATGTGCATCGGCGGAAAGCGCCGAGCCCTGCCCGGTCTCAAAATACATCAGATTTTCGCCAACGCTTCCACGCTTAAGCGAAAGCCCGGCTTCGTAGCCTTCCTGCAACATTTCCAAAGAGATGCCGAAGGAGGTATTGGCTTTTTCCGTTCCGGCAATGGACTGGAAGACAAGATCAACCGGTAGCCCGCGACTGGCCATCTCAATCGACGTCGTCACATGAGTCAGCACACAGGATTGCGTGGGAATATCGTAGCGGGAAATGATTTCCGCCATCATCTCCACCAGCTCGGACAGCACAGACACATTATCAGAAGCCGGATTGATACCAATGACGGCATCGCCGGTCCCGTAAAGCAGGCCGTCGACGATGCTCGCCGCAATGCCCAGTCGGTCATCGGATGGATGGTTCGGCTGCAGCCTGACGGACATATGCCCCTCCAGCCCGATTGTGTTCCGGAATTTGGTCACCACCCGACACTTCTTCGCCACCAGAACCAGATCCTGATTGCGCATTAGCTTCGATACTGCCGCTGCCATTTCCGGGGCAATACCCGGCGCAATGTGCGCCAGACAAGCCGAATCTGCGGCCGGAGAAAGCAGGAAATCGCGAAAGCCGCCAACGGTCAGATGAGAAACAGTTTTAAAGGCTTGAGGATCATGACTGTCCATGATCAGCCGCGTTACAGCATCGGTTTCATACGGGATCAGCGCTTCATCGAGAAAAGCCTTCAGCGGCACATCTGCCAGGCACATGCGCGCCGCAACGCTTTCTTCCGCGCTTGCTGCTGCGACACCAGCCAGCACATCCCCCGATCGCAACGGCGTCGCCTTTGCCATCAGAGTTTTCAGGTCCGGAAAGCTCCAGAGCGTGCCTCCGGCATTAATACGGTAGGTCATGAACGGTTCCCCTGTCTTTATTCAGCTTTGTTCAACCGTTATCGCCAGCCTAGACCGTGTTCAGACGAATGTGAAAGCGTTCTGTCCGGCGATGAAAGAAATTTCTGCAAAAGCAAACTTTTCGGCCACATCAGAAAACCCCGCAGCATCCGGAACAGACGGCAACGGGGTCAGAAGCAGGCTTAAATCATGTGGTTTCAGACCAGATATGCCGGCCGCCCCGTCGGGTTGATGCCGCTATCGATCTCACCCGGACGGCCGGGCAGCGAGAGCGTTGCAAGTTTCGGCGCCGTCTTCGCAATCACGCGTCCTTCGCGCAGCACGACAAGACGCGTCGGCTTCAGCCGCAAGGCTTCCACCACATCTTCGGCCTGAAGGATGACGAGATTGGCGGGGTTGCCGGTTGCGAGGCCGTAGCCCTCAAGACCCAGCGCCTTTGCGGAATTGACGGTGATGCAGTCGAAGATCGCGCGCTTGTCGTCCACGCCGGACATCTGTGCAACGTGGATAGCCATATGACCGACTTCCAGCATGTCACCGGAGCCCATCGAATACCAGGGGTCCATCACGCAATCGTGGCCGAAGGCGACATTGATGCCGGCTTCGAGCAGTTCGCGCACCCGCGTCATGCCGCGCCGCTTCGGAAACGTGTCGTGCCGGCCCTGCAGCATGATGTTGATCAGCGGGTTGGGAATGGCGTTGATTTCCGCCTCGGCAATCAGCGGGATCAGCTTGGAGACATAGTAATTGTCCATCGAATGCATCGAGGTCAGGTGCGAACCGGCAACGCGGCCCTGAAGGCCGAAGCGCACGGTTTCCGCCGCCAGCGCTTCGATATGGCGCGACATCGGGTCGTCGGTCTCGTCGCAATGCATGTCGACCGGCAGGCCGCGGTCTGCAGCAATGCGGCAGAGCGCCTCCACCGATTTTGCGCCGTCGGCCATGGTGCGCTCGAAATGCGGAATGCCGCCGACGACATCGACGCCCATATCCAGCGCCCGCTCCAGCGATTTGACGCCATCTTCTGCGCGATAGTAGCCATCCTGCGGAAAGGCGACGAGTTGGAGATCGATATAGGGCGCGATCTTTTCTTTCAGCTCCAGCATGGCTTCAACGGTGACCAGCTTGGGATCGGAGGTGTCGACATGGGTGCGGATGTGCAAAAGGCCTTGGGCGACGGCGAGATCGCAATAGGCAAGCGCGCGCTCGATCAGCGCCTCTTTCGTCAGCGTCGGGCGCAACTCGCCCCAAAGCGCAATGCCTTCCAGCAGCGTGCCGGAGGTATTCATGCGCGGCAGGCCGAGCGACAGCGTTGCATCCATGTGAAAATGCGGATCGACAAAAGGCGGCGACACCAGCCGGTTGGTCGCATCGATGACCTCGCCGGCTTCTGCCGCAAGGTTCTTCTCGATCGCGGCGATCTTGCCGTCGGTGATGCCGATATCGATGCCCTTGCGGCCATCGGTAAGATTGGCGTTTTTGATGATGAGGTCGAACATGGACAATTCTCTGGCTTCTCAGCGCTCTCCGCGCCGGTAGGGTTGCATCAGCGCCTGCGGCACCCGCGCGCGCCGCGCCATCACGGCGAGCGCTGCGATCGACAGAATATAAGGGATCATCAGGAAAATCTGGTAGGGCACGGCGCCATCGAGCGCGGTCTGCAGGCGCAGCTGGAAGCCGTCGAAAAAGGCAAACAGCAGCGCCCCGAACAGCGCCCGTTCCGGCCGCCAGGAGGCAAAGACGACGAGTGCGATACAGATCCAGCCTCGCCCCTGCACCATGGTCGGGAAAAACGAATTGAACGCCGAAAGCGTTAAAAACGCCCCGCCAACGCCCATCAGCGCACTGCCTGCGATCACCGCGCCATAGCGCATCACCATCGGATTGACGCCTTGCGCTTCGGCTGCATGCGGGTTTTCCCCGGCCATGCGCACGGCAAGGCCCAGCGGCGTTTTCGCCAGCACATAGGCCAGCACCAGCGCCAGCACGATGGCGAGATAGGTTGGCGCCGTTTGGGTAAAGAACGCCGGGCCGATGAACGGCAGATCGGAAAGACCCGGAATATTGATCGGCTGGAACGGCTCGACCGTGGGCGGCGAACCGGAGACCGGCACCATCAGCCGGAAGACGTAATAGGCAAAGCTTGAGGCAAACAGCGTGACACCAAGGCCGGAAACATGCTGCGAAAGCCCCAGCGTGACGGTCAGAAGCGCATGCAGCGCGCCGAATACCGCACCACCGAGAGCCGCGACCAGCAGCCCGGTCCACAGATCCGCACCGTTGAAGACGGCGAGCCAACCGATCATCGCGCCGAACGTCATGATGCCCTCGATGCCGAGGTTGAGGACACCCGAGCGTTCCGACAGAAGCGCGCCGAGCGTTCCGAGGATCAGCGGCGTCGCGATACGCAGCACGGCGGCCCAGAGACCGGCGGAGGCGAGGATATCGACAAGCGTGTTCATCGGCGCACCCTGTACTGCGTGAAGAAGACGGCGACCAGCATCGAGATCAACGACAGCGCCACGGTGACATCGGCGATATAGGTCGGGATGCCGAGCGAGCGGCTCATGCCGTCCGCGCCGACGAACATGACGGCAGTGAAAAGAGCTGCCAGCACCACGCCGAGCGGATGCAGATTGGCAAGCATTGCGACCACGATGCCGGAATAGCCATAGCCGGGCGAAAGATCGGTGGTGACATAGCCCTTGACGCCAAGCACCTCGATACTGCCGGCAAGACCTGCCAACCCGCCCGACAGCATGGCAACCAGCACCAGCGTGCGCCCAAGCGGCACACCGGCAAAGGCCGCGCCCTTCGGGTTGAGCCCGGCCGCGCGCGAGCGCATGCCGAATGTTGTGCGCGACTGGATGAAGTGCACGATGAAAGCGAGCGCAACGGCAATCAGCAGCCCGATATGCAGCCGTGAGCGGTCAATCAGCTTGGGCAGGCGCGCCGCGCGTTCAACGGCTTCCGACTGCGGCCAGCCGAACGCCATCGGGTCCTTCAGCACCGTATCGATCAGCATCGAGACGAACAGGACAGCCACAAAATTCAAAAGCAGCGTCGTGACCACCTCATCGACGGAAAATTTCAGCCTGAGCCAGAGCGGCAAGAGCAGCAGCAGCATGCCCGCAACCGCGCCCGCTGCCAGCAAGATCGGAATCTGAATGACCGGCGCCATGCCCTCTGTAATGCGCGCGCCGACAGCGGCCATGGCAATGGCTCCGAGGTAAAACTGCCCCTCCGCACCGATATTCCAGAGCTTGGCGCGAAAGGCGACGGCTGCGGCAAGGCCTGTCAGGATCAGCGGTGTTGCCCGCGTCAGCGTTTCGGTGACGGAAAGCTTCGAGCCGAACGCGCCGACCAGAATTTTCCAATAGGCATCAAGAACCGGCGCGCCGGCCAAAGCGATCAGGATACCGGAAACGGCAAGGGCCCCGACAACCGCGATCAGCGGCGTTGCAATGACGAGGGCCGCGGGTCGATGTTCGCGCCGTTCAAACCGCATCGGTATTCTCCGTCCATTCGCCGGCCATCATCAGGCCGAGCTTTCGGGCATCGACATCATCGGCAGCGACCGGCGGGGAAAGCCTGCCGCCGACAATCGCCTGTATCCGGTCGGCCAGCGCCATGACCTCATCAAGGTCTTCCGAAATCAAAACTACCGATGTTCCGGACCGCCTTGCCGCAAGAATCCGCTCGTGAACGGCGGCAACGGCCCCTTCATCCAGCCCGCGCGCAGGCTGGGCGGCGAGCAGGATTTTCGGGTTTTCAATCAGATTGCGGCCGAGAATGAGCTTCTGCATGTTGCCGCCGGACAAAAGCCGGGTGCGGCTTGTCGGCGTGCCGCCGCGCACATCGAAGCTTTCGATAATTTCGCCCGCGAAGGCGACAGCGCTCTTCCGGTCGACAAAACCGTTTTTCGAAAACTCGGGCAAACGCTCAAGCACGGCATTTTCCCAGATGGCCATTTCGCCAATGGCCCCTTCGCCATTGCGGTCTTCGGGAACACGGCCAATGCCAAGCGCAATCGCATCGGCAACAGAGAGATCGCCAACGCCTTTGCCAAATACCACCAGATCACCGGCGGAACGCTTGATCGTGCCGCTTAAAAGCCCGGCCAGAACCGACTGGCCATTACCAGACACGCCGATAATGCCGAGCACCTCACCAGCATGAAGCGTGAAGCTTGCCTGTTTCAGCCGGTCCACACCGTCCACACGAACACTGACGCCAACCGCTTCCAGAACCACTGGTCCCGGCGTTGCCGGTTCGCGAACCGGGCGCTCCACCTTGCGGCCAACCATGAGTTCAGCCAGTTCGGCCTTGCTGGTCTCTACCGCCTTGCGTTCGGCGACCTGACGGCCACCGCGCAGCACAACAACGCGATCCGCCGTCGCCATCACCTCATCCAGTTTGTGGGAGATGAAAATCAGCGACAGGCCCTGGGCTGCCATCTCCTTCAGCGTTGCAAACAGTTTTTCGGCCTCCGGCCCGGTCAGTACCGCCGTCGGCTCATCGAGCACGAGGATCGTCGCGTCGTTATAAAGCGCCTTCAGTATTTCGACGCGCTGCTGCTCGCCAACAGAGAGATCGCCGACGCGGGCTTCCGGTTCAACGGCAAGGCCGAAGCGTTTCGAGATGTCTTCGAGTTTTTGCCGACCAGCCCTGCGGTCAGACGCAAGCTTCCACAGGCTCTCGGTTCCAGTCATGACGTTTTCGAGTACGGTCAGGTTCGGCGCGAGCGAGAAATGCTGGTGCACCATGCCGACACCGGCGCGAATGGCCGCACGCGGCTTGCCCGGCGGCAGCGGTTTTCCCATGACGCTGACACTGCCGCTGTCCGGCGTGTAGTGGCCGAAAAGAATGCTCATCAACGTCGTCTTGCCGGCGCCGTTTTCCCCCAGCAGCGCAACGATCTCACCCTTGTCGAGGGTCAGCGAGATATCGTCATTGGCAAGCGTGTCACCGAAGCGTTTGCTGACACCGGCGATTTCCAGCACTCTCTCACTCATGCGCCCAATCCTGCGATTTCAAAAGGATGCGACCAGCGCTCTTCCCGCTCGAGTGTAGCCGCAAGCGACAAAAGCCTGTCTTCCGCCCCCATGGGCGCAAAAATCTGCACCGGCAGAGGAAGCCCGCGCGAATCCGCACCAAACGGCAGCGTTATTGCCGGAAATCCGGAGAGGTTGGCAAGAGCGGCAAGCGGGGCAAAGGCGCGCATCCTCTCAAAATGGGCATCCGTGTCGCTGTGATCTGTCGAAAACGCGCCGAGCGGCTTCGGCGCTGTGGTCAGCATCGGCGCAATCAGCGCATCGATATCGTCAAACAACTGCCAGACATCGCGCGCGATGAAGGCAATCTTGTTGACAAGCGACCACACCGCCTCGCCACGCATCTTGCGCCCGCGTTCAATGACGGCCTGCGTCATTGTCTCCGTCTTCGCTAAATCGAGCGAAAACCGGCTGGCGGAATTTGCCAGATTAATCGCGGCAATGTCGGCAAAGGCAGCGGCGGCCTGTTTGCCCGGTCCTTCGACATCATTCCAGGCGACAGGCTCTATGCTGTGCCCTGACGCCTCCAGCGTCTTCGCCGCCTCTTCCAGCACAGCAAGGCGCGCGGGATCGCAAGGCGTATCAGGCCCTGTTTCCGCAACCAGGCCGATCCGAAGGCCCCTATCCGGTGTTTTGATGAAAGATGGCTGTGGAAACGGTCCATGCGCATCGCCTGAAACCGCAAAGAAAACCGCACGCGCATCGCGAACGGACCGGCAGACGGCCAGCTCTGTGGCAATACCGCCAAGATAGTTTCCATAGTTTGGACCGGCGGCCATCGTCCCGCGCGAAGGCTTCAGCCCCACAAGGCCACAGCAGGCGGCGGGAACGCGGATAGAGCCGCCCGCATCGGTGGCATGGGCTATCGATACGATGCCTGCCGCAACAGCAGCAGCCGAACCACCGGAGGACCCGCCGGGCGAAAGCGATGGATCGAGTGGATTGCGACAGAGAGGACCTTTTTCCGGTTTCGAGGCCAGAGACAGACCGAATTCCGGGCTGGTCGTCAGGCCGAAAAGACAAAAACCGGCGTCGCGAAACCGCGCTGCGAGGTCGCTGTCGGCATCGCTATCCGCCCCCTCCAGCGCCCTCGAGCCTGCATGAACGGCAAAGCCTCCGAAGGGGCCTCCGAGGTCCTTGGCAAGTGTTGGAACACCGCCAAAGGGCATGTTCGCCTTGTCATCAGAAGAGAGCGAATCGAACCGGTCAGCAGCGGCAAGACCCGTCTCGGCGTCAACGCGGATCACCGCGCCAAGCCCCTCCTGTAACGCAGAAGCGGCAAGCGATGCTTCCATCGCCTGCCGCGCCGTCAATTCACCTTTGCCGATTGCAACGGCAAGCGCTGTCGCATCGGCCTGCATGATTACCCCTTACTTCGGCTCTTCCATATTGCGCGGAACCTCGAACGTGCCATCGATGATGGCCTGACGGGTCTTCAGCATGGCTTCAACCGCTTCCGGTGAGGCAACGCCCTCGACATAGGCGATATCGCTGCCGCCTTCCTTCAGCATGCCATAGGCCGTGTAATTCTTGCCGACCGGATTACCGGCAGCGGCATCGGCGACGGCCGCATCGAGGATCGGGCGGAAGCCCCACAATGCGTTGGCAAAAACGGTATCAGGGTAGCGCGGCGTGTAATCGATCAGCGAGCCGACGGCGAGAATACCGCGTTCTTTCGCAGCATCGGCCGTACCAATGCGCTCGCCAAACAGAATATCCGCGCCCTGATCGATCTGGGCAAGACCGGCTTCACGCGCCTTGGGCGGATCGAAGAAAGTACCGATGAAGGTCACGTTATGTTCAGCGTCCGGGTTGGTCGCCTTCACGCCTTCGGCAAACGCATTGATCAGCATGTTGACTTCCGGGATCGGCATGGCACCGACCGAACCGACCTTGTCGGTTTCCGTCAGCGTGCCGGCCAGCATGCCAGCAAGATAGGCGCCGTCCTGGTTCCAGGTGCCGAAAACGCCGAAATTATCGCCCGACGGACCGCCGGAAGACCCCATCACGAAGGGCACGTCCGGATAATCGGCGGCCACTTCGCGGGCTTCGGATTCAACGGCATAGGATTCGCCGATGATCAGATCGACGCCCTGCTCGGCATATTCGCGCATGGCGCGGGGATAATCCGTTCCGGAAACGCTTTCGGAGAAGACATATTCGATCGCGCCGTCCTCGGCCGCTTCCAGAAGCGCCTGATGCATGACCGAGTTCCAGGCATTCTCAACCGGCGAAGCATGGATGGCGGCGACCTTGAACTTTTCCTCGGCCGCGGCGGCAAACGGCGCAAGCGAAGCAACGCCAAGAGCAATGCCCGAAGCGAGCAGTGAACGGCGCGTAACGTTAAATTTTCCTGACATTGCTGGAGGTTCCCTCTTTGACCAACTGGTCGAAAATTAGGCTGTGCTTAATTGAGTGTCAAGCACACACACTGCTTATGTTTTAAGCGAAAGTGAAATTTATCAATATTTTTCAAAGTGATAATACATCATTCCGGAAAACCGCAAAGGTCTGAACTTCTGTTGAGAACAGGAACCGCTTCGTTGCTTCGATAAAATCGTGCCACCTTCAGCAAAAACACAAGAAGCTGTCCTGCAAAAGCTGGTTCCGCTCTAATTCAAAGCCGCCGGGGGTTCAAGACAGCGCAGAAAAAGTCCGCACCTATTTTTCACCCTAAAGCATTTGGCAGCCCCTGACCTGCTCACGCCGCTTCGCGACGTGCGGCACGGTGCGTCGAATAAAGGAAAACGGCAACGAAGACGGCAGACAACAGCAACACGATGGTCGGCGCCGGTGAGCTGTCGATGAAGAACGACAGGTAGATGCCGAGAAAGGATGAGGCGACCGCGATGACCACTGAAAGGATCAGCATGGCGGCGAAATTCCGTGTCAGCAGGAAGGCGATGGCACCGGGTGCAATCATCATCGAAATTGCCAGAATGATACCGACGGCCTTGAGCGCCGCCACGACTGTCAGCGAAATCATGCACAGCAATCCGTAATGCAGGAGGTTGACCCGAAGCCCGACGGCCCGCGCCTGGGCAGGGTCGAAGGCATGTAGAAGAAAATCTTTCCATTTGAAGCCGAGCACGGCGGCGACAAGGACCGAAATTGCCGCCGTTTCAGCGATATCGCCCCAGGACACGCCGAGCATGTCGCCGAAGAGAATATGGTCGAGATGCACCGAGGACTGGATCTTCACATACATGACGAGGCCAAGCCCGAACATGCCGGCAAAGACGATGCCCATCACCGTATCCTGCTTGATCCGGCTGTTGTCTGTCAGATAGCCGGTGGCCAGTGCACAGATCATGCCGGCGGCAAAGGCGCCGATGGCATAGGGAAAGCCGACGATATAGGCGATGACGACGCCGGGAAAGACGGCATGCGAGATCGCATCGCCCATCAGCGACCAACCTTTCAGCACCAGAAAGCAGGACAAGAGCGCCATCGGCACGGCGACCACGGTCGAGATGATCAGGGCGCGCAGCATGAAGTCGAACTGAAACGGCATCAGAAGTGTATCGATCAGGTTCATCGGCCTGTCTCCAGTGCTTGGCGGGCGCGGGCACGCGCCGCGCGGAGCCCGTGCTTGGGCGCGAAGAAGAAGGCAACCAGGAAGATCGCCGTCTGCAGCACAACGATGATGCCGCCGGTCGCGCCATCGAGGAAATAGCTTGCATAGGCGCCGAAAAAGCTTGTCAGCGTGCCGATGGCGACAGCGAGGATCAGAAGGCGCGGGAAGCGGTCGGTCAGCATATAGGCGGTGGCGCCGGGGGTGACGACCATGCAGATCACCAGAAAGGCGCCGACCGTCTGAAGCGCGGCGACGGTGGAGGCGGCCAGAAGCGTGAAGAAGACCGCCTTCAGCAGTCCCGGGCGCAAGCCGATCGAGCGGGCGTGGTTTTCATCGAAGAAGGTCACCATCATGTCCTTCCATTTGACAAGAAGGATGGCGAGCGACACAAAGCCGATAATGGCCAGCTGCAACGTGTCTTCCGGCGTGATCGCCAGAATATTACCCAGCACGATGGTCTGGATATTGACCGATGTCGGCGACACCGACGCCATGAACAGGCCAAGGCCGAAGAAGGAGGAAAAGATCAACCCGATGATCGCGTCTTCCTTCAGCTTGGTGCGCTGGTTGAGAAACAGCATGGCAGCGGCGGCCAGACCGCCGGAGAAAAACGCGCCGATGGAGAACGGCAGGCCCAGCATGAACGCGCCGGCCACGCCCGGCACGATCGAGTGCGAAAGCGCGTCGCCGATCAGCGACCAGCCCTTCAGCATCAGGAAACAGGAGAGAAAGGCGCAGACGCCGCCGACAAGGGCGGACACCCACATGGCGTTGGTCATGTAAGCGTAGCTGAAGGGTTCGAAGATGACGGACATCAGCGTTCGCCCTCCGCCTTGCCGTCCTCGTCCCTTTTCTGGGCAACGCCATCACGAAAGATCAGGGGGCGCTCGTCGTCGGAAAAAATGCCAACCGGGTTGGGCGGCTCGTGCTTCGCGCCATTGTTCAGCATGAAGTGCCGCAATACGCCGCCAAAGGCCTGTTCCAGATTGGCCTCGGTGAAGGTCTCCGCCGTCGGGCCGTAGGCCAGCACCGTGCCCTTGACCAGCACGGTCTGGTCGCAGAATTCCGGCACGGAACCGAGATTATGGGTCGAAACCAGCATCACCCGGCCTTCGTCGCGCAGATCCCGCAACAACGCGATGATCTGGTCCTCCGTCTTGACGTCGACGCCGGTAAACGGCTCGTCCAGCAGAATGACCCAGCCATCCTGCGCCAGCGCGCGGGCCAGAAATACGCGCTTCTTCTGGCCGCCGGACAGTTCACCGATCTGGCGATGGCGGAACTCGGTCATGTTGACGCGGGCAAGGGCCTTGTCGACAGCCTCGCGGTCGGCCTTTTTCGCGCGGCGCAGCGGCCCCATATGGCCGTAACGGCCCATCATCACGACGTCTTCCACCAGAACCGGAAAGTTCCAGTCGACCTCTTCCGATTGCGGCACATAGGCAACGAGGTTCTTCTTCAGCGCGGCATTGACCGGCATGTCGAGCACGGAAATCTCGCCCTTTGCCAGCCGCACAAAACCCATGATGGCCTTGAAGATCGTCGACTTGCCCGCGCCATTGACCCCGACAAGTGCCGTAATCGTGCCAGACGGGATGGTGAAACTGGCATCGCTGAGCGCCGTATGGCCGTTTCGATAGGTCACGGTCGCAGCGCGGACCGTAATCCCGGACCTGTCGTCTTGCCCTGTCCGACCGGGGCGCCAGTCCGCATGTTTATTCATTCCGACAATACCTTTGGGTTTGAAACGTCTGGCAACCCCGCATCAAGACGCGAGGTTGCAAATGTTGTCAATGATAGGGCAGGGGCCTGACAATGAAAGGCTTTGCATGGCCGGGACGCCCTATCACTTCAAGAATTGGTCGCAAGTCCCTTTGCGACCCGGTCCGATGTCACCTTCAGCAGGTCAATATAGGTTGGAACCACACCGTCCGGGTCGCTCAGCGAATCCACATAGAGCACGCCGCCATATTCAGCGCCGGTCTCGCGGGCGACCTGCTGGGCAGGCGCCGGCGAGATCGTGCTTTCGGAGAAGACCACCGGAATGTCGTTTTCGCGCACGACATCGATCACATGGCGCACCTGTTGCGGCGTGCCCTGCTGATCGGCATTGATCGGCCAGAGATAAAGCTCCT
Source organism: Martelella mediterranea (assembly GCF_004342225.1). Lineage (GTDB taxonomy): Bacteria > Pseudomonadota > Alphaproteobacteria > Rhizobiales > Rhizobiaceae > Martelella > Martelella mediterranea_B. The sequence goes on along the minus strand of NZ_SMAR01000022.1, from coordinate 40,395 downwards.
TCAGGCCGAAATCGCGGGCGAGATAGGAAAACGCGCCTTCACTTGAAACCAGCCAGCGCTTGTCTTCCGGAACGGCATCGATTTCCGCCTGGATCGGATCGACGACAGCCATGATCTGCTGTTTGTAGGTTTCGGCATTGGCCGTGTAGGTCTCGGCGTTTTCCGGGTCGTATTCGACGAAGGCGTCCCGGATATTGTCGACATAGATCAGCGCCGATGTCGGCGACATCCAGGCATGCGGGTTCGGCTTGCCTTCATAGGGGCCGTCGGCAATGCTCATCGGCTCCACGCCGTCAGAGACGACGACACTGGGAACGTCATCGAGGTTCTGGAAGAATTTCTCGAACCAGAGCTCCAGATTGAGCCCGTTCCACAGGATCAGATCGGCATCCTGCGCGCGCAGAATGTCGCGCGGCGTCGGCGCATAATTATGGATTTCCGCACCCGGCTTGGTGATCGATTCCACAATGGCGGCGTCGCCTGCAACATTCTGGGCAATATCGGCGATCACCGTAAAGGTGGTCACGGCCTTGAACTTGTCAGCCGCGGATGCTGCAGAAAGCCCCCCTGTCAGCGTGATTGCTGAAAGCACTGCCGTTGCAAACAATATTGATCGTCGCGTCCTGTCAAACATACCTTCTCCTTGTTGATGCGCCATCGCATGAAGACTGCTTCAGTCTTCGTCATAGTGCAATTGCGAATTAATTGCAATAAGAGGCATAATCCAATCCTGAAGACACCAGACCGCCTGGACGGAAACACTTTTTGAGCCCTTGGAAAAAACGGCGTTGAGAAAGCCGTTACGTCTCTGCCTGCTTCCAGATTGCGCCCGGCATGGAACGATAAAAAAGGCTCCGGCGATCAATATGACCACCGGAGCCCCCAAAAAAGCCTGCTGAATTATGAGACCGTTAACGCTGCAGCGCCTCCGGTAGAAGAGCGACCGGCATATCCTGATAGGAAACAGGGCGTAAGAAGCGGTCAATCGCCATCGTACCAACAGAGGTTGTCCGCGCATCCGAGGTTGCCGGATACGGTCCGCCATGCACCATGGCCGGAGACACTTCAACACCGGTACCGAAGCCGTTGACCAGAAGCCGGCCAGCCAGCATTTCAAGCTTCGGCATCAGTTTTTTGGCTGCCGCATGATCGCCTTCTGTAATGTGGAGCGCGGCGGTCAGTTGCCCTTCGAGGCTATCAACGACCGTTTCAAGCTCAGCCAGGTCTGCACATTTGACGATCAGGCCCGCACCACCGAAGACCTCGTCATGCAGGCTTTTATCCTTGAGGAAGGAAGCCGCCGTCGTTTCAAACAGTGCTGCCTGGCCATGATAGGCATCACCTTCCAGCCCTTCTGCCAGCTCGCTCACATCATCGTGGCTGACCAGTCTGGCAACACCATCCTGGTACGCCTTGCAAATGCCGGGCGTCAGCATTGTCTGTGCCGGAATAGCCTTGAGCGCTTTAATGGCGCCGGCCGTAAAAGCCTCAAGTGCCTCACCTTCAACAGCCAGAATAAGACCCGGATTGGTGCAGAACTGACCGGCACCCAGCGTCAGCGATGCAGCGAAGGCCTCGCCAATCTTATCGCCCCGTGCTTTCAAAGCCTCAGGGAACAGCAGAACCGGATTAATGGCGCTCATTTCCGCGTAAACCGGAACCGGCACTTCGCGTTTGGCAGCAGTATCCATCAGCGCCAGCCCGCCCTTGCGCGAACCGGTGAAGCCAACCGCACGGATCAGCGGATGGGCAACCAGCGCGCCGCCGATTTCATATCCGCTATCATGCAGCATCGAGAAGGTGCCTTCCGGCATACCGCAATCGATCACGGCCTTCTGCAGCGCGCGGGCAACCAGTTCCGAAGTGCCGGGATGGGCCGGATGGGCCTTGACGATCACCGGGCAGCCAGCAGCCAGGGCCGAAGCAGTATCGCCACCGGCCACGGAAAACGCCAGCGGGAAGTTTGATGCGCCAAAAACAGCAACCGGTCCGAGACCAACCTTACGCAAGCGCAGATCCGGCTTTGGTGGTGTGCGCTCCCCATCTGCCGGATCAAAACGCTGATCCTGAAATTTGCCTTCGCGCACAACGCGGGCGAACAGACGCAACTGATTGACAGTGCGCATACGCTCGCCCTCAAGGCGGCCACGTGGCAGGCCGCTTTCCGCCATGGCACGCTCGATCAGCTCATCGCCAACGGCAAGAATATTTTCAGCCGCCTTCTCCAGAAATGCAGCACGCTCTTCAAGCTTCGTGTCGCGATAGACAAAGAAAGCCTCAAAGGCCAGCTTCGCTGCGGCATCAAGATCGGCCTGAGAGGCCCCGCCAAAAGCACCTTCCAGCGCTTCGCCGGTCGCGGCAGCAATGGCTGTCAGCGTGCCATTTTCGCCTTTCAAGGTCTTGTTGCCGATGAACAGTTCGCCGGTGATCGTCATAGGTGATTCCTCGTCTGTTTCAGTTCGTTCAAAGGGCCTTGGCCCGTGCCTTGAGTTCCTCAAGCACATTCGGTTTAACCGGCATCGTACCGGACTTTTCATTGCGCGCCCGCGCAACATAGCGCCGTGCAGAAGGCACGCGTGCGCCCTGCGCTTCAATGGCATCAACCTGCGCTTCAATGGCATCAAAAAGAGCATCACCGCGCTTCAGATTCACGGCTGTCGCCTGACCGAGAAAGCTTTCCGGATCAAGCGCGATGATCAGTTCACCGTGCAGCGGGGTCACCCTGGCGCCATCATCGAAAGCCATCGATTCAGCGCTCATCATATCGCCGATCAGCGGACCGGCCAGAAGCTCGATCATGGCGGAAAGGGCAGAGCCCTTGTGCCCGCCAAAGGTGAGCATTGCACCACCGACAGCGGCTTCGGGATCTGTCGTGGGCTTGCCTTCTGCATCAATCGCCGTGCCTTCGGGCAGCGGTGTTCCCGCGCGCCGGTGCAATTCGATATCGCCGCGCGCGATTGCCGACGTCGCAAAGTCGAACACAAAGGGATGCTTGTCCGGGCGCGGCCAGCCGAAGGCAAAGGGATTGGTACCAAAAACCGGCTTTGTGCCACCGGCGGGGGCGACCCAGGCGTGGCTGACAGTCATCGCAATACCGACAAGGCCATGATCGGAAATGGCCTCGACCTCGGGCCAGAGCGCGGAGAAATGAAAGCAATTGTTGATCGCCATCGCTGCAATGCCGCTGGCTTTTGCCTTTTCCGCAAGCTTTGGCAGGCCCGCCTCGAACCCGGCAAGCGAAACGCCGCGTTTCGAATCCACACGCACAATCGCCGGAGCGCGATCCTCGACAGAGGGGACAGCAGAAGGATCAACCTTGCCGCGCTCGATCAGTTCACAGCAGCTGATCAGCCGGTAAAGCCCATGCGAGTGGCACTCATCCATCTGCGCGCGAACAACACATTCGGTGATGGTGCGCGCATGGTCCTCAGAGTAGCCGGCTTTTTCAAGCAGACTCTTGCCCAGCGTCAAAGCCTCACCTGTGGAAATCTGCACGAATTCTTCAGCCATACCGTCTCCCTGCGGTTGTGATTGTCTGGCACTGCAGCGCCTTCAGCGCACCTGAAAGCCTTCCCAGAACAGGTCTTCATCATCAATGAAAATGGTATTGAACCCGGTCGAAATTGCTGAACCTTCGATGGAAGGGATGATGGCGTCTAGATCGCCGAGTTTCGTTTCCTCTTCCACACATCCGGTAAACGTGCTGCCGATATAGCTTTCGTGCACAAAGGCATCACCCTTCGCGAGCCTGCCTTTTGCATGAAGATGCGCCATGCGCGCCGATGTGCCTGTTCCGCAGGGTGAACGGTCAATGGCCTTGTCACCGTAAAATACGGCGTTGCGCCCGTTGCCACCATATTTCGGGGCATCGGTCCACATCACATGCGAAACGCCTGTGATCGTTTCATCCAGCGGGTGAACCGGCGTGAACTTTTCCCGCACAAGCGCACGCACCGCGTTCGAAAGATCAATGATGCGCGAGGCCCCCAGATCATCAAGACCCGTATAAGCCCCCTGCGGCTCGATGATAGCGTAGTAATTGCCGCCATAGGACACATCGACGGTCAGCGGCCCGAAATCCGGCACTTCAATTTCGATACCCGTTTCAGCCAGATAGGCGGGGACATTGGTGATCTTCACCGCCGTCACGCGCTGGCCTTCCTGCTTGTAGTCGATGGAAATCAGCCCTGCGGGCACTTCGAGCTTAAGGTGCCCCGGTGCTTTTGGCCGGATAAGCCCGTTTTCAAGCGCAAAGGTCACAATCCCGATGGTGCCGTGGCCACACATGGGCAGGCAGCCGCTGGTTTCAATATAGAGGATGCCGGCATCAGTATCGGCGCGTGTCGGCGGATAGAGGAAACCGCCGGACATCATATCGTGACCGCGCGGCTCGAAACAAAGTCCGGTGCGGATCCAGTCGAAGCGGTTCAGGAAGTCCTGACGGCGCTCCGACATGGAAGCGCCTGCCAGAAGCGGCGCACCACCGGCCACCAGCCGAACCGGGTTTCCTGCCGTATGGCCATCTATACAGAAGAATGTGCTGCGCATGTTCTTTATGGTCCTCAACACCAGTGAAAGACAAATTCAGATATCGTGCGGAAATGTCCGCAACTGATCAGCGCGGCGGGCCAGCCTAACCCGCCAACGGCAAACTTCAAGGTGCCGTTCAGGCAAAGGGTTCAGTCGGGCTCTTGCCCGGCTGCGTGAACCAGATCGGCCCGTCTTCACCCATATGAATGATATCTTCCAGACGGACACCGAATTTCTCGGGCACGACAATCATCGGCTCACTGGAAAAGCACATGCCCGGCTGCAGCTTCATCATGTTTCCGCGAACGATGAACGGCGCCTCGTGCATATCCATGCCAAGACCATGGCCGGCGCGATGGGGAAGGCCCGGCAAATTGTAATCCGGCCCAAGGCCCCGTTCTGCAATCACGGTGCGGGCTGCAGCATCGAGACTTTCGGCCTCTGCACCAATTTTCGCCGCATTGAAAACAGCCTGCTGCGCGGCGCGTTCGATCGACCAGATGCGCGCGAACGCGCCCGTTGGTTCTGCCTTCACATAGGTTCGGGTCATATCTGACTGATAGCCATCCACATTGGTGCCGGTATCCACCAGAATGATATCGCCCTCGCTATAGGTCTGGTCGTAATCCACGCCATGCGGCAGCGATGTCGCCGAACCGAAGGAGCAGATCGCAAAAGTGCTGCCGGACCCGACCAGCGCATGATGCGCCTCATCAATGAAGCCAACCACCTCCGAGGCTCGGACACCCGGTTCAATCATTGCATGAACGCGCTTGTGCACTTCAAGGGTCGCGTTCATTGCGTACTGCATCAGTGCAATTTCCGCAGGCGTCTTCACCGCCCGGAGAGCCGAAATCACCGGTCCGCCATCGATCAGGTTTTGCGGCTCAATCACCTTTGCCAGCGCCGAATAAATAAAGAAGGGCAGCGCATCATCCAGCGCCAGTTTTTTACCTGCGCCTAAAAGCCTGGCCACCAGTGCGGCGGGATCTTCGTGCTCATGCCAGCCTGCCATGTCGCCATCCAGCCTTTCAAGCGTCTCGATCTTTGAAACTTCAAAGGCAGGCGTGATGTATGTCAGGTTGTCGGCGGTCACAAGCGCACCGACAAGGCGCTCGCTCGGATGCCAGTGCAAACCGGTAAAATAGACAAGACTTGTGGTCGACCCCAGAAGCACAGCATCCGCCCCGGCCTGCTGCATGGCTGCACGCAGTCGCTTCAGGCGCAGCTGGCGTTCTTCTTCGGATATGGGTGCCGGACGTTGGCTCATTGTCATCACTACCGCCTCTCTTACATCGACTAGACACAGCATCGTGTCTGTATTCTGTCAAACTCTCTAGCATTATTGTCGCCAGTTTGTCGACAGAATAGTATCTGAACGCCGAGGTTCTCACGCCTGCCTGGGACGGAAACGGTGCATGCCGTCACATCTGATCAGCTGAAACGGTCAAAACGGAGATTTTCAAGGCTGATGGAAGGCGCCTTCTGTTGTGCGAGTTCGGTAACGAGCCTTCCGGTCGCCGCCGACTGGGTCAGCCCGAGATGGCCATGTCCGAAAGCATAAATGACATTCGGCGCAGCCTTTGAACGGTCAATCACGGGCAGGCAATCCGGCATGGACGGACGGAACCCCATCCACTGCTCGCCACCTTCGGTGCTGAGACCCGGCAGGAAGCGGCTGGCGAGTTTGAGTAGCATTTCCGAGCGCTTGAAGTTCGCAGGAAGATCCAGCCCGCCAAACTCCACGGCGCCGCCAACACGAATGCCATTCTTCAAAGGCGTGACGACAAAGGAATGGTCGTTGAAATAGAGCTGCCGCTCAATGCCAAAGGCACTGCGTGGCAAGGTGGTGTTGTAGCCGCGTTCGGTATCAAGCGGCACGGCCTCGCCGAGACTTTCCGCCAGTTTTTTCGACCACGCACCGCAGGCGACGACAACCGTCGATGCCTCCAGCGATGTACCATCTTCGAAGCGAATGCGCGCACCTGCCTCGGTCGGTTCCAATGCCACCGCCGTAGCCGGTTTTATCGTCATACCGTCCATGCGCAAAAGCTCGGCAATGGCGCGGGTGAAACCAGCGGGATCGGAGATCTGAAGGCCGCTTTCGCTGTAAATCGCATGTTCGAATTGCGGAGCAAGCCCTGGCTGAAGTTCGTCGATCTCCTTCCGCCCGACACGGTGAAAATTAAAGCCCGCCTTGCGCTTCCTTGTCCAGTCGGGGACAGCTGCATCAAAACTGTCGGCACTGTCATAAATATCCAGCGTTCCGGTATTCACGACGAAAGGCGCAAGGGCCTGATCCTGACGGACCCGCTCATATTCGGAAATCGCCAGATGCATCAGTTCTGTCTGCACACTGAGGCCGCGCTCGAAGTTCTTTTTGAAACTGGCGCGCCAGAAATGCCAGAACCAGGGGACCAGCCTTGGCGCATGGCCAGGACGGATTGTCAGCGGTCCCAAGGGATCCAGCAGCCAGCCGGGCGCCTTCCACGTGATGCCAGGTGACGGAATCGGCACGATTTCCGGGAAAGCAAGAATGCCGGCGTTCCCGGCACTGGCGCCGGCAGCAACGCCATCGCGCTCAACAAGCGTGACTTTGCGCCCGGCATTGTCGAGGTAACGCGCCGTCATGCATCCGATGATCCCGCCACCAATGACAACGGCATCGGCCTTTTCTGGTTCCGTCATTTCATTCCCCGGTTCTGTTCTGCCTTCTGCCGTCGTCAAAGCGGCAGTGATATGGCCTGCGCGGTTTCACGCGCGAGATAATCCTGAATCTGCCGGACAATCTGGGCAGCATGTGCCACGGCCAGCCGGTCTGCCTTTTCGATATCGCCTTCCGCAATGGTCGTGATCATTTCCTCGTGCTCATCGACATACTGGCGTGGCAGACGGTCATCAAAAGTGGAATAATAAAGCCTCAGAATCCGCCGTCCTTCATCCAGAAGACGGGCAAAGAAACGTGTGTAATACGTATTCCCGCCAAGTTCTGCGATGGCGACGTGGAATTCGCGGTTCGCCTCGATCATTGCAAACGCATCCTGCGCTTCGACCGCGCGAATGAATTCATCCTGACAGGCACGAATACGATCCATCTGCGCCGAAGACGATGCACCATGTGATGCCGCACCGCGTGTGGTGATGCGGTACATCAGGGTCAGCGCATCGAAATAATTCGGCAAATCCGCAAAGTTGATCGCCGAAACGATGGTGTTCCGGTTCGGCAGCGTTGTCACAAGCCCTTCACTGGAAAGCCTGAGCAGGGCTTCACGCACCGGCGTTCGGGACATGCCAAAACGTTCGGAAAGCCGGACCTCATCCAGCGGGCTGCCGGGTGCCAGCTCCATCGACAGGATTTCGCTGCGCAGTGTTTCGAACACCTTCTGGGTTCCCGAACCGCGGGTTTTCGCTTTGCTTTTTTGCGCTGCCTGCAAGAATGGCTCCATCGTGCATTGTTGGCGATCTGGTGATTTCCAAAGCACTCTATGCTGTGCCTTCTCCCCTTACAATACGGGGATCAACAACAGCATTTCAGCTCGCCTGTCCGCAAACACTTTAGGCCTCACGCGTCTTTTTGTCGACATTATGTGTGCAAAATGATCGTCGTATTTTTCCATTCTCGCACCGCACCAGAACGGGCAAAGCCAGCAGGCGGCTCTCCTGCCCTGTACGCTGATGAGCGCTGAAAACGCGGCGGTACCAGTCTCGCCAGCAACGAAACGCTCTGTTTGCGTATTTTTGTTTGAAAACAACGTGGGGGGAGTGCTAACGGAATGCCAGCCTTTTCCACCCGGTTTCCGGCAGGACAGATTGCCTGCCTTCCGGCGTAACAGAAGAGAAACTGATGGCAGAGAACGTATCCGGTCTGGCCGAAGGGCAGAGCGCCGATCAAGCGCCGCCGATGGTCAGCTTTGAAAATGTGACCAAGACCTTCAACAGCCGGGAAACCGGCGGGCGTTCATTCAACGCGCTTGATGATGTCAGCTACAGCGTGCCTGCCGGTGCGATCACAGGAATTATCGGCCGCTCCGGTGCTGGTAAATCAACACTGGTGCGGCTTGTAAACGGCCTTGAAAAGCCAAGCTCCGGCCGGGTGATCGTGGATGGAACGGACGTATCGGGCCTCGATGAAGTCGCCCTTCGCTCGGTTCGCCGTTCAATCGGGATGATCTTCCAGCACTTCAACCTTCTGTCTTCACGCACAGTCTATGACAATATCGCCATGCCGCTGGAAATCGCAGGCATGTCGAAGCAGGATATCAAGAAGCGTATTGAACCGCTGATTGATCTGGTTGGCCTTTCGGAGCGGACCCGGCACTATCCGGCTCAGTTGTCGGGCGGCCAGAAACAGCGCGTCGGCATTGCCCGTGCGCTGGCCTCGAAACCCAAACTGCTGCTTTCAGATGAGGCAACCTCGGCACTTGACCCTGAAACCACGCAGCAGATCTTGAGCCTGCTGAAGACGATTAACCGCGACCTCGGCCTGACCGTGCTTCTGATCACGCACGAAATGGAGGTGGTCAAGGCCGTTACCTCCCGCGTTGCGGTGATGGACCAGGGGCAGATTGCCGAAAGCGGTCGCACCTTTGATGTGTTCACCGCGCCGCAGCACGAAACCACCCGCTCCATGCTGGCAGCGCTTCCCGGCGGCAGCCTGCCGGACTGGATCGGCCGGCAGGTCATCCCTGAACCGCAACCCGGCTGCAATGCATTGATTCGTCTTCGCTTTTTCGGAGAGACAGCCGATCAGCCTCTGGTCTCCCGCCTGATGACGGTGCTGGGCAGCCCGGTCAACATCATTGCCGGGACGGTCGATGAGATTGCAGGCGAGCCTTACGGCACGCTTTATGTCGCATATTCCGCTGATCCTGAAGTGATGGCAAATGCGCAGCAATTCTTCTCCAAGACCGGTCTGAACGCGGAGGTCGTCGGCTATGTCGCCTGATATGCTCATCTCTCTTCTGACCAAAGGCACGCTGCAGACGTTGCAGATGGTCGTTGTTTCCGGCCTCATCGGAACCATCCTCGGCCTGCCGATCGGTATCTTTCTGGCGACAAGCGGCAAGGGCGAACTCCTTGAAGCGCCGATGCTCAACCGCATCGTCGGCCTGATCGTCAATGCCACGCGCTCAACGCCCTTCATTATTCTCGTCGTGGCGATCATTCCGTTTACACGGCTGATTGCCGGCACGTCCATCGGCACACAGGCCGCCATTGTGCCACTCACTATAGCGACGATCCCGTTTTTTGCACGCCTCGTGGAAAGCGCCATCCGCGAAGTCGATAAGGGCCTGATCGAAGCTGCCCGCTCCATGGGTGCCACACCGATGCAGATCGTCATCAAGGTTCTTCTGGCTGAATCGAAACCAGCCATAACACTGGCATTCACGCTGACCATCGTCAGCCTGATCGGCTATTCTGCCATGGTGGGTGCTGTTGGCGGTGGCGGCCTTGGTGATATCGGTATTCGTTATGGCTATCAGCGTTTCATGCCGGGCGTCATGCTCGCCGTTGTGGTGGTATTGATTGTTTTGGTTCAGGCGATCCAGAGCGCCGGTGACATGCTGGCCCGCAGTTTCGACAAGAAGAACAAGAACCGGTAAAGCCGCCTCAAATTCAAACCCGCTCCACCGCTCCTTTAAAGCGAACAGGATATGTCATGAAAAAACTGATCACGGCGGCTGTCTTTGCAGCGCTTGTTTCCACCGGCCTTGCGCATGCCGAAACCAAAAAGATTGGCGTGACGCCCGGCCCCCACGCGCAGATCGTCGAGAAAGTGAAAGAAGTCGCTGCCGAAAAGGGCCTCGATCTCGATATCATCGAGTTCTCGGATTATGTCGTGCCGAACCAGGCGCTCGCTGACGGCGATCTCGATATCAACTCCTTCCAGCACCAGCCTTATCTCGACAATCAGGTTGCCTCCCGCGGCTTTGATCTTGTCAGTGTCGCCCAGTCGGTCAACTTCCCGATGGCGGGATACTCAAACAGGATCGACAGCAAGGCTGATATTCCCGATGGCGCGAAAATTGCGCTGCCGAACGATCCGAGCAATGGGGCCCGCGCTCTTTTGATGCTGGAAGATCAGGGCCTGATCGGTCTGACTGAAGACATTGGCGTGAAGGCCAGCGTTATCGATATCGTTGACAATCCGCATAACTTCGACTTCATCGAGCTCGATGCGGCACAGCTGCCGCGGGCACTCAATGACGTGGATGTGGCGCTGATCACCACCAATTATGCTCTGGATGCCGGACTGAACCCGGTGAAGGACTCGCTGTTTCGTGAAGGCGCGAAAGCGCCCTATGTCGGCATCATCGCCGTTCGGGCTGAAGATCAGGATGCAGACTGGGTGAAAACCTTTGTCGAAAGCTACCACAGCCCTGAAGTCAAAGCCTATGTTGAAAAGCAGTTCAAGGGTGCGATCACACCGACCTGGTAAACAGGAGGACAGTATCCGGACCGGCACCTGCCTGGTTCGGATCTATCGGTTTTGAGCAAGGATTTGCTGAAAGCAGTCAGCTTACGCAAATGGTTTGCTTCAACGCCGGATAAACTCCGGATACTCAATTCCATAAATTTGCCGGAAACAGCGCACGTTAATGTGGTTGATCAACAAACCCGGCGTGCCAATGCCTGAGGATACGACTATGAATATTGCCAAGACGTTCGCCGCTGTTGCACTTGCGGCCGGCCTGATAGCCGGACCTGCTCTGGCCAAGGATAAAATCACCGTCGGCGTGACGCCGGGCGCTCATGAGGAGATTCTCGAGCAGGTTCAAAAGCTTGCAAAAGAACAGGGCGTGAATGTCGAGATTGCCACCTTTTCCGATTATGTTGTCCCGAACCAGGCGCTGAATGATGGCGACCTCGACCTCAACAGCTTCCAGCACGTGCCTTATCTCGACAACCAGATCGCAGACCGCGGCTACAAGCTGACAGCTGTCGGCAAGACCATCATTACGCCGATGGGCATTTACTCCAACAAGATCGACAATCTTGATGCCCTGCCGAAGAACGCCCGCGTGGCCATTCCGAACGATCCGACGAATGGTGGCCGTGCGCTTCTGCTTTTGCAAAAGCAGGGCGTGATCAAGCTGGCCGATGGCGTGGGCCTGAAGGCAACGCCGCTCGATATCGTCGAAAACCCTAAGAATATTGATATTCTGGAACTGGATGCGGCGCAGCTGCCACGCGTTCTCAACGATGTTGCCGTTGCGGCGATCAACACCAACTATGCTCTGGATGCCGGGCTTGATCCGGTTGCTGACAGCATCGCCATCGAAAGCGCTGACAGCCCTTATGCCAACGTGATTGTTTCCCGCACCGAAGACAAGGATGCTGACTGGGTTAAGCAGTTCGTCGAGATCTACCAGTCTGACGAAATCCGCGATTTCATCGAAAAGACCTATGGCGGCGCAGTCGTTCCGGTCTTTTGATCCGCGCCCCCTGCCCTTTGAATAAAAGAAGCCCGGAGCCAACAGGCCCGGGCTTTTTTATGCCTGTTGTACGAACGGCGGTCAGGAGCGGTGCATGTCAAACAGTGCCGGTGCCATCACCAGATGGCGGTCGATGTAGTTTTCCATATGAACCACGGTGCTTGTCTTATCGCTGAGGACAACGGCAAGCTGGCCGGGCCCTTCACGGCGTGGAACTGGTGTCTGGAAGGTGATATCCGGCGCGCCCAGTGTCGGTTCGATATTGTAATGACCTCCGGCAATCGTACAGAACGGCACGCCGCGATAATTGCCCGACGTGCTCATATGCACATGCCCGGAGATGACCTGACGCACATTGTCATGACGCTTGACGATATCGATGAAGGCATCCCGGTTTTCCAGAATAATGCAGTCGGTCGGCACACCCAGAAACGTGATGTTGTGGTGCAGGACAATCAGAACAGGCTTTTCGCCAGCGCCTTCAAGGGCCGCTGACAGAAATGCCAGCTGCGCCTCACTCAGGCGTCCTGCGCCACCGGCTTCAGGCTCCTTGGTATCAAGCACGATAATGCGCTGATCACCCTGATCAATCACATGATCGGCGCAACCTGTTTCTGCCACATGATCTTTTCCCATGACGGTAATGAAGTTGTCGCGATTATCGTGATTGCCCAGCGTCAGATAGGTGTCTGCTGTAAGCTTCGGCAACATCGCCTTCATACGCTCATAAGCCGCAGGTTCGCCATGGTCGGCCAGATCGCCGTTGATGATTACGAAAGCAGCGTCGCTATGATGCTGATTGACAAAGGAAATCGCCAGTTCAAAGCGTTCAGCCGTATCCAGCCCATGGCTGAGCTTGCCTTCCGGCACGAGGTGAAGGTCGGAAAGAATGATGAATTTGAGCATGTTATACCTGTTGCAGTGAAAAAATGGGAGTAGATCAGCCTTTGATCCCGGTCATCGTGATGCCGCGAATAAAAAGCCGCCGGAAAAACAGAAAGGCGATCACCATTGGCGCGGAAACAACGGCGGCAGAGGCAAATGTACGCCCGTAATCGGTATCGAAATCAGACTGATACTGCATCATGGAAAGGGTCGCTGTCATCTTGTCCTGGCTTTGAACAACGATCAGTGGCCAGTAGAGATCATTCCAGTGGGCCACCAGCGAAAATACGGTGAAGGCGGCAATCGCCGGAACAGCGGCAGGCAGGATCAGCCGCAGAATAATCTCGATTTCAGAAAACCCATCCACGCGGGCCGCATCGATAATGCTGTCGGGATAAGCCTTGAAAAACTGCCTGAACAGAAAGATCGCAAACACAGAAACCAGAAATGGGAACATCATCGCAAAATAGGTGTCGAGCATGCGGATCTGCACCAGGCCGATATAAATCGGGATCGAGATCACATTGATCGGGATTGTGATCGAGGCAATCACCGTTCCGAAGAAAATGGTCGAGCCACGAAATCGTAACTTTGCAAGCGCATAGGCTGCCGGAATGGCCGTCACCAGCTGGACAATCAGAATGCCCAGACACACGACTGCACTGTTGAACATGAAGCGCAGATAGGGCTGATCGAACAAAACGCCAGCATAGTTTTCAAAGCCGACAAAGGTTTTTGGAATGATGGTGAAGTCGGGGTCATAGACCTCATAGGTGGGTTTGAAGCTGGACGAAATCATCCAGACAAACGGAAACACCATGATCCAGCCGCCGATGAACAGCACCAATGTACCAACCGCATCAGAAAGCGAACGGGGCCGAACGGACTGAAGCAAAGCGGAAAGGCGGGAAGGCTTTTGCGTATGAACAACCGTGCTCATCAATACTGCACCTTATTATCGGCAAACATGGTCTGGACCAGAGCGAAGACGAAAATGATCAGCAGGAAGAACAGCGAAAGCGCGGCTGCATAGCCCATATTGAAATATTCAAAGCCTTCCAGATAGGCCAGATAGAGATAGACTTCCGAGGCATGATCCGGCCCGCCTTGCGTGAGGATGGCCACCGTGTCGAAAAGCTTGAAAGCGTTGATCGATGAAATCACCGCAACGAAAAGCGCGGTTGGCCCCAGCATCGGCCATGTTACCCGGAAGAAGCGATCCAGCGGATGATCGGCGCCATCCATGGCAGCCGCCTCGTAAAGCCGGGTGGGGATTGTCGTCAGGCCCGCCAGAAACAGGACCATATTGAAGCCGATCACGCTCCAGATCGCCACAAGCGCCAGCGAGATCAGCACCACGCCTTCAGAACCCAACCAATTGACCGGCCCTGCCCCGAAACTGGACAGCAGTTCGTTCAGCGCTCCCTGATTGCCATCCATCAACGCCCCCCAGACCAGCGACATTGCAGCCAGTGTGGAGGTGACAGGCAGGAAGTAAAGCACTTCCAGAATGGAACGAAACTGCTTACGCTTCTGGATCATCAGCGCCAGGACCAGCGGGATGATGAAGGCGGCAGGCAGAAAAATAACAACGTAAATGACCGTGTTTTTAAGCGCATTCAAAAACGCGCTGTCGGTGAACATCTTCGCGTAGTTTTCAAAGCCGATAAACTCGAAATAATCGCTGACGAGCGTGTAATCGGTAAAGCTCATCACCAGCACAGTGATGATCGGCAGAATGTAGATCAGAAGGATCAGCAGCGTTGCCGGTGCGACCAGCATATAGGCCAGCCGCCCCTGGCTTGCGGCGCGGGCACGGGCGGCACTCATGCGACCACTCCCTGACGAACCGGCAGCGGTTTCTGCTGAATGCGTTTTCCGAACTCATCGAACACCAGCAGGTCTTCCGGCGCAATCAGCGTATCGAAGCTTTCCGGCAGGTCCAGGGGGCGACCGTGGGATTTCTGCAGCCGCACCCGGACATCCGTTTCCGGCAATGCAGCAAACGCACCATGGATCAAAAGCTCATGCCCCAGATCTTCCACAAGCGTGCGGCGGAAGGAGAGCCGGATTGTATCGGCAGATGCAGGCGCGGCAGCAAAACCGGCCGGATGAATGGCTTCAGGACGCAAACCAAAGGTGAAGCCACCGGTGCGGCCGGAAAGGCGCAGCGGCAGGTGCTGGTTGCCAAGGCGCATCATGTCAGATGCCGCCTCAACGGGGAGGAAATTGATTTCAGGCGAACCGATAAACCGTGCCACCTCAATATTGGCCGGATCGGCGTAAAGCTGTCCCGGCGCGCCGACCTGCAGCAACGTGCCTTTCTGCAGCAAAGCCACACGATCTGACATCGTCATCGCTTCGGTCTGATCATGGGTTACATAAACGAAGGTCAGGCCGGAGGCAGCATGAAGCTCTGTAATTTCCTTGCGCACTTCAACGCGTAGCTTGGCATCCAGATTGGAGAGCGGCTCATCCATCAAAAAGATGCCCGGATCGCGCACAAGCGCCCGGCCCAGTGCCACGCGCTGACGCTGGCCACCGGACAGCTGTCCCGGCCGGCGCTCCATCAGATGTTCGATCCTCAGCTGTGCGGCAACGGCACGGACTTTGTCCGAAATATCCGGCCGGGCGCGGCGTGCAGCAGGGGAAAAACGACCGGCCAGCGGCAGGCGGGCGTGAAGCGGCAGACGTGCCATAATCAGCGGCATCGCCATATTTTCTGCCACGGTCATATGCGGGTATAGCGCATAATCCTGAAACACCATCGCGATATTGCGGGCTTTTGGCGCTTCACTGGTCACCGGGCGATCATCGATCAGTATCTCACCGCTGTCCGGCACTTCAAGGCCCGAAATAATGCGAAGCAAGGTCGACTTTCCGCAACCGGATTCGCCGACAAGCGAGAGGAATTCGCCATCCTTCACGTCGATGGATATACCTTTAAGAATATCGTTCCCATCGAAAGATTTGCGGATCGATTTAAGTTGGAGGCGTGCCATATGCGAACTCCTGCCGTCATGAACTGGACGGGCGGCAAGCCGCCCGTCACGTTTTGTTATCGTTTCAAGATTCAGCGTTGCATCAGCTTTTCAGCGATGTCCTGAAGTTCCTGTGCGCCATCTTCAGGTGACGTTTCGCCTTCCATGACCGACTTGATCACAGAAGCCTGCTCGCGCCAGATCTTCTCAGACTGCGTGCCGGGATAGCCATACCAGGGACCGGCGCGGTCATACTGGTTGACCGGCGTGGCATAGAACGGGTTGGCGGCATAAAATTCGCCAAGAAATTCCGGCTCCATGGTGCGCTTGTTGGTCGGCAGGTAGCCGGTGATGTTCGCAGCCACTTCCTGACCGTGCGGGCCGGTGACGAACTTGATATATTCCCAGGCAGCCTTTACTTTTTCCGGATCCTTGGTGGTGATCAGGGCAGCATTGCCACCCGTCGGCAGACGGCCATCTTCATCATTCCAGACGGTAAATGTCGTTGAGCGCAGATCGAACTTACCGCCGACGCGTTCTTCGATATTACGGGCAGACGCCGGAGACAAACCCCAGATCGCAAGATTGCCGGAGGTGAAGGCCGTCAGCTGCGTGTCGCTGTCCTGATCGGTGCGCGCACCGCCTTCCGTGACCAGACGGCGAGCGATCTTCATGGCTTCAACACCGTGACCGTCTTCGTTGAAGGCAACGCTCTGACCGTCATCGCTGAGCATTTTGCCGCCCTGCATCTCGATCAGCGTCTGGAAGCCCCAGTCATCGCCATTAATCATCCACATGAACATCGGGATAACATCCGGCTCAGCAGCTTTGATCTTCTGGGTGGCAGCGAACAGGCCATCCCAGTCTTTCGGAAAGTTGTCAGGATCGAGTCCGGCTTTTTCAAACAGGTCGGCATTGTAATACCACTGGATCACGGAAGCATTGAACGGCATGCCGTACTGAATGCCGTCAACACGACCAAGATCGAGCATATTTTCGGAATAATTGGCTTCCTTCCAGCCTTCACCTTCTTC
This sequence comes from Martelella mediterranea, assembly GCF_004342225.1. Classification (GTDB taxonomy): domain Bacteria; phylum Pseudomonadota; class Alphaproteobacteria; order Rhizobiales; family Rhizobiaceae; genus Martelella; species Martelella mediterranea_B. The sequence goes on along the minus strand of NZ_SMAR01000022.1, from coordinate 23,529 downwards.
GGCAATCAGCTCGTCGAGATTGACGACCTGATCACGCTTGACCATGGCGCGGACGAGTGAAGGAAGATGGTTATAGGCTTCAAAAGCGCAATCCGGCAGCGTGTTGGTCGCTGAGGCGCGCATCAGCTTCAGATGGTTGTCGCTATAGTCTTTCGACGGCGCTGCGTAACGGACCTCGATATCGTCCTGCATCGCATTAAACTCATCCACCAGAGGCTGGTGCTGACGGGTCAGGTGGCCCGAATTCGTCAGGCAGGTGATGACGGTTTTCGCCTGGGCAGCAGGAACAAGCGCCGCAGTGGCAAAGAGCGCCAGAGCAAGTGTCTTCAACATGGTTCGTATCTCGCAAAGCGTGTTTTCAAGGAACAATCTGTGGCGCCGGCCGGACGCAGGACATGAGAAAACAGGCTTTTGCGACAAAGACGTGACAGACGCGCCTGCCAACGCAATTGTAACGAAATATTCGCGCCAAGTTTATGATTTGGTTTAAATGGCCAGGTGAATCCGGTCGCCACGGACAATCGCTTCGGTGACTTCCAGCGCGTTGCCGTCCGGGTCGACATTCAAGCCGCGCGACACAAAGAGCGGCTGCTGGCGCGGTATGCCCAGAAGAGCCGCCTCGCGCTCTTTCGGCAGACGGGTGCGCACGATGGTCTTGCGGCGCATATAGTCCGGTATCCCCAAAGCTGCATAAGTACCGATGATCTCGCCCGTTTGCCGCAAAACCTTCAGAACATCATCAAAGCGGTGCGGATGAATGAAATGATGGCCGATTGCCACCGGCACCCCGTCAACATCGATGATGAACTCGGCAAAGGGTACCCGTTCGCGCAACGAAAGCCCCAGAAACTCCGCCACCTCCGCTTCCGGGCGCACCCGCGGACGGGTGTCCGCCAGTGTTATGGTCGTATCGGCGCCAAAACTCTTGAGGCTCTCATGAATGCGGGTCCGGGTGGTGATCGGATATGGCCACTCGCGCCCGCGCACGACGGCCCCGGCACCCTGCCAGCTGGTAATCAGTTGCCGCTCGGCAAGCAGAACGAAGGCAGCGCGAATGACATAACGCGACACGTCAAACCTGCGGGCCAGCGCTGCCTGCGTGGGCAATGCCGCCCCCACCGGCAAGACGCCGCTTTCAATTTCGCCGGCAAGCGTCTGTACTACATGCTGAATGGATCGCTGTTTGGTCATCAAAGATACCGGCTTGTTGGTAACGTCATTCTGATCATGCAGTTTCTGGCGCCCATCCGCCCGCAAAGCAAGGAAAAGGCGTTTTGATGCCGTCCCCCGTCATCCGCACCGCTGTTTGCGTCAGCGTAAAAATATTTGCCGTTTCGCTTCCGTCTGATAGAGTACGCATCAGGCTTGCTTCCAGTCCAAAGCAAAATTTATGCCTGATGGACGGATTGTCTTCGACATGAAGCCTGAGGTCACGGAGCACGTATGAGCACTGAAGAAGACGCTAAAGTGTCGGGTGTGCTGATGCCATCGACGAGAACCATCACCGCCGAACGCCATGCCACGACCAGCCGCATCATGCACTGGATCATCGCCGTTCTCGTACTGGCGACATGGCCATTTGGCATGGTCATCAAATTCGTCAAAAGTGAAGTGTCGCTCGATTTCTACCTGATCCATGAAAGCCTTGGCTTTCTGGTGCTCTGGCTGATGCTTGTGCGCGTCGGCAACAAGCTTCTGACACGCGCGCCCCGACCGGAGGGGCATGAAATCGAGCGTATCGCAGCGGCATCGGTGCATGGCCTGTTTTATGTCTTTCTGATTGTCATGCCGGTAAGCGGTTTTCTGGCGACCAATGCCCACGGTTTCCCGTTCAGCTGGTTCGGCGTTCTGCCGATCTGGAGCCCGATCGGAAAATCACCTGATATCGCCGGGACACTTTCTGCGATCCATACCGTCAGTGCATGGATTGTCCTGACGCTTTTCGCATTGCACATGGGGGCGGTTCTGATGCATCACGTTGTCAAACGCGACAACACGCTCTACCGGATGCTCTGAGGGACACGCGCCACATATGCAGATGCTCGATGTTGCCGACGTGACCTGGCGTAAGCTGCTTGGTCTTTACGACGGACATGAAACCATATTCGCAGAAGACGAAGACGCCGCGGCATCTGTCTACGCGCCGATTGCACGTTCCAAAGGCCGCTTTGTGATTGCTCAGGTCGGCCAGTCACTGGATGGCAGGGTGGCAACACCTGCCGGCGATGCCCGTGATATTTCAGGTGCCGGCGGCCTTGTTCACCTGCATCGCTGCCGGGCGCTGGTCGATGCGCTGATTGTCGGCATCAACACGGTCAAGGCAGATGATCCCCGGCTTTCCGTCCGGCTTGTTGAAGGCAGAGACCCGGTGCGCGTTGTGGTCGACTGCCACGGCGCCCTTAACGGACAGGAAAGCCTGTTTCACGACAACGGAGCGCCCGTACTCGTGATCCAAAGCGGAAAGGTGCTCGAAGAGCGCACGTTCCCCAACGCAGAGATTGTGCGGCTTGGCGCTGGCGAAAACGGACTTGAGACAGGCGAAATTCTGGATGTGCTGGAATCACGCGGTCTGAAGCGGGTTCTTGTCGAAGGTGGCGCACGCACTATCGCACGTTTTATCGATGAAGGGCATGTAGACCGACTTCATGTCGCCGTTTCACCGTTGATCATCGGTTCCGGGCCCGTTGGCATCGGTCTTGCGCCGATTGAAAAGCTGAGCAGTGCCTTAAGACCGAAAACAACTGTTTATGATCTTGGCCCCGACATTTTATTCGATTGCGCCTTTAACCTATCAGCCTGAAGCAGGGCCATTTACCTCCGGCAGCGCCAGAACATCCTTGTGGCCGACAATACAGCGGCTTTCAGGCCGGTCGATCGCGGCAATGCGCCAGATGAGCCAGGCTTCAAGCTCGTTTTCGGAAACCCCGCCCACTTCAAGGCATGGTTCACGGAAGCCTTCCAGAAATGCGCGCTGCAATGCCGCCTGATTACGATCCATCTGCCATGGGCTTTCGGCCGTTTTCACACTGAACCCGTGACCTGCGAAGTGCCGCTCAAGGCTTTCTGCCGCATCTGGGCCGAGCGCCGGGCCAAGGCCCTTATCGGTTCGCTGGTGGATATTGAAAGCCGCAACCACCGCCTCATCAAGCGGGTGCGCATGAGACCAGAATACCTGCCCGTCATAATTCAACGCCGCATAAACCCCGCAGCCCAGCTGCGCCAGATGCGCGGCAAAAGCGGCACAGAAGCGGTCCGAGCAGAGATCAAAAAGCGCCGAGGCAGTCACGACCTGCACGCCATCAAGTGGCAGGTGAGCCAGATCATTAAGATCATGCTGGCTGAAACGAACGGCAGGCGCCGCTCCGATACTGGCAACTGCGGCCTGAAGAAGCTGCGGATCATAGTCCAGAAGATGCCACTGTGTTTCCGGCGGCAATTCCCGGTTAAGGCTGCGAAACGTCGAGCCGGTGCCACATCCGATATCGAGCAAAGACGGCTCCGGCTGCTTACGCACATAACGACATAGGTCTGCGACGAGCCCTTTGTCCCGCGCCTGCCGGTCTGCCGGTTCGCGCAGCGACAGCCACGATTTGTCAAAGCCACTCATTGCAAAGCCTCCAGTGCGATTGATATCCGGCGACCGGTTTCCGGCCAGTCCGGCAGTTTCCTTCCGGCGACATGCGCGGCAGCGGCCTTTTTTCGGGCCTGCGCTTGATCTTTCAGCATCACCCGGAGTGCATCGGCGAAGGCAGCAACGTCATTCGGCGGGACCAAAATCCCCGTCTCCTCCGGCACAACATCCGTCACAGCGCCTGCACGGCAACCAACAACCGGCAGACCATAAGCAAGCGCTTCGGCGAAAACCATGCCATAGCCTTCGTAGTGACTGGCGAGTGCAAACAGACCGGCGCGTGCAAAATAGGGCGCGGTGTCTTCCACCTCACCGGTGATCGTAATCCGGTCGGAAAGTCCCATATCCCGCACCTGCCCTTCAAGCGCGTCAGCGGTTACCGGGTCCAGCTTGTGGCTGCCGACAATCGTGGCCGTCCATTGCAGGTCTTCGACAGCCTTGAGCGCGCTGACAAGCACGTCATGACCCTTCCGGCGTGTGAGCGAGCCGACAGAAAGGATGTGATGCAGGTCCTGCTGCGAACAATCCGACTGTTCAACCGGATCGATGCCCGGCACAGCGATGGTGATGCGCTCCCGCGACACCGCATAGTCTTCACAAAGGGTGCAGGCTGTTGCCGGTGAAGTCACCACCACATGACGCGCATGGCGAAGCGCCCTTTTTTCCGCTTCATGAAACTGCGCGATCTGCTGTTGGGTGAGCCCGGTCTCCAGCGCCAGAGGATGATGCACCAGCGCAACAATCTTCAGCCGCTCACCATCGCGTTCTGCCCACCGATCCAAAACGCCAAAGGCAAGGCCATCAACGATGACAAGAGCACCGTCTGGCAAGGCCGAAAGCGCTTTGTCTGCGTTTTCCAGAACCGTAGTTCCGGGATCGGGAAATCCATGGCCGAGACTTCGTTTCTCAACCTGCCAGCCAAGTGCCTCCAGTGCATCGATCACGCGGCGGTCATAGGCATACCCACCCGTCTTTGTGTCGAGCGCTCCTGGATAAGCAAAGGTCAGTTTCCGGCTCAAAGATCGGCCTCATACCAACCGCGCGCGGCATGGGATTCATGAAGCGTCACTTTGATGCGGCAGATCCGTTGGCTGCCCGTGCCCAGTTTTTTCTCCGCTACGGCGCTGGCGAGACGATCAAAGATATGTTTCGCGATAACTTCTGTGGTCGTGACCCGGCCTTCGAAAACGTCAACTTCATCGAGATTCTGGTAATTCAGCGGTTTCAGCACCTCGCCCAGAACCGTCGTTGCTGCGCCGATATCAACGGCGAGACCATCATCATCAAGGTCACGGGTGAAAAAGGCAGCGTCGACAACAAAGGTTGCGCCATGCATGGCCTGAGCGGGACCAAAAACCGGCCTTGGCAGGCTATGTGCAATCATGATGTGATCACGGACTTCAACAGCAAACATGTTTTCTATTTCCTTTAGTAGCAAATGCGATGGCAGAGCGTAGCGGGATCTGCAATGATGGCCGGATAGGCTTCTTCGAGATCACAGAAGCTGGTTTCACCGGAAACCAGGGCTTCAAGCCTGTCATCGGACAGAAGTGAAAGCCCCTTTTGCATGCGCCGGGAAAATGACCAGCGCGCGCGCTGTCCAGGCGGAATTGTCCCCACCTGCGAACTGACAATTGAAAGGCGACGGGCATGAAATGGTCCACCGAGCGGCAGCGTCACCGGTTTATCACCGTGCCAGCTCGCCTCGACAATGCGAGCTTCGTGGCCTGCGTGACCGAGGGCTTCCGAAAGCGCTTCGCCGGAACCACTGGCATTGATACCAACATCAAATTCGCCCGCATAACCGCTGTTGCTGAACGAAATCCCAAGAGCATCGGCCAGTGCCAAGCGGTCCGGATTGGGGTCGATCAGAACGGTTTCGGTCCCGCAAATGCCACTGGCGATATATGCAACGAGGCTGCCGACAACACCGGCTCCAAACACAGCCACCCGATCTCCCGGCAAGACGCCTGCATCCCAGATGATATTCAGTGCCGTTTCCATATTGGCACCCAGAACAGCGCGTGATGGCGGAATATGCTCTGGCAGCAGGTTCACCATCTCTGCCGAAACGCTGAAGACATCCTGATGCGGATGCAGACAGAACACCGTGCGCCCTTTCAGTCTGGCTGGTCCGGCAATGACTTCGCCAACACTGGCATAACCATATTTTACAGGAAATGAAAAAGAACCGCTCATATGCGGCCCACGCATCCGCTCTTCCTCGCTTTCTGGCACGTTCCCCTGAAACACAAGGGCCTCCGTGCCCCGGCTGATGCCGGAATAAAGTGTTCGGACAAGTACGGCGTCTTCGCCCGCCATTGAAACAGTTTCATCGCGAAGTGATGCGACACCGGCCTTTGGAAACCACAATGCGCGAGCCGAAACGCATTGATCAGATGTCATTTCCTTCAAACCGATCCCCTCGCACCGTATCTCTTATTTTGTTTCATTACACGATACGCACTACGCCCGGCACTGGACCGAGCAGACAGCTGAGAAATCATAAATTTTCTCCACCTCATCAAAGGTTGCAGAGCGCAACCTCACGTACTCTTTTTCTTGCAACAAATGACTTCACTTTGCCTTTTTTGTGAAACAGATTGAACCGCTTGGGGTTCCAGAACGTAATCAATACAGAAGTTAAAAATTTCGCCTGATTGATTTTGCCCCAGGAGACGGGGCACGGGCATGTCAGGCCAATAAATGTGAAACGTCGGGAAGAACCGGGAGACTTTTATGACGCAAGCGGATGTTTTGGGTTTTCAGACAGCCTCACCTGCAGTGACAGTGGAACGCGCCGTGGCAGAGCTGCGGTTCGGTCGTCCTGTCGTTCTGAAAGACGGCGCGAGCAACCTTGCCGTGTTAGCACTCGACAGCGCGTCTCCGGATGTCTTCAACCGCTTTGCTGCGACAGTTAATGACCGCCACTCACTTTTGCTGACAGCGGAGCGTTCTGAAAGTCTGGGCCTTCATCTTTCGCGTGACATTGCTGTCTCTCTGTCCGGCATGGACTTTGATGCAACTTCCCGTCTCGCCTATGCGCTGGAGGCCAAGACACCTTCTGAATGGCAGCAGGCCTCGCCGCTGATGTCACTTTCCGCCACGCTTGCTCGTACTGCACTTCTTCTGCCTGCAATGGTGTGTGCCGATATCGAAGAAGATGACGCGCGGTTTGCCGGGTGCCACCGTATCGACCGTTCCGATCTTTTCGAGAGCGCCGACATGCGTCAGAAGTTTGAAATGGTTGTTAAAACCCGCGTGCCACTGAAAGATGTTGGAGATGCCGAGTTTGCTGTTTTCCGCGGCGGGCTGGCACAGAAGGATCAGGTCGCAATTATTGTCGGAAAGCCGGACGTAAGTGGCCCCGTGCCGGTTCGTATCCACTCCTCTTGTATCACAGGAGACCTGTTCGGCTCATTGAAATGCGATTGCGGCGACCAGCTCCGAAACGGCCTTGTTCAGCTTAAAGAGGCAGGCGGCGGTGTTTTGGTCTACCTTGATCAGGAAGGCCGAGGCACCGGCATTGGCGCAAAAATGCGCGCTTACGGCTATCAGCACAAAGGGCTTGATACGATTGATGCGGATGCGCAGCTGGGCCTTGGCAGTGATCATCGCCGCTATGAAGCAGCATCGACAATTCTTAATCTGCTGAACATCGAAGGCGTGGTGCTTTACACCAACAATCCATCCAAGATCGAAGGTCTTCGCGCCGGTGAGATCAAGGTCGATGCACGTGTTCCGGTTACAGGATCTGTTACCGCAGAAAATGCGAATTACCTGCGCACAAAGGCTGAACGGGCCGGTCACATTTTCGATCTAAAATCGCTTATCGCGGCGGAGTAAAAGGCGATGGGCACCGGCTCTGCACAGCTTAAGGACAGATGGAAACCGGGTTTGCGCCAGAAGGCGCCCGGTCTCCTTCAACGCGGTATCCGGCATCTTTCCGGTGACCATGTCGCCGCTCCCTTACTCCTGAGCGCAGCAACGGTGCTTGGTAGCGTGTTCGCAGTTGCTGCATTCGTCTTCATGACCCTCGGCTTTCACCTTTCAACGGGGCTGATCAGCGGATTTATCGCTGCTGCAATGCTTCTTTGCATCTTTTTACTGGTACTGACCCGATTAAGGGATCATGGCCACGAAAAGTTTGGTTACGCCAATACTGTGACAGCAATCCGGGCGGCCATTGCCTGCTTTGCAGGCAGTGAACTGCTTTTGCAGGGGGTGAGCGCGCCCGGCGAAACCACGGACGCGATATTGATTGCTCTGATCATTTTCGCTCTGGCGCTGGATGGTGTCGATGGCTGGCTTGCACGTCGGTTCCGGCAACAATCGGCTCTTGGGGCGCGGTTCGATATGGAGGTCGATGCATTTTTGATCCTGCTGCTTTCCGCGGCGGCTCTTTTGATCGGAAAAGCGGGCGTATGGGTGCTGCTGATCGGCCTGATGCGCTACGTTTTCGTGCTTTTCCAGCAGTTCATGCCGAAACTGAATGCACCGCTTTATCCCTCGTTCCGCAGGCAGGCAATCTGCGTCGTTCAGGTTTCGGCACTTTGCATCATTCTGTTGCCGGTGATTGTTCCGCCCTACTCTGACCTGATTGCAGCAACGGCGCTTTTGCTACTGACCTACTCATTCTCAACCGATACTTTCTTCCTGCTGCGCAAGCGAAAGACGCAGATGTAAATCGCAGATGAAAGAAGATCACGCTCAGGCGTTAAGGGAGCCGGCGCTGGTTAAAAATCGTACTCAAAAGGAAAAACAGACCAAACGGGGCAACGCCGATGAGCGATATTATGCCGTAAAGCAGGCTGGCCGAAAGCCCTTCTGCGCTGGAAAAGCCCAGAAGCGGCCAGAGTGCCGCCGCCGCCGCGTCCCTTGTGCCCCAGCCACCGACACCAAGCGGGATGACCATTGTCAACAGGCAAAGCGGGATGATTGTTACCACCGCGATGGCGGGCAAAGGCGAACCGACGGCATAAGCTGCTATCATGAACACAGCGACATAGCCGGAAACCGTGAGCGCGCTCAGCCCGAACTGAATGATGAGCGCGCCGTCTTTCCAGAAAACCGCCACCAGATCCGGCCAGATTGCGGTAAGGCGCGCCGGAAGACGGATACGCTGCAAAAACAGGGCGAGCATCACAAGAATGAGCACAACGGCGAGAAACACAGCTGCGATCCTCTCAAAGCCATCCGGCAATTTTTCAGCCAGAAACAATGGCCATGCCAGAAGCCCGACGCCGACAAGTACGAAGAAAGCCAGCTGACCGGAAAGCCGTTCCAGAAAAACAGCCGCAGCCGGACGCTTCCACCCGGCCTCACCCCTGCTTTTGCTGCGATAGGCCCGAAAGGCATCACCGGCCATTCCGCTCGGGAGAATCTGATTGAGAAAAGTCGCGATATAATACTCACGGATCGCAATGGGCAACGGAATATGATGATCGAGCCGATATGCCGTAAAGCGCCAGCGCAACGCGGAAAAAACAATCTGAGACTGCACAATTGCGAGACCGGCAAACACCGGCACCGGCGAGACATTCTCAAACGCCGCAATCACCTGTGCGGGATCAACGGTCAGAAAAAGCGCCGTGATGACGGCCACAACAGCGATTACCGCAACAATGCTGAAAGCCGACACGCGCTTTTTCCTTTCTCCGGGTCTGGCATCGCCCGTAACTTTTACTGCACCCGGGTCGCCGAGCGCCCTTTATCAGAACGCGTCTTGAAGAGCGGGTTCTGGCCAGCCGGAACACCGGCTTTCACGCCACGCCAGCCACGACCGGAGTTTCAGCCCATATCATGATCCATTCCAAACGGTCTGACAGGAATAATATTTCGCCGCAAGCCGGTCTGCTCATCTGGGCGATCATCTTCCTCGTTCTCGCGACCGCTGTGCTGAACATGCCCGGCTATCCCTCCGGCTTGAAACCCGCGACATTCCTGAAGCTTCCGCTCGAAGTTCCGCTTACAGGGCTGGCGCTCCTGGTTTTGTCGGGTCTTGCGGCGCGTCTTCTTGCATTTTTCTCGACACTGGCGATTGGCACGGTGCTGTTTCTGAGGCTCGCCGATATCGGTGTTCAGTCTGCATTTCAGCGCCGTTTTAACCCCTATCTCGATGCAAAAATGATAGCAGATGGCTGGAACGTGCTTTCAGGCTCCATCGGAACGCTGACTGCGGCATCTCTGATTATTGCCACCATCGCCGTGTTCATTCTGGTGCTGCTTCTGCTTTTCACAGCACAGGTACGACTAGCAGACGCAAAGCCCCCCATCACGGGAAATCTGCGCCTTGTCTTTGGCAGTCTTGCGGGCGTTGGCCTCATCTTTTTCACAGCCTCGCAATTTGATGGCATGCGGCAATACGCATCCCTTCAAACGCCGTCCTACCTGACGGCACGGCTGACCCTGATCTCAAAATCGATGGACGATATGCGCCACTTTGATCAGGACCTTGCCGCAAGGGCGGAAAAAACGACCGATGAATATCTGTTTCGCGGCGTGGCCGGACGCGACATCATTCTGATTTTCATTGAATCTTACGGTCGCAGCGCGGTTGAAGACAGCCGCTATGCCCCTTTGATCCAGCCGCGCCTTGCATCTGTCGGTGATGCACTGACAGCAAAGGGATTTTCAGCGGCCAGCGGCTGGACCCGTTCCCCGACGATGGGTGGCCTCAGCTGGCTTGCCCATGGGACCTTCCTTTCCGGCCTGTGGGTCGACAATCAGGCCCGCTATGACCGGCTGATGATCAGCGACTGGCCGAGCCTGAACAGCATGTTCAGGGATTCCGGATGGCGTACGGCTGCGGTTATGCCTGCCATCACCATGGCATGGCCGGAGGCGGAATATTACGGCTATGACCAGATCTTTGCTGCCGCAGACCTTGGTTATAAGGGCAAGACGTTCAACTGGGTGACCATGCCCGATCAGTATACCCTGTCTGCGTTTGACCGGCTGGTTCGTCATCCTGCTGCCGAGGCCGACAAGCCGGTGATGGCCGAAATTGCGCTGATTTCCAGCCATGCGCCGTGGACCCCGGTGCCCAGACTGATAGACTGGCTCGACGTTGGCAACGGAGAAATATTTGACCGGCAGGCCGAAAGCGGTGATCCGCCGGGTGTCGTCTGGGCTGATGATCAGCGTATACGCCGCCAGTATATCCAGACCATTGACTATTCCTTGCATACGGTGGGCGACTATGTCGCCAAATTCGGAGATGATGCGGTCTTTGTTGTGCTCGGCGATCATCAGCCCGCACCTCTGGTGACCGGACCGGATGCATCCCGCGATGTACCAATTCATATCATCAGCCGTGATCGCAATCTGGTTCGGCGCTTTGAGGCCGAAGGTTTTTCACCGGGCATGATCCCGGCAGAAGATGCGGCCAACCCGCCGATGGACAGCATGCGGGGAAAACTGATCCGTATCTTCTCACAAGCGCAATAACCACTGAACACAGCGCGGCAATCGCACTCCCGGTTCGGGCTGAAAATCAGGTGCAGCAAACCAGATCAGCGGCTCACGGCGCAGCATTTCACCGCTTGGCACACTGAGCGTCCGCGTAACCACCGCCAGATCCAGCACGTCATTTGGAAAAAGAGACTGGCGAGACCGCCGAAACGCAGCCTCAGACGGCATAATCACGAGAAAGCGAAATCGCTGAACCTCAAGGCCCGTTTCGATCTTCGAAGCGGGCCTTTTATGTGCCCGCTCTTTGAAAATCCGCTTGACCAGCATTCTGGCTGTTGCAGGCAGAGCGCCTTATTCGGCGCTCCCGGCTGATGCTGCCCCTTTTCAGATGTTTGAGATTTTGATTTCGCTTCCCGCTTTATGGTGACTTGCATCGGTCAGAATAATATGTACTATTGTGGGATCCCATATGAACACAATTATGGTCTCCACGATAGAACTCCAGAGGTATCGAATGTTTTCCAAGTTTATGACCCGTGGCCTGATGGCCTCCGCAATGCTGCTGAGCGCCGTTGCGGCAGCCACTGCACAGGACTGCACACCGAAAATTGCCGAGAGCGAACTGATCGAGCCCGGCAAGCTGGTCATGTCCACAAACCCGACACTGCCTCCGCTTCAGTATGTCGACTCCAAGGGCGATCTGAAGGGTATGCGTATTACGCTCGGTAACGAAATCGCCAAGCGTCTCTGCCTTGAGCCGGAATATGTTCGTATCGAGTTCTCCGCCATGATCCCCGGCCTTCAGTCCGGCCGCTGGGACCTGATCAACACAGGCATCTTCTATGCCGAAGAGCGCGCCGAACTGATGCAGATGATCCCTTACGAAAATCAGGCGATCAGCATTTCCGTGGCGCCCGATAACCACAAGGAATTCAAAACCAAGGAAGACCTCGATGGCATGACCATCGGTGTTGAGATTGGTGGCTTTGAAGAAAGCAAGACCCGCGTTCTGGACGAAAAGTTGAAGGATGAAGGCCTCGACGGTCTGGACATTCGCACCTTCGACAATTTCGCCATGGCTTATCAGGCATTGCGCGCCGGCCAGCTTGAAGGTGTGGTTTCCATCGACGCGGTTGCGGAAGAATACGACAAGCGCGGTGATTTCAACGTCGCCATCAGCGGCCTCTACCCGGCATCGGTTGCCGTTGCGATGAAGAGTCCGGCTCTGGCCGACGCTGTCGCGAAGACGCTTGACGAGATGAAGGCCGATGGTTCGCTCAGCGCTTTGTTTGAAGAATACGGCCTGCCCATGGTCGAAGGCGACTACACGGTTCACGGCCCGAACCGCTGATCGCAGACACAGGTAAGATCATGCGCGGACGCAGCCGTTGATGCGTCCGCGTAAAACGGAGTTCGATAAATGTCGCTTTGGAACTGGTCCGGCTTTTTCAGCTACCTCTTCAATCCATTTCTTTTAGGTGGTGTGGTCACAACGATCTGGTTGACCGCCGTTTCACTGGTTGCCGGCCTGATTCTGGGCTTCTGCATCGCCATGATGCGGCGCTCGAAATGGCTGCCGGTGAAGGTTATTGCCAAACTCTATACCTGGTTGTTTCGAGGCACGCCGCTTCTGGTTCAGCTGATTGTGATCTACACCGCCCTGCCGGTGATCGGCATCAAGTTCACCGTGACGCAGGCGGCGCTGCTGGGACTGGCGCTCAACGAAGCGGCTTATCTGGCAGAGATTATCCGCTCCGGTATCGAAGCCGTCTCGGAAGGACAGACCCGCGCAGGCCGCGCACTTGGCATGTCTGAACGGCAGATCATGCGCCGCATCGTCATGCCGCAGGCATTCCGGATCATTATTCCCCCGCTCGGCAATTCCGTAAACGGGCTTTTAAAAACAACGTCAGTCACATCGGTCATCTCGATGGAAGAGCTGCTGCGCCGAACACAGATCCTGATTCAGGAAAAATTCATGGTGCTCGAACTCTTTGCCGTGGCTGCCATTTACTACCTTCTCCTGACGACGCTCTGGGACCTCATTCAGGTTCGTATCGAACGGCACTTCGGCCAGTCTGATCAACGGCTGTCGCTCAGTGAAAAGCGCTGAATAACAGGATAATTTCAAATGAAAAAAACATTTCGCGGTGTTTACACAGTCATGATCACGCCGCTTGCCGATGATGGCGCGCTTGACCTGAAGGCACTGGCACAATTTACCGACTGGCAGATCAAACAGGGTATTCATGGCCTGATCCCCCTTGGCTCCACCGGCGAGTTCCTGTCGCTGAGCCAGGAAGAGCGCGACGTCGTAGCCAGCACGGTTATCGAAACGGCCGCTGAACGCGTGCCCGTGCTGATTGGCACCGGCGCGGAAGACACCCGCGAGGCCATCCGCCTCAGCCGCGAGGCAGAGGCCATGGGCGCTGACGGCGTTCTGGTGATCCCACCATTTTATTCCACACCGACCGATGATGAGCTTGTCGAACACTATCGCCGGATTGCAGAAGCGATCAGCATCCCGATCATGGTCTACAACAATCCGGCAACATCGAATGTCGACCTGATGCCCGAGCTGGTGCAGCGCATCGCCGAGATCGACGGCTGCGACTACATCAAGGAATCGACGCTTGAAATCAGCCGGGTTCGGGACATTATTCGCCTCGCTGGTGACAATATGACGGTGTTCGGCGGCATTATGGGCTATGAATCATTCGTTATGGGGGCTCAGGGCTGGGTGGCCGTTGCCTCCAATGTCGCACCGAAGCAGATGGCCCGCATGTTCGAGCTTGTCGCCGATGAAAAGCGCTATGACGAAGCCCGCGAACTCTATCTGAAATGGCTGCCGATCATTCAGGCTGTTGCCGGACAGGCCTATGTCGCCGGTACGAAATCGCTGCTCAACCATATGGGCTTTCAGGCCGGGCCGCCGCGTCCGCCGCGTCTGCCGCTGCCTGCCGATCAGGATGCGCATATGAAAGCACTTGTCGAAACCTTCAAACTTGAATTCGAAGGCTGAAATCACACAGGAGCCACCACATGATTGAGCTCAACGGCGTTACCAAATCCTATGGCGATTTCGATGTTCTGAAGAACTGCTCTACCAAGGTCGATCGCGGCGAAATCGTCGTGATCTGCGGACCGTCCGGCTCGGGAAAATCGACCCTTATCAAATGCGTCAACGGGTTGGAGCCTTTTGACAGCGGTTCAATCAAGGTCCACGGCATCGAAGTCGGCGACCCAAAAACCGATCTGACGGATCTTCGCTCTCGGGTGGGCATGGTATTTCAGAACTTCGAACTGTTCCCGCATCTGAGCGTTATTGAAAACATCAAGCTGGCGCAGAAGATCGTTCTGGGCCGCAGTGACAATGTTTCCGACAACAAGGCCAAGCAGCTGCTGGACCGGGTCGGGCTTGCTGATCAGGCCAGAAAATACCCCAGTCAGCTTTCCGGTGGTCAGCAGCAGCGCGTGGCCATTGCGCGGGCGCTGGCGATGGATCCGATTGCCATGCTGTTTGACGAGCCAACCTCGGCACTCGACCCGGAAATGATTTCCGAAGTGCTTGATGTTATGACCGACCTCGCAAAGGAAGGCATGACGATGATGGTCGTCACCCACGAGATGGGCTTTGCCCGCCGGGTTGCAACTCGGGTGGTCTTTATCGATCAGGGTGAGATCGTTGAAGACAGGCCGAGCGACGACTTCTTCTCAGGCCACCACAACCAACGTACCGACGCTTTCTTAAGCAAGATACTGCATCACTGACGCGATATGAGCGACGGGCCAGGCTCCCGTCTGCCCTTTCCCATGTGCAATTGAGGACACCGAACATGAAACTGAAAATCGCCGCCGGTCCATACACGTTTGACGCCGTTCTGGAGACCGAAAAGGCCCCGAAAACCTCCGAAGCTTTCCTGAAGCAGATGCCTTATACGAGTCAGGTCGTGCACGTGCGCTGGTCCGGTGAGGGCGTCTGGGTTCCGCTTGGCGACACGGATTTCGGCGTCGGTTATGAAAACCACACCAGCCACCCGGCTCCCGGCCACATCATCCTTTATCCAGGTGGCATCAGCGAAACTGAAATTCTGCTGGCCTATGGCGGCGTTGATTTCTCCTCCAAGATGGGACAGCTCGCCGGGAACCACTTCATCACCATCACCTCAAACCTCGATAAGCTGCCGGAAATCGGCCGCCTTACGCTTTGGGAAGGTGCACAGGATATCCGCTTCGAAGTCGCTGAAGACTAGAGCGCCGTGCATCCATTCGGATGCACAAAGGACGCTCTAACCTATTGAATCTACGCATCGTGCTTTCCGAAAATCGATTCCGATTTTCGGGCCGATGCTGTAAGCAGAAACGGGCAAATGAAACGACCGGCGCCGCATCACCGCATGGTTTTGCGGCGCTCTGTTCTTCAGGCCTGAACGGATGATCGAGTGCTTTGTCTTGCAAATCTGCACGCTGCGTCTGTGAAAGGATCAACGCCCATGAAGCATGAAAGTGACGCACGGGAACGTATCGCGATCCTTGGGTACGGACGCATAGGAAAGACCGTTGCGGAAAGGCTTCTGCGCGATGATTTTGCGATCCTGACAGATGTTGTCACGCGCCGTTGCAAGGCCGCCTCCGCCAGCTTGCCGGATGCCGTACGGCTCCATGAACGACTGGATGATGCACTCTCGCAAAAGCAGGACGTGGTCATCGAATGTGCTTCACCAGCACTTTTGGCCGAACACGCACCGGCCATCTTAGGATCCGGCGCCGATCTCGTTGCCGTGTCGCTGTCAGCCTTCACCGCGCCTGAAACCGAGGCCCGCATCCTTCGGGCGGCAGAAGCCGGTCCCGGACGCCTGTTTATCCCCTCAGGTGCAGCCTGCGCTTTGCCGCTGTTGCGTGTTGCAAAACAGGCCGGAATCGATCATGTGCATTTCCGGCAGACATATCCGCCATCTGTCTGGCAAAAGATTGCCGGAGGCGCGCCGGAAACCGGCTTCCACGGTGTGTTCTTTCGCGGAAGTGTGCGCGAAGCCGCCAAGCTTTTCCCGCGCAACCTCAATGCCGCCGTCGGCATCGCTCTGGCTGGTCTTGGCATGGATGAGACAACGATTGAACTGGTTGCCCATCCCGGAATTGCCAATATGCGTTATGAACTGGAGATCGAAAGCCTTGGTGCACCGATGCGGCTCGACATCGGCCCTTACGATGATCTGGCTGAGGAAGCGACAGATCACACTGCTTTTTCCGTATTATCCATGCTGAAGCAGCGCTCTGCAGCCGTTTGTTTCTGACAAACAGCGCGCTTTTCTCTTCGTACCCAAAACCGCCGGAAGACCGGCGGTTCCGGTTTCACCGCGATTGCTCAGGACACTTTGCGGGCTGCTGCCTTGCGATACTGGCCCTGTCCCTTTTCGCCGGTCAGCTTGCCCTCATCGATGACCACCTTGCCGCCAAGAACGACGGTTGTCGGCCAGCCATTGATTTCCATGCCTTCATAAGGCGTATAGTCGGAAGCATCATGCAGATCCGCATGACGCACCGTGCGGCTGACCTCTGGGTCCCAGATCGCGATATCGGCGTCACTGCCAATCGCAATTGTGCCTTTTTGCGGATAAAGGCCATAGGTCTTGGCATGGTTTGTGGCCGTTAAAGCCACGAAGCGTTCCGGCTCGACACGCCCGGTCAGCACGCCTTTGGAAAACAGGATCGGCATCCGCATCTCAACGCCGGGAATACCATTCGGGATATGGCGGAAATTGGTCTTGCCCTTCGGGTTCAACTTGCCGCGTTCGTCATTATAACGGAACGGGCAGTGATCGGAGGAAAACAGATCGAACGTGCCATTTTCGATACCAATCCAGCATTCTTCCTGCTCTTTCTCATCGCGCGGCGGTGGTGAGCAAACGAATTTGGCGCCTTCCCAGTCCATGCCTTCCAGGTCGTCTGCTGTCAGCGTCAGATATTGCGGGCAGGTCTCGCCGGTAATTTTCAGGCCGCGCTGACGTGCGCGCGTGATTTCATCGCGGGCCTCGCCATTGGACACATGAACGATCACAATCGGAACTTCGGCAATTTCTGCCAGAGAGATGGCACGGTGTGTCGCCTCGCGCTCCACTGCCACGGATCTGGTCGAGGCGTGGGCACGCGGCGCAACATTGCCCTCCAGCTCGTGTTTGTCGATCAGAAAGCGGATCGCGTCTTCGTTCTCGCAATGGATCATCACCGTTGCACCGCTCTTGCGGGCAACATCGAGCGTCTTGAGGATTTCACCATCGGAAAGGCGCAGATCCTCATAGGTCATGAACACTTTGAGCGAGGAATAGCCATCCTCGATCAGTGCCGGAAGATCCTGCCCCAGAACGGCGTCGGTCGGATCATTGATGATCAGGTGGAAGCTGACATCGGTGTAGCATTTGCCTTCTGCAAGGTCATGATAGGCCTTCAGCGTTTCTCGCAGCGGCTGACCGCGCTCCTGCAGGCAAAAGGGCAAGACAGTCGTGTTGCCGCCAAAAAGCGCGGAAAGCGTACCGCTTTCAAAATCGTCAGCCATTTCAATGCCGGGGCCCTGCGGCTGAGAAATATGAACATGACTGTCAATGCCGCCAGGCATGACATAGCGGCCTCTGGCATCAATCACGCGATCGGCACCTTCCAGCTTGTCACCGATCTGAACAATTTTCCCGTCACGAATACCAATTGAGGCGATAAACCGGTCCGACGCGGTTACCACCATTCCATTTTCAATAATTAAATCAAAGCTGCTCATCGCTGTTCCTGACTTTCGTCTTTCATAAAAATCTTGTCTTCCGGCCCAAAAGCCGTATCTGCACTACCCCTCCGCCACATCAGAAGCGGGCAAGCGAGAAAGTCTCAACGCTGCGTCCGGTTTCACGACCGGTGATCAGATCTGCGGTGATCTGACCGACAATCGGACCAAGCGTATACCCGTTTGATGTGACGGCGTTGAAAAAACCACGTCTGGACGGCGCTTCACCGAGGATTGGCGCACCATCAATATTGATGTTCATCGCCGCCCAGCTGCGGATCAAATGCAGCTTTCTGAGCCCTGGAACCACATGTTGCGCAACCCAGGCATTGCCCTCCATGCTGTTCAGCATGGGGCGCGGATGCTGGTGAACCGGATCCAGACCCGCGGTCCATCCGCCACCAATCAGAAAATTGCCGTTGGCGGCCTGCTTCAGCGTCAGATGTCTGTCGGCATGCGCGATCAGCGTCGATACCGCAGGTTCAGCGGCTTCAGTCACCAGCATCTGCAGCGGTGCGCCAAAAACCGGGACCTCAAGCCCCACCATCTGGCCGACACGCGATGCAAAGGCGCCAGCGGCATTCACGACCCGCTTTGCCCGGATCACTCCGCGCGATGTTTTGATGCTATAGCCATCATGATCGTCTTCAATGGCGGTCACGGCAGTGCGGTCGAACAGCTTTGCACCGGCCTGAAGGGCGGCGTCGAGAACATGCTGGGTGGCGACCAATGGGTTGATCTTGCCTTCCTGCGCGCAAAAGGCTGCGCCTATGAACATTTCATTAAGCGCCGGTTCCATGTCTCGCAGCGTGTTACGGTCAATCACCTGACAATCGATCCCGTATGCCCGTTCGACGTCCGTCTTTTCTTCCAGAAAGCGCAGATGCGCCTCGGTTTCGGCGACCATCAGCCCGCCGGTAACCTTCATTTCAAAGTCTTTGCCGGTTTCCTGCTGAAGCGCTTTCCAGATTTCGATGGAATCGCGCTGCAGCGGCAGGGTCTTCGCTGCCGGACCTCCACCCGCTTCTGCCTTGGCGCCATGGTCAAAGGAAAGTAGCTGAGCGTGAAGGCTGCCAGCATTCCCGCCGGAGGCCAGATTATTGGAAAATGCCCGCTCGACAATCACCACATCGACGCCTGCACGGGCGAGAAAAAGTGCCGTTGAAACACCTGCTATTCCGGCACCGATGACCACGACATCAGCGTTTTTTGCCGGAAGCGGCGCATTATTTTCCAATGGCTCAAGATCCGGCAGAAGAGCGCGTTTGTGGCCACCCCATTCCGGCTTTTCGACCCCAAGTGCGGCAAGCGGCAACGGCCTCAACGGCATTTGTGGCGCATTGAAACCGCGGGTTTCACTGCCGCTTTTACCCTGCCCGGAGACAACGGCCAGCGTATGGGCACAAAACCGACCCTGACAGCGCCCCATACCCGCTCGCGTCAGCCGTTTCAGCGTAGAGATATCAGGCGCGAACTCACCGGTCAGCGACCTGACCTGACCATAGGTCACGCCCTCGCAACGACAGATAACGGTTGCATCGTCCAGACCACGGTCAGCCTTCGGATTTTCATCGCGGAAGACGGCCCAGAGCGCATCCTGAAACGCACGCTGCCGGATCCGGCGCTTCTTCTGTACGGTGCTATCGCCCGCAATCTTGCGGCCAAGCTTCAGCGCGACCGACCGGCCGGCAAGCTCACCCTCGGCCAGAGCAATTGGCGCACCGCCAAAACGTCCGGCCTCACCCACGATGTGAACATGATCCAGCGATGTGGCACCATCATATTCGCGTTGCGCCACCAGCGCACCGTCCACCACATCATGTGCACAGCCCAAAAGCCGCGAAAGCTCATTTGCAGGAGTGAAATAGCCACCGATCAGAACCGTATCGACGTCAAACATCTTCCGGCCCGCCGGGGTCTCGACCGTCACGCTTTCGACCTTGCCATTGCCGCAGATTTCTTTGACGCGCGAAGACCATTCAATCTTCACACCACCAGCCATCAACGCTGCAATCTGCCTGACGCCAGCTATCGCCATGGCCGGATCGGCGGCCATCAGCTTCATACCGGCAGAAGCACTCAGCCATGGCGCATTTGCAGCCTCCACCAGTCCGACAATTTCGGCCCCGGCTGCTTTGAGTTCACGGGCGATCTGGATGTTCAGTGGGCCGTTCCCGGCGATCAGAATTCGCTTTCCCGGCAGTGTTCCATAAGCACGCAGAAGTGTTTGCGCGGCACCTGCGGTCATCGCGCCCGGTAGCGTCCAGCCGGTGATTGCCGGTGCGCGTTCATAAGCGCCGGTCGCAATCACAATCATCCGTGGTTTCACGTAAAAGGCCTTGCCCTCGCGAAACGCCCCAATGCGATGGGTTCCGTCGTCTTCGCGTTCAGCGCCCCAGACCAGCGTCTGGTCTGAAAACACGACACCGGCACGTCTGGCAGCCGCGATCAGCGCCTTTCCGTTATTGGCCTGATTGTCATTTGCAAGGCGCGCGCCGGCATGATCTGTGACCGGCTGCTTGAAATACTGACCACCCGGCAAGGCGCGCTCATCGAGAAGCAGAACCCTCAGGCCCGCCCTGGCCGCCGTTTCAGCAGCCATCAGGCCGCCCGGCCCACCGCCGATGACCAGAAGTTCGGTCTCGCGAACATCAAGAGCTTCAGGCGGCTGCGCCAGATCGGCAATGTCCGGGTCGAGAATAGCAGGGCGTGGCTTTGCCCTGGAAACGGCCATTCCAGCTTCGATTTTCGTCATGCAGGCGCGCAGGCCGGTCTTGCCGTTGACCGTCACCAGACAGTCCTGACAGGCCCCCATGCCGCAATATAGCCCCCGCTCTTCACCGGTTTTTCCACGCGTAAAATCCGGTACGCCTGCATTGGCCAGTGCGGCGGCGATGGATGCACCATGTTCAGCGACAATCGAGCAATTCTCAAAGGTGAAGCTGACAGCGTCCCCAGACGCTGCGGCGGGTTCCGATTTATTAGACATGGGTTTCTCCAGACACCTTCACTTCACGACCAGAATGCTGACAGCCACAGTCTCTTTTCATTCATAGCGCGAACGCAGCCGGAATGACGGGCAGAACCGGATCGACATCGGGTGATGCGATCAACGGCAATCGCAATTGAGGAGATCAGCAGGATTGCATTCTACTGGTATCCCACATAAATACGCTTATAATGCTGTCCTTTCAAGCCGGTTTCTCAAAGCCGTGTTCGGATCAGCTCTTGATGAGAAATGGGGAAGGTCTTGCAAGACACAGTTCGAGCAGAGTCAGTAATTGCGCATCACGCCTTCACGGACAACACGAAGATGGCGGTTCATGGCGTCGCGCGCCGTGTCCGCATCCCGGTTTTCAAGGGCCTCCAGCACCTCACCATGTTCCTGCATACCCGGCTTGGCGCGAACCACCGGCAACTGCCGCTCGAAGATGGTCGTATAGCGTCGCATCTCTCCAATGACAGAATTCATAAACGGATTGCCGCTTCTGGCGGCGATATACCCGTGAAGCGCGTGGTCGAACGCCCAGACCGTTTCCGGATCGGGCGCCGCATCCTCGCAGAGTGCAGCAAAGTCCGAGCGCAGCGCGCCGAGCGCATCATTGTCACTATTGACCGCCGCCAGAGATGCCGCCTGTGGCTCAAGCAGCTCACGCATGGTCAGGCTGTCGAGATAATCCTTGAGCGTGACAATACGCACAACCAGTCCGGCTTTCCCGTTTCTGATCAGAAGCCCCTCACCTTCCAGCCGGCTGATGGCGTGACGCATCGGAGAGCGGGAAACCTGATAATGCTCCGCCAGCCGCCGCTGCTGAACCGGATGGCCACCGGGCAGCCGCGTAGCCAGAATATCTCTGAGCATCGCCTTGTAGACTTCGTCGCTCAGACTGGCATCGCTATCATGCGTTTCACTCATCTCCACACCCTAAAAGCCTTAAATCATGTCATATTATCGCGAAAACCGGCCTATTCACTGAGACCTGCAAGATCGCGGCATATGATTTTGCAAATCAATTCAGTATTCTTAAAGGCCAGCAACGTTTTGCGAAAGCGACCTGAGCGTTGCAACCGAAAACTATTCCGGCTTTTTTCTTCAACCCGTTTCACGAAAGCACCCAGGGCAGCATGATGGACATCGACCAGGAACACCCGATCCAGCCGGAAAAGAGCGGCCATAACCTCACCATGCTGACCTATAAGGCCATCTCCGAGATGATCCGCGACCGCAGACTTCAGGGCGGACATGTGATCGTCGAGGCCAGACTTGCCGAAACACTGGGGATTTCACGCACTCCATTGCGCGAGGCTCTGCAGCGGCTCGAGGGCGAGGGGCTGGTTTTGAAAGGCGAAGGACGCAACTACATCGTCCGTAAGGTCGATATCGGCGAATATCTGCAAAGCCTGCGTCTCAGACTGCTGATTGAACCGGAGGCGGCGGCGCTGGCCATTCCCCTGATCCCCCGCCGCCTTTTGATCAGCGTGCGCGAGGAAATTGATGCGCTGATGGGCGCGACCGCCTACCACACGGATTCACACTGGTTTTCTGATGACCGGCTGCACAACATGATCATTGATTATTGCGGCAATGCTGTCATGGGCAAGGTTCTGCGTGAACTGCGCGTGGCGACCCGCCTTTTCGAGATCGATCGGCTCAAGGATCGGCTGCAGCCTGATTCGACCGAGCATCTTGAAATTGTGGCGGCAATTGAAGCAGGCGATGAGGACGCCACACGCAATGCGACGGCTGCGCATATTGAGAGCCTGATCGCGTTTGCCCGCCGCAATCTGGCATCCGGTGCATAAATCAAAGCCCATCAGGGCCGGCGGCCAGCTTGCAGGGCTCTGACATATCATGCTCCGTTCCGCCCGCTCTACGGTTCTCAGTCAAGCACAATCGCCTGCATTTTCCAGCCTCTTTCTTGCCCAATTTTTAATTGAATAATACCTCAATGCATTCTTTAGGTTGCGCTAATTTCAGCCTGCTTAATGTATATCCGGTGTCGTGGATTCACGGTCCTGAAATCAGGGGCAATTGTGGAACAGAGCCGGGTTTTGCGAGGCTACGCCTTCATCAAATATCTGGAACAAGTGCATGACCGCCTCACAAGGCGGGCCTATCTGACGGGAGAACATTGTGGACTTCAATCATGAATCCGACGCAACCCTCAACGCCTTTGAGCGGGAGCTTGTCTCCTCTGTTAAAGCCATGAATGACCGTGTCTCACAGGAGGCCGAACGCTCGCGCGCACTTTTGAACGAGCAGTGCAGAGCACTCAACACCCGGCTTGCAGAGATCGAGCAGTGGAAGGGCAACGTCGAAACCGCTCTGCTGGGTCTGAGACTGGCTGAACTTGAAGAGCGTCA
Source organism: Martelella mediterranea (assembly GCF_004342225.1). GTDB lineage: Bacteria > Pseudomonadota > Alphaproteobacteria > Rhizobiales > Rhizobiaceae > Martelella > Martelella mediterranea_B. Next base: position 352 of record NZ_SMAR01000022.1, on the reverse strand, counting down.
GAAGAACATAGAAGAGCGCCTTAAAAAGTCCAAGAAACGGAAAGACCGTAGCAATCGCTAAACCAGGCCCGGAATCCGCAACCGGCCTGCAGTAAACTGCGAAGAAGCCTTCCTGCAACTTTTGGCTTTCTGATTATTGAAGCAAAAAAACATGAGTATTTTTATCTTGATTTAAAAAGCATCTGATCATAAAGAGCGGCGACAAACTCAAGCCAGAACCGGACGCCGCATGCCTACGAAAACGAAAATTGCTGTAATGAAGTGGCTCGGTTTGTTTGAACAGGCTGCTGGTCGTTCTTAAGTGGTTTTCGGCCTTGTTTATGCTGCCTCTGATATCGCGGGCAGCGCGTTG
>NZ_SMAR01000021.1 GCF_004342225.1 Martelella mediterranea | reverse complement strand
CAACGCGCTGCCCGCGATATCAGAGGCAGCATAAACAAGGCCGAAAACCACTTAAGAACGACCAGCAGCCTGTTCAAACAAACCGAGCCACTTCAGGCATAAGGCGGAAACCTGCTGCTTGGGTACAAAAATCCGTCCGGATTCATTTTCGACGGTCCAGGGACGGCGAACACCATTAATTGCCTCTGCCACGGCAAGGCCGGATTGAAGGCCGTCCTCATGAAATCCACTGCCAAAGTGAGCGCCACAATACCAGACATTTCCGCGCCCCTGAATGTGCCAGAGATCCTGTTGCGCGTTGATGGCTTCACGATCAAACAACGGATGCATGTATGTAAAATGGGCGTGAACCTTGCTTTCATCGATTTCGCTTGCAGGGTTCAGTGTCACGAATAGCGGATTGCGCTCATCAATATTCTGCAGACGGTTCATCCAGTAAGTGACGCAAAGCTTGCTCTGTCCGGCTTTGCGCTGCTCAAGATAATTCCAGCTCGACCAGACGGCCCGCCTTTTTGGCATCAGGGCAAAATCGGAGTGAAGGTATGCATCATTCACCGTGTAGCGGAATGAAGAAAGCAGAGACCGTTCCTGCGCGTCTGCATCGCCAAGCATGGACAAAGCCTGATCGCCATGGGTTGCAATCACCACATCCTCAAAGTGCTGTCTTTCACCACCTGCCAGTGTCAACCAGACGCCATTGGCATCACGCTGGATCGATTGGACGGGTATAGAGAGGCGAACAGGGCCGCTGATTTCAGAAATGATTTTCTCGACATAGTTCCGGCTGCCACCGGTGACCGTTCTCCATCCGGGCCTGTCTGTCAGGCTCAGAAGACCATGGCTTTCAAAAAAACGCGTGAAAGCCAGCAGAGGATAAGCACGCATTTTCTCAGAGGTGGTCGACCAGATGGCCGCTCCCATCGGCAGGATGTGATCGTCGACAAAGCGGCGCGAATAGCCCTTACTGTCGAGGTAATCACCAAGTGTGAGATCCTGAAAGTCCCGGCTTCTGGCGACGATCGGAGCGTCTCTGTAAAAGCGAAAAATATCGTAAACCATCCGCCAGAAGCTGAAGCGCAGAATGTTCGATTTCTGCGCAAGCATCGTCGCCACATTTGTGCCGCCATATTCAAATGCGCCATTGTCGAGCGATGCTGCGAAAGACATGTCCGAGATCTCGGTTTTAACGCCGAGATGCTTAAAGAAGGCCGTCAAATTCGGATAGTTCCGCTCGTTGTAAACAATGAAACCGGTGTCAACTGAAACCTGCTTTCCCTCAATGTCGACATCGACAGTATTGGAATGCCCGCCCGCGCGCTGATCGGCCTCAAAAAGCGTGACATTCGCGGACTTGCTCAACAGCCATGCGGCTGAAAGGCCGGAGATGCCCGAGCCGATGACGGCGATATTACCCGCTGCGCGGTGGCGTCTGGCGGTCTGGTTCACGTTCAAATGCATTGTGACAAAGTCCCTCATTGCTTTCTCACAATTACGTTCGCCTTTAAGCAACGGATTGAAAAACAGAAAAAATTATTGGAACCTGCAATCTGGGAGGCGAGCGCCACCGTATAGGATTGCATGCACGATATTGTTCAACATTTGCCTCCTTCCAATCACAGCGCCCGGCCGGTTCGCCGCAGGGGCGTTCGGCGCGTGATGACGACGGCCACCCCGACCGCGAAGGGCAACGATTTGGACGATCTGATAACTGCCGATATGACGCTTCATCTTGCAAGCGTTGGGCGATCCAGAGACATGCAGGCCTTTGAGGCGCTGTTCCGGCATTTTGGCCCCCGTATAAGGTCATTCATGCTGAAGCGCGCCTGCGATGGCGCTTTGGCCGAAGAGCTTATGCAGGAGACCATGATGATGGTTTGGCGCAAGGCTGATCAGTTTGATGCTGAGCGCGGAAATGCTGCAGCATGGATATTCACGATCGCCCGCAATGTTCGGATTGATAATCTGCGTAAATCAAAGCGGCCGGAGTTCGATCCCAACGACCCGGCCTTTGTTCCCGATGAGCCAGAGGCTCCAGATAGTTATTTTGAAAAGGACCAGAATGCTGAAAGGATAAGGCGCGCACTTTCGGAATTACCGGCAGAACAGGCCGATCTTCTGAAGATGTCGTTCTTTGAAGAACTGCCTCACAGTCAGATTGCGGAGAAAACCAATCTGCCGCTGGGAACTGTAAAGTCTCGCATTCGCGCAGCCTTTTCCAGGCTCAGGCACGCGCTTGGAGAAACACGATGACAACAAAAACAATCAAACACCATGTCAGCGACGAACTGCTTCTTGAATATGCAGCAGGTAGTCTCGAGGAAGGGTGGAGCATCGCGGTTGCCACGCACCTCGCTCTGTGCCCGGAATGCAGAAAACGGCTTGCTGCGATGGAAGTCGCCGGCGGGGCGATGATGGAAGCAATTGAACCGGAAACCGATGCCGATTTCGAAGAGAGTGCCTGGGCGGCAATGCTATCCCGGCTTGAAAAAGATGACGGCCCCGATCCTGTTTCGGCAAAGCGTATCCCGGAGAACACGGCTTCAGGCGCTGAAAAGCCATCTGCGGCTGATCTCGCCATACCTGAACCGTTGCGAACCTATATTGGCGGCTCGCTTGAAAACCTCAAATGGAAACGGCTCGGTGTCGGCGCATATCATTATCCGATTGCGACCGGTGATGAGAAAATAACAGCCCGGCTGCTGCGCATTCCTGCCGGAAAGCCTGTGCCTGAGCATTCGCATACCGGCCGCGAACTGACGCTCGTTCTGACCGGAGCCTTTGTCTCGGAAGGGGTTACCTTCGGGCCCGGTGATCTCGAGGAAGAGGACGACGACACCGTTCATCAGCCGATGGTGACACCGGATGCAGAGTGCATCTGTCTTGCCGTGACGGAAGCACCGCTGAAGTTTCAGAGCCGTGTCGTACGTCTTGTTCAGCCCTTCCTGGGGATATGAATTCTTTAAAAGGGTGGAGGAGGAACTTTCAATGCTGGCTTACATCATCGGACTGATCGCGACCGTTGTCGTTTTTTCCATCCTGGATTTTATCTGGCTTGGAACAGTCGCCTTCAGTTTCTATGAGTCGCATATCGGCGATCTTCTCCTCTCCAGTCCGAATTGGACCGCCGGATTAACTTTTTACTTTATGTATATGATCGGCATATACTATTTTGTCGTCATTCCCGGTGTAAAGCATCGTTCAGCACTTCGCGGGCTGTTAAACGGAGCCATATTCGGCTTCATGGCTTATGGGACCTATGACCTCACCAACATGGCGACACTTTCGGGTTGGTCGTGGAACGTCGTGATCGTCGACATGATCTGGGGCACGTTTGCAACCGGTCTTACAGGTTTTCTGGCGTCCTTGGCAGCCCGGCGTTTGACCGCCAGCACTTGACATATCGTCGGTCAAGGCGGTCTAACGCCTTCATCTGATCGCCGGATGAAAACCAACGATGTTTGTACTGACCGAAACCTTTACCAGCGAGCGGGAAATCAAAAAGAGCCGTTTCGCGACCATTGCCGCCCTCATCAGCGATGAGGCGGCGGCGAAAGCGTTTATATCTGCCAACAGTTTCACAGATGCATCTCACAATTGCTGGGCATGGAGGATTGGTCAGCAATATCGCTTCTCCGATGACGGAGAACCCGGCGGAACCGCGGGAAAACCTATTCTTCAGGCAATCGAAGGGCAGGATATCGATCAGGTGTGCGTTCTGGTTTCACGTTGGTTCGGCGGCATAAAGCTGGGCGCCGGTGGTCTCATCAGGGCATATGGCGGCTCAGCCGCCGAATGCTTGAGATTAGCACCGAAGCAAACGGTCATCGCAACAACAGAGTTGCAGATCGAAGTTTTGTTTACCGACCTGGCACTGGTCGATTCGCGAATTCAGTCCGTTGAAGGGCTGAGTTTGAAAAACCGAAATTTTGACGAAAAAGGCGCCGTGTTTACGGTCAGCATTCCGGATGATCATCTGGTTTCGCTTGCCATCTTATTGCGCGACCTCACGAATGGCCGTGCTGTGATAACGCCGGATGTGCTGGCCGAAACTTGATAGAGCAGGCAATCATTTAGCCAACAAGAGACTTGTTAAGTTCTTCGACATGGGGAACAACTGCGCTTTAAAGATATTAGAGATATATAACATTTTCTGATCCAACCGGAGATTCCCCATGCGCGCCTCACTGATTATTCTGTCTCTTGGCCTTGCAGCGACTGCTTGTACGCAGCGCTCTGAAACCATCGGCGCGATGGCTGTATCTCCGCAGCCTTTCATGGCGCAAAGCTGCGAAAGTCTTGATCGTGATTATGCTGATGAAAAGGCCAAGCTCAAACAGCTCTCACTGCTTCAGGATGATGCGATTGTCGCTGACGTGCGCGTTCTGGGAGCAAGCCTTGGAAGCGTACCGCAGACGGGTTCGGTTGATAAGTCAGCGGCAATTGCCTACACCAAAGGGCGCGTAAACGCTATGGATGTTGCGATGCGTCAGAAAGACTGCCCGCAAATCCGCTGAACTGGCTTTTCATTGAAAACCGACCGGGCGATCTAGCCAGAAGAGACTGACACCCAATAAGCAGGCCAGTAAGCCGATGACTGCCGAACATGAGCCGCAAACAGACCCTGCGCATGCGGCTTCGCTGCCGGAAAGTGGCAAGACATCGTTTCATCTCTGGGCTGCGCTTGCGTGCGTCTCCGCTGTCTTTGTCTGTCTCATCGAACTTATCGGCCTTCCTGCTGCTTTGCTGCTGGGGCCGATGCTCGCGGCTATCCTGTTTTCCGGGCTGGGCCATAAAATAGAAGTACCGAAGCTACCATTCAATCTGGCTCAGGGCGTGATCGGCTGCCTCATAGCACGCACGATCACCTGGCCGATTGTGCAGGAAGTCAGTGCTGACTGGATGATCTTTGTCACTGGTGTTCTATCGGTGGTCTTTGCCGCAGTTGGTCTCGGCTGGGTTCTGGCGAAACTGAAGGTGCTGCCGGGCACCACTGCGATCTGGGGTTCATTTCCCGGCGCAGCAACGGTCATGACGCTGATGTCAGGATCGTTCGGCGCAGATATGCGGCTTGTCGCCTTCATGCAATATACGCGCGTCGTCATTGTAACGATCGTGGCAGCCACAATCGCTAAAATATGGACCGGGGCCACGGGTGGCGAAACGGTTATGATCGCCTGGCTGAGCGAACCGCGCTGGGGACCGCTTTTTCAGACGCTGGTTATGGTTATCGGCGGTGTTTTTCTGGGCAGGTGGTCCAGGTTGCCTGCTGGTGCCATGATTGTGCCGGTTCTTCTCGGCTCTTTACTCAATGTCCTGGGCGTTATTGAAATCGAGCTTCCTCAGATATTGCTTGCAATATCTTATGCATTTGTAGGCTGGGGCATCGGATCGCGCTTTGATCGTGAAGTCATTCGGCATGCGGGCAGGGCGCTGCCGCGTGTCCTTGCATCCATTCTGGCACTGATCATCGTTTGCGGATTCTTTGCTGCCCTGCTTGTTGTTTTCGTCGGTATCGATCCGCTGACCGCTTATCTTGCCACCAGTCCCGGAGGTGCGGATGCCGTCGCGATTATCTCGGCTTCAACGGATGTCAATGTGGCCTTTGTGATGTCTATGCAGATTGCCCGCTTCTTCTTCGTGATGGCGCTCGGGCCAATGCTTGCCCGCTTTGTGGCTATACGCAGCCATCTCTGATCCCAAAAAAATAACATTGTTATCCCGAGGGATCGACGTTAGCTTCTGCTGACAGTTTTGCATTTCGCAGGAGGACAACCATGTGCACGCGTATTTTCTACGAAACGGGTAACCAGACGTTTATCACAGGCCGTTCTATGGACTGGCGTGACGTGGAAATGGAATCCGATCTCTGGGTCTTTCCACGCGGTTTAAAACGCGATGGCGGCGTTGGCGAGGGGTCTGTGAAATGGACGTCCAGATATGGCTCCGTCATCGTCGCTATTTATAATCTCGCGACATCTGATGGCATGAATGAGGCCGGTCTGGCAGGCAATATGCTTTATCTCGTCGAGTCGGCCTATGGCGATTCAGATGAGCGTGGAAAACCACTGATCTCCGTGGGGGCCTGGCTTCAGTACATGCTTGATAACTTCGCCACGGTGTCAGAGGCGGTCGCTGCGATGCAGGGCGACCCTCTGACAGTTATTACCGGCGAAGCACCCAATGGCGCGCCAGCCAGCGTCCATCTTGCTCTTTCCGATGCCTCAGGCGACAGCGCAATCTTCGAATTTGTCGATGCCAAATTGCATATTCACCACAGTCGCGATTATCGGGTTATGACCAATTCGCCGGTCTATGACCAGCAACTGGCCATCAACGGTTACTGGAACCTGGTGGGTGGCAAAAACTTCCTGCCGGGAACGGTCAACGCGGCCGATCGCTTTGCCCGGGCAAGTTATAATCTTCGCTCGGCCACACCTTTGAAAGACCGGCGTGCTGCGCTGGCTTCCGTCTTTTCGCAGGTTCGTGCAATCTCTACGCCGCTTGGCATGTCCGATCCTGAAAAACCGAACATTGCCTCTACGCTTTGGCGTACGGTCGCTGAGCACGAACATAAACGCTATTACTTCGATTCCGTGATCAACCCGTCTGTGTTCTGGGTCGACCTTGAAGAATTCAATCTTGCTGAAGGTGAACCGTCCAGAAAGCTCGGCCTCAACAACCCTAAAATTCCGGGCGGTGATGTTGCCGGCCAACTTGAAGCAGCAGAGCCGTTTGAATTTCTGGTGCCCTGACAGGTACGGTGAATTGAGAACGCAATCGCGTTTCTTTTCAGATGAAAGGCGGTGATCTTTGATCACCGCCTTTAACTATTTCGCTATCCGATCATCGGTCCGCAGGGGGCAATGCGTCAGGCCCGACATGTTCACCGCTCAGTAACCGCCGATGGATGGACTCGGCTTCACCGATGGGCAGCGGCTCAGGTGGCAGTGAGAAGACCTGACCGGGAAGGATGACATTCGGATTGGCGATCTGTGGCTCGTTCGCCAGATAGATCGTCGTATACCGGACGCCACGGCCATAAAACCTGCGGGAAATGCGCCAGAGATTGTCGCCACGGCGAATGATTACGGCATTGTCGCTTTTTGTGAGCTGAGGCTGAACGAAGGTTTGCGTGCCATCGGAACCGGTTTCGGTCCGCTGGCCCTCTGTTGCGGATACCGCCGCGATCTGATCACCTTCCGGCCGGTCGAACGGAACAACTGCGCGGGCAATGACATTGTTATCGTCATCCAGCATATCGGCCCGCACAGTATGCAGTCCGACCGGAACACTCACCTTCTTTTCGAGAACGAAATTGCTCTCAACATTCACTTCGCTTTCGCTCAGAAAAGTGTCGTCGAGATAGCCGCGAACCCTTGCCCCGGCCAGACCTTCACCCGCGATGAACAGGGTATCCCCCTCAATTTCAACAGCCTTGATCCGAACCGTTGGCGCAACCGGCTTTTCGCGCGCTTGCGACGTTGCGGCATCGCCGGTCGTTTCATCGCCCGTATTGACCGTAACCGGCGGCAGCTCAGTGTTCTGGCTCTGCACAGGCGCGCCGTTATCCGAGGACATAGTCTGCTCAGCGTCAGCGCTTTCCTGGTCCTTCTGGTTTTCAGCAATCATCGTATTGCCATTGGTTTGAGGCATCGCTGTTTGCTTCGGCTTTGGCGTGTTGACCAGTTCCGAGGCTTTTCCGGGCTCGGTAATAACGGCCAGAAGTTCGCCATTGCTGGTTTCCGGAATCGAGATTGTCGCGGTCTGTTCAGAACGCACTGTACGCCCGTCAGGCATAGATAGCTGAAGGTAGATCAGATGGTCACCGGGTTTCAGCGGTGTATCGATAATCGCGACAAAATTTCCCTCTGCGGTCACTTTGGAAGAAACAAGCGTATCGTCGTTTTCTTTGACGTCGAGTTCACCCAGTGGCTCCGCCGCACCGGCGATAACAGCTGTACCATCAGGCCCCACACGTAAAACATCGAAGGTCGGAACGCGCAAAACCGCTTGCTGTTCTGGCCGGCTTTTTGTTGTGTTCTCATCGAACGCTTCAGTTGTCTGCGTTTCGGCTTTTGTGCTTTGATCCGGCGTGCTGGAAGAACCAGAATCCTCGGTCTGGTCGCCGGTCATTGCGGCATCAGGTGGGGGCGGAGCAGAGGAGGTGTTCTGCTTTTGCCAGTAATACCAGGTTCCTGCTGCAATCAATAAGAGCAGAACCACGAGAATAAGCGGGAGCGTTTTTCTTTTTTCCATTCTTTTCTCCAGAAAACGCCGAACGGATGCGCGCAGCTAATCTGCTGAAAACGCTAGACATGCAGCGAAACGAGTACAAGCCTTCTTTAACGCACATACTGCGGTTGCACACGGGAAAAGCCCATTTGTGATCGATTTGCAATGATCTTGACCGATGCAGCGCAAATACGCTTGAGTGAAACCATGAAAACAGAACAAGATCCGATTCGACGTATTTGCGTATATTGCGGCTCCAGACCGGGCAGTCACCCGGCCTATATGGCTGCGGGAAAAGCACTGGGTGAAGCAATCGCCCGGGCGGGTTATGGCCTCGTTTATGGCGGTGGCACAAAAGGCATCATGGGCGCTGTCGCAGAAGGCGTTCTGGAGCATGACGGGCATGTACTCGGCATTATTCCGGAATTCCTCGTGGATATGGAAGCGACACGCGACCAGCTCGAGAAACTCGACGAACTTGTCATTACGCCTGATATGCATCAGCGCAAGCACAAGATGTTTGAGCGCTCCGATGCTTTTGTGGCCCTTCCAGGTGGCATTGGCACGCTTGAGGAAATCGTGGAAATCATGACCTGGGCACAGCTCGGGCGTCACTCAAAGCCGATGATTCTGGGTAATGTTGACAGCTTCTGGGACCCGATGATCCAGCTGATGGATCACATGCACGGGCAGGGCTTCCTGCACACCAGCCATCAGGTTCGCCCACAATTGATCGATGAAATCGGTGATATTCTTCCGGCCATTGAAGCCATCTGGGCCGCTGAGAACGGCCGTGATGGAGAGGCTGAGGTCATCAGCCGCCTTTGAGTTTGCGGCTTCGCCGCGTTCTGAACATGGACAGCGTATAGATAACCAGCGCTGTCCAGATCAGCGCGAAGGCGCTCAGCTTTGGTAGTTCCAGAGGCTCGCGAAAAATTAAAACCGCGACCAGAAATATCATGCTCGGCGCGATATACTGCATGATGCCGATCGTCGAAAGTTTTAGCAGCTTCGCAGCGTTCGCGTAAATCATCAGCGGTATCGCAGTCGCCGCACCACAGCCCACGAGAAGAAGGGCATTGCGTAGAGAATTCAGAAAGTGTCCGGAGCCGGTTGCCTCAAGATAAATGATATAGGCAAGCGCCGGGCCGCTCATGATAAGTGCTTCAAGGGTAAAGCCGGCATTTCCGCCAATCGGAACCAGTTTTTTCAAAAGCCCGTAAAGCCCGAACGACACAGGAAGGGCCAGGGCGACAAGCGGAAGACTGCCCGTCTCGATGGTCAGAATCATAACGGCGCAAAATGCCAGGCCGATGGCCAGGATCTGCCCTTTGGTGAGCTTTTCGTGCAGTATGATTGCCGCCAGTGCAATCGAAAAAAGAGGATTGATAAAGTAGCCGAGTGCTGCATCGACTGTGTGTGCATTGCTGACGGCCCAGATGTATACGCCCCAGTTTATGCTGATGAAGATACAGCAAAGCGCAGCCAGCGCCAGCATGCGCGGACGCCTGATCGCCGCACGGACATCCCGCGTCTGACCGGCAGCCAAAATGACGACACCGGCAAAAGGAAGCGACCAGATGATACGATGCGCCAGTACTTCCATTGGCGGGAGATCGGAGATCAGCTGAAGGTACAGCGGCAGAAGGCCCCACATCATATACACCGAAAGCGCAAGTATCAGGCCAGGTAGCGTATCTCCATCCGCTGGCTTTCCGTTTGAAACTGTTGTGGCGGCGGGCTCTGGTGGATGCGCTGACATGGCATGATCTTTCAAAAAAGCGAATAGCGTTCAATAAACGTTCGTTTGATTAAACGCCAGCCGCCTTCATTGCAGTATCAATCAAAGAAAATGATGGCAGCACTATTCTGCAGCAGCGCGACCGGCCATCTTCCGGTTTTTCATCAGCTTGAAGACAATCGAGTCGACCAGCGCCTGGAATGAGGCATCGATGATGTTTTCCGAGACACCGACGGTCCACCAGCGCACGCCATCGTCGTCGATGCTTTCGATGAGAACGCGGGTGATCGCATCCGTACCTCCATTGAGGATACGCACCTTGTAATCCGCCAGTTTGAGGTCGGCGATTTCGCTCTGGAACTTGCCAAGATCTTTGCGAAATGCGCGGTCGAGCGCATTCACCGGGCCGTCGCCTTCCGAAACGGACATGACCGGCCTGCCGTCAATATCGAGCTTCACCACCGCTTCCGAGACGGTCTTGATGCGGCCATGGCTGTCATAGCGGCGCTCAACCATGACGCGGAAACTATCGACGTGAAAGAAATGCGGAACCGAGCCCAGCTCCCTGAGCGCCAGAAGCTCGAAGCTGGCATCGGCGCCTTCATAGGCGTAGCCGGCGGCTTCGCGTTCCTTGACCATCGCAATCAGCCGGTCGAGGCGCGGGTCGTCTTTAGAAACGACAATACCTCTTTTCTGCAGTTCATTGATAAAATTCGATTTTCCGCCCTGATCGGAAACCATGACGCGACGCATATTGCCAACCTGTTCCGGGTCGACGTGTTCGTATGTTTTCGGATCTTTGAGCAGTGCAGAGGCGTGAATGCCGGCTTTGGTGGCAAAGGCAGATGCGCCGACATAGGGTAGCTGCGGATCCGGCGCGCGGTTCAAAAGCTCGTCGAAGCCGCGTGAAAGGCCGGTAAGCTCGGTCAGCCCTTCCGCGTCGATACCCAGCACGAAGCGGTTCATGTAGCGCGGCTTCAGCGCCAACGTTGCAGCAAGCGTGATGATGTTGGCATTGCCGCAGCGTTCGCCGATCCCGTTCAGCGTGCCCTGAACCTGCCGCACCCCGGCACGAACGGCGGCAAGCGAATTGGCCACGGCCTGGCCCGTGTCATTGTGGGCATGGATACCGAGAAACGTGCCGGGAATGCCGGCGGCAATGACGTCGGCGACAATCTCGGTGACCTCGTCCGGCTGCGTACCGCCATTCGTATCGCAAAGAACGATCCATCGCGCGCCGGCGTCATAGGCCGTCTTCGCGCAGGCGAGGGCATAGTCCCGGTTTGCCTTGTAGCCGTCGAAGAAGTGTTCGCAATCGACCATGGCCTCCTTGGCTGCAGCGGCGACAGCTTTGACGCTTTCGCAAATGCAGACGAGGTTCTCATCGTTCGAAATGCCAAGCGCAACATCCACATGGTAGTCCCAGCTCTTGGCGACCAGACAGACGGCATCGCTCTGGCTGTCGAGGAGTGTGGCAAGGCCCGGATCGTTGGAAGCGGAAACACCGGCGCGTTTGGTCATGCCGAAAGCGGTCAGCTTTGCCCGCGTAGTGCGCCTTTCAGCAAAAAACGCAGTGTCGGTAGGGTTTGCGCCGGGATAACCGCCTTCGACATAATCGATGCCGACCGCGTCGAGCATGCCGGCAATGGCAATCTTGTCCTCCACCGAAAAGTCGATGCCCGGCGTCTGCTGGCCGTCGCGCAATGTGGTGTCGAACAGATAGATGCGTTCGCGCTTTTCCATGTCGTGGGTCTCCGTCCCTAAAACTGGCCTTTTCGGCCTTATTGTCCGGCAGTCGTTTTTTCGTTTTCCGGCCATTTTTCAGTATCATGGTCGGGGTGCTGGTGGTTGCTGGCGGCAATCGCAGCAGTGCCGCCAGGCAGGTCTGAGCGGTCGGTTGGTATCGCGCGAAGGCCAGCGAGTTCATGAAAGAAGGGAACCCGAGCCTCGACGCCGTCCTGTGAGACTGGCGACAAGGCTTTGGGATCATCCAGACTGCCAAGCGTAACCGCAATCGAGTCAGCGCTTATAGTTTCGAAAAACAACGGCGTGCCGCAGTCCGCACAAAAGCCACGCCGAACCTGATCAGAGGAATGAAACCAACCGGGCGCACCCCGCGTCAGGCTGAAATCATCACGATGTGCACCGGCAAGCGGCATGAAGTAGTTGCCTGAGGCCTTCTGGCACATGCGGCAGTGACAGATGTGAGGGTAGGAGAGTGCACCTTTCACATGGTAGCGCACCGCGCCGCACTGGCACCCGCCGGAGAGGACCGATGTCGTCATCGCTTGACCTCCCATGTTGTCTCGCGTTCGCCGGTTTCCTTGTTTTTTGAGTCTTTTAGCTGAATGCCCTGAGATGCAAGCTCATCGCGGATCCGGTCTGCCTCCGCCCAGTTCTTGTCGCGGATGAAGGCGAGTCTTTCATCGACTCTGTGCTGGATTGCTGCGCTGGTGCTTTCATCTATGCGCGCCTCATGACGTTGCAGCCCAAGCAGTTGAGCGCTTGCTGCAAAAACCGGCAACAACGCAGCATCGGAATTGGCTTTTTGTGCCAGCGCATGAAGTCTTTGAATAGCCGATACCGTGTTGAGGTCATCCGACAGAGCCTCTAGCATTTTTGTGTCCGGCTCTGCTTTTTCGTCGCCTGCTACCGGCCACTTTGAGATCAGACGCTCAGCCTCTTCCAACCGCTTCACCGAAAAATCGATCGGCTCGCGATAATGCGTCATCAGCATGGCCAGCCGGAGAACTTCACCGGGCCATTTGCGACCGCCGAAATTTGTCGTCTCCAGAAGCTCGTGGATGGTGAAGAAATTGTCCTCCGACTTCGACATCTTCCGGCCTTCGACCTGCACAAAACCGTTATGCATCCAGACATTCGCCATCGTATGGTTGCCGTGAGCACAGCAGGACTGGGCGATTTCGTTTTCGTGATGCGGGAAAATCAGATCCAGCCCGCCGCCATGAATATCGAAGGTCTCGCCGAGATGTTTTTCCGACATCACCGAGCATTCGATATGCCAGCCGGGACGGCCATTAATCGTGACGGTTTCGCCGTCATGGTTAAAAACCGCATCCCAGCCCGGTTCATCAGCCGCGCTTTCCTTCCAGAGAACAAAATCTGCCGGGCTCTTCTTGTGGCTTTCAACAGCGATACGGGCTCCGGCCTGCTGGTCCTCAAGGTTGCGACGCGACAATTGCCCGTAATCGGGCATTGAAGGAACGCTGAACAGCACTTCGCGGCCTTCGGCGCCGTTGGCGATATAGGCATTGCCCTTGTCGATCAGTGTCTGGATCATCGCTGCCATGCCGTCGATATGTTCGGTGGCGCGTGGCTCGACAGACGGTTCTATCACGCCCAGAGCTTCGACATCCTTGTGGAACTGGTCGGCGGTTTTCTCCGTCACCTTGCGGATGGCCGCATTCAGCGGCAGCTCCGGATAATCGCGTTTCGCGCGGGCATTAATCTTGTCGTCCACATCGGTGATATTGCGGACATAGGTGACGTGCTGCTCGCCATAGAGGTGGCGCAGGAGGCGGTAAAGCACATCAAAAACGATGACGGGGCGGGCGTTACCGATATGGGCAAAATCATAAACCGTCGGCCCGCAGACATACATGCGCACATTGTTCGGATCGATCGGCTCGAAATCCTGCTTCTCGCGCGTCAGTGTATTATAAAGTCTGAGGGGTGTACCCATCCTATTCTCCCGAAATCAGTCAGCTCAGTACATCAAAAGAACCAGCGCCCCGGCCGGGACGTCTGTCGAATGAGTTGATTTCAGGACAGGAACGACCGACCAGCGAGAACGCTAGTGAATAATAATGCAGCAAATGCAAATGGTCGTTTTCATGATGGTCTTATGCCTTTCGGCCTGCGGTGAGTCAAGCAGGCTTTGCCGGTGGTTTTGAGCCACTTCCACCGCGTTTGCGCCAGTCAGTTCCAGCCGCGCTCAGGATCGGGTGATGGGCCGCGTTCAAGCGCTGTATTCAGCACGATATGACTGCGGGTTCTTAAAACACCATCAATGGCTTGCAGTCGTTTGAGCAATGCCTCAAGCTCTGAGGTGTCACGCGTGCGGGCTTTGAGGATATATCCGGTTTCACCCGCAACGCTGTGAATCTCCTCCACATCTGCGACCTGCTGAAACGCCTCAAGCATGGATTGCTGCCGCCAGCTATCGGTATCAACATGAATAAAAGCAAGAAGCGGGCAGCCAATCAGTGCTCCGTCCAGACACGCCACCGTTTTTGTTATAACGCCGTCACGTTTCAGCCGCTTGACCCGCTCGTGAACGGCAGGTGGTGAAAGCGCGACCTTTTCACCGAGTTCAACGAAGGACCTGTCTGCATTGTCCGCCAGAAGCGCTAATATCTTTCGGTCTTTCTGGTCCATTATGGGAACGGCTCTTCCTGATCTCTGAATGCTATTCGTTTTTTGCCGCACGACTGCCTGTTCGCTTGATCGTGAATTATGTTCGGACATACTGCGGCTATCCAGAACACAATTCAACGAGCTATTTCTTGCAAAATAAAAACCTGAAGCCGCTTAAATTGTCAGCGCTGATACTTGGTGTTTTTCTCATTGGCGCGAACTCATTCATCCTCGGCCCGATCCTTGGCGATGTCGCTCAATCTCTGAATACCAGACCGGTTGCGATTACGCGCGCGATCTCGGCGTTCGGAGCCGCCGCAGCTTTTTCGGCTTTTTTTCTGTCCGGATTGATTGATCGGATCGATACCCGAATCATACTGACGGGTTCAGTGACTTTGATCATGATCGCCTTTGCCGGGTCCGCAATCAGCATAAACTGGCAAATGCTCGCACTGTTTCAGGCTCTGGCGGGTTTTTCGACAGGCATATTGCTGCCGGCCATTTATGCAGAAGCCGTTATGAGCGCGCCTGAGGGGCAGGGCGCGCGCGTGCTGGGTATCGTGCTTTCGGGGTGGTCTATCGCTCTTGTTGCCGGTGTTCCGGTATCAGCGCTTTTAAGCGACGTCCTGAACTGGCGGATCGCCTATACGGTTCTGGGAAGCCTGGCTGCCGCGCTGGCGATCGCCGTTCTTGGTCTGAAAACAAACCGGCCTGCGGAAAAGGCCCCGGCACTTTCCAGAGTGCAGGCACTACGGATCGCAGGTGCGAAAAGCCTGCTACTCACCGGTCTTTTGTTCATGATTGCCTTTTACGGCACATATGCCTTGCTCGGTCACCATATCCGGGAGGTACAGAACCTTAACGCGACGCTCGCCAGTACTGTCGTGATCGCATATGGCATTGGCTTCGGTCTTGGCGGAGCATCCGCCCGTCAGGTTGACAGGCTTGGTCCCGGACGGGCGTTTCCGTTTTTCCTGCTCGCCTCGATGGTGCTCTACCTCGCTCTCATCGCCGCAACGCACACATTGCTGGCTTCGCTTGGTGTCGCGTTCCTGCTTGGGATCTCAAACCACTTCGGCATCAGTCTTGTGGTTTTGCGTCTTGCTCAGCGTAACCCGCATGCAAGAGGCACACTCATCGGGCTCAATACAACGGCAACATATGTGGCCGTTTTCTTCGGTCCTCTGATCATGAGCAGTCTTTATCAAGGGGTAAACTTTTACGCTGTCTGCGTGCTTGCAGGTGCCTTGCTCGGCACCTGTGCGCTTCTGATGTGGCGCATCCGCAAATTATAGCGGCACCACAAATGAAGAGAAAAGACATCGGACACTTGCCGCGCAAAGCGCGCGGTCACGGCCTGATCATGAAGGCAAACGGTAATCCTTCAAACGTTCATCGCGAAAAACGTAAAGCTTTCCGCTTTCCTGATACTCAGGCGTCGTCAAGGGCAGTATCTTTGCCGCAACTTCGGAGGGATGTGGCAATGTCATCGGATCTTCTCCGGGGGCAGCCTGCGCGCGCATTGCCGTGCGGGTGCGTCCTGGATCGAAACTTGTGACTTTGATTGGCGTATGCGCCGTTTCTCCCGCCCATGTGCGTGCCAGCGCTTCAACGGCCGCCTTGGACGCTGAATAGGGGCCCCAGAATGGTTTGCAGCTGTGCGCAGCGCCCGACGAAAGAAAGACGGCGCGGCCGGCATCCGATTTCAGCAATAGTGGTTCCAATGAGCGGATCAAACGCCAGCTTGCCGTCACGTTGATTGTCATGACCTGCTCGAAGACCTTGGACTCGATGTGCGAAAGCGGAGAAACCACACCCAGAACGCCCGCATTGGCAACAAGAATGTCCAGTTTGCCCCAGCGCTTGAAGATCGAGCCACCAAGGCGGTCGATGGCTGCCATATCGGCAAGGTCCATCGGCACCAGCGTTGCCGAGCCATTGCCGTCTTCCTTAATGGCATCATCCAGTTCTTCCAGACCACCAACAGTGCGTGCACAGGCAACAACATGCGCACCGGCTTTTGCCAGTTCCAGTGCCGTAAAGTATCCGATCCCACGCGAAGCGCCGGTGACGACGGCAAGCCGTCCTTTCAGATCAAACGTCATCATAAAATCCCGCTGACATTTTAAAACTCTTACTCGAGTCTTTAAAGCAATCGTTACGTCCGCTGGTTCGCGAACAGGCATTTTCTCAAGGGTTACAAAGACAAATAAACAGGGAAAAGCGTGAATTGCTCTTTCCCTGTTTCACCATGTCTTACATTCAAAAACCACCCTGCATGAGCCGGGCGCTGCGCGTTGAATATTTTGCAGCGACTAATCAGCCGTTTCCGGCCAGCAACTCAACCTTACTGAACTCTGTTTCGTGTTCCTTATCCAGAAGCCTGGTCGGATAGTCGCCGGTAAACTGGTGGTCTGTAAACTGAGGCAGCGCGTTGTTTCGCTTCTCCCCGCCAACTGCATCATAAAGACCGTCAATTGAAAGAAACTGGAGGGAGTCGGCTCCGATAAACTCGCACATATCTTTCAGTGTTTCGTGATTGTTGGCGAGCAACTTGTCGCGATCGGGTGTATCGATACCATAATAGTCCGGATAGAAGATCATCGGGCTTGCAACGCGGATATGGACTTCTTTCGCCCCGGCTTCACGCAGCATCTGAACAATCTTCACCGAAGTTGTACCACGCACGATCGAGTCATCGATCAGCACAACGCGGCTGCCAGAGATAACAGCGCGGTTGGCCGAGTGCTTCAGCTTGACGCCAAAGGCACGGATCTGCTGTGTCGGCTCGATAAAAGTGCGCCCGACATAGTGGTTACGGATGATACCAAGTTCGAAGGGTATTCCGCTTTCCTGCGCATAACCAATTGCTGCCGGTGTGCCGCCATCGGGTACCGGCACCACAACATCGGCGTCGACCGGCGCTTCCTTGGCCAGATTGAAACCCATGTTCTTGCGCGTCTGATAGACATTTCTGCCACCGACAACGGAATCAGGCCGGGCGAAATAGACATATTCGAAAAGACAGAGGCGTTCCGGCTTCTTCAGGGCCGGCTTTCGCGAGTCAATGGACACCGAACCGTCGGGCTGAAGCTCGCAAATAATAACTTCGCCGTTCTCGACATCGCGTACGAATTTCGCGCCAATGATGTCCAGCGCACAGGTTTCCGAGCAGAAAATGGGTTTGCCGTTGATTTCGCCCATGACGAGCGGGCGAATGCCGTTCGGATCGCGTGCGGCAATCAGCTTGGTGCGCGTCATCGCGATCATTGAATATCCACCTTCCATCTGATTGATGGCATCAATGAAGCGGTCCGATGAGGTTTTGGCGCGCGAGCGGGCAATCAGGTGCAAAACAACTTCTGTATCTGAAGTTGACTGGCAAATGGCACCATCTGAAATCAGCTTGCGGCGCATCGACAAACCATTGGTGAAATTGCCATTGTGCG
Source organism: Martelella mediterranea (assembly GCF_004342225.1). Lineage (GTDB taxonomy): Bacteria > Pseudomonadota > Alphaproteobacteria > Rhizobiales > Rhizobiaceae > Martelella > Martelella mediterranea_B. The sequence continues at coordinate 48,200 of NZ_SMAR01000021.1, read as the reverse complement.
CAATCGCGATACCGCCCACTTCCAGCTCGGCAAACAGAGGCTGCACGTTGCGAAGAACGGTTCCACCGGTTGTCGAATAGCGCACATGGCCCATGGCCAGCGCGCCCTTCAGGCTTTCAAGCATGGCCGGATCTGTGTAGTGATCGCCAACAAGACCGAGATGGCGCTCGGACCGGAACTGCTGCCCATCATATGACACGATACCAGCTGCTTCCTGGCCGCGATGCTGCAGAGCATGGAGACCCAATGCGGTCAACGCTGCCGCATCCGGATGGCCCAAAATGCCAAAAACGCCGCATTCTTCATGCAACGTGTCATCATCCAGGCTGAAATTCTCATCAAGGTCAAAACTGTCTGTCATTTTCCGATCCGGCATTCGCATACCCCGGAAGGCAGCGCGAAGAGTTGGAGTGTACCGGGCGTCATATCACGACGCCCGATCGGTGTCCGGTACGATTGCGACAACTTTTTTATCAGCCATCGCCAGAATGCGCTCCTGCTCCGTATAAAGGGACGAGGCCTCGAGATTTCCCCCCGGACGCAACGTTTCCAGTTTTGCCGCCAGTGAGTCGAGCACCGGCTTCGATTTGGCGTTCGTTATCCAATCGGGGCTTTGTGCGTCGCCAACAAGCCAGTTCCAGAATGCAACAGCGACGACAAGGATAAGCAATCCACGGAAAAGACCGAAAACAAATCCCAGTGAACGGTCCAGTACACCGGCCCGGCTATCGATTACAAAATCGGCCAGTCGGGTCGTAAGGAAGGAGAAAATCACCAGAGCGACCAGAAAGATCACCGCAAAAGCGCCACCGATTGCCAATCGCGCGTCCCCCAGAAAACCTTCAAAGGCGGACTGCAGAAACGGGTAGCCGAAATAAGCGATAACCGCCGACAGCCCCCATGCCAGAATCGCAAGCACTTCGCGTGAGAAACCGCGGATCATCGCAAGAACAGCGGAAAACAATATCACGCCAACAACAATCAGATCGAACAACGTGACTGGCATTCAGGGCTCCGCTCGTCCAATGGCCGTAATGTCCCGGCCTCATTTTTCTTGTATGTGGCCCTGGGGCCGAATTCTATGGTTCAGTTCAGTCTTCAGACGCATCGCCACTTTTCGATTTCGAACCGGCTATCATCGCAACCAGTTCGGGCAAAGCACTGAGCTCTTTTAAACCGTTCTTGTGACCGTTTGCAATTTCCGCCGTTCCCAACGGCAAAAGCGCGCTTGAAAACCCTAGTTTCTGCGCTTCTTTCAACCTCTGGGCAGCCTGGGCCACGGGGCGAATTGCACCCGACAGGCTTACTTCGCCGAAATAAACGCTATCAGGCGGAAGAGCAAGTCCGGCCAGAGATGAAATCAGAGCTGCGGCAACCGCCATATCGGCAGCAGGTTCAGTAACCCGATAGCCACCGGCTATATTCAGATAGACATCGTGGTTTCCAAGGCGGACTCCGCAATGCGCCTCAAGAACCGCCAGGATCATTGATAGCCGCGCCGAATCCCAGCCCACAACCGCGCGCCGCGGGGTTCCGAGAGACGTTGGCGCGACGAGGGCCTGCACTTCCACCAGCACAGGCCTTGTGCCTTCCATTCCTGCAAAGACTGCAGCGCCGGGTGCTTTGTCATTGCGCTCACCGAGAAAAAGCTCGGAGGGGTTTGCGACTTCCCGAAGTCCCTTGTCTCCCATCTCGAAGACACCAATTTCATCGGTCGCGCCAAAGCGATTTTTGACAGTTCTGAGGATCCGATAGTGGTGTCCGCGTTCACCTTCAAAATAGAGAACGGCATCAACCATATGCTCGACAACACGCGGACCGGCAATCTGGCCTTCCTTCGTGACATGTCCCACGAGAACCATCGCAGCACCGGTTTGCTTGGCAAAGCGGATCATGGCCTGAACGCCGGTGCGCACCTGCGTCACCGTGCCAGGTGCTGCCTCCGCCTGATCACTCCACAGGGTTTGGATGGAATCAATAATAACCAGATCGGGGCGGGGGCCACTGGCAAGCGTGGCCAGAATATCTTCGACATTGGTTTCAGCGGCAAGCAGAACCTGTGTATCGGAGGCGCCCAGCCTCTTGGCTCTCAGACGAACCTGCGCGATGGCCTCTTCACCAGATACATAGATGACACGTTGATTCTGGCGTGACAGGGCGGCAGCGGCCTGCATCAGCAAAGTCGATTTTCCGATACCCGGATCGCCACCGACCAAAACAGCCGAACCGCGCACAAAACCACCACCGGTAACACGGTCCAGCTCCGCGATATGGCTCCCGATACGCGGCGCTTCCTCACTTTCGCCATCAAGGGCAACGAGGGCGACCGGACGGCCTTTCTTTGGCGCGCGGGCAGGGCCGCCGCCAATACCCGCCGTCGGGTTCTCCTCGACAATCGTGTTCCATGCGCCGCAGGAATCGCATTTTCCAGCCCAGCGCGGATGTACCGTTCCGCAATTCTGGCAGATGAACTGTATTTTCGTTTTGGCCAAGGCTTCGCTTTGTCTCGCTGATCAGGAAGGCTGGATATAGCGACGCTGATACCGCAAACCAAGAGATGTCAGAATTTCGTACCCGATTGTACCGGCGGCCTCTGCCGCCTCATCCACCGGAATATGAGGGCCGATCAGTTCAATAAAATCACCCGGTCGGATTTTGCTTTCCGGAACGTCGGTCACATCGAAGATCGTCAGATCCATGGTGATGCGGCCTGCAATCGGAACCCGGTGGCCAGCGATATAGCCATGACCTTCGATTTTTACGGCGTCGCGCACTGGCGTTCCGGACCCGGATTGAGCGCGCATATAGCCGTCAGCATAGCCGGTGGCGACGATGGCCAGCCGGCTGTCCCGTTCAAGCTTCCATGTCGCCCCATAGCTTACCGTCTCACCGGCTTTCGCATTGCGGATCTGAAGAATACGGGCTTCGGCCGTTGCAACGGTCTTCAGCTGTTTCGCGGTTCCAGGCTGCGAATCGCCACCATAAAGTGCAATTCCGGGCCGGGTCAGGTCGAAATGATAATCAGACCCCAGAAAAATTCCGGCGGAGGCAGAAAGGCTTGTTTCAATCCCCTCGAAGGCGTCCGCAATCAGCCTGAAACGCTCCAGCTGCTCGCGGTTCATTTCCGCGTTTGCATCGTCGCCACACGCCAGATGAGACAGGATCAGAACCGGTGAAAAGGTTGCCGGACGCGCCGTATCTTCGGCAAGCTCCAGCGCCTCTTCAACGCTCAGGCCCAGCCGGTTAAATCCGGTATCAACCTGCAGGGCACAGGGGTGTTCACCGTGCTCGCTGGTGACCGCAGAGAAAAGGGCAATCTGCTCGCGGCTGATCAGCACAGGAACGAGATCGTAGTCGAAGAAAAATTGCTCAGAGCCCGGCCACATACCGGAAAGCACGAAGATACGGGCTTCCGGGGCAAACGTCCTGAGGTTCGCCCCTTCCTCCGGCAGCGCGACAAAAAAATCGCGCGCACCTGCTTCATAAAGGGCCTCTCCAACATCCTCAACACCAAGACCATAGGCATCGGCCTTCAGCACAGCAGCTGCTCTTGCCGAGCCTGAAAGACGCTGCATTGTCTTCCAGTTCTCGACAATTGCGCCAAGATCTACCGTCAATCGCGAAGCCGCGCTCTCAAATGCTTCAGCCTCAGCCTCTTCATCAATAAGTTCGTTCGAATAATCCGTCATAAAATCGCCGTTCGTTGCGTTCCCGGCACGATCATAGCGTTATCCGCACAAATCGCACGCGATTATTCGTCAAAACTTGAATATGACGGATCGGCCAGATCGGCAAAGCGCGTATACGCTGCCTGGAAGGCGAGGTTTGCGGTACCTGTCGGTCCGTGACGCTGCTTGGCAATGATCACGTCCGCAGTCCCTCTGACCTTTTCGTACTTCATCTTCCACTCATCGTAAGCGGGATCGTCCGGGTCGCGCGGCTCAAGGTTCTGAACGTAGTATTCTTCTCGATATACGAACAACACGACGTCAGCGTCCTGCTCGATTGAGCCGGATTCACGAAGGTCGGAAAGTTGCGGACGCTTGTCCTCGCGATTTTCGACCTGACGTGAAAGCTGAGACAGGGCGATAATCGGGACATTAAGTTCCTTGCCAAGCGCCTTGAGGCCAGTCGTAATCTCGGTGACTTCCTGAACACGGTTTTCGCCGGACTTTTTCGAACCCGTCATCAACTGAACATAGTCGACAACAAGCAAATCGAGGCCGCGCTGCCGCTTCAGGCGGCGGGCACGCGCAGACAGCTGGGCAATGGAAATGCCACCTGTCTGGTCGATGTACAGCGGCACTTTCTGCATGGCCTGCGAACAGGCAACCAGTTTGTCAAAATCGGCTTCGGTAATATCACCGCGACGGATTTTGGAAGAGGAAACCTCGGTTTGTTCTGAAATGATACGGGTTGCGAGCTGTTCGGCCGACATTTCGAGCGAATAAAAGCCGACAACGCCGCCTTGTTTGGCCTCAATGGTGCCATCCGGTTTCACCTCCGGCTCATAAGCCGAGGCGACATTCCAGGCTATGTTTGTTGCCAGAGAGGTTTTACCCATACCCGGACGTCCAGCGAGAATAATCAGGTCGGAGCGCTGCAAGCCGCCCATTTTTTCGTCGAGCGTGTTCAGCCCGGTGGAAATGCCGGAAAGATGTCCGTCATTTTCAAAAGCCTTACCGGCCATATCAATGGCGATCGTGACGGCGTTCTCAAAGCTTGTGAAGCCGCCTTCGTAACGCCCGGTCTCGGCCAGAGCAAAAAGCTGCCGCTCGGTGTTTTCGATCTGCTCCATCGGCGGCAGGTCAATCGGTGCATCGTAAGCTGTATTGACGATGTCCGAACCGATATCGATCAGCGAACGACGCAATGCCAGATCATAGATCGTGCGACCGTAGTCTTCAGCGTTAATGATCGTAACCGCTTCGGCTGCCAGCCGTGCCAGATACTGCGCTACCGTGAGATCGCCAACCTTGATGTCGGCGGGCAGGTGGGTTTTGAGCGTGATCGTATTGGCGATTTTGTCCATTCGGATCGTATCGCCGGCAAGCTCATAAATCTTGCGATGAAGCGGCTCATAGAAATGCTCGGACTTCAAAAAGTCCGAAACACGGAAAAACGCACTGTTATTAACCAGAATCGCGCCCAGAAGAGCCTGCTCTGCTTCCAGGTTGTTTGGTGCTTCCCGCTGCTGTGGTGCTCCGGCCTGATTGAATGAGGATGGCGGCGCAAGATCGTTCATAGCGTGTCCGGTTCGGCTTCGTGGAAAACTTGTCGTGGAAAGCATAACGCAAAGAAACGCTCACCGCACGGTAAGATCGGTTCTCAACAGCAATCCACAAGGCAAACGGGGTGCGCCGAAAGATCCGGCAAGAGGTGCCAGCGCAAAGCCTCAAAGCGAATCAAACGGCTACGGAAAGGTTTTTATAAAATCGATGAAGAAAAAGAAAAAGCCCGGTTTCAGCGGAAACCGGGCCAGATCTTAAAGTGAGAACAAAACGAACCTTATTCGCCTTTGTTTTCTTCTTCTTCTTCCGACTCAGAAGCAGCCTCTTCGCCGTCCTCTTCATCGAGATCATAGTCAGCATCCGGATTGAAGAAGTCTTCCGGACGAAGCGCATCTTCATCAACGCCGTAAATGGCATCAGCTGAAGTGAGGTCTTCACCCTGCAACTGACGCTCGGCTTCTTCAGCGGAACGGGCGACGTTCAGTTCAACGGTGACGTAGACTTCGGCGTGGAGTTGAATCTCGACCTTATGCAGGCCAACCGTTTTGATCGGGTTGTTGAGAACGACCTGGTTACGGGTGATGTGGTAGCCTTCTTCGCCGAGGATTTCGACGATATCGCGGGTGGCAACTGAACCGTAGAGCTGACCGGTTTCGCCAGCCGCGCGAACAACGATGAATGACTTGCCATCAAGCGTGTCAGCAATCTTCTGCGCTTCACTGCGGCGCTCAAGGTTGCGGGCTTCAAGAACAGCGCGTTCAGCTTCAAAGCGTGCCTTGTTGGCATCGTTGGCGCGAAGGGCGCGGCCGGTCGGCAGAAGGTAGTTACGTGCATAGCCATCACGAACCTTTACGGTTTCGCCCATCTGACCGAGCTTTGCGATGCGTTCAAGCAGAATAACATCCATTTTGATTTCCTTTCAGGTGTTTTGTTTCAGTTGTCGTTTTCTGTTTCGTCGTTGGAAGCGCCACTGGAAAGCGCAATGGCACGGCGCGTATCAGTGAGGCCCATAATCACGAAGATCAGAGCCGGGAATGTAAACATCAGGGACAGGTAGGAGAGAACGATCACCGGTAAGCGCCAGCTTTGACCACGTGCCGCAAGGTGCATGCGGGCGAGACCAGCCAGAAGAAAGCCACCGCCAAACGCCCCAAGGCAGGCAGCGCCGATCAAGCCAATCACACCTCCGAAAAATGTCAGAACCAAAGCGCCAAGAAATACGAAAATCGCGTTCGTGTTCATTCGAAGCGCCTGAGCCACGTCTTCCCGCGGCCGTCCAGTGAGACCGGATGCTCCGGCAATCCGCACGCCAATGTGATAGGCAATGAACAGCATGATCACCGACATCGCGCCCTGAACCATCGGGACCATGATGACGAACATACTCTTGAACTGTTCAATCATCGCGGGATCAGCGGCGATTTGTGGATCCTGCGTTTCAAGTGCAGAAATGAATGCGTCAATCAGTTCACCGGTCGTATCCGGACCATAACCTGCAATTGCCCCGACAATAATGAGGCCGAGCGCGACTGCGCCACACAAATGAAGAAGGATGTCAGAAAGCGGATACCATGCCGTCAGACCTTCAGGCCCGCCAAGCTCAGAGGCAGGCCGGGCCAGATTACCCAGATGGCTTAGCCAGCCAGCCGGAAGAAAGGTGGCAACCAGAATGTAGAGGGCAAAAAAAGGCGACCCCATCACAGCCCCCAGAGCGCCAGCGACAACGATTGACACAATCGCCGCCACACTGCCCCAGCCGAGGCCAACAATCAGAATTGGAAGAGCGGAAGCCGCGGAGAGCAGTGTTGAAAACAACACGTTCATGCTTGCGGCAAAGGCCAGCATGAAAGCGCTCAATCCGGCAAGCGCACCGATCAGCAATGTTTTGCCGTTGATGGTCTTCATTTCGCTGTCCTGCTTTCAAAGCAGTTAGAGAAGCGCAGATAGATAAAATGCTTCTCAACCTGGGTTTTCAAAAAGCTGCTGCGCGCCCACCGCACAGGAGCCAAAAGAAAAGGCGCAGAAGGCGCCTCTTCCCAAAGTCATCGATCAGGAAACGACGTAAGGCAGAAGGCCGAGGAAACGGGCACGCTTAATTGCGCGTGCGAGTTCACGCTGCTTCTTCTGGCTGACGGCGGTGATGCGGGACGGAACGATCTTGCCGCGCTCGGAAATGTAGCGCTGCAGGAGACGAACGTCCTTGTAATCGATTTTTGGTGCGTTCGCGCCGGAAAACGGGCAGGTCTTGCGACGGCGATTGAACGGGCGGCGGGTCGGGATAGAAGCGATAGCTACCATTTTATACTCTCCTTGAACCTTGATGATCAGTTGCGCGGACGGCGATTGCCGCCATCACGGCGCGGACGATCGTCGCGGTCACGCTTCTGCATCATCGCCGACGGGCCTTCTTCGTGTGCTTCGACCTTGATGGTCATGTAGCGAAGAATATCTTCATTGATGCGCATCTGGCGTTCCATTTCGTGGATCGCAGCAGCCGGGGCATCAATGTCCATCAAAGCGTAGTGTGCTTTACGGTTCTTTTTGATCCGGTAGGTGAGGGACTTAAGACCCCAGTTTTCGATCCGGCCAACTTTGCCGCCATGCTCTTCGATTACGCCCTTGTACTGCTCGACGATCGCGTCGACCTGCTGGGCCGTGACGTCCTGGCGCGCCAGAAACACGTGTTCATAAAGTGCCATTGGTATTTGCCTTTCTTGCATTCGATGTCCGGACCTCGGCGGCTAAGCCTCAACGACTGCTCCTGAAGGGGAAATCCCCGGCAAGAAAAGCGTTTGACGAGACGGTCGAGAGCGGCGACACGGGAGGCAAGCACTTTTTACGTGCCAGACGTTTTCTTGAAAACAGAAAACGGCCCTCCGTTCAGCCACCAGCCAGAAGACCGAACATATCGGATGGCGCGCTTATACACATTCTCCACAGAATGGCAAGCACAGCAGCTTCAATCAGGCAAACAAAGCGATCTGGCCGCCTGAAACGCGTAAGATCAAACAAGATAAGCGATATACCCGCCATAGGCTATGAGCATTCCCAGGCCCGTTGCCCGATGAAATTTGGGGGCGAAGAACAGCATCCCTCCAAAGAACAGGCTGGCCGCCAGCATGACCGGCACATCCAATTTCGCAAAACTGTCCTCCACCGGCATCGGAGCAATCACCGCAGTAAGACCGAGGATGCAAAGCGTATTGAAAATCGAAGATCCGGTTACATTTCCGACCGCAACATCTGAATGCTTGCGGCTTGCAGCAACAATCGCGGTTGCAAGCTCCGGCAGGGAAGTACCAAGTGCGACCACCGTCAGGCCGATGACGGCATCCGAGACGCCGAACTGGCTGGCCAGATCGGTGGCGCCACGAATCAGGAATTCAGCACCGGCGACGAGAACAACAAGGCCAAGCAGAATAAAGAGTGTCGCTTTTCCGGTCGCAAGGGTGTCTGTTGGTAGCTCTTCAAGGTCAGCTTCTCCTGCGCGTGCGGCGCGATAGGTTCTGAAAAGATAGAGCGCGAGCAATATCAGCAGCAGAAGACCCGCTGCGCGACCGATGACGCTGAACTGAACGAGAACAAGAAGAAGGGCTGCTGATCCGACCATCGCCGCAACATCACGTTTGACGGATTTATCCCATCCGGCAATCGGGAAAATCACCGCGCTGGCGCCGATGATCAAAAGAATATTGGCAATGTTCGATCCTACCACGTTGCCAAGAGCAATGCCGGCAGCGCCGGTCGTTGCAGCACGAACTGACACCAGGAGCTCGGGGAGCGAAGTGCCGAACCCAACGATGATGAGTGAAGCGATGAGGGCAGAAACACCCAGCCTGCGCGCAACGGATACGGCGCCGTGAACAAGCCATTCTGCGCCAAAATAAAGCCCGGCCAGACCCAGGGCGACGAACAGATAATCCATCCGGGAATCCTGCCTTTCGAAACGAGTTGTCAGTCAGTAATGGCTGGCAGCTTGAAGGAAAAACAAGAACATGCCCCCGCTATTGGAGGGAATATGGTGCGCAGATCAGGAAATTGCAATGCAGCCATCTGTCATGTCTTAAAACGGCATTGGATATTCGCGATGCACCGCTGCAATTTCAGTCAGTATCTCATCGGTAACGGCGACATCAGCAGCGCCAATATTGGTCTTAAGCTGATCCATCTTCGTCGCACCAATGATCGCAGCCGTGACGAACGGGCGGGAAAGCACAAATGCCAATGCCATCTGTGCCGGGCTCAGGCCATATTCTTCGGCTATTCTGCAATAGGCCTGAACGGCAGGTTCCTGCCTTTCGTTAAGCCGCCCGCCGAGATCACCGCCAATATCTCCCCGAGATCCGGCAGGAACCTTACCGCCGAGATATTTGCCGCTTAAAAGACCGGTCGCCAGAGGCGAGTAGGCCAGCAGTCCGACGTCCTCGTGATGCGAAAGCTCCGCCAGATCGAGATCGTGGTGACGGTAGAGCAGAGAATATTCATTCTGGATCGTTGAAACGCGAACCCGATCCTTCATCTCCGCAAGTGTCAGATATTTCTGGGTACCCCATGTCGTTTCATTTGAAAGGCCGATGGCCCGGATCTTACCTTCTTTGACTAGGCTATCCAGCGTATCCAGCGTCAGCTCGATATCGATGCGTGCCTGATGACGGTCCTGATGATACGGATTGTAGCCCCAGTTGTTCCGGAAGTGGAAATGACCACGATTTGGCCAGTGGATCTGGTAGAGATCGAGGTAATCCGTTTTCAGTCGTCTCAGACTGGTTTCCAGAGCATCACGAATGATTTGCGGGGTGAGTGGTTTACCTTCATGAATCCAGGGACGCCCCGGACCCGTGACCTTGCTTGCGAGAATGATGTCATCGCGCTTTCCACGCTTTTCAAGCCATGTTCCGATATAATCTTCAGTGCGCCCCTGTGTTTCAGCGCTCAGCGGCGTCACCGGGTAAAGTTCGGCTGTGTCAATAAAATTAACGCCATTTTCCACGGCATAATCCATCTGCGCATGGGCCTCAGCCTCTGTGTTTTGAGAACCCCAGGTCATTGTGCCGAGGCAGATCTCGGAAACTGAAATTCCTGTTCTGCCTAAATCTTTCATTTTCATTCGGTTACCTTAATTTTTTAACTTACTACATCAATTTTTATAGCTTTCTGAGTCCCGGTTTCAGACACAGAAGTCCGTAGGCGCACGCTTGATATAGAAAGGCGATATAGACCTTCAACTATTGACTTGCCGCCTTGAAGTGTGGATTGGAAAAACACTTTTACGGCAACCACGGCTCGTGACCAGAGCTTTGAGAGTTGCCAAAATACAAATGGTTCATTCATTTTCGCAAGTTCTAAAATTGCGGAAATGACCAGGCGGAAGGAACCCTGAAATGACAGCCGCATTTACCTTTCCCGGACAGGGAAGTCAGAGCGTTGGCATGGGAAAGACACTGGCAGAGGCTTTTTCAGTTGCTCGCCACGTGTTCGAAGAAGTGGATGACGCGCTCGGTGAGAAGCTTTCGCAAACAATATGGGAAGGCCCCGAAGACGCTCTGCAGCTGACAGCCAATACCCAACCCGCTCTGATGGCTGTGTCTGTCGCAGTGATTCGAGCGCTGGAAAGTGAAGGCCTCGACCTGAAAAACGACATTTCCTATGTCGCCGGCCATTCACTGGGTGAATATTCCGCTTTGTGTGCGGCCGGAACCTTCTCACTCGCCGATACTGCGCGTCTGCTGCGTATTCGCGGGAATGCGATGCAGGCCGCTGTTCCGGTCGGTAAGGGGGCAATGGCTGCGATCATCGGCCTCTCCTTCGACGAGGTGGAATCACTTTGTTCAGATGCATCGAAATTCGGCGCTTGCCAGATCGCAAATGATAATGGTGGCGGACAGGTCGTAATTTCCGGCGAAAAGGACGCGGTTGAAAAGGCCGTCGAAATTGCCGGTGAGAAGGGCGCGAAGCGCGCGCTTCTGCTGCCTGTTTCAGCACCTTTTCATTCAAAGCTTATGGCGTCAGCAGCCGCTGCAATGGAAGAAGCGCTGGCCGAAGTCAGCAAGGCGGCGCCCGTGGTGCCCGTTATTGCCAATGTTGTTGCAGAGCCGGTCAGTGATCCGGATGAAATTGTGCGTCTTCTGGTGGAACAGGTTACCGGGCGCGTTCGCTGGCGCGAGAGCGTAGAATGGTTTGCGCGCAATGAGGTCAGCACACTTTACGAAATCGGAGCAGGGAAAGTCCTGACCGGTTTGGCACGCCGCATTGACCGGTCGCTGAATGGTGTTGCTGTGTCTTCTCCGGATGATATCGATAATGTTTTGAAAGCGCTGAAGGGCTGAAGACGGACCAGTGGTTTTCAAGGCTGGAACTGAAAAAACGAATGACGGGTAATCGGCACTGCCGTTTTCCTGAATGAAAATTCAACGGACGGGGTTACGAAATGTTGGATCTGACGGGCCGTAAGGCTCTGGTAACAGGCGCAAGCGGCGGCATCGGTGAGGCAATCGCCCGCAAGCTCCATGCGCAGGGTGCAACTGTTGCACTTCATGGCACGCGTGCCGAAAAACTCGAGGCTCTTGCTGCAGAACTCGGCGAACGCGCGCACGCATTTCCGGCGAACCTGTCGGATCGCGAAGCCGTCAAAGAGCTCGGTGCCAAGGTTGAAAGCGAGCTGGAAGGCGTTGATATTCTTGTCAACAATGCCGGTATTACCAAAGACGGGCTGTTTGTCCGCATGAGCGATGAAGACTGGGAGAGCGTGCTTGAGGTCAACCTGACCGCAGCCTTCCTGCTGACCCGAACGCTGATGCATCCAATGATGCGCCGCCGCTATGGTCGCGTGATCAACATTACGTCGATCGTCGGTGTGACCGGAAATCCGGGGCAGGCTAACTATTGTGCTTCGAAAGCTGGTATGATTGGTTTCTCCAAATCTCTGGCGCAGGAAGTTGCGCCTCGCAACGTGACTGTGAACTGTGTTGCGCCGGGCTTTATCGAGACAGCCATGACCGACAAGCTCAACGAGAAGCAAAAAGATGCGATTCTCTCTGCTGTCCCGATGAAGCGTATGGGCAGCGGTGATGACATTGCCTCCGCAGTGATTTATCTGGCTTCAGAAGAAGCCGGTTATGTTACTGGCCAGACGCTGCATATCAATGGCGGCATGGCGATGATATAAGATGACGCTGGTTTGTGTGCTTCTGGTGTGAGGAATTGCGCCATGAAGCCTGATAACCGCGTATTTTAGGCTTTGCGCCATGATTAAACCATGGTAAGCGGGCCGAGACTGCATCGAACAGTCCAAACGGTTGTGTCCGTATTTTACTTAACGGCACGATCAGAATGGATGCTGGTTCACATGTTTGCCGCCGGTTCTGTCCACCTTTTCGGAAACGGTCGGCGTTCACTTTGGTGGATGGGGTGGCATCCCATAGTAATTGAGACAGGTCGAGGAAACCGACATGAGCGATATCGCAGAACGCGTTAAGAAAATTGTAGTTGATCACCTGGGCGTTGACGCTGACAAGGTTGTTGAAAGCGCAAGCTTCATCGATGACCTCGGCGCGGACTCGCTCGATACCGTTGAGCTGGTCATGGCCTTCGAAGAAGAATTCGGCGTTGAAATTCCCGATGATGCCGCTGACTCGATCCTGACCGTCGGTGACGCGATCAAGTTTATCGAGAAGTCTCAGGCCTGATTTTTCTCGTGAAATGCAGGCGGGTTCCACAATGTTCGTGCGAATCCGCCTTGATCGGCCCGTGAAAACGGGCCATTTTTTTATCTTCTGGTCGCGGTGAGTGGCCGGTTATTCATATGCGTCGTCTTCGCTCCTTTGCAGGATAGTGAGAACCGACGGATTACAGCATCAGCCCGAAAATCGGAATGGATTTTCGGAAAGCACGATGCGTAGATTCAATAGGTTAGAGCGTCCTTTGTGCATCCGAATGGATGTGACGGCGCTCTAGAATGTGAATGAACGTGAGAGGTAGAGCCGACGATGAGGCGGGTCGTAATCACCGGAATGGGCATGGTCACTCCGCTTGGATGTGGCACAGAAGTTACCTGGTCACGCCTTCTTGAAGGCAAGAGCGGAGCAGGTAAAATCACGGCTTTCGAGACAGACGATCTTGCAGCCAAGATTGGTTGTTCCATCCCTCTGGGCGATGGGTCTGACGGGACTTATAATGCCGATCAGTGGCTTGAACCCAAAGAGCAGCGCAAGGTCGATCCCTTCATCGTCTATGCCATGGCTGCCGCCGATATGGCGCTTGCTGACGCCGACTGGCACCCTGCAAATGACGAAGACCAGATCTCAACCGGTGTTCTGATCGGCTCAGGCATTGGCGGTCTGGAAGGTATTGTCGAAGCTGGTTACACGCTCCGTGACCGTGGTCCGCGCCGGATTTCACCGTTTTTCATCCCGGGTCGCCTGATCAATTTGGCTTCGGGACAGGTCTCCATTCGCCATAAGTTGCGCGGCCCGAATCATTCCGTTGTAACCGCTTGCTCGACTGGCGCTCATGCCATTGGTGATGCAAGCCGTCTGATTGCATTCGGTGATGCAGACGTCATGGTTGCCGGTGGCACCGAATCGCCGCTTTGCCGTCTGTCGCTGGCCGGCTTTGCCGCTTGCAAGGCACTTTCAACCAGCTTCAACGACCAGCCCGAAAAAGCATCACGTCCCTACGACTCAGATCGCGATGGCTTTGTCATGGGTGAAGGCTCAGGCGTTCTGGTCCTCGAGGAACTGGAGCATGCCAAGGCCAGAGGCGCAAAGATTTATGCCGAAGTTGTCGGTTATGGTCTGAGTGGCGATGCCTACCACATTACAGCGCCGAGCGAAGACGGTGAGGGTGCCTTCCGCTGCATGACATCGGCTCTCAAACGCGCAGGCCTCTCGCCGGAAGATGTTGATTACATCAATGCACATGGCACCTCGACCATCGCGGACACGATCGAACTTGGCGCTGTCGAGCGTCTGATGGGCGATGCCGCCTCGAAGGTTTCGATGTCCTCGACAAAGTCGGCAACGGGACACCTTCTGGGTGCAGCCGGCGCAATCGAAGCGATCTTCTCGACACTTGCCATTCGCGACAATATCGCCCCTCCGACGCTCAACCTTGATAATCCGGAACGGGATACGCCTATTGATCTTGTGCCGAAGGTCGCGCGCAAGCGGGATATCAATGTCGCCCTTTCGAACTCATTCGGGTTCGGTGGTACTAACGCGTCTCTCGTGCTGCGCCGTTTCGAGGCTTAAACAGCACGTTTCTTCACTTTGAGCGCCTTGCACCCATTCGGATGCACAAAGGCGCTCTAATCTTTTGAATCTACGCATCGTGCTTTGCGAAAATCGATTCCGATTTTCGGGCCGATGCTGTAGCAGGTTTCAAGCAGGAAAACGGCTGACATTTTGCAGCCGTTTTCTGTTGTTAGCGACATCTTTTCTGTCGGTACAGAATCATCCTAATCAATCGCCAGAAAGATATAGTTCTTTGAAGCAGGCGAGTAAGTTTTACGACCTTATGCGGTCGAACAAGGGGGTCTGGTGAGCGGTTCCGATCAAGATCATGACCAGGAAAACGATGGCCGGTCGCACAAGCGCACGAAACGTATCGTGCCCAAATCCGCAAAAGAAGCGCTTCGCCCGGAGCGAGTGCCTGAGCCGAGACAACGTTCTCACAGGGCTAAAAGTCAGTTCGTGATTTTCCTGAATTTTCTCATGACAATCGTCGTTCTGGGATGTGTTGCTGCATTGGCTGGATATTATTGGGCGATGTCGGCTTACCGTTCCGCCGGGCCGCTTGAGACTGCCGAAGAGTTCACAGTTCGTAGCGGGTCCGGGTTGAACGAAATATCACGGCAGCTGGAGCGCGAAGGCATTGTCACCGATTCGCGACTTTTCAGATACATCACCGCAGCACGCTATCGCGACGGACGTACGCTCAAGGCAGGTGACTACGCGATTGAAGCAGGCGCCTCGATGGAAGAGGTTGCGGATCTGCTCGAATCCGGCAAATCGATCCTGTACAGCGTATCGATCCCTGAGGGCTTCACAGTTGCAGAGATATTTGATCGACTGAGAGATGATCCCAATCTGACCGGCGACCTGCCCGAAGAACGCCCGCCGGAAGGCAGTCTGATGCCGCAAACCTACAAATTTGCGCGTGGTACACCACGTTCACAAATTGTAGAGGAAATGCGTGAGGGGCAGGACGAGCTTGTCGACGAAATCTGGTTACGCCGCGACAAGGACCTGCCCATCGACGACAAGAATGAGTTTGTCACGCTGGCCTCAATTGTTGAAAAGGAAACGGGTGTACCAAGTGAACGACCGCGCGTTGCAGCCGTATTCATCAACAGGCTGAACAAGGGTATGCGTCTGCAGTCTGACCCGACCGTAATCTATGGGCTTTTCGGCGGAGAGGGCAAACCCTCTGACCGTCCGATCTATCGGTCAGATCTTGATAAGGAAACACCTTACAATACCTACAAGATCGACGGTTTGCCACCGTCACCGATTGCCAATCCGGGCCGCGCTGCGCTGGAAGCCGTGGCGCATCCGGCATCGACCGACGCACTTTACTTTGTGGCAGACGGAACCGGTGGGCACGCTTTTGCAAAGACACTGCGTGAGCACAACGCCAACGTTCGTGCGTGGCGCAAGCTGGAAGCCTCCGGCAGTCAGTCCAACTGACCGGCCGCGCCCGTCTTTTTTCACCACTGGTCGGCTCGCGGCCAGTGGTGACGCACTGCCGACGACAAAACGGCATCTCAATTGATACATATTATGCGCTTCTTCGAATTTGATGTTAAACCGCTATCGGATTTGGCACCGAAGACTGCGGGAGAATGAAGTTGACCACCCAATCAATGACTGGATTTGCGCGAAGTTCGGGGCAAATGGGCCGCTACCAATGGGTCTGGGAATTTCGCTCGGTCAACGGGAAGGGACTTGATCTCCGCCTAAGGTTACCTTCAGGGTTTGAGCACTTTGAAACGCCGGTCAAGGATCTTGCCAGCCGTCAGTTAACCCGGGGAAATGTTCAGATCGGCTTGTCGGTATCGCTGACGGAGAGCAGACTTTCGCTGGTTGTCAATGAAACGGCTCTGGACGCAGTTATCGACTTGCAAAAGCGTCTCGGTGAGGCGGTTGATCAATCCCCGATGAGTGTGGATCGTTTGCTGAATATTCGCGGGATCGCAGAATTCCGTGAGGCTGATGACAGCGAAGAGACAATTGCCGAACGTGATCAGCAGATCATGCAGGCATTTACGTATGCTCTCGATCAGCTCTTTGAAGCCCGGTCTTCAGAGGGGCAAAAGATCAGCGCCGTTCTTTCCGGACAGATAGACCGAATTGAACAACTGACACAGCAGATTGAGTGTGACCCGTCCAGAAATGCGAGTGCGATTCTGGGCAAACTGGAAACTCAGATCGGTCAGCTTATGAACGCTGCCCATACACTTGATCACGACCGACTGCATGCCGAAGCAATGTTGTTGGCAACAAAGGCCGACATCAGAGAAGAGATCGACCGCCTCTATGCTCATATTGAAGCTGCCCGTGCGCTCCTTGATCAAGGTGGACCATGTGGAAGAAGGCTCGACTTTCTCGCGCAGGAGTTCAATCGCGAAGCCAATACGATCTGTTCAAAATCAAATGCTGTGGCTGTGACATCGGCAGGCCTTGAGTTAAAAACGGTGATCGACCAGTTTCGCGAACAATTACAAAACCTGGAGTGATGAGATGGGTGATGCAGCAAATCATGGTGAAGCCGCCAGCCGGCGTGGCGTTATGCTTGTGCTTGCGGCCCCGTCAGGTGCAGGAAAGTCGACGATTGCCCGTCGCCTTCTGAAAGAAGACCCACTGATTGACCTGTCGATCAGTGCAACAACACGCCAGAAGCGCCCAAGTGAGTCTGAAGGCGTTCATTATTTCTTCCTGTCTGTTGAAGAGTTCAAGAAACAGCGCGATTCCGAGGCTTTTCTGGAATGGGCGGAAGTGCATGGCAACTTCTATGCCACGCCAAAGGCAGCCGTGGAAAAGTCACTCGCAGCGGGCCACGATGTGCTCTTTGACATTGATGTTCAGGGTGCTGAGCAATTAAAGCAGAAAATGCCGGATGATGTTGTTGGCATCTTCGTCCTTCCTCCCTCAATGGAGGTGCTGAAAGCGCGGCTACAGGCACGCGCAGAAGACAGCAAAGACGCAATGGAAGTCCGACTGACCAATGCCACCGGCGAAATCGCACGCTGGCGGGACTACGAGTATGTCGTCATTAATGATGACCTTGATGACGCATATGATCTTGTGCGATCAATCCTCAGGGCAGAAAGAGCCAAGCGCGACTATGTGAGGACCGTACCGGACCACGTCGCGGCTCTGCTAAACGAATAAACGCTTGCCGGAAATGGATCTGCTCTGACCGTCCGGCGTTCAGAGCAGACTGGCGAGGTTGCAGAACTCTTCAACGCTGAGCGTTTCAGCGCGCCGCTTCGGGTCGATGCCGGCTTTTTCAAGCAGTGTTTCACCACCGAGACTTTTCAGACTCTGACGCAGCATTTTCCGGCGCTGCCCGAAGGCAGCCTGTGTAACCTTTTCAAGTTTATCGGCAGCAACAGGAAAGGGCCGGGCACGAGGCGTCAGGTTTACAACGCTGGATGTTACCTTTGGTGGTGGTGTAAACGCCTGTGGTGGCACATCAAAGGCGATGCGAGCCTCGCTGCGCCATCCGGCAAGCACGCCAAGGCGCCCATAATGCTTGTCACCCGGACGAGCGACGATGCGCTGCGCCACTTCTTTTTGGAACATCAGCGTCAGTGACTGCCAGCAGGGCGGCCACCCGGAAGGCAGCAGCCAGTTAACCAAAAGCTGCGTCCCGACATTGTACGGAAGATTGGCGATGATCTTGACGGGCTTGCCGCCCGCCAGAGCTGTAAAATCCTGCTCAAGCGCGTCGCCATTGATAATCTCGAGCCGTTCCGGGTAGCGCTCAGCAATCTTCGCTAAAACCGGGAGGCAGCGCCCGTCTCGCTCGATGACCGTCAGCCTTTCCGCATTCAGAGACAAAATAGCCCGCGTCAGACCGCCGGGACCGGGGCCAACCTCGATAACATGTACACCTTCAAGTGAACCGGCTGTCCGCGCAATTTTCTGCGTGAGATTCAGGTCCAGAAGAAAATTCTGACCGAGTGCCTTTTTCGCATTCAGTTCATACTCCGCCAGAACCTCGCGCAATGGAGGAAGGTCGTCAATTGCGCTCATCGGCCGGTTCCATGAGAGGATATCTGTGCGGCAAGTTTCAATGCTTCCATGAGGCTTGAAGGGGCGGCCACCCCCTTATCCGCAATTGCAAACGCGGTTCCATGGTCCGGGGATGTTCGAACGAAAGGCAAACCGAGTGTCGAATTCACTCCATCCTCAAACCCAAGGGTTTTGACCGGTATGAGCGCCTGATCATGATACATGCAAAGAGCAACGTCATAGCTTGAGCGCGCTGCGGCATGAAACATCGTATCAGCAGGCAAGGGGCCTTTGACCTTCAGCCCCTCACGTTCCAGGATTTGCAGCGCCGGGCGGATAATATCTTCATCTTCGCGCCCGATCGTACCGCTCTCGCCTGCATGCGGGTTAAGGCCGGAAAAGGCGAGAACCGGCTGCTTAATGCCAAATCGTGTTGTGAGATCTTGAGCAGTAATGCGCGCCGTCTCAACGATCAGATCTGAGGTGAGCGCCGCAGGAACATCAGCAAGCGGAATGTGGATTGTAACAGGCACAACCTTTAACGACGGACAAGAAAGCATCATCACCGGACGATAACGCTCACCGGTCTCTTTCATTGCAAGTTCTGCCAGAAATTCTGTGTGTCCGGGAAACTTAAACCCGGCCTCGTAAAGTACGGATTTCGCTATCGGATTTGTAACAACTGCCGCAGTCTTGCCGCGCATTGTCATTTTTACCGAAGTTTCTATCGCTGAAATTGTGCCGGGCGCAGACATCGGGTCGGGCCTGCCGGGGTCTATCGGGCAAGCTGCATCGATTGCAAAGACCGGAAGAGCTTCGCTGAAGGTCGCAACAGTTGTTTCCGGTGACGCGTTGACCACAGGCACGTCACCAAAGCCCAGAAGCGAAGCGCGTTGCTTCAGAATGCGCGGATCGCCGAAGAAAAGGAATGGCGGCACGCCCGACTCGACGCGGTTGACCCAGGCCTTGATGGCAAGTTCCGGGCCTATGCCAGCGGGATCTCCCTGAGATAAAGCTAGAGGCAGCGCCATGGCGAAATGCTCCGGATTGGTTCTAGTTCTTGCCAGGCGTCACGATCTGCGCTTTGTCTTCAAGTTCCTTCATATACTGATCGTTTTCTTTCTTGAAATCGGTCTCAGCAGAGTCTTCTTTCGAGCTCAGGACCAGCCGGGCGGCGTAGTCGTCACTGGTTTCGGTTTTCTTGCAAATAGCAAGAAACTCAGCGCCGTAGGGGGATGTCTGAACCGACGTCGTATCGCCTTTGGCCTTTACGACCGCATCCTTCCACTGGGGAGGCAATTGCGGTTCAAGAAACCGCCCGAGATCAAGCACGGTTACATCGTTGCGCGCTGCTGCAAAGTCGATCGCCTGATCACATCCCGGAAATTTCGAACGAGACGCCTCTGCTTCGCGCTTGCGCTTCCCGAGAAGCGAGGCCCGCTCCTTTTCCGGTACGACAAAAACGATACGTTTTAGCTGATACTCATAAGTATGCGGTTTTTTACCTTCTTTTTCTGCTTCCTGAAGCTGTGCAATAAACTCATCCTGAGGAAGCAGGCCGCCGCCGCCATAACGAGCGCGCAAAATATTCTTCCAGCTCATCGTGATGGCCATATAAAATTTGAAGTGGTCAACACCGACACCGGCCTGCCGCAATACCTGTTCCATCTGATTGACGGACATGCCGTTGCTTTGCGCAAAATTATTAAAAGCCTGGTCAACCTCGTCACTCGTAACAGACATCCGGCGGAACGCGATCTCAGACTGTTGCAAGGCCTGATCGATCATGGCTTCGCGCGCCTTCTCGTTCAGATTGCCTTTTTCTCCCATGAGGCGGAGCAGGTTACGGCGCTTGCTGATATCGTCATTCGTGACCGGGATATTGTTGACAATGACGGCGATATCGACGGTCTTTGCCATAGCTGGTGAAGACGGGGCGGCAGTGACACCAGCGACCGCTATCATGACGGCGGTCAGAGCGGTAACGGTAAAACGAGCGGTTCTCATTCGATATCCTTTCCAAAGGACGCGGATGCAGCCGTGAACTGTATCATCAGGCATCGGCTGATATCTCTATATAAATGGCTCAAATGCCAATGAATTCAGCGCTATTTCTGGTCTATTCCTGAGGCAAAAGCAAGGCACCAGAAGCCATGCATTTCAGCAATACTTTATAAACACAAGATACAGGCGCGATAAAATTGGTTAATTGAATGTGTCGCCGTCAAGGGAGCCAACCGCAATATCTCCCAGTGTGCGGAAAGTGAGACGGCCACCAATCGACCAGTTCACGGCAGATTGACCGCCATCTTCAAAGCGCTGTTTGTAAACCAGTGAGAATGCCGTGCAGATATCTTCATAGGTAAGGCCAACCCAGCTACGGGTGATCTGCTTGTCTGTCATATCCCAGGTCGCAGAGCCGGAAACAGACCAGTTCTGATTGAACTTGATTGTACTGGTTGATTTCAGCTCGCGATTGTCTTCCTCGTATGCATAGCCCGGCTGGGCGTCAACACTGTTGTAATCCAGCCCGGTATCGAAGTGCAGAGACGTGAAGTCTATTGCTGCGCTGGTGCGGTTAAGCGCAAGGTTTTCTTCATCGAAACGTGCACCACCGCTGAGAGTCAGGCCATAATCAGGCAGCCGCACCGCAGCCGACCCGACATAGTCCGATCGCGAAGATTCCAGGCCTGAATCAATGCCGACACCGACAAGGTCGGGCTGAGCGAATGAATTCTCGCCAGCCAATTGGAACGACTGACCAAATACACCTTCAACCTGAATGCCGGAATCGAAGTCGCCGGTGTAACGGAACCCCAGGTTTGCACGAGTGCCGCCTTCAACACGGTCAAAACCAGAGAATTTGTCACGCTCGAAAAGGTTAGACGTATCAAAGACAAAACTCTGCGCATCTTCGTTCGGCAATCCACCGGCATGAGGTTCATCCGGTCGAACAAAAACCTGAGCAATCGGCTCGAAAACATGTGAGCTGAAGCCATTGGTCGCAATCCAGGGATAACGAACTTCAAGCCCTGCGGTCACCATGCCGCGAGCCGCTGTGCTCTGATCCACAAAGTTGCCATCGTAATGATAAGAGCTTGGATCAATCTGGTTCGGCGCATCGACATCCAGCAGATAACCATCTGCTCTGGCTGCCAGAAGCGGGGTGAGTTGCAGGCCACCCGAGGTCGTGAATGTCCGTTTCCAGCTGAGCTCGCTTGTCAGACGGGTGCTGGAGCCTTCGAGGCCAAGGAAACGGTCGTTCACGCTTGTAGGATCGACATCACTTTTACGGCGAATAATATTTGTGAGGTTGTTTGTGACTGTAAGCTGACCACCTTTGACAGGTTCCGGAGCGATATAGTTATAGTCGATAACCGGAGCGACAATCGCCTGCTTCTTTTCCGACGCATTTTGCGTGTCGGCATCCTGAACGTCGAAATAATTCGCTTTTGCTGAAAATGAGCTGCGTTTGCCCAGACCTTCCAGATAGATCTGGTTGTTAAAGGTATCATCGGAGTGACCGGCGATGCTGTAGGTCTTGGAAAAGTTACTATCCGTCTGCGCCATAACATCCCAGCCGAACACCCAGCGCGGGTTGATACGAAACTGGCCAGTTGACGCGATCATTCCACGGCCGTTGGCCTCAGCATCACTTGTGTCTGCCCGGAAATTATCCGGCTTCATCTGATCAATGCCGGCCAGCCGTAAGATATGCTCACCGTTTCGGTAGCGCTTGCGATATTCGACGTCGAGCAGAAAGCCCTGCTGCGTGTATCCCGTTCCGGTGAAGGTGACATCCGAGCTCGGACTGATCGGCAAGTAGTAGGGAACCGACAAACCGAAGCCGAGATTTTCAGCCATGCTCATAGAAGGGAACAAAAAACCTCGTTTACGTTTGATTGTCTGATCGGGAACCTCAATCGAAGGTAGAAAGGCGATGGTCTGGCCGAGGAGCTGAAAGCGCGGCGACTCCAGGCGGATCGTGTGGGTCTCGCCATTCTGGATTACACGCTCTGCTCTGATCTGCCAGAAAGGCGGCCTTTTGGGCGTTTCAGAGCAAGGAAGACAGGCCGTATAAACACCTTTTTCGACAATCATCTTGTTGCCGTCGACACGCTGAGCACGCTCGCCGGCGATCGACAGATCATCGGGTGTACGCACACTGATTGCGTCTACAAAGCCATTGGCGAAGTCATCGGTGACATCCAGTTGTTCACCGCGCATCCTGTTCCCATCGGGGTCGATAACCTCGATGCCGCCAAACGCCATCAGACGGCCAGCCTTCTGGTCATACTCGACCTTATCGGCAACCATCCGATACCCGTCGTAGAAAATCTGAACGCCACCAAGCGCAAAAACCTTCTGCGTATCGTGATTATACACGAGCTCATTGGCAGAAAGCAGCATTTTGCCTTCTGCCTCACCCTGGGGCAGCGAATCGGAAACAGGCGCAGCGGACTGCGCCGAAGACGGAGAATAAGATGCTGTGATTGCCACGGAGGCAACGCTCGCGAGCAGAAACAGCCCGGCGAGATGCGGTTTGCTCAAAATACGCCGAGCCACTAACCGTCCTCCTGATGCAACAAAATCGTCAATCCCAATGCCATAGCGACAACCACAGGTATCCACGCCGCAACCAACGGCGGCAGAACTCCGCTACTGCCAAATGCCTTAACAAGTACGCTTGTCACATAAAGCAGAAAGCCGGACAGGATTCCACCCAGAATCACCACAGGGGACTGAGAGAATCGTGAAAACTTCAGACATACCGTTGCTGCAATCAGCGTCATCGCCACCATCAGCAAGGGCAGCGAAAGCAGGTAGTTGTACTGTGTCTCAAGGGCTTTTGTCGAAACTCCGAACTGCCGGCCCTTCCGGATACTCTCCGGCAAATCATAAAAATTAACCAAGTCTGCCTGAAGCAATCTCTGCTGCACAAACTTCTGTTCAAGATTGGTCTTCACTCTGGTCGTCGCCATCTGAGTCGTCAGATCCCCTGGTACGATCTGAGTAACCTCCTCCAGATCCCACCAGCCATCGCTCAAAGTCGCCGTGCGCGCATCCAGCCTTTTTGTAATCTGCCCCTGATCACCGAAAAAGATCACCACAGCGCCGACAAGCTGAGTACCATTATTCGTAATCGCCCGACCGCCGATAATCGTATCCTGCCCATCGGTTCGCTGGCGAAGCCAGGGAATTGTATCGCTGTTTCCGTTACTGCCAACGGACTGGATCGCGGTCGCGCGCTGCTGGCTCCAGGACGCAAGCGGATTTAAAGCCAGAATACTGAAGAGCCCTAGAATGAAAGCGCCAGCCACGAAGGGAGTCATAAACTGCCAGACCGAGATGCCCGCTGCCCGGGTTACAACAAGTTCGTAACGACGGTTCAGCGCAATAAGGGTCACCATGCCCGCAAACAGGGCAATGAACGGCACTGTCTGCTGAAAAATATAGGGCAGTCTCAGCGCCGTAATCAAAAGAGCGTCGCCGATACCCTGACCGGCCGCTGCAGATATATTGCCAACCACTTCGCTGAAATCGATCAGATAAATGATCGAAACGACACCAACAAAAAACCATCCAAGAGTGGCAAAATAAGCTTTCAGGAAATAGCGCCCGAGTGTGGAGAAGATCATTGCTCTTCTCCATTCGTGGCATTTCCTTTGCCAGGATTTCCCAAAACGCTCAGAAGTAATCCGCGCCGCCGTGCCCGCCGCGGCTTCAGGAGAAGATAGACGCCGAGCAGAAGTGTCATAATCGCAATCGCATAAGCGATATAGATGAAGGCCGGATCGTTTTCCGCCTGGTTTGTGCTGAAATGTGACGCTAGCCTGAGAAACAGGGCAAGCCCGAAAGCCGTTGCCATGGGCGGCATGCGGCGTTCACGATGAGACCGCGCATCGCCGACGATAAGAATTGTAAAGATCGCGTAGGTCAGCGGAAGCGTCCAATCGGTAAGACGGCGCGTTAATTCAGCACGATAAGCACCCGGATTTCCAAGATAATCCGGATCATCTTTAGGCGGATTCAGAAGGTAGCCCAGTCCACGGTCTGTCGCTCGCCGGCTGGTCTGGCTGCGGTCTTCCGTGAGCGCAGAGAGATCGAAGGAATAAGAATCGAACTGAACAATGGAAACGTTCCCGGCGGCATCTTCGCGCTGAACCTGCCCGTCCTTCATAATCAGCTGGCTACCGCCTGGATCCACAGCGCCTTCCTTGGCATAGTAAATGTAGGCATTATCCGGTTCACGATAGTCTGCAACGAAAAGCCCTTTGAGAACCCGTCCTGACATTCTTTGCGAAATCTGGATGAAAAGGCCATCCTCAACTTCGCGAAACGTTTTCTCCTCAATGACGGATGACAGCAGATCCGCATAAACCGAGGCAATCACCACTCTGGCCTGAGCGCGGGATTTAGGCTCGATATAGTTATCGAGAACAAAGGAGAACGCACACAACAGAACAGCGAACAGCAGAACAGGCTTGTAAACGACTGAGCGGGCGGCCCCTCCGGCATCGATGACAGCGAGTTCGGAATCGTTGTTCATCGCAGTAAGCGTCTGCGCGGTCCCAAGCACGACGGCAAAGGGAAGAACGGTTGGAATAACTGTCGGCAGAATCAGCGTCGCGAGCGTGATAAAGGATACAATCGACTGACCGCTATCAGTCACAAGGTCAATCCGCCCGAGGACTTGTGTGAGCCACAAAATAGCGATGACCGGCACCAAGACTGCCAGAAACATGCGTGCCACGCGCGAAAATATATAGCGTTCCAGTATCTTCATGGCACTTTGCTGAGCACTTTCGCGGTTATCGCAGTTGTCATATCGTTATAGCCGTTAAATCGCAAAGGTGCTGAATATTAGGTTGATTTTTTACACAAAACGGCACACTTCACATCGGCGGCGCCGGTTTGGTTTCAGTTTTGGTAAAAAAAGTCAGAATACCGAGAAAAACGACCACCGACGAGAGCCATCCCAGCAAAATATCCGAAAGATAGTGGCCACCATATGCCAGCCTCATAACGGGCATCGTCAACGAGATCGCGATCAGCAAAGGCATGAACAAAGGGCGGTATTTTTTCGGGATCAGAAACAGGGCGAAGCAAAACAGCCACCCTGCGCCGGCAGCCTCACCAGACACAAATGAACAATTGGATCCGCAAGCTCCGCCAAAATCTCCGGCAGGAAAGAAAACAAGATCCCCGCCAAAAAAGTCTGTGTTGCGCGGGCGAGGGCGGTGAGAGGTGCTCTTGAGGAACTCATTGACCATGAGGCCGGGGCCGATGATCAGCGAAACGAGACCAGCCAGCAGCCGGTTGATCCGTTTTTTGTCATAGCTGGCACCGTGATGCGACCAGGCCAGAATCAACTGGTAGATCACCCAGAGCCCGAAAAGAACAGGAAGATAGAAATAAAAACTGCGAAGAACCTCGAGAGCCTGATTCTCAGATATCGGGAAGCTTCCGCATATCGTACCGGCAGGCTCACTTGTGCCGCAGACCGTTTCAACAAAAAAGTGCCGGGACGCGGCAATGTCGAGCCCGGGGAAAAGATAAAACACGGCGAGGATGAGCCACCACAGCGCAAAAACACTCCAGAATGCAAGCGTCACGGGCTGCATTGCGCTGACAGATGTTGCGAGTTTACGGCAGGTGCCGCGCGGTGGAATGCTTTGCAAGTCGGGTCGTCCTCACCTGGAGCGAAGGAAATGGTACGGCCCAGATATCGGGGCAGTCGTTCAACGGAGTTTTTAAGAGTTCCTGCGTCCCGGTCAACCGTCCTTGCTAAGTTGTGATAACAACGCTTACACATTGGCAAACGGCCTCGAAGGTGGATTCGTTAAAAGCCGCCAGTGCCCATCAGGATCGGGAGTTTCATCATGAGTTTTTCAATTTCCTTTGCTACTTCGGCCCAAACTGCGGGCGCATCCGCGATTTCTCTTGTCACAAAAGGCGGAAAGCCTGCAGGACTTCCTGCCCTTGGTGAGGGAATTGACGGGGTGATTAGCCGCGCTATCGCTACTGCTGATTTTAAATCTGAACTCTGCCTGACACTGGACATGCTCGCACCTGCCAACAGCGATGCTGAGCGGCTCTGCCTGATCGGTCTTGGCGAGCCTGCAACAATGGCTGGCTATGACTGGATGCGCGCTGGCGGAAAGGCGTCTTCAGTTGCCGGGAAAGCGAAGAAACTGGTCATCTTCATCGATGCACCCGGTGCAGATACCAGCGCAGCCAATGCTGCAGATTTTGCTCTGGGAATGCTTCTTGGCACCTACAACTTCGACCAGTTCAAGACCAAGAAGAAGGATGAAGATATTGAAATATCGGTGGAAATTGTAACCGCCGCCGCAGAGGAAGCGACCCGCGCCTTTGAAGAGCGCAAGGCAATTGGCGGCGGCGTTCTGCTGGCGCGCGACATGGTCAATCTTCCGGCCAACGTTTTGGGACCGCGAGAATTTGCCGATAAGGCACTGGAACTGAAAGAACTGGGCGCAGAGGTCGATATTCTGGACCGTGCTCAGATGGAAGAACTTGGCATGGGGGCACTGCTCGGCGTCGCGCAGGGGTCTGTTCGCCCGCCTTATCTGGCGGTTATTCGCTGGAACGGCGGCAAACAAGACGACGCTCCGGTGGCTTTTGTTGGCAAGGGCGTTGTTTTTGACACTGGCGGTATTTCACTCAAGCCACCGGCTTCAATGGAAGACATGAAGGGTGACATGGGCGGTGCTGCCGCCGTTATCGGCCTGATGCATGCCCTTTCTGCCCGGAAAGCGAAGGTGAATGCGGTTGGCATTCTCGGACTGGTTGAGAACATGCCGGACGGTAATGCGCAACGCCCCGGTGACATCGTGACTTCAATGTCCGGCCAGACGATTGAGGTTATCAATACCGATGCAGAAGGTCGCCTCGTTCTGGCTGATGCGCTCTGGTATACAAAAGAACGCTTCAAGCCGCGCTTCATGATTGATCTGGCGACACTGACCGGCGCGGTTCTCGTGGCTCTGGGAACCCATCACGCGGGCCTGTTCAGCAATGACGATACGCTGGCAGGCGAGCTTTACGATGCAGGCCTGACAACGGCTGAAAAGCTGTGGCGGCTTCCCCTCGGCGAGGAATACGACAAGATGGTCGACAGCCGGTTCGCAGATATGCGCAACACCGGTGGGTCGCGTAATGCAGGCTCGATCACCGCAGCCCAATTCCTTCAGCGGTTTGTTGGTGACACGCCATGGGCGCATCTGGATGTTGCCGGAACGGCCATGGGTTCGCCAAAGACTGAAATCAGCCGTGGTTGGGCATCCGGGTTCGGCGTGCGTCTGCTCGATGAACTTGTTCGTGCCCACTATGAGGATAACGCCTGACGACAGCATCGGCTCGAAAACCGGAATCGATTTTCGGAAAGCACGATGTTTAGATTGAGTGGGTTAGAGCGTACTTTGTGCATCCGAATGGATGCACTGCGCTCTAGAATGCAAGGAGCGCGGCTTCATGACCGAGGTTCTGTTTTATCACCTGACCGAATCAAAGCTTGATGCAGCGCTTCCGCCGCTCGTGGAAAAGAGTGTTGAACGCGGTTGGCGCGTTACGGTTCAGGCCACAAGCGAAGGCATGTGTGATCGCCTCGATCAGTTGCTCTGGACATTTCGCGCCGACAGCTTCATTCCCCATGGCGTCGAAAGCGAAGAAGGGACCGCAGAACAGCCTGTACTGCTGACGATCCAAAGCGCTGATACCAACCAGTCAGATATCCGTTTTTATGTTGAGACCGCCGAGGTTGCCGACATCGAACGTTATCAGCGCGTTGTCGTCATGTTTGATGGTCATGATAATGACGAGCTCAATCATGCGCGCGAGAGCTGGAAAAAACTGCGCGGTGGGTCACACAGCCTCACTTATTGGCAGCAGGGACCGGATGGACGCTGGCAGAAGCGGGCCTGAGATGCGCCCCTGTCAGTCATCATTGGTGGCGTTGAGATCTTCCGGACGGATACCATCTTCAGCCTCGCGCGGAGATTTCATGCGAACGCCGCACCCACCGCCACCTTCTCCATCGGCAATCAGCGCGACACCCATCTGCTCAAGTGTTTTCTTAATCTGCTCAGAGACAGCCTGATCATAAGAAGTGCCGTCGGTCTCTGCAGCATGAAGAGCGTCTGCTGAGATGCCGGCACGGGCGGCAAATTCTGTGTCTGACAGGCCAAGCAGTGCGCGGGCGGCACGAAGTTGTTGTGGTGAAATCATCGTTTTCAATTCCCTGCCTTTTTTCCAGATGCATCGAGCTTACACGCATTTCAATGCTGGAAAAGACTATCCGTTCCGTTGCCAGGACAAATTCAGTTCTAAAGATAAAGGGGTTAATCACTGTTTGATGGCGGCCCAGCCATCCAGCGGATGATAACCATGGCCGGCAGGATCCATAAAAGCCCCGTCAGCAGGAAGTAGAGCAGGGCAATCCACCACGGCTGGTCGCCGAGAAGCACAGTCGCAACGGCAGTCGCGACCAGCGCGTAAATGATCACAAGTGCGACAATTACGATCGTTCCCAGAAATTTGCGCAATCTGACTGGCACGAAACCGAATCCCCCCTTAATACGTAAACCCAGACACTATGCGCATGTTTTGGCGGTGTGAAGAGCTGCATGGCACGATGCGAAACGGAGTTTGATGTATGGCGTTTGGTAAAACGGCGGACTGGACCGACAATCAGCAGAAGCACAATGCTACCGCAGTTCGGATCTGGCTCTATCTGGTGGTTTTAACCCTCTTTTGTCTTGTGCTCGTCGGTGGTGCGACGCGGCTTACGCATTCCGGACTTTCAATCACAGAATGGAAGCCGATCCATGGCGTCATCCCGCCCCTGAACCTGCAACAATGGCAGGAAGAGTTCGCGCTTTATAAACGCATACCGGAATATCAGCAGCTCAATCAGGGCATGACGCTGGAAGGCTTTAAGTCCTTGTTCTGGTGGGAATGGGCACACCGCTTTCTGGCCCGCTCCATCGGACTGATCTTTGCTGTTCCATTGCTCTATTTCTGGATGTCGGGGCGTTTGGCCAAAGGACTGGGCTGGCCGCTGACCGGTGTTCTTGCGCTTGGAGGCCTGCAGGGCTTTATCGGCTGGTGGATGGTTTCATCCGGTCTGGTTGAACGCACCGATGTCAGTCAGTATCGACTGGCTGTTCACCTCATTATGGCCTGTCTTATTTTTGCGTCTTGCATCTATATTGCAAGCGGTCTGAAACCACGAAAGCATGAAGCGCCGCCAAGCTTCATTTCCCACCTGTTTGCTGGACTTTTATTGCTCGCAACGTTTGTACAGATTTACCTTGGCGCGCTTGTGGCCGGCCTTGATGCCGGGATGTCTTACAACACATGGCCGCTGATGGATGGTGCCATCGTTCCGTCTGATCTGCTTTTGCAGCAACCAGCACTCATCAACTTTTTCGAAAATCCCAAAACGGTTCAGTTTACCCACCGTATTGGCGGGTATATTTTGTTTCTGCTGGCGCTTTTCCATTTTCTGACGGAATGGCGGGCGGCAGCGCGCCGTGGGCTGGACCTTGAATTGTCGCAACATGCACGCGGCGCAGCGATCATTCTGGCCGCCGTCACCATCCAGGCAACGCTTGGTATTTTCACACTGGTTATGCAGATGCCACTCTGGCTGGCGCTTTCACATCAGGGCGTTGCAATTATCGTTCTGGCGCTTGTCACCAGACATTTGCGGGGCTACCGGAAACCGATGTTCGAAATCGTATAAAAAAGACAGAGCCAGTCACCCAAATCTGACGTTCGTTTCATTGTTTCGATTGCTTTGAACGAACGTCAGACTCAAGGAGGGTGACCATCAGGTTTATGTTTCTGGTTTGGTTTTTAAATTCACCACACTGGCGGCACAACAGGTCATGATAAGCCTTGGCCTGCCGGAAACGCTGACATGCCTCAGCCGAAACGGAATGCCGAATAAGGCTTCCCGAGAAAATTACCATTGAAGATCACTTTACCCATGTCGCGGCCGGCAGCACCGGCGGCGACAAAGACCGGAACCAGATGATCATGATCCGGCTGATGAACAGCCAGCGCATCCGGGTTATCCGCCCACTTTGAAAGCGCGGCGGCGCGCTGTTCTGGAGAAGGAAGAGCAACGGCATTCTGAAGCCAGGTATCAAAACGTCTGGCCTGTTCTGCGTGCTGATCATCCTGTCGATAAAACATACGCATATTGTGATAGGATAATCCCGAAGCCACGATCAGAATGTCTTCATCCCGGAGTTGTTCGAGAGCCTGGCCGATCCTGAAGTGGGTTTCGGCTGTCAGATCCGGGTCCAGCGACATCATCACCAGCGGAACATCGGCATCCGGATAAATCTGCATGAACGGGATAAAGACACCGTGGTCGTATCCACGCTCCGCATCCGCCCCGGTTTCGATATCGGCTGCCTTTAGTACGTTTTGAACGTGATCCGCGATTTCAGGAGCACCCGGAGCCGGATAGCTCAGCGCGTAGGTGTGTTCTGGAAAGCCATAATAATCAAACAGCATACCCGGTTGTTTTGCCGTCGATATCGTCAGCCGATCAACCTTTTCCCAGTGCGCTGAGATCACAAGAACGGCCTTTGGACGTCTGCCAAGCGCGGTGTCAAATCCACGCAGAAAATCCTGAAGTTCCTTCCACGGGTCCTCGTCCGGCAGAATGCCGTCTGTTCCATGGATATATGGCCAAGGACCGCCGCCATGAGGTATGAAGAAAACGGGAAGTCTTTCGTGCTGGGACATAATAACCTCGCTGATAAAGTCTTGAAGACAATATAGCGAGAAGGTCAGCAGGCTTCGATACGCCATTAAGATGACGCATCGTTTACCATCCAGATCAGGCAGATAACATCAGGTCCATATTCTGAACTGCGGCGCCGGAAGCGCCCTTGCCCAGATTATCCAGCAGCGCCACCAGATTAACGTGCTTGCCGCCGGCTTTGCCGAACACATAAATCTTCATCGTGTCCTCACCGGCCAGCGCTTCGGCGTTGAGGCGGGGCAGGGAAGCACTGTCCTCAATTGGCACAACTTTCACAATAGACTGTCCGGCATAATGTGCGCTTAAAGCGGCATGAATGCTTTTCATATCCTGTGCACCATCAAGCGCTTCAAGGTAGAGCGGCACCTGCACGATCATGCCTTGCGGAAAACGACCGACAGACGGCGAGAAAACCGGCGCGCGTGCCAGAAGTCCGTGCTGCGTCATCTCTGGCACATGTTTATGCGAGAGATTGAGCCCGTAAAGAAAGTGAGGAATGTCGAGATAATCATCCCGGCTCTGATCTTCCATCTGAGCGATCAGGTTTTTGCCACCGCCGGTATAGCCGGAAACCGCATTTACGGTGACTGGATAGGTGTCCGGAATGATTCCGGCAGCGCGCAGAGGCCGGATCAGACCAATCGCACCAGTCGGATAACAACCAGGATTGGCAACCCGGCTGGACGAGCGGATTTTATCGGCCTGGTCTTTATCCATTTCTGCAAAGCCGTAGGCCCATTCAGAATTGGTACGATAAGCCGTTGACGTATCGATAACGCGAGTGCTGTTATTGCCTTCAAGCATGCTGACGGCCTCCCGCGACGCATCATCAGGCAGGCATAAAATAGCGATATCTGCCTGATTGAGAAAGTCCTCACGTATCGCAGCATTGCGCCGCTCGGCAGCCGGAATGGACAGCATTTCCACATCGCGGCGCTTGGCCATGCGCGTGCGGATCTGCAATCCGGTCGTGCCATGTTCGCCATCAATGAAGATTTTCGCAGTCATTATCGGTCCTTCCGGATAAAGCGCGGACAAAGTTGTCTCGCGTGCGGC
The DNA here is from genome assembly GCF_004342225.1 of Martelella mediterranea. Classification (GTDB taxonomy): domain Bacteria; phylum Pseudomonadota; class Alphaproteobacteria; order Rhizobiales; family Rhizobiaceae; genus Martelella; species Martelella mediterranea_B. The sequence continues at coordinate 15,876 of NZ_SMAR01000021.1, read as the reverse complement.
ATCAGATTTTCATGGTTGTTTACCGTGCTGACAGGCAAGGTTCAACTGCATTCGGCGCAAAGGACACGTCTGGCTCAACAGACAGAAAACGGCCCGATCGGGCCGCCTTCAAGTGAAAGAGCAAAGCAGCCGACTTTATGCCAGATCGTGTTTCACATCACGGTAGATCATTTCCGGAACGCTTCCCAATGCAGGATAAAGCGGTATCAGGCAGGCCTGCAGTGCGTGATAGATATCGCTCTTGCCGGGAAAGATCGTATGTGCCGGTGCGAGGTCGTCGGTTAGTTCTTCATGCCATCCGCCTTTTTCATGGTCCAGAAGATGGCTTGCAACAAAGCTCCACTGACGGCGGTAGGCCAGCATGTGCATGTTGTCGCCAAAGTGCTGTGTCAGAAAATGCGTGGCTCCGATGCCCTCGCAATGCGGCCACCAGAGTTTAGAGCGGTTGGCGGGCTCGTTGTTCCAGTCAAGCGTGTAAAAGATGCCTTTCTTTTCAAAATCCCATCCGTATTTGAATGCAGATTTGAAGAGTTCCTGCGCGGCTTTTGGCATCCATGCATGACTGCGTCCGGTGAGCGTATGAAGCTGCAGCAGAAGCTTTGTCCACTCCAGCCAATGGCCCGGTGTCGTTCCGGCAGGGCGGAACATTTCATTTCCGGAGTAACTGTAATCGACCTGCCAGTTCTCGGTAAAATGTTCCGGAACACGGTAGTCGCAGGCTTTGGCATGGGTGTTGATAATCAGCTCCGCAATGCTCTTGGCCATTGTCAGATATTCAACATTGCCGGTCACTTCATAAGCTTCCATCAGTGCTTCGGTCATATGCATATTGCAGTTTTGACCGCGATAGCCCGGAACCGGTGTCCAGTCCGTATGAAACTCTTCGGCAACCGCACCGTATTTGTCTTCCCAGAACCGCTCCTTGATGACCTCGGTGACATCGGCAATCATAGCATCAGCCAGCGGGTGGCCCGCAAACTTGGCGGAGGAAGCGGCCAGAAGAACAAAGGCGTGACCATAAGCCTGCTTGGTAGGCTCTCCGAGCGGACCGTCGTCGTTGATCTGCCAGAAATAGCCGCCATTCTTCTGATCGCGATGATGCTCCCATAGGTAGTTCATGCCGTGGTTGAGGAGATCGTCGCAGCCCGGACGGCCCAGAAGGTGACCAATCGCCATGCAGTGAATCATGCGCGTCGTCGTATGAATACCGCGCGTCGGGTTATCTGCCTGAAGTGGTTTACCATCAACATCAAACTCGTAGAATCCACCCTTGGGATTGATGGAGCGATACTGAAAATAGTCAAACAGGTTATTGGCCTGCTGCCACAACCATTCACGATGGTAGGGCCGCTTGATCCAGCGCGGTGGCGCAACAAGTGTATTGACCTTTGGCTTCATGGGATCATCCTCCGCTCTGTTATGATCCGGGTTTGCGACATGCTTTTCGCCTCCAACCCGACCTGTCTGGGGTTATGAACTGGCTTTGCGCAAAAGGTTGATTTCCTGCAGAGCCCGACCACAATCTCGGGTACAAAGTTATACCTATTCGTTGTAAGGGTTCAACGCGGTTTTGTATTGATATCAATCATATCGAGTGAAATTCGTGCAACTTTGGCAGTGCATTGAACGTAACGTGAAGACATATCGGTGCTGTCAGGTAATATTAGAAATACACCGTATATTGACATAAAGATATCTTTATGTGATTTGCGACCTTTCGCATTTGGAGTTTGCTGATGTTTGATGATCTGTTCGGAGAAGAATTGCCCAGGCGTACCGGCTCTGAAATTCGCGCTGCACTTGAAAAAGCTGCGCGCGAACGCATTCTTGTTCTGGATGGTGCAACGGGTACACAGATTCAGGGGCTTGGCTTTGATGAAGACCATTTCCGTGGCGATCGGTTTGTCGGCTGCGCCTGTCATCAGCAGGGTAACAATGACCTCCTGATCCTGTCACAACCGAAGGCGGTCGAAGACATACACTTCGACTACGCAATCGCCGGAGCGGATATTCTGGAGACCAACACGTTTTCAGCGACTCGCATCGCGCAGGCCGACTATCAGATGCAAGACGTCGTCTACGATCTGAACCGCGACGGCGCGCGCCTTGCCCGTCGCGCGGCCATCCGTGCTGAAAAAGAAGACGGCCGCCGCCGTTTTGTTGCCGGTGCTGTCGGCCCGACCAATCGCACGGCCTCGATCTCGCCTGACGTTAATAATCCTGGCTATCGCGCTGTTTCCTTTGATGATTTACGGATTGCCTACCGTGAGCAGATTAATGGCCTGATTGACGGCGGTTCAGACCTGATTCTGATTGAAACGATTTTTGATACGCTCAATGCCAAAGCAGCCGTTTTTGCTGCACGGCAGGCGTTTGAGGACAAGGGGATTGAGCTTCCGCTCATGATCTCCGGCACGATCACCGACCTTTCAGGGCGTACACTGTCGGGCCAGACACCGTCAGCCTTCTGGTATTCGCTGCGCCACGCCAGCCCCTTTACTATCGGCCTGAACTGCGCGCTCGGTGCTGATGCCATGCTTCCGCATCTGCAGGAATTGTCGGGCGTTGCAGACACCTTCATCTGCGCTTATCCGAATGCTGGCTTGCCGAACGAGTTCGGACAGTATGACCAGGATCCGGATCAGATGGCCGAACTCATCCGGCCGTTTGCAGAGCAGGGGCTTGTAAACGTGATCGGTGGCTGTTGCGGTTCAACGCCCGATCATATTGCCGCATTGGCCGAGACGGTTTCGCAGTATCCCCCACGCGAAATCCCGGAGCATAAGCCGCTGCTGGCCTTGTCCGGACTCGAACCTTTCGTTCTCACAGAAGACATTCCTTTCGTGAATGTCGGTGAACGCACGAATGTGACAGGTTCGGCACGCTTCAGAAAACTGATTACAAATGCAGACTATGCAACGGCGCTGGATGTCGCCCGGGATCAGGTCGAGGCCGGGGCGCAAATCATCGACATCAATATGGATGAGGGGCTGATCGATTCTGAAAAGGCGATGGTTGAGTATCTCAACCTTCTGGCAGCCGAACCTGATATCGCGCGCGTTCCGCTGATGATCGATTCCTCCAAGTTTGAGATCATTGAGGCCGGACTGAAATGCACCCAGGGCAAAGCGCTGGTGAATTCAATTTCACTTAAGGAAGGCGAAGAGGATTTCATCGCCAAGGCACGCCTGATCCGCAATTACGGCGCTGCAACGGTGGTGATGGCCTTTGACGAGCAGGGGCAGGCGGATACATTCGAGCGCAAGGTCGATATCTGTACCCGCGCCTACAATATCCTCACCCGGCAGGTCGGCTTTCCGCCAGAGGACATTGTTTTTGATCCGAATATTTTTGCGGTCGCCACCGGCATTGAAGAGCACGACAATTATGGTGTTGACTTCATTCAGGCGACGAAAGCCATTCGCGAAAGCCTGCCACATACCCATATCTCCGGCGGTGTTTCCAATCTGTCCTTTTCGTTCCGCGGCAATGAACCCGTAAGACAGGCAATGCATGCAGTGTTCCTCTATCATGCCATTCAGGCCGGCATGGATATGGGCATTGTCAATGCGGGGCAGCTGATCGTTTATGAAACGATTGATCCGGAGCTGAAAGAAGCCTGCGAAGATGTCGTTCTCAATCGCCGCAAAGATGCCACGGAACGGCTTCTGGATATCGCCGAGCGGTATCGCGGAACGGGCAAGAGTGAAGAGCGCAAGCAGAACCTTGAGTGGCGTGAATGGCCAGTCGAAAAGCGGCTTGAACATGCCCTCGTCAACGGCATTACCGAATATATCGAATCCGATGTCGAAGAAGCACGGCAGGCCGCTGAAAGGCCACTGCATGTCATTGAAGGCCCGTTGATGGCCGGTATGAATGTCGTGGGTGACCTGTTCGGCGCTGGCAAGATGTTTTTGCCGCAGGTTGTGAAGTCGGCGCGCGTCATGAAACAGGGCGTTGCCGTTCTTCTGCCGTATATGGAAGAAGAAAAACGCCGGAACGGTGGTGAAGACAATCAGGCCGCCGGCAAGGTGATCATGGCAACGGTGAAGGGCGATGTCCATGACATCGGCAAGAACATTGTGGGAGTCGTTCTCGCCTGCAACAATTATGAGATCATCGACCTTGGTGTGATGGTCCCGGCAGAGAAGATACTTGCAGCGGCAAAGGAGCACAACGCCGATATCATTGGACTTTCCGGACTGATCACACCGTCACTGGATGAGATGGTTCATGTTGCAAGCGAGATGGAGCGGCAGGGTTTTGACATCCCCCTCCTGATCGGTGGAGCGACCACAAGCCGGGTGCATACGGCTGTCAAGATTCACCCCGCTTATCAGGCTGGTCAGGCGATTTATGTGACCGATGCCAGCCGTGCCGTTGGTGTGGTCAACAATCTTCTGACGCGGGAGCTGAAGGAGAAATACGTCACAGGCATCCGTGATGAATATGCCGAAGTTGCTGAAAAGCATCGCAAGGCGGAAGCCCGCAAAAACCGCTTACCGCTTGCAGCTGCACGCGCCAACCCCGTGCAGATCGACTGGCAGGCTTATGAGCCACATAAGCCATCTTTCTTCGGAACGAAGGTGTTTGAGGATTACGACCTGGAAACACTGGCGCGCTATATCGATTGGACACCTTTTTTCCAGACCTGGGAATTGCGCGGACGCTATCCGGATATTCTGGAAGACGAAAAACAGGGCGAGACAGCCCGTCAACTCTTTGCTGAGGCCAACGCGATGCTGAAGCAGATCATTGATGAAAAATGGTTCCGCCCGCGCGCTGTCATCGGCTTCTGGCCAGCAAACACGGTGGGCGATGACATCCGCGTTTACACGGATGAAACGCGTTCACAGGAGCTGGCGACTTTCTATACACTGCGCCAGCAGCTTTCAAAACGCCGCGATAGGCCAAACGTCGCCATGTCTGATTTTGTCGCTCCGCTGGAAAGCGGCAAGCCGGATTATGTCGGTGGCTTTGTTGTGACGGCCGGAATCGAGGAAGTGGCGATTGCTGAACGATTTGAACGGGCCAACGACGATTATTCGTCGATTATGGTCAAGGCACTGGCTGATCGCTTTGCTGAGGCCTTTGCAGAATGCATGCATGAGCGCGTCAGACGTGATTACTGGGGATATGCCCCGAATGAGGCTTTCTCCAACACAGAGCTGATTGGTGAGGCCTATGGCGGCATTCGTCCTGCGCCTGGATATCCTGCCCAGCCGGATCATACGGAAAAGCAGACACTGTTCGACCTTCTGGATGCGGAAAATGCAACTGGCGTCGAACTGACGGAGAGCTTCGCGATGTGGCCGGGCTCATCCGTTTCTGGTCTTTATATCGGGCATCCCGACAGCTATTATTTTGGCGTTGCCAAAATCGAGAGAGATCAGGTTGAAGACTATGCGGCGAGAAAGGGTATGAGCATCGCAGATGTCGAGCGCTGGCTGGCGCCGGTGCTTAACTACATCCCGGCAGATGCAGAAGAAAATGAGGATGCGGCGTAAGCCTTTTCCGTAGCTTTCAGCATCATGACATCGTTATTAAATTGCCTGAGGCGCGATCACACAAGCGCTTCAGGCCAAAGCAGCCCCCGGCACGCTTGCAATCCGAATCGGGGAGAGGATTGATCTGGCAATAATCTCTGTCCCGCTTGAGAAAATCCTTTTCCAGCGAAAAACATGATCGCTGCCCGCAACGAAGCGGGGCAACGCGGCGCGTTCAACCTATCCACAGTTTCTGTGAGACCATCACACAGCGACGCTCAAGCCCATCCGGCACACAATAAACCGTCCCCAGACAACCTCATTCACCGAAGAGGCGGAGCGCTTGTTGCCATCAAGCATGAGCACTGTGATGGACACTGCCATTCACGAAACTGTATGGGGCCGATGCATAGTCACAGGTTCCAAACCCCACAATCGGGCGTCGGAAACCTCAACATAGAAGATGTGGAACAGATAACATTGCAGATTATCGACAACCCGTTCGGCACGAGGTTGTCACCCGTGTCTTAGGCACATTCTGTTACCTATGTCTTCGGGCTGTACAGAAAAGAAATGGCTCCCCGGGTCGGATTCGAACCGACGACCTATCGATTAACAGTCGAGTGCTCTACCGCTGAGCTACCAGGGAACATTTGCGCCCGGTTGGGCGCTGCGGTGTGAGCGGGTTAATACAAACGCGAAGGCGATTTGCCAAGCCCTTTTTATAAAAAAAATGAAACAGATAATTTTCATCCACAATCGCATTGAATATCAGCGCGGCTATTGAGGCCAGGGCCGTCGGAAAAACCTAGGTAAACGGCTTCACCGCTCCAGTGTCCTTCTCAGTGTTTGGCCGTTCAGAATCATGGAGAGACCGCATGGCACTTATGATGCGTCTGCGTCCGCGACGGGAGCGAATCTGATGTGCCGAATAGCTTCTCGGTGAAAGAAGCTGTTCTGAACCATTCTGAAAGACATCAAAAACCCTTTCTGCGGCAACAGGGCGGTCTTCAGAGGCATAGGTGGCAGCAACCGTGATTTTGATACTCTGGAGCTTGTCATAAGAATCAAAGCCGTCAGGCGACATCGTTTCCACGAGGGCATGGAAAGAACCGATATCAATATGCTCGCCCGCATCGAGCGGTCCCTGGAACCATTTCGACCGTGGGTCACGCGCTTCGTATCGTTCAAAGCTCAGATTGCTGAGCGAGTAGCTGTGGTGCTGGTTCTGACCATCCTGCTCAAGCCAGAAGTCGAGAAGCACGGCATCGATGTATATGGCTTTCGCGCTCATATTCGCGATCAGGCAACGGCCGTTCAACGTCGGGCCAGCCCCGCGATTGATCAGGATCTTGGCCCTATGGCCCTCACGGTAGCTGCCGACGAGAATTTGCAGATAAATGGCCCAGATCAAGAGCGTAAATATGCTTGCAAGTGCATTGAGTGCAGTCGCATTTTCGCTGAACCAGTTCCACATCGGCCTCACCATCACATGATGACGGGCGACAGGCCACCCGTCAGGTTTTGCTGCTATTGCCGCTGGCGGAATATGACGTCTCGCCGGGCTCCTTATGGCCTGAAACGGCCTGGTCAGTGATCGGTTCCGGAATCTGATCGCGCGAGAGGTAAACAGTCGACGACGGGAAGGCGAAGCCTGCACCGTGGTTTTCAACAATCGAGCGAATCGAAATCAAAAGATCTTCCTGAACTTCGAGAAAGGCATTGAGATCTGTGGATGCGATGTTGGCATAAACATCAATCAGGATCGAAAAGTCGGCGTATTCGATAAGGCGAACACGCAGTGGCTCTTCAAGAACCGATTCGCTTTGCTCAAGAAGGTTCCTGATATCTGCGATGATCGCGCGCAGAACCTGAGATTCCGTTTCATAGCGCAGCCCGATTTTATGGCGGAACAGGAACACATCTCTTTGGCTGTAATTGATGATTTTGCGCTTGGCGAGGTCGGCGTTGGAAACGATGATCAGTGTTCGGTCGAGGGCACGAATACGGGTTGAACGGATACCGATCTCTTCTACGGTTCCGGACATATCCTCAAACTGGCAGAACTCGCCAACCCGGATGATCCGGTCAGCATAAAGGATCATACCACCAATAAAATTCTCCAGTGTTGGCTGCGCGGCCAGCGCAATCGCAAGGCCACCAACACCAAGACCAGCGACAACACCATAGATCGGTATTCCAATCCGCGTTGCGCCATACCCGAGAACAATGATCGCGACCAGAAATGACACGACTCTGAATGCTGTACGAATCAGGCTGACGTCGAGACTGGCCTTGTTGAAGGCAGAGCTTCGGCTTGTTGCAAGGTAGATCAATTGCAAAGCCTGATAGGTGAACCAGGCCGCAGCGGTCCAGATCGTAACGCTGGTCACAGTCGTCAGCAACACAAGCAGGCCGCCGGTGATGTTGATCTGCTCTTCACACAAAAACTGAAATGCATTCGCTATCACGATCAGAAGGGCCGGGTTGATAACGTGGCGAATTTGCCTGAGCGTCGGATCAACAGGAACAGCGCGACGCGCATTCCAGCGTGCAAACAGCATGATACCAATCAGGCTGAAAAGCAGCAGAAGCGCCATTCCCGCCCATTGCCAGACGGTTTGTCCGGAGAAGGTTTTTTGCAACCACGGCGGCCCGCTCAGGATATATTGATACCATTGCGGTGCAACGAGATTACCGGGCGTGTAGATGTAGTAGGAATAGAGATCTTCGCCGCGGTCAGAAGCAATCGGTAGCGCTTTAATGACATCGTAGTCACTTGGAATGCGATCGACTGTTCCTTGCGTAAACAGATACTCTCCCGCTCTCGGACCGTCTTCCTGCAGTGCAATAGTCAGGTTCGTTCCCGGAATTGTCCACCTTTCAGGTGGCTCCCGGTTATCTTGCGTCAAGCCTGCAGGCACGCCAGGAACCTCTTCAAGTGCCGGAAGATACACGCGGTCAAGGATTTCCTGCATCTGCAGAACGATTTCGACGCTTGCGCGTTCGCGCGACGCGGCAGGCACCGCCGACATATCGAAAGTGAGAGCAGCTTTTCCCAAAAGCGCGGAAACAAGCTCAAGCTGATCCTTTTCCTTAGAAGTCAGAAAAAAGTTGCTGTTGCTAAAAAACTGGTCACGCGTCTCAACCCAGAGATCGGTGGCAGTCCGCATAATAACCAGAAAGCTCTCCAGCGTGGCGCGCGGACTTTTCGTATCCGGTGGTGAAATTGGATTTTCCACCAGCGTTTTGTAGGCATGGATACGATCACTATCACCAATCGCAGTATCGTAAATCGTATCAAAGAGGTCTGACGCGGATCTTCTGCTGCCCGGTTCCTGTGCCATCATTGTTTGCGGGGCAACGAAACAGGCGAAAAGCAGAAGCAGCAATATGGCGAATGGCTTTCCGCCCGTACAGCCAGCCAATTCTCTTCCGAAACCATCTACGTTCATTCTGAGAAAACGAGTTTTTGAAAGTTTGCGCAAGAGAAATCCCCCGATTGCTCATAATGAAGAAGGGCAGAGCTGCCCGATGCTAAAAAGCGTCACTGCTAATGCATGACCCGGAGCATAGCCTGATTTTGTTGTGACGTTCCACACTTAAGCTTCACGATCAGAATTGCTCCCGAAAAAAGTCAGGGGTTCATTCCTGGGCACTTCAGGATTCTTTGAAGGATTTTTGTCACTTCGCTCTTGCACCCTTTTCGAAATCATTCTAAATGCCCGCCAACGCTTCTGAACAAGAAGCAGTGAGGCCTCGTGGCGGAGTGGTGACGCAGAGGACTGCAAATCCTTGCACGCCGGTTCGATTCCGGCCGAGGCCTCCATTCCTTCTCCTTCGAGAGCTTAACCTTTTGAAATGCGAAAACGGTCATGCCGTTGTGAAGCCGCCCAGGCACCTATAAAGTAGGTGACTCATTTGCTACCGCGCCTTTGTTTGTCTTCTACCGAAGCTTTTCTCTCGCCTTTGTCTCTTCAACAGATATACGAAATTCCCGATAGCGCTTGTTTTCGATTGATATCGGGTCGAAACTGCCTTGTCACAGACGTTGCGCACATCTATGAAAAACCAAGCTTTAGAGCACCATGGATCCATTCGGATACACAAAGGACGCACTAAGCTTTTTGAATCTACGCAGTGGCGAACCGGAAACTTGCGAGGTGAAGGCAATGATGAATTTCGAAGCGGCGCGCATTAAAATGGTAGAAAACCAGATCCGTACGACGGACGTTACGTCGCATCCGGTCATCTCGGCATTCCTGTCAGTGCCGCGCGAAGCTTTCCTTCCGCAGGAAAAGAAGGCGCTTGCCTATATCGATGAAGATATCCCGGTCAGCCAGGCTGCTGACGACAAGCCTGCTCGCTTCATGATGGAACCGTCGCCTTTGGCAAAGCTGGTGCAGCTGCTTGAGGTCAAGAAGAACGACGTCGTTCTGGTGGTCGGGTCGGGCGAAGGCTACTCAACAGCGATCCTTTCGCTTCTCGCAAACTCTGTTGTTGCCATCGAAAGCGATGAAAATCTCGCATCCGAATCCAGTCAGCATCTTGCTGATCTTGGTTACGACAATGCGGCTGTGGTCACAGGCAATATCGAGGAAGGTTACGCCCCGGAGGCACCTTACGACGCCATCTTCGTCAATGGCGCTATCGAGTTTGTTCCGCAGGCGCTGCTGGATCAGTTGCGCGATGGCGGGCGTCTGGTGGCCGTGGAAGGGTATGGCAATGCAGCGCGGGCACGGCTTTACTGGCGCGAGCGCGATGTCTGCTCGTATATCTCCGCATTCAACGCCGCGATCAGACCGCTACCCGGTTTCACAAAGGCGAGAGAGTTCGAGTTCTGATCCTTTAAGGTTGTTCCTTCTCCGACAGGACAGATTTGTACCGTCCTGATCGTGTTTGCGAATTGTGGCAGTCTGTTTTTCCAAGAGAATGAAAAATCTGTGTATAGATCCTTAAATTAGGATAGTTCCCGTCTGACTGTGGAAAGGCACACAGTATAGTTTGAACGAGTCGTGCCCAGTATTTTCGCCGTCAGGCGCAGAGAGGTCAGTAATGGCGCAGCCCAAAGCTCAGCAAGAACCGACGATGGAAGAAATCCTCGCTTCAATCCGCAGAATTATCGACAGCGGTGAAGAAACAGAGCGGGAGTTTTCCGGACGCAGCGATCCCAACCCGAGCGGTTATGATCGTGATCGTTTAGCCGCGGCCGGCGGGAGTGCCAGCGTTCATAACCTCATGCAGCCCGAGAGTTCTCAGACGGACGATGATTTAGCGGCAGACTGGGCCCAGAAAGAACCTGTCGTTGTTTCTCGAACCCATGGTGATCAGTCGTCTCAGTCGGCCGCGCCGAAAGATGAGAGCGCTCATGAAGAAACCGGGACGTTTTCAGGTGAGCTTCATGCCTCAGACTATATGGCAGAGCAGGAAGTCTATCCTGGTTCGATGGGCGAGGTTGCAGATCAGATAAGAGCGGCTTCCGCTGGTGAAGAAAAAACGGACGAGGTTTCGCCGGAGCCTTCTTCCACTAAAGAAGAGACCTCTGAAAACCAGCAAAGCGGGCTGGTTTCTGCGGATGCAGAAGCACGGATCACAAGTGCCTTGCAGGAACTGTCTGCAGCGCTGAGCCAGGAAGGTGTCCGCAGCATCGAGGAGATCGTTGCTGAAGAACTTCGTCCTCTGCTGAGCGCATGGCTTGATCAGAATATGCCTTCGATCGTTGAGCGTATGGTTGCCAAAGAGCTGGAGCGTATGCGCAAGCCAGCGCGCGATTGATGGCGCCTGACAACGTATCTTTTGAAAAAGCCGTCCCATTCCGGGGCGGCTTTATTGTTGACAGGTTTTGGCGCAACCGCTTAACAACATCTATCCTTCAAAGGCTGTCTGCCGATCAACGAGAGGCGGCCTCAAACATTGTTTTTGCGCGATAAAGCCTGTTTTCGTCGAACCGGCCTTTAGCGTCAAACTCGGGAATTGGCTTGAAAATGCTGGACAAGACTTATGACGCCAAGAGCGTCGAACCGAAAATCGCTCGCCGTTGGGAAGACGCAGATGCGTTTCGCGCTGGCGCCAACGCAAAACCCGGAGCCGAGTCTTTCAGCATCGTGATCCCCCCGCCGAATGTGACCGGGCAGCTGCATATGGGACACGCGCTCAATAATACGCTGCAAGATATCATGGTCCGTTTTGAACGTATGCGCGGGAAGGACGTTCTCTGGCAGCCGGGCATGGATCACGCCGGCATTGCAACGCAGATGGTTGTCGAGCGCCAGCTCATGGAAAAGCAGCTTCCCGGACGCCGCGAAATGGGGCGCGAGGCCTTCATCGACAAGGTTTGGGAATGGAAGGATGAATCCGGCGGCCAGATCCTCAACCAGTTGAAGCGCCTCGGCGCCTCCTGCGACTGGTCGCGCGAACGTTTCACCATGGACGAGGGCCTGTCGGAGGCCGTGCTTGAAGTCTTTGTCACCCTTTACAAACAGGGGCTGATCTACCGTGGCAAACGTCTTGTCAACTGGGACCCCGAGTTTGAAACCGCGATTTCCGATCTCGAAGTCGAGAACAAGGAAGTCGACGGCCACATGTGGCATTTCAAATACCCGCTGGCCGATGGCCAGACCTATACATATGTTGAAAAGGACGAGGATGGGAATATCACGCTTCAGGAAGAGCGCGATTATATTTCTATTGCAACCACGCGTCCGGAAACGATGCTCGGCGATGGAGCGGTTGCCGTTCATCCCTCCGACGAGCGCTATGCCTCGATCGTCGGAAAGCTTTGTGAAATCCCGGTTGGCCCGAAAGAGCACCGCCGCTTGATCCCGATTATCACCGACGAGTATCCGGATCCCGACTTCGGCTCCGGGGCGGTCAAGATCACCGGTGCGCATGACTTTAACGACTATGGCGTCGCACGGCGCAACAAAATCCCGGCATACCGCCTGATGGACGAAAAGGCAGCAATGCGCAGCGACGGCGAGCCTTACGCCGTCTGCGCTGCCGAGGCGATGGAGATTGCAAAATCGGGCACGCTTCCGAGCGAATCTGACGTTGACGACATCAACCTGGTGCCGGACGAGTATCGCGGTCTGGACCGCTATGAAGCGCGCAAGAAGATTATTGAATCGATCAATGCCGAGGGACTTGCCGTCACCATTGCAGATGAAGAAGGCAATGCCGTTCCGCTCGTTGAAAACAAGAAGATCATGCAGCCCTTCGGCGACCGTTCCGGCGTTGTCATTGAACCAATGCTGACGGACCAGTGGTTTGCCGATGCCAAAACGCTCGCCGAGCCTGCGATTGAGTCGGTCCGCGAAGGCCGTACGAAATTCGTGCCGAAGAACTGGGAGAAGACCTATTTCGATTGGATGGAGAATATCGAGCCGTGGTGCATTTCGCGCCAGCTCTGGTGGGGACATCAGATTCCTGCATGGTATGGCCCCGATGGCTCTGTTTTCGTGGAGAAGACAGAGCAGGAAGCGCTTGATGCGGCTGTTCAGCATTACATTTCCCATGAAGGTCCCTGGAAGGCATGGGTTGAAGAACAGCTTGAGAACTTTGAACCCGGCAACATTCTGACGCGTGACGAAGACGTTCTGGATACTTGGTTTTCGTCAGGCCTGTGGCCTTTCTCGACGCTTGGCTGGCCGGAGAAGACACCGGAGCTGGAACGCTATTATCCGACAAGCGTTCTGGTCACGGGTTTCGATATTATCTTCTTCTGGGTTGCGCGCATGATGATGGATGCGCTGCACTTCATGAAGGATGAGGACGGCAGGCCGGTCGAACCGTTCCATACGGTTTATGTCCACGCGCTGGTGCGTGACAAGAACGGGCAGAAGATGTCGAAATCCAAAGGGAACGTCATCAACCCGCTCGACCTGATCGACGAGTACGGCGCAGACGCAATGCGCTTCACCCTCGCAATCATGGCCGCGCAGGGCAGGGACGTGAAGCTCGATACCAGCCGTATCGCCGGCTATCGCAATTTCGGCACCAAGCTCTGGAACGCAACGCGCTTCGCCGAAATGAACGGCATGCGCCTTGATCCGGAATTCAAGCCCGAGGCCGCGACACAAACGATCAATCGCTGGATCCTGACAGAGCTTTCGCGAACAGCGGAAGATGTCACGCGCGCAATCGAACACTACCGCTTCAATGAAGCCGCCAGTGCACTTTATCACTTCGTCTGGCATGAGGTTTGTGACTGGTATCTTGAGCTTCTGAAGCCTGTCTTCAACGGAGAGGACGAGAAAGCCAAGGCCGAGGCACAGGCCTGCATCGCTTATGTCCTCTCGGAAACCTATAAGCTTCTTCACCCCTTCATGCCATTCATGACGGAAGAGCTTTGGGCGCATATCGGCAGTCAGGGTATGCTGGCGCATGCTGACTGGCACACACCGCTTCACCGCGATGAGAAGGCTGCAGAAGAGATCAACTGGCTGGTCGAGCTTATTTCCGGCATTCGCTCTGCCCGCGCTGAGGTGAATGTTCCGGCAGGTGCCATGGCCCCGCTGGTCTTCGTTGGGGCAAACTCTGAAACCCGCGAACGCACCGCACGTCATTATCCGGCGATCGAGCGCCTTGCACGCGTTGAATCGCTCGATTTCGAAACGGTCGCACCGAAGGGTTCTGCTCAGGTGATCGTCGGTGAGGCAACCGCCTGCATTCCACTCGGCTCCCTTATCGATATTGCCGCTGAAACCGCACGCCTTGAGAAGGCGATTGGCAAGATCGACAAGGACATCGAGAAAAGTCAGAAAAAGCTGGGCAATGAAAAATTCATCGCTAATGCTGACCCTGAAGTTGTTGCGACCGAACGTGAGCGCTTTGAAGAGCTGAATCAGCAGCGCAGCCAGCTTGCCGTCGCACTTTCTCGGGTAACCGAAGCCGAATAACGAAGAGCCGCAAATAGTCTGAATAGGAAGGCGCCTGATCCGATCAGGCGCCTTTTTTGTATCATCTCGCGTGCCGAAATGCACAAGCAGCCTGCATCAACGCAAACAAAAAAGGCGAAACCACGCGGGTCTCGCCTTCTTAAAAACTTGTCTGCAAAAGCGGACGATAGCCCGCCCTTGTCGATTAGCGCTTGGAGAACTGGAACGAACGACGGGCTTTCGCGCGGCCGTACTTCTTACGTTCAACAACACGGCTATCGCGTGTCAGGAAGCCACCCTTCTTGAGCACAGAGCGCAGGCCCGGCTCGTAGTAGGTCAGGGCTTTAGAAATGCCGTGACGGACAGCACCGGCCTGGCCGGAAAGTCCACCGCCGGTGACTGTTGCGACGATATCGAACTGGCCATCACGCGCAGTTGCGACGATCGGCTGCTGAAGGACCATCTGCAGAACCGGACGGCCGAAGTACTCGGTGAAGTCCTTGCCGTTGACGGTGATCTTGCCTGTGCCAGCTTTAACCCATACGCGGGAAACAGCGTCTTTACGCTTACCGGTCGCGTAAGCTCGGCCAAGGTCATCAACCTTACGTTCATGCACAGGGGCTGCAGGGGTTTCTTCAGCGGTGGCGACATCGCCAAGTGCCTTCAGATCGGAAAGCTCGGCCATTATGCGCTCCTCACATTCTTCTTGTTGAGCTTTGCAACGTCGAGGGCTTCGGGCTGCTGAGCTTCATGCGGGTGGTTGGTACCGGCGTAAACGCGCAGGTTCTTCATCTGGCGACGGCCAAGCGGACCGCGCGGGATCATGCGCTCAACAGCTTTCTCAATGACACGTTCCGGGAAACGGCCTTCGATAATCTGGCGCGCATTGCGTTCCTTGATACCGCCGGGATAACCCGTGTGCCAGTAATACATTTTGTTATAGTATTTCTGGCCGGTCAGGACGACTTTGTCTGCATTGATCACGATGACGTTGTCGCCATCATCAACATGCGGGGTGTAAGTGGCTTTATGCTTGCCGCGCAGACGCATGGCAACGAGCGAAGCGAGACGGCCGAGGACGAGGCCTTCGGCATCGATCACGATCCACTTCTTTTCCACCTCTTCAGGCTTCTGGGAGAAGGTAACCATTGTTGATACTCTCAAATTGATCTGCATCCATAAGGAGCAGACGTTTCTTGTTGCTTTTCTTGATGGTAATTCATCAAGACTGAAAACACCCGCTTCGGGAGCGAAGTGTTTGCGCGTTTATAAGGGCAGGGCGGTGAACCGTCAAGTTGAAACAGCGACCGATCTTCACATTTTATAAAGCAAAATCAACATCTTAAAATTGAGGTATAATAATACCACTACACAGTCTCCAAAACCTGCACCTTCGGGAGCATTTACACTTGTGGCCTTAGAGTCTGTTCAAGAAAGCGGATAGCGGGCGAGCCGCCTTGTCATGAGCTTGATCATCGCGGTCTGGATGAAGGCGAGGCTTGTTGCCGAGAACC
>NZ_SMAR01000020.1 GCF_004342225.1 Martelella mediterranea | reverse complement strand
GAGGTGATCAACGATATCAGCGGTGACGTCGCTAACTTCTTCCGCATCCTGCAGCGCCACTTTCCGCAGTTCATGGATACGCTCCGCTTCCAGATATCCGGCAGGCGGGAATTCGAGCGACTGATGAAGACAGATCCGACGACGCTCACCGATCTGGAGCGCTCGGCCCGCTTTCTTTATCTTCAGCGTCTGGCCTTCGGCGGCAAGGTGGCTGGCCGGAATTTCGGCGTCAGCAAAACCACCAGCGCGCGCTTCAATCTGACCAAGCTTGCCTCAACGCTGGAGGATATCCACGAGCGTCTCGCCGGTGTCGTGATCGAGTGCCTGCCGTGGCAGGACTTCATTCGCCGTTATGATCGACCTGGCATGCTGTTTTATCTCGACCCGCCTTATTGGGGCAATGAGACCGACTACGGCACCGGCGTCTTCGGCCGTGCGGATTTTGAGCAAATGGCCGAAGTTCTGGATGGGCTTAAAGGCAGCTTCATTCTGTCTTTGAACGCCGTTCAAGGCGTCTATGAAACCTTCTCACGCTTCGACATCGAGGAGATCGATTGCACCTATTCGATCTCGGAGGGGAATGGGAAGGGTGTGAAGGAGGTCATCATCACGCCAGCAAAGACATTGCGCATGGCGGCTTAATTGGTTGGAAGAGAGCGAAACCCTTTCACATCCGGTCGACGGAAGCACTGCCATTGCTAGTCTTCGCCTGCCACGAGAGCGATGGTCCGGTCATCACATAAGGAGCTAAAGATGATCGATAAACGCGAAACCATGAAGCAGCTGATCAAGACCATGCAGGTCTCGGCCGAGGAGATCATGAACATCACCGATCTGGCATCAAAGGATATTGAGGAAAACGGCCCGAACTGCGCGGTCGGCGGCTTATGCCGGTTGGATGAACATCTGGAAGAGATCGCCGCCATGCTCTCGGCAACCCGTTCCATCAACCGGATGCGGACTGAGCGTTAGAAACAGCAACCCCGCCTCATGAGAATGGCGCGGGGTTTGTCTCTGCGCAAAGATTTCCGTGCCAAAGCTGTTTCATTTCTGTGCCAAAGGCGGCGGCGCGCCACAGAATATCATTATGTGTGCGCTCTGGATAGCGATAGTTTGCCAGGATTTACGCACTTGGCACTCTCCGTTGATGAAAAGATATCCAGCAAAATGAGCGTAAGGCGGAACCGCAATTTGACATGGGCATAGGTTGCATAATCAGTTGATATCGCGTTCGAGCCCGCCTGCATCAGGCACAGTCCGGGCTGCCGTCGCGGTCACGCAATGTGCGCGATCAGCATTCCATCTGCCTTCTGATTTTCGAGAAAGTCCATCTGCTTTCAAACGCTATGGACGTTTTGAGATGATCGAATTGAACGCGGAACGCAAGGCCTTGAAAAGTCAGCAGGAAACCGGAGTCACAAAACGAGTATGCAAAATTCCCGCAACGCACGCGTTGCCATACCACTTTTCGATAAAGATCTTAGAAATTCTCAGTAAACTACTGAAATTAAAAGAAATATTGGTGGGTGATGTAGGTCTCGAACCTACGACCCGCTGATTAAGAGTCAGCTGCTCTACCAACTGAGCTAATCACCCACTTTACGTCGCCTCGGCGTCGTGTGAGGGGCATATAACGGGGATTCGGAAACTTGTCCAGCGCCTGGTGACAGTTTTTTTAAGTCGACCGTAAGAAACGTTCCGACGAACTGTTAAAGGGGCCTTTTAAAGCTTAAAGCAGATGACCACGCGCCACACAAACCGCCTGACCACCAATTCGTGCGCTGGCAATATCGCGGTTTTCAATATCGATGTTCAGCCGGATATAGGACGGACGGCCCATTTCGACCCCCTGCTCTATCAGAAACGCATGATGGCCGTCTCCCGGCGCATCAAAATGGTTCACCACGCCTGAAAAAGCGGCGGCAGCCGAACCGGTGGCTGGATCTTCAGGCATACCGATATCAGCGGTAAACATCCGCGCATGAAAATTTGCATCGTGACGGACACCGCCGCGCGTATAAACATAGGCGAAAACGGCAAGCCCATCGACCATTGGTGCGAAGGACTGCCAGATGCGCGGATCGAAATCGATCCTTTCCATCACGCCAAGGTCGCGAACAGGGATCATCGAAAAAGGCACACCCGCGCTCCAAAGCGTCGGGACATGGTTTTCAAAACCAAGTTCATGAAGATCAATACCGAGCGCATCGGCCAGCTTCTGCTGCTCGAGAGTGACGGAACGGCTTGAGGAAAGCTGTGGCAAATCAAACTCGGCGAATCCTGCAGAACCGGGCTTTAGCCGTACAGCGCAGCGTACGACGCCAATTTTCTCCGCCAGCACGGAAACCATATCAATGGCCGCCTCCTCACCCTGCTGACGTTCAGCCAGCGCCACCGCGCCACCAACTGTCGGGTGACCGGCAAATGGCAACTCGCCTGTTGGCGTGAAAATGCGTGCGCCAGCCGATTGTGCGGGAAATGACGGTTTGAAAAGAAAGATCGTTTCAGAGAGATTGAACTCACCGGCAATGGCCTGCATCGCACGATCATCAAGCCCGTCCGCATCGAAAACCACAGCCAGCGGATTGCCCGCATAACGCTCATCGGTAAAAACGTCATAGATGGCGTAATCACGCATTTATTTTCTCCTCAAAAACGTCCCTGACCGCACACAGATTTGGCTATGACTGAGATCTGAAAAAAAGGTCCAGTGCCGGTGGCATCGAATGACCGTAGTCAAAGCTATTCATATTGCCTCTGGTAACCGGAATGACGGCATCAATTTCTTTCTCATCATCACGCCGCATATGCGCATGCACTTTTTCCACCAGCTTCTCAGCCGGAAGCTCAGAGCGATAAAAACGATAGAACATCACACATTGTCTGGAATGCGCGCAGTAGTAGTCCGCCCCCGGTCGAAGCGCTGTCAGGTCGATTCCCGTTTCCTCGGCAACCTCCCGGGCCATATTGGCATCCACATCAACCCTGCCATCGACAATATCTGAAAGCTCCAGAGACCCGGAGGCGCAATAGACTTTTCCGGGGTTGGCGGTCGTCTCACTCATACGGATTGCCATAACAGCATCATCGCTGGAAATCAGAACAGCCATGGCAAAGGCATGGAAGGTTGGCGGCGGCGATGCCTGCCTGCGCCACCAAAGATGATAGGCGTATGGCACGACTTTCGCATTCGCCCGGACAATGCCATCCGTAAAGGCGAGCTCGTAAATCGTCAGTAGCTTACCATTGAAAAGGTGAGGATTGGCCGCAATCTCGGCCTCCCAGTTCGCCGCAATGGCAGCCTCGTACTGGCCCAAAAACTCCAACGCTCCGGGCTGAACGCGAATATCGATATCACGAACAGGAAAAGCCTTGTTCTCCGGCGGCCAGCCAGCGAGTGAAGTCTGAAGTTCCACGTTCATTCTCCGGCACGTGTCGGTTTGCCTTGCAAGCATCAGAGAATGCGGAGCATGCACTAATTTAAGATAATGACAACAGAGGCAGACGCAAAAAGCCCGCGCGCAACGATGCGGCGGGCTTTCAGCTCAGTCTGTCAGTCAATCGACCATCAGGCCGCCGCAGCCAACTCGTTACTTACGAGCCTGCCGAGACGTGAAATACCTTCTCGGATGGTCGCCGGATCGGCGCAGGAAAAGCTGACACGAATATGATTATGCCCGGAGCCATCGGCATAAAATGCATTGCCTGGCACAAAGGCCACTTTCTCTGTCTTGAGCGACAAAGGCAAAAGAGCAGCAGCATCCATATGCTCTGGCAAGGTAATCCAGATAAACATCCCGCCCTCAGGACGGATCCAGCTCACACCTTCCGGCATTGTTTCCTCAAGCGCGGCAAGCATTGCATCGCGCCTTTCGCCATAAACCTTACAGATTTTTTCGGCCTGCTCGTTGAAACTCTTTTCAGCGACGCGGGCGACTGCCATCTGATTGATCGTTGGCGAATGGAGGTCCGCTGCCTGTTTGGCCAAAACAAGGCGCTTGATAATCGGTGTTGCCGCACAAACCCAGCCAACCCGAAGCCCCGGAGACAACGTCTTGGAAAAACTGCCGCAATAGAGTGTGCGGGTATTCTCGATGCCGCCATTGCGCTCACAGTCCATCGTCAGAAGCGTTTTGTGGCGTTCGCCATCAAACCGCAGTGCCCGATAGGCAGCATCTTCGATCACTGCAATATCCAGCGCTTCCGCCAAATCGAGAACGCGCTCGCGTTCCATAGGCGTGAGAGACTCACCGGTCGGGTTTGCAAAGTCGGCCGAAAGATAAGCAAACTTCACCCGGCTTCCGGCCTTTTCAGCCGCTTCGCCATAGGCTTCCGGCACGGCATTACTGGAAAAGTCCAGTTTGTCGTAACGCGGCTCATAGGCATTGAACGCCTGCAACGCCCCAAGATAGGTCGGCCAGGTAACGAGCGCCGTATCATTGGGCGACAGGAACAGCTTACCCAGATAATCAAGCCCCTGCTGAGAACCGGACGTGATAAAGATGTTTTCCACGTTCGCATCGATACCGCGCGCGCGCATACGCTTGACGATCCATTCGCGCAAACGCGGATAGCCTTCACTGACAGAATACTGCAAAGCGGCTCCGGCCTCCGGGCCGCTCAGAATATCAGAATAGGCATCCTGAAACGCCTCAGCCGGAAAGAGCGCGGGATCCGGAATACCACCTGCAAACGAGATAATATCGGGTTGCTCAAGCAGCTTGAGCAACTCGCGAATTTCTGACGCGCCCATCCGCTTTGCGCGCGTCGCGTAGATCTTTTCCCAATCAAGCATGGGTGTTTCCTCAGTCTTTTTTTAATGGTGCGACATCACCACAGACCACCGTTTAAGTCAACAATACTGACCTATTTTTCTGGCGATTTTCGCAATTATATGTCGCTCGGCGACACGATGACGTAATTTAGCGAAAAATCGAGGGCAACTGCAAATATAAAACGCCGCCTCCGGCCATACCTTCTGGCATCTTCGGAAGCGGCGCTGACGTTTGTTTTTCCGACCTAAGTCCGGATATTTTTAGTTGCGTTCCTTGTCGACCAGGGCGCCCTTCTTGATCCAGGGCATCATGCCGCGCAGCTTTTCACCGACTTCTTCAATCTGGTGGTGGTCATTGAGACGGCGGGTCGCTTTGAAGCGGGCCGCACCCGAATGCCACTCCTGCATCCACTCGGACGTGAATTTGCCGGTCTGAATATCCTTCAGAACGCGCTTCATTTCTGCCTTGGTCTCTTCCGTCACGATACGCGGTCCGGTGACATATTCACCCCATTCAGCCGTGTTGGAGATCGAGTAGTTCATGTTGGCGATACCGCCTTCATAGATCAGATCAACGATCAGCTTCACTTCGTGGAGGCATTCGAAATATGCCATTTCCGGCGCATAACCACCTTCGACCAGAGTTTCGAAGCCTGCACGGATCAGCTCAACAAGGCCACCGCACAGAACAGCCTGCTCACCAAAGAGGTCGGTCTCGCATTCTTCCTGGAAGGTCGTTTCGATGATGCCAGCGCGACCGCCGCCAACGCCGGACGCATAAGAAAGCGCAACATCAAGCGCATTGCCGGAAGCATCCTGCTCAACGGCAACGAGACACGGAACACCGCCGCCGCGCTGATATTCACCACGAACCGTATGACCCGGGCCTTTCGGAGCGATCATGATGACATCAACCGTTTTCTTCGGCTCAATAAGACCGAAGTGAACATTCAGGCCATGCGCAAAGGCAATCGCAGCGCCATCGCGAATATTGGGAGCAATCTCGCTCTTGTAGATACCAGCCTGCAGCTCATCCGGCGTCGCCATCATCATCAGGTCCGCCCATGCAGCAGCTTCTGCCACGGTTTTGACTTCAAAACCGTCCGCTTCTGCCTTCTTGGCGGTTGCCGAACCGGCGCGAAGCGCAATCGCGATATTCTGCGCACCGCTTTCTTTCAAGTTCAGCGCGTGAGCACGGCCCTGCGAACCATAGCCGATGATAGCAACCTTGCGGCTGTTGATGAGGTTAATATCCGCATCCTGATCATAATAAACACGCATTGTCTTTCCTTCCCTTGACAAAACTTGTGCCTCTGGCCTGCGGCATATCCAGCCGACAGGCAATTCATTTATTTGGACGCAAACAACATCCAAAAACGCTCAATTGAACGGTCCGCGCGTCTCGCAAACATCCCACGGTCCGGCTTTTCTCCGAGCAGCATGCGGACATGGCCATCACCGACGATCAGTCCATAGAGCACGCGATAGGCCTCGTCACCGTCATCAAACACCAGAACGCCGGACCGGCGTCCATCTTCGAGCAAAGCACGGGCACGCTGATCAATCTGCGCCCTTCCCCGCTCAAGCAGCATTCTGCCGAGCTTCTGGCCATCACGACTTGTCTGCCCGATCGCCAGCCGGTTCAGCGCCAGCGAAACATCACCTGCCAGCACTTCCAGCAAATCCTGAGCAAAATCCGAAAGATGATGTTTCAACTCCTCAGAATCGAGCCGATGTCCAGCGCTCTCAAACGTTCGCACCTTGCTTGCCTGATAGGCAATCATGGCGGACAGAAGGCCATCGCGGTCGCCAAACCATTTATAAAGGCTTTCTTTCGAGCAACTGGCCGCACGCGCGATTCCGGCAGTCGTCACCGCCTTTTCTCCACCTTCAACCAGCAAACGCAACGCCTGCTCCAACACTGCCTGCTGGCGCGGCGTAAAGTGATTGTCGATTTCTGCGTCTTCCGTTAAGGCCAAAATGCTAATCCCGCACGTGCCGCCCTCGGCGCGAGGCACGCCATATTACAAATAAACTCGGTACAGTACCGTACGGTACTTATTGCAACAGAATCGAAGCCGGTCAAGAGCAATCTGGCCTGCAAGCTCAATAATAATTCAGCCTTTTGGCCGCTTCTCTTTGAGAATCATCAGCACCAGATAGGCCGGTTTACGCAGGGAGCACCCTTCTGATTACGGGTAAAGCAAGGGAACTCCCCTGCTTCAAAGTGAAGGGGTGGTTTAAGACGCCGCTAAAGGTTTTACCGCGGCGATCAAAGAAGTCTGCTGCTCCTTGGCTCACAAAAGGAAACACTCAATCTTGCTGCATTTGCGCGCATCCCAAGAGCCTTAATTCGCAATGCGACCACATCCCAGTCGCCATCTAGTGGTCCGATTCCAACATTTGGTTCCCGTTTCAGCGCACTCGGTGCCAAATGTTGGAATCAACAGGACCACTAGCAAGTTTATGTTTCTAGTGGAATTTTCGAATTTGACATTTGATGTATGCGTTCGCTGCGACGGGAATCAAATGTCAAATTCATTCCACTAGTTTCATGATGAAATGTCAGACGTGACCATTTCAACAAGCTGACAAAAAGGTAGCAGATTTATTTAATCAAACGATTGACTATTGGGTTCATCGTTATTAGATCATGGTCACAGGCTTGGAGCTGAACGCATTTTTCCGGTTCGCCGCATTTTTGCCGACTATCCGTAAGATGATTTCAGTCAAGTCAGTTATTGAATTCAAGCACAGTGGTGCTTTGATTAGAGAGAAAACGTCTCTCATCGTGACGCTTCAGAGTGCCCACCGCATCACGGACACTCTTTAACGCTTCGGCGATTAAGCTCAGTTCACGATGACCTCCGGAAACACCTCGGCACCCCTGCGCCGGGGTGTTTCTTTATCAGGATGCCAGCCCCCCTCAGTTCAGCTTTCTGTGTCGAAACTGGCGCGTGCAGCCCTGATCTTCCAGTGGTTCTCTCCAGCCCAGTCGATCAACCCTTGCAGTGGTATCAGAAATGACCTGCCTTCCTCCGTCAGCGCATACTCGACCCGTGGTGGCTGGGTTGGGAAAACGGTACGGGTTATATAGCCGTCGCGCTGAAGGTCCCTCAGCGTTTTCGTCAGCATCCTTTGCGAAATATCTGGTACGAAACGCCTGAGCTCCGCAAACCGCATCGGTCCATCGTCCAAAGCCGTTAGCAATAGCGAACTCCATTTGCCTGAAACATGGTTCAACACATCGCGGATCGGACAGTTCTCGCTGCTCCACTCAGGATGGCCTATATAGGCAACCGTTTTTTCTTTTATGCCGCTCATCGGCGCTACTCCATCATGTCAGTCACATCTGTGTAACCAGGCAACAAAACAATGCCTTCTTTACA
The DNA here is from genome assembly GCF_004342225.1 of Martelella mediterranea. GTDB lineage: Bacteria > Pseudomonadota > Alphaproteobacteria > Rhizobiales > Rhizobiaceae > Martelella > Martelella mediterranea_B. The sequence continues at coordinate 62,558 of NZ_SMAR01000020.1, read as the reverse complement.
ATATCATATCTATCTCTAAATGAGATATGGTCTCTTTTTGAGACTACAATATTTTTCAGTCAATGAAACGTGTTCACCGCCTTGTCGGTAAAGACATTTCAGGTTCATCGGAGAAAATGAACATGCCCGAGACAAAGCTTCTTGTTACCGGCGCGTCCGGCCAGCTTGGCCGCGAAACGCTGGAAGCGCTGATCGAAAATGGCGTCGCACCTGAAAAAATCATAGCGACCACGCGAGATCCTTCAAAACTGTCAGACATGGCCAACAGAGGCATCGAGGTTCGCAGGGCAGATTTCAGCCAGCCTGAAACGCTGGATGCCGCTTTTAAGGGTGCGAGCCGGATAGCCGTGATATCGACTGACGCGATTGCACCTGGAACAGATCGCATCACCCAGCACATGAATGCAATTTCAGCAGCGGTCAAAGCCGGCGTCAAAAGGGTTGTCTATACCTCCATGCCTGACCCGGCGCATTCCAAAATCTCGTTTGCACCAGATCATCTTGCATCGGAAAAGGCTGTTTACGAAAGCGGACTTACATACACGATCCTGCGCAATAGCTGGTATCAGGAAAATATGCTAATGAATCTGCCACAGGCTTTTGCGTCCGGCATCTGGGCCACAGCAGCCGGAGATGGCAAACAGACCCACATCGGGCACGATGACTGCGCCCGGGCACTGGCAGCAGCCCTAACGGCAGAAGACAATGACAACCACATCTATACACTCACAGGCCCAGAGAGCTTCACGATGGAGGAAATCGCGTCGATCGCACGTGATGTCATCGGCAAGCCGCTTGAAGTGAAGCAGGTCAGTGAAGATGCGCTTCGTGGCGGGCTGGAAGCAGCCGGTCTGCCCGGTTTTGTTGTTGCACTTTCAGTCAGCACCGATGCCAATATCCGTGCTGGCGGCTTTGACTTGGTCACATCTGATTTTGAGACATTGACGGGCAGAAAGCCGCGGTCATTGCGCGCCTTTTTCGAAGCCAACAAAGCCGCATTTTAAATCGACATGGCACTGCGGCGGGTCAGGTTCGCTCGCCGCAGGCTTCACGGAAGCGGCGTACGGTTTCCGCCATTCCAAACTCAAGAGCATCAGCGGTCAGTCCATGGCCAATAGAGACCTCAGCCAGATGCGGGATATGGCTTGCCAGAAGAGGCAGGTTTGCAACTGTCAGGTCATGGCCGGCATTGACACCAAGCCCAAGCTTATCGGCAAGCGCTGCTGTTTCCCCCAGCACCTCTGCCAGTTCACGCTCCTTCTCGGGCGCATCAAAACAGCCGCCATAAGGCCCGGTATAAAGCTCAATCCGATCAGCACCGATATCGCGGGCAGCCTGAAGCTGTCGCGCGCTCGCATCTCCATCTGTAAACAGCGAGATACGGATATCCTGTTCTTTCAGGCGCGCGATCACCGGCTCCAGAAGTTCCCGGCTGGCGATAACGTCCCAGCCATGGTCGGACGTCGACTGTGATGGGTCATCCGGAACAAGTGTCACCTGATCCGGCCTGTTCTCCAGACACAATCCGATGAAATGGTCGGTCGGATAGCCCTCAATATTAAATTCTGCCTGCGGAAACTCACGGTCGATCAGCGCACGGATGACAGGAAGGTCAGCAAATCGAATATGCCGCTCATCAGGCCGGGGATGGACAGTGAGACCATGAGCACCGGATTTCAGAGCAATGCGCCCAAAATGCTCGACACTTGGCCAGGGCAAGTCTCGCCGATTGCGCAGCTGCGCGATTGCATTGAGATTAACAGATAGACTGGCTGGCATCGACAAAACTCCTGCAGACCGTCGGCGTCATGAAGACAGGCGTCCCTTTTAAGGTAAGGTCAGCCATTCAACCAACCGTTTTTTGAAATGTTTGGATCATCCGGATTGATAAAAACATTCACCCCGTTGCAGATACAAAGTTTCAATCCGGCAATCCCAACAGCGGCGCGATAATGCGCACGCATTCTCAATCTGTTTTTGCCCACGAGAACCAAGCCCTGCCGCCACTGGCCATCATTGTTTCGATGCTCCCGGTGAAACAGGACTGAAATTTACGTGTCGCCGACGATCGTTGAAAACGGCAAGGCTCAAACGACAATCGTAAGCCGTTCCGCCGCACGGGTGATAGCGGTATAAAGCCAGCGCTCGCGCATATCCCGGAAAGCCCAGCTCTCGTCAAAAAGCACGACTTCGTTCCACTGCGACCCCTGTGCTTTGTGAACTGTCAGAGCGTAACCGTAGTCAAAATCATCGAAACGCTTTTTCGTCGACCACGGGATTTCGGCTTCCGGATCTTCAAATGCGGCGCGCAAGAGCTTGATCCGCGCAGCACCGCGATCCGGATCATCCTCTTCAGGATTCACGAGAAGACTGATTCCAGGCTTCGATGTCGGGCGCGAGGCCGACTTCACCTTCCAGAGTGATCCGTTGAGCAGGCCTTTGGCGGGATCATTCCGCAGACAAACCAGCTTGTCACCAGCCTGTGGATGTACTTCCGGAAAACCTTTCAGCACCCGCAGGCGCTGATTATAGCGTCGCCGGGTTCGGTTCGTTCCCACCAAAACCTGATCAGCGCCCAGCACGAGCTCCTGCGTCACCTCATGCTTGGAGATGATCTTGGCGGCGCCAAAGTCACCATAGCCCAGCTCATCGCCCTCGCGCACGCGCATCGCCAGATCGATAATCGGATTGTCACGCGCCTGACGATGGATTTCGGTCAGAAGATAATCCGGCTCGTGATTGGTGAAATATCCGCCTCCGGATACAGGCGGAAGCTGGCCCGGGTCGCCCAGCACCAGAACCGGTGTGCCGAAGCTCACCAGGTCCTGGCCCAGCTTTTCATCCACCATCGAACACTCATCAATGATGATCAGCGCGGCTTTGGCCAGCGGGCTCTGCCGGTTAATCGAGAACATCGGAGAGACGGAGGTCTTGCCGGTTTCCTCATCCTCGATCATCTCTTCGCCCTTGGGGCGGTAGATCAGTGAATGAATGGTGCGGGCATTCGTTGCCCCGCGTGAGCGCAGCACCTGCGCTGCTTTGCCGGTAAAGGCCGCAAACAACACCTCTCCATCGACATGTTCGGCAAAATAACGGGCCAGCGTGGTTTTGCCGGTACCGGCAAAACCAAACAGGCGAAAGACCGGTGAACGGCCTTCTTTCAGCCATCGCGAAACGGCTTTCAGAGCTTCTTCTTGTTGCGGCGAAAAATCCATAGCCAGACGTTTCGCAAGATTCGCAAAGGAAGGGCAATACAAAAAGCTTCAGCACACAAAAAAAGCTTTAAAACGGCTACATCGTGCGCTGAAACGCACTCACATACCTTGCGCGCCTCTGTTCATCGAGGCCGGACCGGTGCGGCAGATCTCAATCAGACCCAGCGGACGCATAACGTTTATGAACTGATCCACCTTCGACACCTTACCAGTGATTTCGAACATGAAATGCTCAACAGTTGCATCCACAACCTTCGCATCAAAGGCATCGGCCAGCCGAAGCGCCTCGGCGCGCTCTTCGCCACCGCCAGCGACCTTGACCAGCGCAACCTCGCGCTCGACAGGCGCAGGCTGACCGAGTTCACGGGCCTGAACAGAAAGATCAACCACCCGATGAACCGGCACCTGCCGGTCAAGCTGAGCCTTGATCTGATCTAGAACCTCCGGCGTTCCCTTGGTCACGATTGTGATGCGCGACAAGTGCGCCTCGTGTTCGGTTTCTGAAACCGTCAGGCTCTCAATATTGTAGCCGCGACCGGAGAACAGACCGATCACGCGCGCAAGAACGCCCGGTTCGTTGGCAACCAGAACCGAAAGCGTATGGCGCTCAGCCGGCGAAATGCGCGTCGGGCTGAAATAAACAGAGCCGGTGGGCTGTAGCTTGGCATTCATTTTTGACATCCCTTCACAAAATCAGACGAGCTGACGGCCCTTGGCGTCAATCGCAGTGGCAATGGCTTCGTCGCTGGCCTCATCTGGCAGCAGCATTTCATTATGTGCCTTGCCCGATGGGATCATCGGGAAGCAATTGGCCAGATTTGCAACGCGGCAATCAAAGATCACCGGCTTCGGGCTGTCGATCATGCGCTGGATTGCATCATCCAGATCGGAAGGATTGTCGCAGTAGATCCCCTCACCGCCATAAGCCTCTGCCAGTTTGACAAAGTCCGGCATGGCTTCTGTGTAAGAATGCGAAAGCCGGTTTCCATGCAGCAGCTGCTGCCACTGGCGCACCATCCCCATATACTGATTGTTCATAATGAAAATCTTGATCGGAGCATTGTGCTGAATCGCAGCAGACATTTCCTGAATGCACATCTGGATCGAAGCATCACCGGCAACATCAATCACCAGCGCTTCCGGGTGGGCAATCTGAACGCCTAACGCAGCCGGTAATCCATACCCCATGGTTCCAAGACCACCAGACGTCATCCAGCGGTTCGGCTCTTCAAAATCGAAAAACTGAGCCGCCCACATCTGATGCTGACCAACTTCGGTGGTGATATAGAAGTCTTTACCCTTCACAGCAGCGTTCAGACGTTCCAGTGCATATTGCGGCATGATCACGTCTTTTGACGGGGTGTAGGCAAAGCAATCCCGGGCACGCCATCTCTCGATATCATCCCACCAGCCATCGAGTGAAGGCCGGGCCGGTTCCGCAGGAAGCGTACGCCACAGACGAACCATTTCCTCCAGAACGTGGGCAACATCCCCCAGTATCGGAATATCCACGCGGATATTCTTATTGATCGAAGATGGATCGATATCGATATGAATTTTCTTCGAGTTCGGCGAGAAGGCATCGACACGGCCGGTAATGCGGTCGTCAAAGCGTGCGCCGATACAAACCATAACGTCGCAATCATGCATCGCCATATTGGCCTGATATGATCCGTGCATGCCCAGCATACCCAGCCAGTTTTTGCCAGATGCCGGGTAACAGCCAAGCCCCATCAGGGTCGAGGTGATCGGAAAATCGGTCAGCTCAACGAGTTCACGCAGCAAACGGGTCGCTTCGGGGCCAGAATTAACGACACCGCCACCGGTATAGAGGACCGGATTGCGTGCATTTGCCATCAGTTCGACCGCAGCCTTGATCGCTGCTGCACCGCCTTCCTGTTTCGGCAGGTAGCTTTCGCGAACCGGATGGCCGTCCTTCGGCGTATACTTACCGCGCGCAAACTGAATATCCTTCGGAACGTCGACGACAACCGGTCCCGGACGTCCGCTTTTGGCAATCCGGAACGCTTCATGAATGACATTCGCGAGTTCATTTACGTCTTTGACGAGCCAGTTATATTTTGTGCAAGGCCGCGTGATCCCGACAGTATCGCACTCCTGAAATGCGTCCGAGCCAATCAACGCGGTGGCGACCTGACCGGAAATGCAAACCAGTGGAATGGAATCCATCAGTGCGTCCTGCAACGGCGTGACGGCATTGGTGGCACCCGGACCGGATGTTACCAGCATCACCCCGACTTTACCTGTAGAACGCGCATACCCTTCAGCAGCATGCCCGGCGCCCTGTTCATGGCGCACAAGCACATGCTGCACGTCGTCCTGCTGAAAGATTTCATCGTAAATCGGCAGCACAGCGCCGCCCGGGTATCCGAAGATATGCTCAACCCCGTTTTCTTTCAGCGCCTGCAAAACGATTTCAGCGCCTGTCATCATGTTGTCGGTTGCGGTCATCTTTAGTCTATCCGTTCTGATGGTCCGTCGTTGTGTCGGTTCGGCATAAGCCAGTTTGAGGGCATAAAAAAAGGCCCCTTTTCAAGGAGCCTGTCGTCGCGCATGGGGCGGCTAATGCCGGATGGTTACACCATCCTGCCCATGCGCGATCCCACCACAATAAGAAGTTCGATATTCTTAATCATGGCCGTTTGATAGCGGTTTCAGTCCGGCCCGTCAACAAAGTCGTGCAAGAAAAGTAGTCATTGGAACGGTCCAGTGAAATAAAATTAGGCAATCACTGCTCTTTATCAAAACCTGCAACTGGCTTTTGTAAGTTTTTACTGCCACTATCTGTCGCACCGTCAATCTGTCTATTGCTTCAATTTCCAACGGCCAAGGCCTCAGGGAGGAGATCTTTTCCCATGCGCAGTTTCATAAACACGACGACCGCAACATTATGTGTCAGCCTGTTTGCTGCCATGCCTGCAAGTGCGGATCCGTTTCTCGATGAAGTCGTCGACTTCCAGTCGACGATTTTCTATTTTGAAGCTGGCGTTCCGGGCGTCGTTGTAGCTGCGGTCAAGGGAGATGACGCCTTTGTAACTGGCATGGGAGAAACCAGAAAAGGCAACGGGGTGACGCCTACGGGTGACTCAACGTTGCGGATCGGCTCCATAACAAAAGCGTTCACCGGCCAGGTTCTGGCGCAGCTCGTTGCTGATGGCCTGGTCAGTTTCACAACCCCCGCAGCAGAGCTGGTAGACGGCGAACTGGGCAAAGCCCTTGCGGACTGGCCTTCTGTCAGTCTGGTCCAGCTGGCGACACATTCAGGCGGCCTGCCCCGCGAAGTGCCACGCGCTAAGGCGGAAGATCCTGCCGATCCATACGCCACCCTGACGACAGAAGCCTTTACCAGCTGGTTCAACGACCATCAGCCGCTCTACACGCCCGGCAGAAACATGCTTTATTCGAACTTCGGATTCGACATACTGTCTGCCGCCTTGTCCGGTGCGATTGGATCCCCCTATGCAGAGTATCTCGATGAAACGATCCTCAGCCCGCTGAATATGAACGACACAGGTTTCGAACGCTCCACAACAAATGCTGAGTTAGCCATGTATGGTCATGGTTTTGATGGTGAGCCGCTACCCCACATTATTTCGGGAAAAATGAATACCGGGTCCGGTGGCCTCACCTCAACGGCCAATGATATGGTGAAATGGATAAAATGGCACCTGAATGAGAAGGCAGACGAGCCGGAAACCCGGCTTTTAGACCATGCTGTTTATTTTCAGCGCGATCACTTTGATCAGGTTCAGTCCATGGACGAGTCTGGCCGGCTCGACGGAGCCGGACTTGGCTGGGTGGCCATGTATGAAACAGATGACCACCCGTTCATTTTGCAAAAGGCTGGCGGCATGCAGGGTGAACTCTCCTATGTTGCTCTCGCCCCTGCTCACGATGTCGGCGTTTTCATCAGCATCAATGAGTATAACTTCTCTGCTGCTCTGGGCATGGCCTCATTTGCCAATGATCTGGTAGCAACGCTTTCCGGCTACTGATTGCAGAGACGTCTGTCAGGCGGCGGGGTCATACCGCCGCCACTCAGGCCCCATCTGATTGCGAAACCACGTCATCTGCCGCTTGGCATATTGACGGGTTGCGGCACTGCCTCGGGTGATAACGGCGTCCCTGCTCATCTCACCGCGCGTAAACGCGGCAATTTCAGGAACGCCGATCGCCCGCATGACCGGTGATGCCGGATCGGCGTTCAGTGCCAGCAGCGCTTCAACCTCCGCGATGGCTCCGGCTTCAAGCATCCCCTCGAAACGCTTGTTGATCCGGTCGTGCAACACCGGTCGCTCAGGCAGAACAACAATTTTCTGGGCACTGTCAGCAGGTATAAGCGGCGGCGGCGTTTCCGCCTGAAAATCCGCAATCGAGCGCCCACTTGCTTCGATGACCTCAATCGCACGGACAATTCTCTGCCCGTCTGCCGGATCGAGACGCGCAGCCACTTCCTTGTCTTTTTCCGCCAGCTCACGATGCAGGTTTTCCGGGCCTTCCTCTATGAGACGATTACGCCAGTAAGCTCTCAGGTCTTCCGGGATATCGGGCATCAGCGCGAGACCCTGCGTCAGGGCTTTGAAGTAAAGTCCTGTTCCACCAACAAAAACAGGCTTTCGCCCTGCCTGCTTCAATTCACACAGACACGTTTCCACATCCCGCAACCACGCCCCTGTGGAATAGTTTTCGCCAGCACGCACATGGCCATAAAGGTGATGCGGCACGCCATCCATATCATTCGTTGAAGGCCGCGCGGTCAGGACACGCAAAGTGTCATAAACCTGCATACTGTCAGCGTTGATCACAACACCGTCAACAGACTTCGCGGCCTCAATGGCCAGCGCGGACTTGCCGCTTGCCGTCGGTCCCGTTATCAGAATGGCATCTGCATTTGCATCAAAGGAAATTGTCATGGCTCTCGTTGCCACGCTTGTCTGCAATCCGTCAAACCCGATTTTAGACAACGCCTTGCTGGACCGGTGTGCATCGGCTGTTTCGCCTGCTTCTGCTGAATGGCTTGCTGAAGGTATCGCAGCCGATCTTTACCTGCCAGATACGATGACGCTGGAAGAAGCGGAACCAGCGCTTAAGCAGATTATCGGGAACGCTGCGATTGACCTTGTCGTCCAGCCCGTTGCAGGCCGTCGCAAGAAAGCACTTCTGGCAGACATGGACTCCACGATGATCGCTCAGGAGTGTATCGACGAACTGGCAGCCGAAGTCGGCTTGAAAGACAAGGTTTCTGCCATCACAGCGCGTGCTATGAACGGTGAGATCGAATTTGAACCAGCCGTGCGCGAGCGCGTCGGCCTGCTAAAAGGGCTTCCGATCGCCATTGTCGACGAGATCATAGAAAAACGCATCACGCTTACGCCCGGCGGCAAAGAGCTGATCGCAACGATGAAGGCCAATGACGGTTATACAGCGCTCGTTTCCGGTGGCTTTACTGTCTTCACCAGCCGTATCGGCGCCATGATTGGTTTTGACGAAAACCGCGCCAATGTTCTTCTTGAAGACGGTGGCCATCTGACCGGCGAGGTTGCCGACCCTATACTGGGCCGCGAAGCTAAAATTGAAGCCCTTCACGACGTCGCCCTTAAACGTGGCATCGCTGAAAGTGAGATTATGGCCGTTGGCGACGGCGCCAATGATCTGGGTATGCTGATGCTGGCTGGCTCTGGCGTTGCCCTCCACGCGAAACCTTCTGTCGCAGAGCAGGCGAAAATCCGCATCGATCACAGTGATCTTTCCGCCCTGCTGTATATCCAAGGCTATAAGCAGAGTGATATCGCTCACTAGTGGAATTTTCGAATTTGAAATTCGCATTCAAGGTTCCTGCAATAATGAGGCGAATTTAGAGTTCACCACACCAGAGCGCCGTGCATCCATTCGGATGCAAAAATGACGCTCCAACCTGTTGAAGCTACGCATCGTTACTATCGTTTTGGGTCTGACAACCTTATTGATCGCCAGGTTTTGGCGCGGGAGACGTTCCATGATTATTGCAGAGTCACCGCGCCTTATCATCCGCAACTGGGAAGAGCGCGACCGGGAGGTCTTTCATGCGCTGTGTTCAGACGAAACGGTGATGACCTTCTTTCCGAAACGTCTTTCCCGCGGCGAAAGCGACGCCTTATTCCCCACGATACGCGATCAGATCTCGGAAACCGGATACGGGTTTCCGGCGATGGCCCTGCGCGAAACCGGAGAAGCAATCGGCTTTTGCGGCCTGAATGTCGCGTATAGACCAGACATCAGGCCGAAGGGCGTTCCCGAAATCGGATGGCGTCTGATCACAACGCAATGGGGCAAGGGCTATGTGACGGAAGCCGCCCACGCGATGATTGACCTGGCCTTTACCGTCCGGGAACATAGCCAGATCGTTTCATTCGCAGTTGCTGACAATCGACGTTCTATCGCCGTGATGGAACGCCTCGGGATGACGCAGGATGAGGGTGCCAGTTTCGACCACCCATCGGTTCCTGATACGCATCCACACCTCAAGCGGCACGTTCTCTACCGGCTGCGCAAACAGGACTGGCCAAGCTTAAAAAAACGCGCGTGATCTCTCGTTATTCCAGAGGCAGGCTGACGATTTCAATATCGCCCGACGGCGAAACAACCATGAGGGATACACTGCGCCGTCCCTCTGATACCAGCTCCAACAGGCGGGAGCGGACATCCTGGGGCGTTGTCACTGCGGTCTGAGCGATTTCAGCAATCACCATACCGGGCAACAGCCCTTCACCGGCAGCCGCACTTTCATCATCGACTTCGGTGATCAATATGCCCTCGACGTCACCGCCGATTTGATAGAGCGCCCGTCCGTTATCATCGAGTTCGGCCAGTGTCATACCATAAAGCTCGACCGGCGCACCGGCGCTTTCTTCTGATTCTTTATCTGCCAGTTGTGGGACCTCGCCCGGCGTCTCATCTGACGTCAACTCATCCTCGGGATCGTCGAGAAGCTGAGGCGTGACCTCAAATGTCATGCGCTCTCCTTCGCGGAAAATCTCGATCTCCGCGGGTTCCCCGATCGCACTTTCAGCAACGAAGCGGGGCAGATCCCGCGGCGTGTCAATGTCGTTACCATCAAACCGGAGAATAATATCGCCGGGCTGCAAGGGACCGCCGTCGGAAGGACCGCCCTCAATGATGCTGCCGACCGCAATCCCGGTGGGATCATCCGAGCCAAGAGAACGAGCCAGTTCGTCACTGACCTCCAGAACGCGTAAGCCCAGCCAGCCACGACGGGTATATCCGTATTCAACAATCTGATCGATGATGTTTTCAGCCAGCTCACTTGGCACTGAGAAGCCGATACCAATCGATCCGCCGGATGGCGAAAGGATCGCGGTGTTAATGCCAACAACTTCGCCGTCCATATTGAACAGAGGACCACCGGAATTGCCCTTGTTAATGGCTGCATCAGTCTGAATGAAATTATCATAAGGCCCGTCGAGCGTGCGCCCACGCGCAGAGACAATCCCAAGCGTCACCGATCCGCCAAGACCGAATGGATTGCCAATGGCCATCACCCATTCACCAATCCTGACTTTGCGAGAGTCACCGAACTTTACCGCTTTCAGCGGCTTTTCCGGCTCAACCTTCAATACAGCCAGATCTGTCTGATCATCGACGCCCAGCAATTCCGCTTCCAGCGTGTCGCCATTGGCGAAGGTGACCTCAATGGTATCAGCGTTTTCAATAACATGATTATTGGTGACGATAATCCCGTCGGGGTCAATCACGAAGCCTGACCCAAGAGAGGTCACCGGGTGCGGATTGATATTGCCGCCGCCATCGAAGAAATCTTTAAAAAGCTCTTCAAACGGCTGCCCTTCAGGCACTTTTGGCAGGGGGCTTTCACCCTCCGCCCCCTCAGGACCAGATTGTGAGATCGAAATATTGACGACCGAATCCAGAAGTTTTTCGGAGAGATCGGCGACAGATACATCACTGAGCGTTTGCGCATAAGCGGCATTGACCCCACCAGTCTGCGGGGCTGTGACTGCGAAAAACGCGCCGAGACTCAGCGCGGCCAGCCGCCTGAAACTGGGTGAACGGTCTGCGACGATCATCTTTCCTCCGCTTTCGCTCTCAGTTGTATGATTGCATTGTTGCCCGAATTCCTGAATCCGTTCAACGCATGCTTTTTGAAGATGCTTTATTTATGGCCTTTGGTGAACGCCGTTCCGGAAATTCGAAAATCAATTATCCGTGCATGAGCCAAACCAGACCCACGCCCAAAGCAACGGAAACCAATCCTGTCAGCCGGATTGCGCCTTCAGGCATGTCTGGCAGCAGTTTTGCCATTGCCACCAAAAACGAAGGGGCCAGTGCATAGACCAGCCCCTCGATTACCAGGAAAAAAGCAAATCCCAGCAAGATATCCTGCATCAGCATAAATCAGTTACCCTGAGCTTCTGCATTTATCTCTGTATCGGTGGTGTTGGCATTCGGGCCAACACTGGGTTCAACAACGAAACCCGGATCGCTTGAGCGGAAATATTCAAAGAACTCCGAGTCAGGCGAGAGAACCATGGTTGAGTTGTCTCCCATCACATCACGATAAGCATTCATCGAACGATAGAAATAGAAGAACTCAGGGTCTTTGCCATAGGCATCACCGAGGATCCTGTTGCGCTCAGCGTCACCTTCACCACGCAGGATCTGAGCATCCAGCTCGGCTGCAGAGCGAATTTCGACGACCTCGCGATCTGCTGCCGCGCGACGAACCTCAGCCTTCTCGCGACCGCGGGCACGGGTGGCTTCAGCTTCCGCCAAACGCTCAGAACGCATACGTGCATAAGTCTCATCAGAGACCTGCTTGGTGAGATCCGTCCGGCGAATACGAACATCGACAACACTGATACCGAGCGATTCTGCCGCCGGACGCAGCTCATCGCGAACCTGCTGCATCATCGCAGCGCGTTCGCTGGAAAGGGCTGCCTGGAAATCACGAAGACCGTAAACACGGCGCAGCGAAGAATCCAGACGGGTCCGCAGACGCGACACAGCCACCATACGGTCGCCGGACACGGCCTGACGGAAACGCTGCGGATCCGTAATGCGATAAACAACGAAGGCGTTCACTTCGTAGAATTTACCGCCGGACACCTGAACGCGGATATCGTCAAGATCGAAGCGCATATCCTGATTGGAGACATACTGCACCTTGTCAGCGCCGAGGAACGAGAATGGCAGCTTGAAATAGAGGCCCGGATCACTCTTGACCTCTTTGATCTGGCCAAACCGTATCACAAGAGCCTGCTCACGCGGGTTGACGATGAAGATCGACGCATAGCCCAGCAGGAGAAGGACAAAAATTGCGCCGAGGATAGCAAATAGGCGATTGGATGACATCAGTTCGCTCCCTTGCTGCTCTGCGCGCTGGTGTTCGACGCGTTTGAAGAACTGCTGCGGCTGGCATTGGCTGCCGCGTTCTTATCGAGTGCATCCAGTGGCAGATATGGCACAACGCCCTGCCCCTTATCATCGATGATAAAGTTCTTCGAACGCGAGAACACGTCCTGCATGGTTTCAAGATAAAGACGTTTACGGGTCACTTCCGGAACAGCGGTGTAGGTTTCGTAGATCGAATTGAACCGATCAGCCTCACCCTGCGCTTCCTTCACGACGCGATCCTTGTAAGCGGCGGCAGCCTCCCGGATTTGCGCAGCGTCACCGCGGGCAGCACCAAGCTGTTTATTGGCATACTGATTTGCTTCCTCCAGGAAGCGATCCTCGTCCTGTTCAGCGCGCTGCACTTCATCGAATGCATCAGAAACTTCCGGTGGCGGAGCGGCTTCTTCGATCGAAACAGCGTTGACCGTAATGCCTGCACCATAACCGTCCATGGTGCTCTGGATGATTCCCATCACATCGGAGGAAATCCCTTCACGGTCATCACGGAAGACATCCTGTGCCGGACGGCTGCCAACGACTTCACGCATCGCGCTTTCTGAAACCTGCTGCAGCGTCTGCACCGGGTTTTCCACATTGAAAAGGAACGCTTCGGGATTTGTAACGCTGAAGAGAACCGCAAATTCGATATCAACGATGTTCTGGTCGCCCGTCAGCATAATGCCGGAGCGCGCGGAATTACCCGTGCCAATGTTGATCTGCTGTTCGGTAATGTTGACCATCTCGACAGTTTCGATCGGCCAGATCATGAAGTGCAGACCGGGCTGAGAAATCGTTTCCTTGGGTTTACCCAGTCGAAGTTCAACAGCGCGTTGATCCGGCTGAACCGTATAAACGGACTGCATGACCCAGAAGACACCAACGATCAGAATGATAATGGCGATCAATCCGAAGCCAAATCCACCGGGAAACATCCCCTTGAACTGGTCCTGACCTTTACGGAAAAAATCCTCAAAATCGGGTGGGCCGCCATTGCCGCCGCCGCTTCCGCCTCCGCCGCCACTTGGCCGCTTCGGCCCCTGCCCCCAGGGTCCTTGATTATCGCCGCCGCCTCCCCAGGGACCGCCGCCATTTTGATTGCTCCAGGGCATCCACACCTCTTCTTTCAAAAAAATCCTGGCCGCTCCTCACGTAGATACGACCCCGCCTTGGTTCAAAAGGCGTTTGCACCGTTATAGGGACGCAGAAAGCCGCTTTCAACGCACACCGTCACATCACTGCCAAAATCGCGGTAAATTCCTGTTCAACTGCATCTTTTTTCGTAGACAACATACCGGGTTGGATAATCGTCAACTTCGCTGACGCCGACATATTCCGTTTCAACCGGCTGCCAGATTTGTTCATCAATATCGGGAAAACGCGTATCACCTTCAGCCGAAACCTCGACGTGCGTGATGCGCAACCGGTCCGCCCGCTCCATCGCCTGAGCGTAGATTTCCCCGCCGCCCTGGATATAGATCTCATCGACGCCTTTTTCTTTTGCATCTGCCAAGGCAATCGCCAGAGCCTCATCGAGCGTGGCTGCGATTTCGCATCCTTCTATTGTGAAGCCTGCCTGACGGGTAAGGATGATATTCTTGCGCCCGGGAAGAGGCCGGCCAATCGAAGAGAAGGTCTTCCGCCCCATGATCTGAGGCTTCCCCATGGTGAGCGCTTTGAAGCGCTTGAAGTCCGAGCCCAGATGCCATGGCATAGCACTGTCGCGGCCGATAACACCATTTTTCGCGACTGCGGCCATTAAGACCACATCGATATTATCTTCCATCTCCAGGCTCCCGCAGGGTTAAATGGCAATCGGCGCCTTGATCGAAGGCGCAGCTTCATAGCCTTCAAGCTTAAAGTCATCGAAGGTAAAGGCGAACAGGTCTTCGACATCCGGGTTGATGCGCATGGACGGCAGCGGTCCGGGTTTACGGCTTAATTGTTCACGCACCTGATCAAAGTGATTGCTGTAGATATGCGCATCGCCCAGCGTGTGAACGAAATCGCCCGGCTTCAATCCAGCGACCTGCGCCAGCATCATCGTCAGCAGGGCATAAGATGCAATGTTGAAAGGAACACCGAGAAAGATATCCGCTGACCGCTGATAAAGCTGACAGGAAAGCCTGCCATCGGCGACATAGAACTGAAACAGGCAGTGACACGGAGGCAGCGCCATATTGTCGACTTCTGCCGGGTTCCATGCCGTCACAATATGCCGGCGGCTTTCAGGATTATCCTTGAGCGAAAGAACCAGATTCGCAATCTGGTCGATATGACGGCCATCAGGCGCAGGCCAGGACCGCCACTGCGCGCCGTAAACCGGACCCAGATCGCCGTTTTCATCAGCCCACTCATCCCAGATCGAAACGCCGTTTTCTTTCAGGTAAGCGATATTCGTATCGCCCTTCAAGAACCACAGCAGCTCATGAATGATTGAGCGAAGATGCAGCTTTTTCGTCGTCAGAACCGGAAAGCCTTCCGACAGATCAAAGCGCATCTGATAGCCAAAGACCGAGCGTGTACCGGTTCCGGTACGGTCTCCGCGATCAGTTCCTGTTGTCATGACATGTTCGAGCAGATCAAGATACTGGCGCATGGTTTCCTCTCATCTGAAGACCTCAGTAGAGAAAGTTCGCGATCAAGAAAAGCGCCGTTCGTCAAAACCCTGTGAATTGGCGACCTGCACAAAAGCTGTTCCCACCCCTTTGCATACGCGAACAAAACACTTATATGACGGGTGCCGGTTCTTCCGGCTATGGCAATAAACGGCAATGAAATAAGCTCATTGGACCCGGGGGCGGTACCCGGCGCCTCCACCATAAACAGGCGAAACGGCCTGCTTATGATGGGGGCGAAACAGGATCGACAAGAGTGTAAAGATTGACCTTTTGCCCGGCATGATACCACCGTTATCGGGTCAATAGAGTAGTTGCAAATGACAACAAAGCTCAGGGTTACGCTGTAGCTGCCTAATGGCGGTTCCAGAAACCCAACCTAAGTCCTTATGGGTAGCACTGTAAGGCGGGGTCCGGAGGCACCTGGCAACAGAAGCCTCCACTTTATTTTGACCAAACTTTCTCTCGATAATAGCGAACTGTCATTTTAGAATGCGCTTTGACGCAGAGGATAAGAATGGCTATACGCTGATTGAATTGAGGAAGCCAAACCGGGAAGGCATGTGATGGGTCAGGACCATATTCGCTACGACATTCTGGCACAGGACGCGCTCAGAGGCATGATCCGCAAAGTGCTTGCGGAAGTCGCTGCGACCGGCCATTTGCCGGGCGAACACCATTTCTTCATCACTTTTCTGACAAACGCGCCCGGTGTCCGCATATCGCCGGCCCTTAAGGAAAAGTATGATCAGCAAATGACGATCGTCATCCAGCACCAGTACTGGGACCTCAAGGTTACTGAAAGCCAGTTCGAAATCGGTTTGTCTTTTTCCGATGTACCCGAACGACTGGTTGTTCCTTTCAGCGCGATCGTTGGCTTCTACGATCCATCAGTCAATTTCGAGCTGGAATTCGACGTTGCAACCCTCGACGTTGACAATGATGAAGGTCAGCCGGCAGCAGCACCCGAAGACGATCATAGCGATGAAGATGGCCCGGGTGGTGATGACGGTGCGTCAGTCGTTTCGCTGGACGCCTTTCGCAAGAAACACTGACGGAACGCGACCTTTATGCGCCGAGATTGTCAATTTGAGGCAGGTTCGAAAACGCAGAAAGCGCGAAATCTCCGCGCAGACGGCGGATGAGAACCGCGCCCGTCACGGCCGCACAAAGGCGCAGAAGACCCTCGAAGACACTTTACGCCAGAAAACTGAAAACGCCCTCAATCAGGGGCGCCGTGAGCGCCCTGACGGAAGTGATCCGTCGTGATCCGCAAACACTCAGTCAGTCTGCACGGACATCGCACAAGCTTCTCGCTTGAAGATGCCTTTTATGACGAGCTCAAATCACTCGCAGAGCGCAACGGAAAAACTCTGGCGCAACAGATTCGCATCATTGATGACACACGCAGGCCCGAGGTTAATCTTTCCTCAGCCATCCGGCTTGCAGTCCTTGCCAATATGAAAGATCGCCTGAGTCAACAAGGCGTCGCGTGAACGTCGCTTCCGGCGCGTTCCGATCAGTTTATCTTCAACAATCTATTCCGCAGCATCCCGCATTTCGGTGTTGTCAGCAGGACCGTCAGGGTTCCCGCCAGATGTCTGCGCATCCAGATCGGGGAAGGCGACAATGCGCATCCCGAAGTGATCGGTGTGAACGATGATCAGCCCCTGCTCCTCGAAATAGCTTAAGAAGCGCGCAGCCCGCCGCGCGGAGTGCGTACCATAAGCCCGCGCAATCGCCGCATCTGACGGGCAAGGCTCACCTGACAAAGCCGCCTTGACCAGCATCAGAAAAACGCCCTGAAGATCGTCAGTAATTTCCCGTGAGAGCGACAATGCCATCTGCCACGCTTCGCTTTCCTGCATTGCTGCGTCGGCGCCCGAGCGCGCAATCGCAAGACGCAGGCGAAAATCGGGCATCGAAAGCGGTGCACCTGAAATCCGTTTCATGCGACCACGCATCAGAAAATCCTGATAAAGCTCTGAATCTGAACGAAAAGCAGAATTCGATTGATCAGCGATTTCCATGAGGGTCGCCGCAATCCATGCCTCCTTGTCTTCATCAGACATAGGCGGCAAACGACTGCTCCGTTCAGGTGCCTCACCCATTTCATTTTCCGAGGCAGACTTGGAAAGCTCAGCCATGATATCTGTGGTTTCACGCGGGCGCGGCGCAGCGCGGCGTGGCTGTGCGGGGCGCGCCAGATCCTCAGGATCCGGTGTAAAAATCAGGTCCTCGACATCTTCGGGCTTGTCGGGCAGTGGCATCAGCTTTGGGCTGGACGAACGCGCCGACGTTTCAACGGACCCGATGACGACCTTAAGCGGCCGCCGCGCAAGCGCAGGGCCCAGAGCAACGAAGTTTCCGCGTTTCAGATCGCGAAATTGCTCGGCCTGCCGTCTGTCCATACCAAGAAGGTCGGCAGCCCGCGCCATATCGATATCCAGAAAGGTCCGCCCCATCAGAAAGTTGGAGGCTTCAGCGGCGACATTTTTGGCCAGTTTGGCCAGCCTTTGGGTGGCGATTACGCCAGCAAGCCCGCGCTTTCTTCCACGGCACATCAGATTGGTCATGGCACCGAGCGAAAGCCGCCGGACTTCCTCGCTCACCTCACCACCGGAGGTGGGCGCAAACATCTGGGCCTCGTCGACGACAACGAGGATAGGATACCAGTAATCGCGGTCAGCATCAAAAAGCGCGTTCAGGAAAACAGCCGCTGCACGCATCTGATCGTCCAGTTCAAGCCCCTCTAACGTCAGAACGCAGGAAACACGGTGCTGCCGAATACGGTTCGCAATACCGATCAGCTCGCCTTCTGTGCGATTGGCGTCGACAACAATATGACCGAACGCATCGGAAAGCGTCACGAAGTCCCCTTCGGGGTCGATAATGACCTGCTGAACCCACTTCGCCGACTGTTCAAGCAGGCGTCGCAGAAGATGAGATTTTCCGGAACCGGAGTTTCCCTGCACCAGAAGGCGCGTCGCCAGCAATTCCTCGATATCGAGAGTGGCCACGTCACCAGCAGATGTCGTTCCCATGTCGATGTCGACTTGCACTTTTCCGATTACCTTTCGATTGGAGCCAGACGTGTTGTAGCAGTTTGAGGCGAAACAGGCGGAGCCTCAGTCCAGTTACCCACAGATTTCCGAATGCGGATCGGTCACTGGCAAAAGACAGAAACTATCCCCCTAATGAGCAAGCTTATCCGAGCAAATCTATCGGAAGAATCACGGGTTCTCTGTTCTCAAAGATATGAAGAAAGCAGTCCGGCCTATCAAGCCTTGCTTTAGAGAACACATAAAACGAGCGGCTTAAAAAGATGCGATTCTTCTCAGTATAAAGCCATTTTTTCAGAAGTTTATGACGACTTTTTTAGAAAACACGAGAACGCTTTCAATGTTTCCTCTGAGACGTGATGTTCAATCCCTTCGGCATCAAGTTCAGCAGATTCCTCAGGCACCCCAAGCGCGAGCAGAAGGTCCAGCACCAGCCGATGGCGTTCGCGATTCTTTTTCGCCATCGCATCGCCCTCTTCCGTCAGAAAAACGCCGCGATAAGGGCGTGATGTTGCAAGCCCCTCCCGTTTCAACCGTCCGACAGCCTTCGTGGCCGTCGGATGCGCAACCCCCATGGCGCGGGCGATGTCGGTAATGCGTGCCTCGCCGGTCTCCTCAATCAGCTCTGCAATCAGCTCGGTATAGTCCTCCAGCAGCACACTCGCCCGCTCGGAACGTGCCTTGGAAAAACGTCCGGCTGAAGCCTCTCCGTCCTTGTCGTCAGCGCTCACACTCACCTCACTTGCTGCCGCATGATCGTTTCATTCAAACGAAACAATGAAACCTCGGCTACACTTTGCTCCATCACTTTAAATGATGTTCGCTGTGAAGCCAAATGCGTTCGATATTAACGCCCATTGACAAAAATGTAGCCAAGGCTATATTTTTAATAATTATAAATTTTATTTTCCGGTGCCCTCATATGTCAGACTTGTCTTCGCGCCGCCGCTCTTTGACGGAACGCACCAATGTAGCGATTGAAAACGCACTGGCTTCAGGCCGTGTTCGCCCGCGTTCAGCGCTCCTGTTTGCCGGTCCTGCGGTCATTGCATCAATTGCCTATGTCGATCCCGGAAACTATGCGACCAACATTCAGGCAGGCGCCGGTTTCGGCTATTCACTGCTTTGGGTGGTTGTTTTTGCCAATCTGATCGCAATGCTTTTTCAGGCCCTTTCTGCAAAGCTCGGCATTGTCACCGGTCGAAATCTGGCTGAGGTCTGCCGCGACGAATTTTCCAAGCCTGTCGTGATACTCATGTGGATCGTCAGCGAAATTGCGGCCATGGCGACCGACCTGGCTGAGTTCCTGGGCGGCGCCATCGGCCTCGCCCTTCTCTTTCAAATGCCGCTCATGGCAGGCATGGGCGTTACGGCTATTGTCACTTACGGTATTCTCATCTTCGAACGTCGCGGCTTCCGCCCCATGGAACTGATCATTGGCAGCCTGATTGCACTGATTAGTCTTTGCTATGTCGTTGAGCTTTTCATCGCTCCAATCGCCTGGGGGGATGCGGCCACCGGTTCAGTCACACCCCGCATTCCCGATGCAACGGCGCTCGCGATTGCTGTCGGCATCATAGGCGCGACCGTGATGCCGCATGCGGTCTACCTGCACTCCGGCCTCACGCAAAACCGGGTTGCGGTGAAGAACGAAAAAGACAGGAAGCGGGTTTTACGTTTTTCAAACACCGAAGTCATCGTTGCGCTTGCCGTCGCAGGGATCGTCAACATGGCGATGGTGATGATGGCAGCCAGTGCATTTCACAGAGGCCACAGCGAAGTTGCAGAAATCGAAACCGCCTATCACATGCTCACCCCGCTGCTTGGCGGGGCGGCGGCAGCCGCTTTTCTGATCTCGCTGATCGCCTCTGGTATTTCCAGCTCCGTCGTCGGCACAATGGCCGGTCAGATGATCATGCAGGGGTTCGTCGGCTTCCGCATACCGATCTGGCTTCGGCGCCTGATAACGATGCTGCCGGCTTTTGTCGTCGTCGCGCTCGGCGTGAATGCGACGGAAGCGCTCGTGGTCAGCCAGATCATTCTCTCAATCGCCCTGCCCGTTCCGATGATATCTCTTCTGATTTTCACCCGTAGCAAGAAAGTGATGGGGGAATACGCCAACGGCCGTATCATCAGCGCGCTTTCTGTTATTGCTGCCGTCGCGGTGCTATCACTCAATCTGATTTTGCTGCTGCAGACCTTTGGTGTACCGATCCCGCTTATCCCTGCCGGCTGACATTTTCGACTAGTGTTTCGATTCCGGCATTTGGTTCCCTTTTCCGCACGCGCTTATCCAAATGCCGGAATCAAAAGAACCACTAGCCAAGTTTATGTTCCTAGTGGAATTTTCGAATTTGACATTTGAAACGATCACTGGCGGCAGGCGGGATTCAAATGTCAAATTCATTCCACTGGCCGGTACGGCCTTAAATATTCGCAAAGTCCGGCTTCACTCCAAATCCCTGCATCAACCGGATGATTTGGGGAGAGACATCCGCCTTGGTGAAGAAGGCACGATCCTGATTGGACTCTGTATCCCGCTCGCCCCCAGCCCCGATAACCCGCCTGGCCTGCAGCGCAATCGCTTCAGCGGGATTGAGCCAGTCCACCGGCCACGGGGCAAGCCGTCGAAACCGATTGGCCAGAAACGGATAATGGGTGCAGGCAAGAACCACGATATCCGTTTTGCCGCTTCCGCCAGAGATGAAACAGGGCGCGATTTCAGCACGCAGATCGTCATCACTGACAGAGCCACCGCTGACATACGACTCGGCCAGGGCAGCAAGGGTCTTTGATCCGACGAGCGTGACTTCGCAATTTCCCGCAAACGTAGAGATCAGCAATCGGGTATAGTCGCGCGTTACTGTCGCCGGCGTGGCCAGAACACTGATAAGGCCGGAAGCCGTGCGCTCAGCCGCAGGCTTTATCGCCGGTACTGTGCCAATAAACGCCGTCTCGGAAAACCGCTGGCGCAAAGCCTCCCCGGCAAGCGTGAAAGCGGTGTTGCAGGCAATGATCACGGCAACCGGCCTGATCCGGTGCAAAAGCATCTCGAACAAAGACAGCATATGCTCCAGAAGCGCATCTTCTTCCCAGTCGCCGTAGGGAAATGCCGCATTGTCGGCAACATAGACGAAGTGGCGCTCCGGCATCACCATCCGGGCTTCACGCAAGACTGTCAGCCCACCGATACCTGAATCGAAGATCAGCACCGGACCGGAAGGCAACTCACACATCCTGATCATCCGTTGCCCCGCGCGGCCTTTTGCGCGTGTAGCGATCAAGCGAGGAGATAACGCCACGCAACAGCCGGATTTCCTGCATACTCATCGCACGACGGGTAAAAACCGCTCGCAGATTGTCGATCATCCGCGGTTTCTTATCGACCGGCCTGAAATAGCCACGCGCGTCCAGCGCTTCTTCCAGATGACCGAACAGTCCGAACAGATCCTCTTTCGTCGCAGGTGTCTGCTCAACTGGCTGAAAGGCGGTTTCCGTTTCATCCGCCATCCCGGATTTCATCCATTCATAGGACACAAGCAGGACGGCTTGTGCGATATTGAGCGAGGCAAAGGCGGGATTAACGGGAAATGTAACGATCTCATCCGCAAGCCCGACCTCTTCATTATTCAGGCCCCAGCGCTCCCGGCCAAACAGGATACCGGTCCGCTCTCCGGCGATGAATCTGGTTCTGAGCGTCGCTGCAGCAACCGAGGGGCCGCGAACGGGTTTGAAACCATCCCGGCTGCGTGCGGTGGTGGCGTAAACAAAGTTCAGATCTGCAATCGCGTCTTCAAGCCGATCGAAGACTTTCACACCATCAATAATATGGTCTGCTTTGGAAGCGGCTGCGCGTGCGGTGTCACTCGGCCAGCCGTCTCTTGGATCAACAAGGCGCAGTTCCGCCAGTCCGAAATTGGCCATAGCGCGCGCCACCATGCCAATATTCTCACCCAATTGCGGATTCACCAGTATGACCACCGGCCCTTCCGCGATCATTTTCAGCTCGCTGTTTGTACCTGCCATTGCTTCCGTTTTCCTGATTTGGATCGCAGCGGGTTATCGCGCCTGCCTCACCGGATTGCAAGGCAGCCGCAGCGACAGAGCATCCTCAAACTGTTCAGCTCAGCTACGAACCCGCTTTTCGCCAGCTCTGACAGGAAAAGACAGAATATTCTGCTCAGGCGGCAACGGGCAGGCAGCAAACTCGGTAAACGCACAGGGCGGGTTGATTGCCTTGTTGAAGTCGAGCGTGATGGCATCGCCGGTCACCTCTTCGCCGAAAACGAAGCGTGCTGCGGCATAGGTTTCGTCCTTTGCCGTCGAATCCCGAAACACGAATTGCGGACGCTCAGCTGTGCCGTAAGTTGAAAGTAACTCGACGGTTTTGCCGTCATGATCAAAGCGTGCAACGTGGCTGACAGGAACCTGCGTTTTGACGCCGATGACCGTGTCGAGCGTGACCTCTCCCGGCTCGGCAAGAGCCACCCATTCGGCACGGATACGCCAGCTGGGATCCGCCGGAAAATAAGGAAGCGCTTCAAGCTTTTCCGGTTCATCTGACTCAAGATCACGAACGCGCAATGCCAGCGCACCACTCATCGAGGTGACTTCAAAGTTGAAGCGATCAACAGGGAAAACGACAGGGTACGGGCTATCTGCCGGAATAAAACGCTGCTCTGAACCACCCTCATGTAAAAAAGTCAGACCTTTTCCCTCCACAAGAGTGAGAGCGCCCAGCTTGCCCGGCCCTATGGGCAGAACGATATCATTTTCGTCAGATGAGCCGATTGAGACCGTTCCCGCATCAAGAGGCCAGCGCCCGACGAGTGAAAGCCAGCCGCCCTTTTGCTTGAGGCCAGTCAGCCTCTCGCGCCGCCATTGCTCGATATAGTCGTGATAGTCTGCAATCTCGGTCAAGAAAAACCCTTTCATCATTTCATAGCGCACGGCATACGCGGGATACTTTCAAGCAGCTTACGCGTATAGGGGTGACGGGGATTTGCAATAATATCTTGCGTATTGCCGGCTTCGACGATCTGCCCCTTCTCGAGGATCACCATCTCCTCACAAAGCGCAGCCACAACGCCGAGATCGTGAGACACGAACACAAGTGTCATGCGTTCTGACAGCTTTCGAAACAGATCAACGATCAGAATGCGGGTGGAAAGATCAAGTGCGCTGACGGCCTCATCGGCAAGCAAAAGCTTCGGCTGCGCTGCTACGGCCCGTGCAATGGCAATTCTCTGCCGCTGCCCACCGGAAAAAGCGTGCGGATATCGCGTCAACGCTTCTTCCGGAAGACCAACAGCAGACAGAGCCTCTGCAACGATCTGATCGTGATTACCGGGGATTTTGAGCGATCGCAGCGGCTCCGAAATAATCGACTTCACCTTCTGCCGCGGATCAAGAGATGAATACGGATCCTGAAAAACGGCCTGCACCTTACGGCGATAATCGCGCATGAATGCGCCGCTGGAAAGGTCGAGCGGGCGGCCCTCGAACGTGATTTCACCTGATTGCTGTCGCGATAGGCCAAGCATCAGTTTCAGGATCGTGGACTTTCCCGAACCGCTTTCACCGACAAGACCGACACTGCGTCCTTCGGTTACGGTGAACGATACATCATCGAGTGTCTGGCTCCGGCGATCATAGGAAAACCCGACATTGCTGAGTTCAAGCAGGCTCATGATGACGCCTCACCAAAATAACTGTCAAACGCATGGGCAGCCTTCACCAATGACCGGGTATAAGGGTGCGAAGGCGCTCCGAAAACGTCCCCTATTGTCCCCTCCTCAACCAGTTGCCCATGCTGCATCACCGCAACATCGCTGACCACCGATGCGACCACCGGCAGATCATGACTGATGAAGAGAAGCGACATATCAAATTCGCCGACCAGTCGATCGAGAAGCTTCAGGATTTCGGCCTGCGTTGTCACATCCAGAGCCGTTGTCGGCTCATCCGCGATCAGAAGTCTGGGGCGGCAGGCCAGAGCCAGAGCAATGGCCACGCGCTGACGCTGACCACCGGATATCTCGTGCGGAAAGGCCCGCAGAATACGATCAGGCTGTGGCAGGGACACATGCTCAAGAAGCTCGAGAACCCCGCGCCTGAGCGCTGCCGAGCCAGTATCCTCTCCTTCGCGCGTCAATCGCCGCTTGAGCGGGATTGCGATCTGCTGACCAAGCCTCATCAGCGGATCAAGAGCGGTAAGCGGCTCCTGAAACACGACAGCAACATCACGCCCGCGCATGGTGTTCAGCACACGTTCTGAAGTGCCCACCACCTCCTGCCCGTTCAGTCGGACAGAACCATGCGCATCGATCGATTTGGGAAGGAGACCAGTCACAGCCATCGCGGTGAGTGATTTCCCCGATCCGGATTCACCGATCAGTCCGAAACGCTGGCCTTGCGCGATTGAAAAGGAAATCTCCGAAACCAGAACCCGGCCTTCGGCAGAAAGTGAAAGGCGACTGACATCGAGTAAAGGCTTCATCGTGTTGCCCCCCGCGTTGGATCGGCAATATCACGTAAACCATCTGCAAAAAGGTTGATACCAATGACAAGCGTCACAAGTGCCACACCGGGCGCAATCGCTCCCAGAGGCGCCGTATAGACCGTTCCCTGCGCCTCCTGAAGCAGTCGCCCCCACGATGTATTCGGCAGAGGCGCGCCCAGACCAAGATAAGACAGTGACGCTTCTGCGATAATTGCGACGCTGAACTGAAGTGCGAAATTGACCGCCATTGTCGGCCAGATATTGGGAAGGATGTGCTGACGAACAATCCCGCCCCATGACGTACCCGATATCCGCGATGCCGTTATGAAGTCTTTCTGCAGGACTTGCTTCACGAGGATGCGGGTCAGGCGCGCTATGATTGACGACATGGCGATACCGAGTGCCAGAATGGCCGTAAACAGGCTGGCTTCACTGCTGGCCGCAACGACCAGCATTGCGATCAGCAACACAGGAAACGCAATCATGATATCGAGCGCGGCCGCGAGCACATCGTCCAGAAAACGCGTCGCAAAGGCGGCCAGCAAGCCAATCGTAACACCAATTGCAGCACCGATGGCAATCGCACCAAACCCCACTAGCAAAGCGATGCGGGAACCGATCATGACCAGCGTCAGATAATCACGGCCTAAGCGGTCTGTGCCCAGCCAGTGTGCCCAGGAAGGCCCTTCAAGCCGACCTCCGGTCATCCCCATCGGATCATAGGGCGTCCAGAAAATGGTCAGGATCGCGATGCAGAGGTGAAACAGAACCAGAAAGACGCCAATCCTGAATGTCCACGACCTGAGTGATCTTCGCTTTTGAGCACTGGTATTTTGCGGCGTAGTTTCCACAACACTCATGATCGTGCTCCTGCAGAATGCCGCAAGCGCGGGTCTATGAGACGCTGGCTGACATCAGCGATAAAACCAACCACCAGAACAAGAAGCGTAGAGATGAACAGAACGCCCTGGACATTGGGATAATCGCGCTGCTCGATCCCCATCAAAAGCATTGAACCGAGACCTGGCAGTGAAAACACCTGCTCGATGACAACGGCCCCGAGAAAGGCCGTCCCAAGCTCGATTCCAAGAATGGAGATCACCGGGATTGAAGCATTGCGAATGCCATGACGCCAGAAAGCACTGGCAAAGCTGTCTCCGAGCGCGCGCGCTGTTCTCAGATAATCACTGCCTACGACCTCAAGGGTCGAAGCCCGCACATAGCGCATCAAAGAGGCCGCCATGACCAGCGCAATTGTCAAAACCGGAAGGAAAAGGGTGTGAAGCGCTTCCAGAGGCGCACCCCAGCCGCGCAGCGGAAACCCACCGGAGGGAAACAGCCTGATCTGAATGGCAAACACCATGACCAGAAGAATGCCCATCCAGAATGCCGGTATGGCAATGCCCAGCTGCGACACAGCGGTGATAACAGCCGCGTACCAGCGGTCACTCTTAACCGCGGAAATCACACCGAGCGGAACGGCAATGATAATCGCCAGAACGAAGGCCATGAAAGTGAGCGGAAGCGTGACTGTCAGCCGGTTCAGCACTTCTCTGGTGACAGGCGCATCCGAGACAAATGAATTTCCGAAATCAAAACGCAAAAGACTTGAGAGAAACTGAAGAAACTGCTGCCAAAGCGGAAGGTTGGACCCAACCTGCGCGCGCGCAGCTTCAATCTGAGCAGGATCGGCGCCGACAGAAAGCAGCGCATTCGCCGGATCTCCGGGCAGAAGCCTAAGGAGCACGAAAAGCACCATTGAAGCAACGAGCAGAGAGAGGAGAAGTATGATACCTCTGCGTATAAGATAGGTAAGAATTTTGGATCCCTGCCTCTTTTACCAATCCGAAAAACACATGCCGGCGGTCTTTGCCACCGGCATGAAAACATATCAGATACCGCTGTTATTCAGCCTTCTTGATATCATAGACAAAAAACTGAGAGTTCAGTCCATTCAGCGGGTAATCGCTGACATTGGCCCGTGAAACGACAATCTGCGGGTTCAGGAACAGCCACACGCTGGCCGCATCCTCTGCGATCTGGCGATTCGCTTCCGTGAGCTTTTCAACCTGTTCGCTTTCAGTCCTGGCAGTCTCTGAAGAACTGATCAGTTCAACGACCTTCGGATTATTGTATCCCCAATAGAAATCCGGATTGCCATAAAACAGGATATCGCGGTGATTGACGTGCTCCTGCAAAGTGGCTTCAAAATCATGCTGTTTGTAGATTTTGTTAAACCATTCATTGGCAGTAATCACATTAATCTTCACATCGATACCGACCTTTGAGAGGTCATTCTTGATCGCCTGAGCAACCAGCGGATGCGGATCATAATTCGGCGTTTCCAGAACGAAAGAGAACCCGTCAGCATACCCGGCCTCGGCCAGAAGTTCTTTTGCGCTTTCCGGGTTATAAGGATCGACATCCGTCAAATCGACAAACCACGGGTCGGTCGGCGGTACGAATGAACCGATCAGTGTCCCATAGCCACCCCAGATCGAGTTGAGCAACTTCTTCTTGTCAATCGCGCGGCTGATGGCTTTGCGAACTTTCACATTATCGAACGGGGCAACGCGATCGTTAAACGCCAGCACCTGCTTGGTCGTGGACTGGCCTTCTTTGACGGTAAAACGCGGATCATTGGTGAACTGAGCAAGCGAATCGGGGCTCTGAACACTGGTGATAATATCAATCGCATTCGTCAGAAGTGCGTTGTTGAGAGCGGTTGCATCACTGAAATATTTGAAGACAACCTCTGCATTTGTTGCGGCATCCCCCCAGTATGAGTCAAACCGCGTGAGCGCCAGGTAGGAGCCACGGCGCCAGCTGTCGAGCTCGTATGGGCCGGTTCCATCCTCCTTGGCAGAAATACTGCCAGCGCTATCGTTAACAATCCAGATATAACTCAGATAATAGGGCAGCGAGATAGACCGGTTTTTGAGCTTGATCACAACGGTCTGATCGTCAGGCGTTTCGATCGCATCAATGGTCTGAAGACTACTCTTCCGGGAGCTCTTTGATTCTGGCGCCATGATCCGCTCAATGCTGTATTTAACATCAGCAGAAGTGAGAGGATCACCGGAGTGAAACGTTACGCCCGGCTTAAGCGTGAACGTATAGGTCAAGCCATCGTCGCTCATCGAATAATCATCAACGAGAAGCTTCTCGACGTTCCCCGCATCCGTGAGCAGGAACAGCGATTCATAGACATTGCCATAGAAGGCTTCATGAACGCCCTGCCCTGCAGCCCCGGCATTATCGAGGCTTTGCGGCTCATATAACGAGCCGATATTGATCGTTGCATCTTCATTGTAGCCGTCGGCAGCAAAACTGATCGAAGTTCCGGCATTCAGGCCGGCAAAACCCGCGACGGACAAGAAAGAGAGGAAAAGAATATTGCGTTTAAAGCGTGCTCGGACGCTGCGCGAAAAATCCATTTTCTGCACCCTGTTGGTAAGCGACGCTTTTACCGGACAATTCGCATCTCCGACCGCGCCAAGATATGTCAGCATAAGCACACATCGAATTGTGAAACAACGATATGCGCAAATTCCTCGTTTCCGGTCAGATAAGTGACACGCAGTCGATTTCCACCCTATTTCAGTTCGAAGACTGAATAATCCCCGGTTTTGTCGAAGGCTGAAAATGAAGGCAGACAAGGCCTCAAAGCTGCGACGTATCAAAATTTCCCGGCGCTTCCGCCATGGCAGATGTCGACCGCACTTCCTACCTCAGGCCCTGAATCCAATCGCGCACGTCGTTATAATTCGAACCAAGGAAAGGCGTTTTCATGAGACAGATCAGGATCAAGGCACCTGGCGGACTCGAAAATATTGCCGTTGATGATGCAGAGGAAGCGAGCAATCCCGGTCCCGGTGAGATTACGGTTCGCATCCATGCCAGCTCACTCAATTTCCATGATTATCTTGTCGCAAGCCAGCAAGGCGCTACAGCCGACGGGCGGATCCCGATGGCAGATGGCGCCGGGGTCGTAGAGGCCATCGGTGAGAGCGTGAGCGAATTCCGGGTTGGCGATCACGTTGTTTCCTGCTTCTTCCCCGACTGGCAGGACGGTGACGGACGCCCGTCTGATTTCTCACGCACGCCGGGAGACGGTATCGACGGATATGCCCGTGAACGCGTCACCGTACCTGCAAGCTGGTTCACGCAAGCACCTGTCGGCTGGTCCCATGAGGAAGCCGCAACGATCACCACGGCAGGCCTGACCGCCTGGAGGGCACTGGTTATGGATGGACAAATTAAGCCAGGCGACACAGTGGCTGTGCTGGGAACAGGCGGCGTATCCATCTACGCCCTTCAGCTCGCCAAAGCGATCGGCGCGACCGTGATTGCAACATCATCTTCGGATGAGAAACTGGAGCGCCTGAAACCTCTGGGGGCAGACCACGTCATCAACTATCGCAAGACACCGGAATGGGGCGCTGAAATGCAGCGGCTCACCGATGGCCGCGGCGTTGACCATATCGTTGAGGTGGGTGGCCCCGCAACGATGGCGCAATCTATCATTGCGGGGCGCACTGGCGCACACATTGCGCTGATCGGCGTCCTGACCGGCACGGGTGGCGAAATTCCCACGGCGCATCTGATGGCACGCCAGCAGCGCCTGCAGGGCCTGATCGTCGGATCACGCAAACATCAAAAAGATATGGTGCGTGCACTGGATGTCATGGGAATACGCCCTGTCATCGACAAAAGCTTCGATTTTACCGCGCTTGCAGAAGCCTTTCGCTATCAGGAAAGCGGTGCGCATTTCGGCAAGATCTGCCTGACAATCTAAACTGGCTACGCCCATCCCGGTTGTGAACCACCATGCGACCGGGGTGGGTTCAGCCATTGCAGCTTTGAGAACATTTCTTCGGCACCTCAACGCCGGCTGAATGCGGGACAAAGAGCGGATGATGGCTTTTAAAGCCCGACGATCCGAGGTTTTCTCGCTCAACGATATTCTCAATGGCCATTACTCAAAATGCCTTCCATTCGCTCATCTTTTGATAACTGCGTTGGTATCGAAAAGCGCATTTCGTTCGCGATCTCGGAAAAATTCCTGCATTTAAATTTAATCATTTTTTTGCAAAAGTATGAACCTAAAAAGCAAGTTTATATTGACAGTTGCTATTTTATGCAGCTGTGAAAAACGCTCGAATAGCGCGTCATCAATCTGTTTTTAAATGATTTAATCATTGAATCCTGTCCAAAGAACAATCTCCTAATATGACGCATCCTTAGCGTGCTCATTAAACTGATATGCTAGCATACCTTTGTTGTTTCAGCCTGATGTTTGACTTAACTTCCGATTGGTTGCGTGAGGTACGTAACTCAGTCCTATTTCAGGATCTTGTGTTTAATCGGGAGGTGTAGGATTTTCGTTGATTTCAGCTGCTGTCAGCCATTGTGCGAAGAGCGGCACAGCATCACGGAAATCCGATCCTCCCTGCAAAAGAAACGTTAACTTGGAGCTACTTCCAGGGAGGTTTTATGTCTAAATTCAGCAAAATCGGTCTCGGCCTCGCAGCCGCACTTTCCTTCAGCGCGCTGGCAACATCGGCGTCGGCACTGACATTGCGCGTCTCCGACTCGCACAATGCAGATCACTCGACCGTTGTCGCATTGCAGGAAATGGGTGAAGCCGTTTCCGAGCGCACCGATGGCGAGGTCGACTTCAAGGTCTTTTCCGCTGGCGTTCTTGGCACCGAGTCGGAAATGATCAACCAGCTGCGCACCGGCATTCTCGACATCGTTCGCACCAACCCGGCAGACCTCGAAAAATTCAACCCGGTCTACAGCGCATTCCTGCTGCCCTATCTCTTCAACGACGATGAAAGCGCCACCAAGGCGATGAACGCCGTCAAGGGTGATGTGTTCGAGACCAATCTCGACACCGGTTTCCGCGGCCTGACGTGGAATATCGCTCCGGCCCGGAACTTCTATACGACCGAAACCGAAATCCACTCGCCGGAAGATCTCGCCGGCCTGAAGATCCGCGTCCCGAACAGCCGTTCCATGGCGCGTGCCGTTGAGCTTCTGGGCGCAACGCCGACCCCGATCCCCTTTGGCGAAGCCTATACGGCTCTGCAGCAGGGTATTGTTGACGGTGCCGAGGGCAGCCCGGCTGCGCTGATCGATTCCAAACAGGTCGAGATCATCAACTACTTCACATTCGACCGTCACTTCCTGATCCCGGACGTGATGATCATCTCCAACCGGACCTGGGACAAGCTGACCGAAGAACAGCAGCAGATCCTGACGGAAGAAGCTGAAAATTACACGCTTCGCGTGGACGAGCTGGAAGCCGTGAAGAACGCAGCATCTCTGGAAGAATCCAAGGAAGCCGGCGTCACCTTCATCGATGTCGATCTCGCGCCCTTCAAGGAACGCGTTAAGCCGCTCTACGACGAAATCGCCGAAAACAATCCCGAAGCTGCAGCGATCGTAGAAAAGATCGAAGCGGCCCAGCAGTAAGGCGACAAAAGGCGCGCGTATCGACGGAATACGCATGAACAGCCCGGTCTCCCCTCACCTGTTTCGAGGGGAGACAACCGCACGACAGAACCGTCCGCTGCACTCACAATGAGGTTTCCTCATGCAAAACATAAGAACAATTCTCGAAAAAACGGTCCTGTTTCTGATCACCGTTTTTCTCGCGCTGCTGGTCATCATGGCGACCTGGCAGGTCATCAGCCGCTATGTGCTGAATTCTCCCTCCCAGTTCACCGATGAGGCGCTGCGCTTCACCATGATCTGGCTGGTCTATCTCGGCGCATCCTACGCCTTCGGACTGACGGACCGGCACATGTCGCTCGGCCTCATCAAGGATGCCCTGAAGGGCCGTAAACGCCTCATCCTCGAAACCTTCAACTATCTCGCGGTTATGGGGTTCATCGTCACCGTGCTCTTGAAGGGCGGATTCAACCTCGTCTCCGTCGGCGTCGGCCAGCATTCCGACAGCCTCGATCTGCCGATGAACTGGGTCTACACGATCATTCCCCTTGCCGGTTTCCTGTCCGTCTTCTTCAAGACGCTGAATTACCGTGACGTGCTGCGCGACATCAGGAGCGAAGAAAATGGACACTAACCTGGTCGCGGGTATCCTCCTCCCGCTCTTCATCATCCTGATGCTTTGCGGCATGCCGATCGCCGTTGCCATCGGCATCAGCTCGCTTGCCGCGATCACCGTGATCCTGCCCTACGACCTGATCTTCTTTCAGGGCGCACAGCAGATGTTCGGCGGCATCAACTCCTTCGGCATGCTGGCGGTTCCGTTCTTCATGCTTGCCGGCAACATCATGAATCACGGCGGCATCGCCCGGAAGCTGATCAATCTGGCATTGATGTTCGGCGGTCGCATGCCGGGTGCGCTTGCCCACGCTAACGTCATGGGCAACATGCTGTTCGGCACACTGTCCGGTTCGGGCATGGCCTGCACGGCAGCCATCGGTGGCACCATGGCGCCGATCCAGAAAGAAAAGGGCTACGATCCGGCATTCTCCGCGGCCATCAACATTGCCTCCGGTCCGGTTGGCATGCTGATCCCGCCGTCGGGCCTGCTGATCCTGTTTTCGATTGTCAGCGGCGGCGTTTCGGTGGCCGGTCTCTTCATGGGTGGCTGGATCCCCGGCATTCTGTGGGGGCTTTCTGTCATGGCTGTCGCCTATGTCATGGCCAAGAAGTACAATCTGCCGACGGAAGAATCGGACCTGACCTTCGGCCAGAAGATGAAGGTCGTGCTCGACTCGATCCCGGCACTGATGCTGATCGTAATTGTCATGGGCGGTATCGTCGGCGGCATCTTCACCGCCACGGAAGGTGCGGCCATTGCCGTGGTCTACAGCCTGCTGCTGTCGTTCTATTACGGAACGATCAACCGCAAAATGCTGATCGCAACACTGACGGATACGGCTGTCACCACGGGCGTCATCCTGTTCCTCGTCGCGGTTTCGAGCCTGATGAGCTGGATCATGGCCTATGCCCAGATCCCGGAAATGATTGGCAACTTCCTGCTGACCGTCACCGACAACAAGATCATCCTGCTTCTGATCATCAACGTTGCCCTGCTGGTTCTCGGCACGTTCATGGACGCAACGCCGGCCATCCTGATCTTCACCCCGATCCTGATGCCGATTGCGACCCAGATGTTCGGCATGGACCCGATCCAGTTTGGTGTCATGATGATCTTCAACCTCGGTATCGGGAATATCACGCCGCCTGTCGGCTGCGTGCTCTTCGTCGGTGCGGCGGTTGGCGAGACCAGGATCGAGAAGGTTCTGCCCTATCTGATTCCGGTCTTCCTGGTGCTGCTTCTGGTGCTGGCGCTTGTCACCTATGTACCGGCGGTCAGCCTGTTCCTGCCGCGCCTGTTCGGCGTCTAAGACGCTTCGGCGTAAAAACAACACCGGCCCCGTTCGCGGGACCGCCCACGGGACGGGGGCACCCTCCCAGCCCTCGTCCCAGAAGTTTCAATACAAGGATAAAGGAATTTATCTGATGGAAGACGTAAAAATCACCTATATCGGCGGCGGCAGCCAGCAATGGGCGCTGCATCTGATGGCCGACCTGGCGCTGTCGAAATCGCTCTCCGGCACCCTGACGCTGTATGACATCGACAATGCCGCAGCGGAAAAGAACAAGGAAATCAGCGCCAACATTTTCGGCCGCCCCGAAGCCAATGCCAAGTTCAAGGTCGAAGTCGAGCCGGATCTCGATACCGCGCTGAAGGGTTCCGATTTCGTCGTGATCTCGATCGAACCCGGACCGACCGAAAAGCGTTTCATCGATCTCAAGATCCCGGAAAAATACGGCATTTTCCAGAGCGTCGGCGACACGATCGGACCGGGCGGCATGGCGCGCGCCGTGCGTTCGCTGCCGGTCATGGCCGATTTCGCCCACCACATCATGGCCGTCTGCCCGGACGCATGGGTAATCAACTACACCAATCCGATGACGTGGTGCACGGCAGCGCTTTTCGAGGCCGAGCCCGAGATCAAGGCTGTTGGCTGCTGCCACGAAGTCTTCCACACGCAGGAAATGCTCGGCCGCTGGGTGCGCGATCACTACAAGGTTGATCTGCCGAAGCGTCACGACATTGTTCTCGACATTTCGGGCGTCAACCACTTCACTTTCGCCACACGCGCAATGTGGAACGGTCAGGATATTCTCGAAGAATTCGAAAACAGCCTGCCGGCGCTTTCGCCTGAGCAGCTTACCAAGAACGCGCTGGAACGTGAGGCGCAGGAAAACTGGTTCGATTGCGACTTCCGCGTCGCCACCGACTTCCTGAAACGCTTCGGCGTTCTCGGCGCTGCCGGCGACCGTCACCTCGCCGAATTCGTTCCGTGGTACCTGAAGTCGAAGGAAGAGCTGAACAGCTGGGGTGTTGCAATCACGCCTTACGAATGGCGCGTCCGTCGCTCCAAGGAGCAGGACAAGGCTCGCAAGGCCTTCCTCGAAGCAGACCTGAAGCCGTCGGGCGAAGAAGGCGTTTTGATGATCGAAGCGCTTGCCGGTGCCGATGGCGCAACCTGCCGCACCCAGTGCAACCTGCCCAATATCGGCCAGAACGACTTTGCGCCGGCCGGTCATATCGTCGAAAGCTACGGTTTGATCTCGAAGAACAAGATCGAGCCGGTCGCCTGCGGCGTCCTGCCGGAAAGCGTCCAGTCGCTGGAAAGCCGGATCATGACGGTCCAGGGCTACATCCTTGAAGGCGTCATGAACGAGGACAAGGCAACTGTCTACGAAGGCTTTGCGCTCGACCCGCTGAATTCGCTGACCTCTCGCAAGAGCGAAGAGTTGTTCGACGAGCTGTTTACGGCCCTCGAAGTCGACTGGGGCTGAGCCGGAAGGCGCGGAGACCAGTGATTTCTCGTTTTTGACCATAGCCTCCGGAATCTTCCGGGGGCTTTTTTATTATAAGCGCCTCTCCAGTAAAGCGAACCTATGGGGCTGGCAGATCAAGACCTGCCCTGCTTTCGAAACTGCTTATCCTTCTTCGGCGTGACAATCTCCCGCTATTCGCGATGATTTCGAATCAACCGGATACATGCTACTTCGCTTGCTCCAGGACTCCATGAAAAAGCGCGCATCGATTAAGCGGCGAAAAAAGAAGGAAAGACCATGAAGCTCTATTGCGCCCCTGTGTCGCCGTTTTCCGCGAAAGTCCGAATGGCGGCTCGCTATGCCGGTGCAACAATCGATGAAATATTTACCGACACGACTCAGAACCCGGACGAGCTTCTGATCGCCAACCCACTCGGTAAGATTCCAACACTGGTGACGGACGATGGCGAAGTACTTTATGACAGCCGCGTCATCATGCACTATCTGGACAGCCTCGATGAAGACAAGCGCCTTTATCCACGCAATCCGGAAAAACGCATTAGAGCAGAGCGATTTGAGGCTTTATGTGACGGCATCATGGAAGCTGCGGTTCTGGTGATCTACGAAAAGCGCTACAGAACACCTGAGACCTGGCACCAGCCATGGGTCGACAGGCAGTGGGGCAAGGTTATGCGCGGGCTCGACTGGATTGACGCCAACCCGCCGGCGTTTGGCAAACGCCTCAATGCAGGCCATTTCGCGTTAGCCAGCCTGCTGGCCTATCTCATGCTGCGTTTTCCTGGTGCCTGGGAGCAGCACCGTGTGCGGCTGACACGCTTTCCTGCAACGTTCGATGAGCATTTTCCAGCATTTTCCGAGCTTCGCCCGAAAGCTTAGATCTGACATTGAAATTTCAGCTCAAATCACAGAAAAGGCCCGCAAATTTGCGAGCCTTAATCAAAATATCAGGTTTTCTGACGATCAGAATTTAAAGCCAAGCCCGACTTTGACGGTGTTTTCCTCAAAGCCGCGCTTGTACTGGCTTCCGTTGAGGTTGAACTTCTGCTTGTCATAGTCGGTGTAGCGATATTCAAGGCGCGCCGTGATGTTGTTTGTGATCATGGCTTCTGCACCGGCACCGACAGTATAGCCCCATGCCATCTGCGTATCGTCCATACCGCCCTGCTTGGCAACGAGGCGGGAACCGGCCAGACCACCCGTACCGTATACGAGGATCGGATCGAATGCATAACCGACACGACCGCGCAGCGAGCCGTTAACGCCCTGCTCCATCTTGATTCCAGGGTTCACATGCTGGCTCTGATTGGAGGTCGAAAGGTCAGCTTCGACACCGTAAACGATGTTGCCCTGCTGCATGTCGTAGCCACCGTAAAGCGTGCCACCCCAGCCGTCAGCCTTGAAATCACCGCCGTCGAATGTGCCCCAATCCCAGTTCAGTGCACCACCGACGTGGAAACCGCTCCAGTTATTGACCGGCGCAGGCGCTGCATAAGTTGCCGGGCTCGGTTCGTAAGGCTGAGCACCGCCAACGATTGCATCAGCGGCCTGAACGGTGCTTGCCCCCATGATGGCGGCTGCCGAAAAGGCCAGAGTCTTCTTCAAGTTCCGCATCTTAAATCTCCTTCAATCAGAGCCGAGGAGGAACCGCCAGCTATCAACGGCTTTCAAGGTACTCACTCGGATCACTCTTAATGAAAAAATAAGATTGAAATTCAAATTAAGCAACAACTGGATAATGATGGTTTATATTCTCGGTTAACATTGTATTTACAGCAATAAATAACAGGAAAGTTATGGTTAATATTTATATAACCTCGCATATAACTCATTAAATACACAAGTATTACGCGACCACCATCACCTTTGACGCGCCACTCGAACACTTCAGGCTTTTCCATGGTCATCCGAAAAACTATATCAACCTTAGAAACAGCT
This sequence comes from Martelella mediterranea, assembly GCF_004342225.1. Lineage (GTDB taxonomy): Bacteria > Pseudomonadota > Alphaproteobacteria > Rhizobiales > Rhizobiaceae > Martelella > Martelella mediterranea_B. The sequence goes on along the minus strand of NZ_SMAR01000020.1, from coordinate 25,945 downwards.
GCAGATACGCAGGGAGATACCAGCATATGACGCGATATAAGACGGCTCTCGTTACCGGGAGCGCCAGAAGACTTGGCGCAGGCATTGCCCAAACGCTGGCGGAGTGTGGCTTTTCTGTGGCCGTTCATGCCAATCAATCCCGGGATGAAGCTCAAAAACTGGTGTCAAAGCTGACGGATGCAGGCCACAGGGCAAAGGTCTTCGAAGCGGATCTGGGGATCCATGAGCAGGCTTGCGGGCTGATTGATTACGTCAACGCTGCCATGGGACCAATTGACCTGTTGGTCAACAATGCCTCGGTTTTCCGAAATGACTCTGTCAGCCAGATCGACATGGAAAACTTCGATGAGCATTTTGCAATTCACGTCAAAGCACCGCTACTGCTTTCCGAAGCCTTTGCCCGGCAATTGCCTGAAGATGGGAATGGGCTGATCGTGAATATGATTGACCAGCGGATCTGGGCGCTTACACCAAACTTCTTCACCTATACGCTCTCGAAAAGCACGCTATGGACGGCCACACAGACCATGGCTCAAGCGCTCGCTCCGCGTATACGCGTCAATGCAATTGGCCCCGGCCCCACAATGAAGAACAGCAGGCAAAACGATGCCGATTTCCAAAGCCAGGTTGATCGGCTTATCTTAAGACGTGGCCCCGAAATTGCTGAAATCGGCCAAACGATTCGCTATCTATATGAAACACCATCGCTCACGGGACAGATGATCGCACTTGATGGCGGTCAACATCTTGCCTGGGAAACACCAGACGTAACGGGTATTAATGAATGACGCGCAAGACGCCCTCTGACGGCGGCATATTGTATGACGAGAAGGACACGGACCTGCCTGACGCTTCGGAGAGCCTTGCATCGGTGGAAGCCGACCGCATCATCTGGAATGACGGTCGCGTTGAAAAGCACGCCCTCAAAGGCGCAGCTCTGATTGGTGAGTTCGTCAAACACCTGCCGAACAGCCCCGGTGTCTACCGCATGTTCAATGAGAATGGCGATGTTCTTTATGTCGGCAAGGCCCGTTCTTTAAAGAAGCGCGTTACAAACTATGCGCAGGGGCGCGGCCACTCCAACCGCATCACGCGGATGATTACTCAGACCGCGCATATGGAGTTCGTCAACACGCGAACAGAGACGGAAGCACTGCTTCTTGAAGCAAATCTTATCAAGAGGTTACGCCCTCGATTTAACGTTCTGCTTCGCGATGACAAATCTTTTCCCTATATCCTGATCACGCGTGATCACGAGGCACCAGCGCTGTTCAAACACCGTGGTGCACGGGCCAGGAAAGGTGACTATTTCGGGCCGTTTGCCTCCGCCAGCGCCGTCGGCAGAACAATCAATGCAATGCAGCGTGCTTTTCTGATCCGCTCATGCACTGACAGTGTTTATGAAAGCCGGACACGCCCTTGCCTGCTCTATCAGATCAAGCGTTGCGCTGGCCCATGCACCGGCGAGATTTCTGAAGCCGACTACAACGAACTTGTCGATGAAGCGTGCCGTTTTCTTTCAGGCAAAAGCAAGCAGGTGCATTCCGACCTTGCCCGCCAGATGAACGAGGCTTCAGAAGACCTCGACTTTGAACGCGCTGCTGTTTACCGTGACCGGCTTTCGGCGCTTTCGCATGTTCTTGGCCATCAAAGCGTCAATCCGTCTGGTATTGAAGAAGCGGATGTGTTCGCAATCCACAATGAAGGCGGGCTTTGCTGCATACAGGTATTCTTCTTCCGAACCGGACAGAACTGGGGCAATCGTGCCTACTTCCCCAAGACTGACCCATCGCTGGGCAGTGCCGAAATCCTGAACGCCTTTCTGGCTCAGTTTTATGATGACAAACCGGTACCAAAACAGATTCTGCTTTCAGAGGATATTGAAGAACAGTCCCTTCTGGAAATGGCACTTTCTGAGCGTGCGGAACGCCGGGTTCATATTCTCGTTCCAAAACGCGGCGAGAAGCGCGAAACCGTGGATCAGGTCGTGTCCAATGCCCGCGAGGCTCATGGCCGAAAACTGGCGGAAACCGCAACGCAGGCCCGCCTTCTGGAAGGTTTTGCCGAAACATTCGGCCTTGATCGGCCGCCGCGCCGGATCGAAATCTATGACAACTCCCACATCATGGGCACAAATGCTGTTGGCGGCATGGTGGTCGCCGGGCCAGAAGGCTTTGTGAAAGCGCAATATCGCAAGTTCAACATCAAGTCGACCGACATCACCCCCGGCGATGACTTCGGCATGATGCGCGAGGTGATGACCCGCCGCTTTTCCCGCCTGATCAAGGAACACGGAATTCCAGACCGCATTCAGCAACCGGAAAGCGACGAGGATGCTGGCTTTCCGGCATGGCCCGACGTTATCCTGATCGATGGTGGACAGGGACAAATGACAGCAGTACGCGCCATCCTCGACGAACTGGGTATTCGCAATGCCGTCACCGCCATTGGTGTTGCCAAAGGTGCTGACCGGGAAGCGGGCCGTGAAAGGTTTTTCATGGATGGCCGCACAGATTTTGCCTTGCCCCCGCGTGATCCGGTTCTTTATTTCATCCAGCGTTTGCGTGATGAGGCGCATCGCTTTGCCATCGGGTCTCACCGCGCGCGCCGCAAGAAGGAGATGGTGAAAAACCCTCTGGATGAGATCGCGGGCATTGGTCCATCGCGCAAACGCGCATTGCTTCAGCACTTTGGCTCGGCCAAAGCGGTTTCACGCGCCGATCTGACCGATTTAAGTGCTGTAGAGGGTATCAGTCAGGCGATGGCTAAACTGATCTACAATCATTTTCATGAAGGAAACGGCTGATCAAGCGAGAACATCGGTTTATTGTGACAGAGGTTTAACACTTCACCGGATTGACCTTAGGCGTATATTCAACGCAATTTGTAAGCCAAGAACACTTGCCTGTCCGTCGCCGCCGGGCCGGTGCAAACATATGGAATGGCACCATGGCATCAAAAGTCTACAATCTCCCAAATCTTCTGACCTATGGGCGCATTCTCGCTGTTCCACTGATCGTTCTATGCTTCTTCCTGGAAGGAAAACTTTCCAGCTCAGACAGCGCCCGGTGGGCAGCCCTGACGATCTTCATCGTCGCCTCACTCACGGACTTTCTGGATGGCTATCTTGCGCGGGCCTGGAACCAGACTTCAAATATCGGGCGAATGCTGGATCCCATCGCCGATAAACTGCTGGTTTCAGTCTGCCTGCTCTTGCTGGCCGCTGACGTTGAACGCACCATTGCGGGCTGGTCGCTGTGGGCGGCAATCATTATTCTCTGCCGGGAAGTTCTTGTCTCCGGCTTACGTGAGTATCTTGCTGGCCTGAAGGTCTCAGTGCCGGTTACGCGGATTGCAAAGTGGAAAACAACATTCCAGATGATCGCCATCGGACTGCTTCTGGCCGGTCCTGCTGGCGATAAGGTCATGCCGTTTACGACAAACCTCGGCATTGTCCTTCTTTGGGTCGCGGCCGTTTTGACGATGTATACCGGCTACGACTATTTCCGCGCCGGACTGAAACATGTTGTGGAGGCAGAAACATGACAAAACTTGTCTATTTCGCATGGGTGCGCGAGCGGATTGGCCTTAGCGAAGAAGAAATAGCGTTGCCGGAAAACGTGACCACAGTTTCAGAACTGCTCGCATTTCTTAGACAACGCGGCGAAGAATATGAGCTTGCGCTCTTTGAGCCCGAGATTATCCGCGTTGCGCTCGACAAGGCCCATGCCGAGCATGATGAACCCGTTCGCAATGCCAGTGAGATCGCACTTTTCCCCCCGATGACGGGCGGCTGATCATGCGCAAAGCACCGAAAACGGATGTTCGTATTCAAAGGGAAGACTTCGACATCAGCGCCGAAGTCAGAGCGCTGACCGAAAAGCGCTGCGATATCGGCGCAACAGTGACGTTTACCGGCCACTGCCGCGACGACGGCGAATGCCTTGAGGCGCTGGAGCTTGAACACTATCCCGGTATGGCGGAAGCCGAAATCCGCAGGATCTGCGACCGGGCCACCGAGCGTTTCGCACTGCAGGGACTGGTCGTCATCCACCGCTACGGACGCCTTTCACCCGGTGAAAATATCGTGACAGTGATCGCTGCCGCGACACATCGACAGGCTGCATTCGAAGGCGCTTCGTTTGTGATGGATTTCCTAAAGACAGATGCTCCCTTCTGGAAGAAAGAGCACCTGAAGGATGGCACAGAAGGCACGTGGGTTTCAGCCCGCGAGAGCGACAATCAGGCGCACGAACGCTGGCAATAAAAACGCCTCAAAGTTTGGCGAAACAAAGCTTGTTCAAACGTAGAGAATGTCTATCCTTTCACGAGGCGTGACCCAATCGTTTAAACGGCTCGCGGCGAGTCGTTTCAAAGGGAAACCTTCCCCTGGGCACCGCCTGAACAAAACGAGGGAACCTAATGGCAGACAATGCCTCTTCGCTCAAAATCGGAATGCTGATGTATCCAGGGCTGACGCAGCTCGATCTGTTTGGTCCTGCGGATGTTTTAAACCGCGTTCCCGGTGCAGAAATCAAGCTTTTGTGGAAGAACCTCGATCCGGTGATCGTTGATCGCGGTTTGCGCATCCTGCCGAACACGACATTCGGCCAATGCAAGGAACTCGATATCATCTGCGTGCCCGGCGGCCCCGGACAGGTGGCGTTGATGGATGATGATGAGACGCTGAACTTTCTGCGCCGTATTGCTCCGGGCTGCAAGCTTGTGACGTCAGTCTGCACCGGATCTCTGGTGCTGGGTGCTGCCGGCCTTCTTGATGGTTACCGTGCAACATGCCACTGGACCTCAATCGACCAGCTTGAATTGTTCGGGGCAACGCCGGTCAACGAGCGCGTTGTGCGTGACCGCAACCGCATCACTGGCGCAGGCGTGACGTCAGGCATTGACTTTGCGCTTCAGGTCGTTGAATCGCTGACGGACAAGACAACCGCACAGCAGATACAGCTGCAAATGGAATATGATCCTGAGCCGCCGTATAATTGCGGCTCACCGCGCACCGCACCGCCGGAAATAGTCAACTCCGTGCGTGCACGTCTGCACATGTTCCAGTCCAGCCGCCGTTCAGCCTGTGAGCGTGCCGCAGAACGGCTCAAAAACCGGACAAGCTGAATCTGCCCCTTATAAATCGTGAGAATGCAAAAGGCCCGCGACTGAGCACGGGCCTTTCGTTTATTTTCAAAGGTCTTCAAAGCCGCGGCACAAAAGGCGCAGCTTCAAATCCGGTATTAACCGACGATTTCGGTTTCGGAGAACCAGAAACCGATTTCACGGGCAGCCGTTTCCGGAGCGTCCGAACCATGAACAGAATTCTCGCCCATGGAAAGCGCGAACAGCTTGCGGATCGTGCCTTCGTCAGCTTTTTCCGGATTGGTCGCACCCATGATCTCACGGTTTTTCGCGATTGCATTTTCGCCTTCGAGAACCTGAACGATGGTCGGGCCGGAGCTCATGAAGTCAACAAGCTCACCGAAGAACGGACGTTCTTTGTGCTCAGCGTAAAACGCTTCGGCTTCACGGCGTGCCATCCAGACGCGCTTGGAGGCGACGACACGAAGGCCGTTTTCCTCGAAAATCTTGGTGATGGCACCAGTCAGGTTGCGCTTGGTGGCATCGGGCTTGATCATGGAAAAAGTGCGTTCAATCGCCATATCATTCGTCCTTTGGCAAATCGGGTTAAACGAAATTAGGCCGGTGTATAAATGTGTTCCGACAAAAAGAAAAGCCTGCCGGAACAGGGAATTTCAGTTGATTGCAAGATGTTCAGATCGCCAGCTGGTCGCTGGCGAATTCTGCGCAGCGCTCAAACCAGTTGGTCACCGGATCATTAGGATCCAGCAAGGCACGGTTGCCGGTTTGCGCGGCCCATTGAAGGGCACCGAAAACAATATAGTCCGCGAACAGTGGCTCATGCCCGCCCAGAAATGGCTGGAACGTCAGCATAGTGCGCAAGGGGGTAAGCTTTTCGGGAAAGGCCGCCATCTCGGCTTCGCGCCCGGTTGCGATTTCTTCCAGTGTCGCACCAAGCCGCTTTTCGCGGCTGGAGCGAAAATATGCCTGATCTCCCGGGGCGAGCATGTCATGAATTTGCTTTACCGCGATACGGGTAATGGCAGGGTGCAGTGTGGCTGCCGACCAGGCTTCAATGAAGCGCGCCATCGACAGTCCACCCTCCCCCTTAAACAGAGACGGTCGTTCCGGATAGGTCTGCTCCAGATAAAGGGCTATCGCAAAACTGTCGGCCACCAGTTTATCACCATCTTTAAGAACCGGCACCGTTTTGGAAAATCCGTTTTCCACGCTCGCTATCTCCGTGAAACGGACCGGTCGCTCCTGGAATGATAATCCTTTATGCCTGAGAGCAAGAACGACCTTCCAGCAATGCGGAGAAAAAGGAATATTACTGTCAGCACCACAAAGGGTGTATAGAATACGGCTCATGACAAAACTCCCATCATTCATTTCAAGGTTGGAAACATCCCGGCAAAATTCAAGATAACCGGCCCGATTGTTATCGAACAGTTGCCTGACGGCGTAGTACCTCATTAATACCTGCACCGTATCGAAAGCTGCTAAACTTGATCCTCGTCATTATGAGGAGGAAACAATGGCAGCAAAGAAAATCCTGATGATTACAGGCGATTTCACGGAAGATTATGAAACCATGGTTCCGTTTCAGACGCTTCTGGCCGTTGGTCACAGTGTCGATGCAGTATGTCCAGACAAGAAAGCCGGTGACAGCGTTCCAACCGCAATTCATGACTTTCTCGGAGACCAGACTTATTCGGAAAAGCCCGGTCATCGCTTTGCCCTGACGGCAGATTTCGACGCCATCGACGTTACCAGCTATGATGCGCTCGTCATTCCGGGCGGTCGCGCACCGGAGTATCTGAGGCTGGATCACAACGTCCTCTCAATGGTTAAACATTTCTTCGACACAGGAAAGCCAGTGGCCGCCATTTGTCATGGCGCTCAGATACTCGCCGCTGCAGGTGTGCTGAGCGGACGCACCTGTTCGGCCTATCCGGCCTGCGCGCCGGAGGTCAAACTGGCGGGCGGGCATTATGCCGATATCGCTGTTCATGAGGCTGTAACGGACGGCAACCTCGTCACCGCGCCAGCGTGGCCGGCTCACCCGGCCTGGTTGTCTCAGTTTATGGCTGTTCTGAACGGCTGAACACGGACTGTTCAGCGGCATGCGCCTTTTGCAGGACGTGCCGCTGAACTATACTGCCTCACTCTAAAAGGAGGAGGAATTTATGTGCAGACTTTTCATAGAAGCCGATCCTGCATTGTGGGAAAGTGCGACACGGTCCATCCGCATTGATGGTATGGTCACAAGTGTCAGACTTGAACGCTTTTTCTGGAACATCCTTGGTGAAATCGGCGCGCGCGATGATATGAATATCACGCAACTGATCACAAAGCTTTATCGTGAATCCGTTGAAACAGGCCATGACCGTGGCAATTTCACATCCTTTCTGAGGGTCTGCTGCGGCCGTTATCTGGCGTTGCAGCTTTCAGGCGACATTCCAGACAATGACCGCGCGCCGATCTCCCGTCTTGACGCTGTCCGTATTCTGGAAACCGAGAAGAGGCGCGGTCGTCTCCATGCATGATATTTGTTCATGCCGGATATCAGAAAAAATCACGCCCCCAAGGGCTTTTTACCGGGTATAATCAGCTGTCAAATCAGGGAGAAAGTCATGTTGCAACACTATCGGATGTTTGCCGCCTATAACAGCTGGGCCAATACCCGCGTTTACAGCGCCGCCAGCAGCATCGCCTATGAAGATTTCACCCGTGACCTCGGAGCGTTTTTTCGCTCAATTCAGGGCACACTCAACCACATTCTCTATGCTGATAAAGTCTGGATGGCCCGTTTTTCGGGCCAGAACACCGGTCCTGCCAAGCTTGATACCATTTTACACGAAGACCTCAAGGATCTGCGGCTGGCACGTGAAGCTGAAGATCGCAGGATCATCAGTTTTGTTGATGCTCTCACACCTGAGCAACTGAAAGGAACGTTTTCCTACCAGCGTGGCAATCCTCCGGAATTTTACACTGACAGCCTTGAAAAGGCGCTTGCGCACTTCTTCAATCATCAGACACATCATCGCGGGCAACTCCATATGATGTTCACGATGATGGGACAGCCCTCGCTGGAGCTGGATCTGATCTATTTCCTGCGCTCTGAAAGTGGCACACCGTTCGCCTGAGACAGACGTGATGCCAACGGAGAATAATGCCCTTCAACAGCGTGGGAAGCAGCCGCGTCTTGCCAACGGCTTATCTTTCAGACAAAACCGCTTCCATGATTACGATTTCAGACCTTTCCGTCCGTATTGCCGGGCGACTTTTGATTGAGCACGCATCCGCAACCATCCCCGAAGGTATGAAAGCCGGGCTGGTGGGCCGCAATGGTGCGGGCAAATCAACCTTATTTCGTGTTGTTACCGGAGATCTGACGCCGGAAACCGGAAGCGTCAGTATTCCTAAAAAGGCGCGGATCGGTCAGGTGGCGCAGGAAGCGCCCGGAACAGAAGAACCGCTGATTGACATTGTTCTCAAAGCAGACAAGGAACGCGCCGCACTGCTGGACGAATCCGAAACGGCAGACGACCCGCATCGCATTGCGGAAATCCAGACACGGCTCGTTGATATCAACGCACATTCCGCCGAAGCCAGAGCCGGCGCAATCCTTTCGGGGCTTGGTTTCGACTCCGAGGCGCAAAAGCGACCAGCCTCTTCGTTTTCGGGCGGATGGCGAATGCGCGTTGCGCTGGCTGCCGTGCTGTTTTCCGAGCCGGACCTCCTGCTTCTGGATGAGCCAACCAACTACCTCGATCTGGAAGGCACGCTCTGGCTTGAAGACTATATTCGCCGCTACCCCTACAGCGTGCTGATCATTTCCCATGACCGCGATCTTCTGAACACAGCAGCCAATGCAATCATCCATCTCGATCAGAAGAAACTCACTTTCTATCGCGGCTCATACGATCAGTTTGAGCGCCAGAAGGTCGAAGCTGATGAGCTTCAGATGAAGGCAAAAGCCAAGAGTGACGCGAAGCGCAAGCATCTTCAAAGCTTTGTTGACCGCTTCAAGGCCAAGGCCTCAAAGGCCAGACAAGCTCAAAGCCGCATCAAGGCGCTGGAGAAAATGGGAACCGTTTCCGCGGTCATTGAGGATCATGTTCAGGGCTTTACATTTCCTGAGCCGGAAAAACAGCCTGCCTCCCCGATCATCGCGATTGAAAACGGTGTTGTCGGCTATCAGCCTGACAAACCGATCCTCTCCGATATCAATCTAAGGATCGACAACGATGACCGGATTGCGCTTTTAGGCGCAAACGGTAACGGAAAGTCCACATTCGCAAAATTCATCTCCGGCCGTCTGGCAGCGCAGGCAGGCTCGCTGAAGATCGCGCCCAACCTGAAAACCGGTTTTTTTGCCCAGCACCAGATTGATGATCTGGTGCCGAATGAATCCGCCGTGGATCATGTTCGCAAGCTGATGCCAGCTGCACCGGAAGCCAAGGTGCGCGCCCGGGTGGCGCAGATGGGGCTGGCAACAGCCAAGATGGATACACTGGCGAAAGATCTGTCCGGCGGTGAAAAGGCCCGCCTGCTGATGGGGCTCGCGGCCTTTGATGCGCCGAACCTGCTGATCCTTGATGAGCCGACCAACCATCTGGATATCGACAGCCGTCGCGCCCTCATCGAAGCACTGAATGACTATCCCGGCGCAGTCATTCTGATCTCGCATGATCGCCATCTGATCGAGGCGACCGTTGACCGGCTATGGCTGGTGCATGACGGTACGGTGAAGAGCTATGATGGCGACATGGAGGATTATCGTGCGCTCATCGTATTGGGCGGTAAAACAAAATCGTCGAAGAATAAAAGCGGCGATGAGGACAATGCCTCGAAATCCGGACAGCGAAAAACGGCTGCTGAAAAACGCTCAGCTCTTGCACCACTGAAAAAGAAAATCGACGCGGCGGAGAAAAAGACGGCCAAAATCGAAGATATCATTGCCAAACTCGACGGCGATCTCGCCGATCCGGCGCTCTATGAAAAGGCGCCCGAAAAGGCAAAGGTCATGGCACAGGCCCGCGCGAACGCGGCGGCAGAGCTTGCCAGGATTGAAGAAGAGTGGCTGGAACTTTCGGCAAAGTACGAACAGGCCATGGCCGATTGAAACGGTGATGCGGCGGTTCGGATCAGGCCCGCTGCATCACGCCCGTGGCAGAAGATGCGCCCGCCGCGGGCCGGGGAGCCTGAACGCCAAGGCGCTCAAGCACGGCGATCATGAGCTTTGACCGGTTCATTGTATAAAAATGAAGATCGTTAATACCCCGGTCCAGAAGCCCCTGGATCTGCTCAGCGGCCAGATCAGCGGCCACTTCGAAACGCCCCTCCGCGTCATCATCCAGACCTTCAAACCGCTTCTCAACAAAGGCAGGAATATTGGCGCCACACATGGCTGCAAAGTTTTTAAGCTGTCTTAGATTCTGAATGGGCATGATGCCAGGCAGAACCGGTATCGATACCCCGGAACGGCGCACAGCGTTCAGGTAGTCTTCAAAGACGTCATTGTCGAAGAAAAACTGCGTCAATGCCCTGTCAGCACCATTGTCCGCCTTGGCCTTCAGCATCGCGATATCGGCGGCACGGTCAGCACTTTCGGGGTGCTTTTCGGGATAAGCCGAAACCGAGATATCGAAGTCGCCGATCGTTTTCAGTCCGCGGACCAGATCAGCGGCGTTCTCATAACCGCCGGGAAAAGGTGAATAGGCCGATCCGACACCACCGGGCGGATCCCCACGCAAAGCGACAAAGCGCTTCACACCAGCATCGCGAAACTGATGGATTGTTTCGTTTGTTTCCTCGCGCGTCGATTTCACCACGGTCATATGTGAGGCCGTTGGAAGACGGGTCTCCTTCAACAGGCGCTGAACCACTGCAAAGGTTGGCGCACGGCTTGAGGCCCCGGCCCCATAGGTGACGGACACGAATTCCGGCTCATAAACAGAAAGAGCCTGAATACTATGCCAGAGCGAAGCCTCGGCATCGGCATTCTTCGGCGGAAAGAACTCGAAAGAAAACGTAAAAGCGCGGTTCTCACCACGAAAAACGGGTGTCTCGGTCATACCTCAGGCACTCCTCGCAAGGTTATTTTCACGGTCTCCGGCAATCAACATACGCGGATCATGCGCGAGCCAGACAGTGACGGTCAGAGAACGCTGTTCAGCTCCGGAAAATGGCAGGTCTACGACGCGGTCGACTTCCAGACCCGCGCCTTTCATCCAGTCGGCCATAGCCTTATGTGAGAAGCCAAGCCGCAGATGGGCGTGTTCAGCACGCAAATACTCCAGATCATGCGGAGCGAAATCAACCACCACCAGCCGGCCACCAGGCCGCAGAACCCGCGCAGCTTCCACCAGCGCAACCTCCGGATGCTCCAGAAAATGCAGGACCTGATGAACGATCACGAGATCGAAATCTTCGTTTTCCAGTGGCAGATTTAAAATATCGCCAAGCCGCACGACCGCACGGGTCAGACCTTCTGCATCCAGATTGGCACGGGCAACCGCCAGCATATCGCGGCTGGCATCGACCCCAACCGCGCGGCGATAGATGTCCTTCAACAACAATAACATCCGGCCTGTGCCGGTTCCAAGATCAAGCAGACTTTGAACCGGCTTGCGGCCAACCAGCTCTACAAGGCAGTTTTCCACTTCCGTTTCAGAGATTTGCAGGCGTCGCATTTCATCCCATTCACCGGCATGGCGCGCAAAATAGGCCTGTGCCAGCTCAGCCCGCGCCTGCTTTACGGCGACAAGGCGCCCGGTATCACGCTTGAGGATGGGATCATCATTCGAGGCGTTTCCAAGAAGCTGACGCACGAGATGGACACCGCCGCCCTCCTCCTTCAGGCGAAAATAGGCCCATGCTCCCTCCTGATAGCGGTCTATCAGACCGGCCTCTCCCAGGAGCTTCAGATGCCGTGAAATCCGCGGCTGGGACTGCCCCAGAATGTCAGTGAGATCAGAGACGGTCAGGTCACCGGCCGAAAGCAGAGCCAGCAACCTCAAGCGCGTAGGCTCGCCTACCGCTTTCAAAACGTCTACCATATGCTCAAGTCCGAACTGCACCATCGCCCACCACCATCAAGATATAAAGATATGTTTATATCGCGAAAACAAGAACTGCAACCCTTTCCTGAGAAGTAGCACTATGTGAATGGTGTTTTAAGCTGCCGCGACCGAATCTCCCGAACATCTGCCGTCGTCAGAAGACCTTCAATACACTCATCCCCAAACTAAACAAAAGAAGAACATAAAGCAATTCTTGTATTATTATCATGATCTTCATCACCTATTGCGCGATGAGAACAAATGCAGTACATTGAATTCAGTTAACGGGACCGTCTAGGCGGCGGCGGCAACAAGGGATAAAATTGATGGCACAGAATTCACTCCGACTCGTCGAGGAAAAATCAGTGAATAAAAGCAAAGCGCTCGAAGCAGCACTTTCCCAGATCGAACGTTCGTTCGGCAAGGGCTCAATCATGAAACTCGGCGCTCAGGACAGCGTCGTTGAAATCGAAACCGTGTCGACCGGCTCGCTTGGGCTTGATATCGCTCTTGGCATTGGCGGCCTGCCCAAGGGCCGGATTATTGAAATTTACGGCCCGGAAAGCTCAGGCAAAACGACCCTTGCTCTCCAGACTATCGCTGAAGCTCAGAAAAACGGTGGCATTTGTGGCTTTGTTGATGCCGAGCACGCCCTTGACCCTGTATACGCCCGCAAGCTTGGTGTTGATCTGCATGACCTTCTGATTTCGCAGCCCGATACCGGTGAGCAGGCGCTCGAAATTACCGACACGCTTGTCCGTTCTGGCGCTCTTGATGTCATTGTCATCGACTCTGTTGCGGCTTTGACACCGCGCGCCGAAATCGAAGGTGAGATGGGCGACAGTCTTCCGGGTATGCAGGCCCGCCTGATGAGCCAGGCGCTGCGCAAACTGACAGCCTCGATTTCACGCTCAAACTGCATGGTCATCTTCATCAACCAGATTCGCATGAAGATCGGCGTGATGTTCGGCTCCCCCGAGACGACCACCGGCGGCAACGCACTGAAATTCTATTCATCCGTTCGTCTTGATATTCGCCGTATCGGCTCCGTCAAAGATCGGGATGAGATTGTCGGCAACCAGACACGTGTCAAAGTCGTGAAGAACAAGATGGCGCCACCTTTCAAACAGGTCGAATTCGACATCATGTATGGCGAAGGCGTGTCGAAGATGGGTGAGCTGATTGACCTTGGCGTCAAGGCTGGTCTTGTCGAGAAATCAGGCTCATGGTTTTCCTACAACAGTCAGAGACTTGGGCAGGGACGGGAGAATGCCAAGACATTTCTGCGGGAAAATCCAGCAACTGCCGAAGAAATCGAACTTGCCCTCAGGCAGAATGCCGGCCTGCTTTCAGAAGGTCTCCTGGAAACCGGTGAGGACAATGAGGATGATGATCAGGCAACCGGCACCAATCAGGAATAGTTCGGCGGTTTCGCTTTCCATTTGAAACTTTTTGGCAAAAAGGATATCGAAACAGCGTCTTTTAACGGGTCGCTGTTTTGTCTTGTCTGGACACTACTGATGCCCGCAGCTAAAAGCCGGTAATACTTCTGAAATTGATAGAAGCCGCAAACGCATTGAGGCTTCACAGGACATCTGATTTGAGAAGATCATCAGGAGCGTTTCGGGTAGTGAAAACGCTGAAGACAGCACGAACTGCTAATGGGTGTGGCAAAGTATGAGTGGCGTGAACGATATCCGGTCGACCTTTCTCGACTTTTTCAAGAATAACGGACATGAGGTCGTACCTTCCAGCCCGCTTGTGCCGCACAATGACCCGACGCTGATGTTCACGAATGCGGGCATGGTGCAATTCAAAAATGTCTTTACCGGCATCGAGCAGCGCCCCTACTCCATGGCAACAACGTCGCAGAAGTGCGTACGCGCCGGTGGCAAGCATAATGATCTCGACAATGTCGGCTATACGGCGCGTCATCACACCTTTTTCGAGATGCTGGGCAATTTTTCCTTTGGCGACTACTTCAAGGAACAGGCGATTTCACTGGCATGGGAACTGATCACCAAAGAGTTTGGCCTTCCAAAAGAGAAGCTGCTGGTCACAGTCTTTCATGAAGATGAGGAGGCCTTCAATTTCTGGAGAAAGATCGCCGGCTTGCCCGAAGAACGGATCATCCGCATCGCCACTTCGGATAATTTCTGGTCGATGGGTGATACCGGTCCTTGTGGCCCCTGCTCTGAAATCTTTTACGACCATGGAGACCATATCTGGGGCGGACCACCCGGCTCACCTGAAGAAGATGGAGACCGCTTCGTCGAGATCTGGAATCTGGTTTTCATGCAGTATGAACAGATTTCGGCTGACCTGCGCGAAGATCTTCCCCGCCCATCGATTGATACCGGGATGGGACTGGAACGTGTTGCCGCCGTTCTCCAGGGCAAACATGACAACTATGACACCGACCTTTTCCGCAGGCTGATCAGCGCATCGGTTGATCTGATGGGCGTGAAGGCTGAAGGTGAGCAACGCGCCAGCCATCGCGTGATCGCGGACCACCTTCGCTCTTCAGCCTTTCTGATTGCCGATGGCGTACTGCCTTCGAATGAAGGCCGTGGTTATGTGTTGCGCCGGATCATGCGCCGTGCGATGCGCCATGCCGAGCTGCTTGGTGCGCGGGAGCCTGTTATCTACAAGCTGCTTCCGGTGCTGATCAACGAAATGGGTCGCGCCTATCCGGTGTTGACGCGCGCCGAAGCGCTGATCTCAGAAACGCTCAAGCTGGAAGAAGGCAGGTTCCGCAAGACCCTTGATCGTGGCCTCACGCTTCTGGATACAGCCAGTGCGGACCTTAAGGAAGGCGACAGCCTTGATGGCGAAACGGCGTTCAAGCTTTACGACACTTATGGTTTCCCGCTTGACCTGACGCAGGATGCCCTGCGTAATCGCGGCATTCATGTTGATCTGAGCGGCTTTCAGGATGCTATGCGCCGTCAGAAGGAAGAGGCACGTGCTCATTGGGCAGGCTCCGGCGACAAGGCTGCCGAAAAGGTCTGGTTCGAGCTGAGCGAACAGCATGAAGCCACCGAGTTTCTGGGCTACGAAACCGAAAAGGCAGAAGCCGTCACTCTGGCTCTGGTTCGTGACGGATCTCAGGTGGAAAGCGCCAGCGCCGGTGAAGAAATCGCCATCATCGTCAACCAGACGCCGTTTTACGGTGAGTCCGGCGGACAGATGGGCGACACCGGAACGATGTTTTCCGAAAGCGGCAAGCTTACAGTCACAGATACGCAGAAAAAGGATGGCGGACTGTTCGTTCATTTTGCGCGTGTGGAAGAAGGTACTGTGCGCGTTGGCGAACCGATCACGCTTGAGGTTGATCACGCGCGCCGCGCACGCCTTCGTGCCAATCATTCCGCCACGCATCTCATTCACGAAGCCCTGCGCGAAAAGCTGGGTGATCATGTTGCCCAGAAAGGCTCTCTTGTCGCACCTGAACGTTTGCGCTTCGATATTTCGCACCCTAAACCGATGACACCGGAAGAGCTTTCAGCCGTTGAAGACATGGCCAATGAGATTGTTCTGCAAAATGCGCCGGTTTCCACCCGCCTGATGAGCGTAGACGATGCAATCGCTGAAGGTGCGATGGCACTCTTCGGTGAAAAATATGGTGAAGAAGTGCGCGTTGTCTCCATGGGCACGTCTACATCCGGCGAAAAGAAGGGCAAAACCTATTCGCTGGAGCTTTGCGGTGGCACCCATGTGCACGCAACCGGTGAAATTGGTCTGATCCGTATTGTTGGCGAAAACGCTGTTGGGGCTGGCGTGCGCCGCATCGAAGCCCTGACGGGAACAGATGCACGTCATTATCTCACGCGCCGCGACGATGGCATGAAATCGCTGGCAGGCGCGCTGAAGGTTCTGCCGGACGATGTGCCCCATCGCGTCGAAGCGCTTCTGGAAGAACGGCGCAGCCTTGAAAAAGAGCTTACCGAGGCGCGCAAACAGCTGGCGCTCGGTGGCAGCGCAGGGGCTGGTGAGGCAGAAACAATCGGCGATATCAGTTTCATAGCCAAAACGGTTTCAGGCGTTGCGCCGAAAGACCTGAAAGGCCTTGCAGACAGCGCCAAGAAAGACAAAACCAACACAGTTGTCGTCTTCATCAGCGCGGCAGAAGATAACAAAGCCAGTGTGGTCGTTTCCGTCACCTCGGACCTGACAGACCGTCACTCGTCTGTCGACCTCGTACGACTGGCTTCTGCAGCTCTCGGCGGCAAAGGTGGCGGGGGACGCCCGGATATGGCGCAGGCCGGCGGGCCGGATGCCAGCAAGGCCGATCATGCAATCGAAGCTGTACGCTCGGCTCTCAAAAGCTAATCCAGCTCACCCCGGCGCCGCAACTCACACGGTTTCGGCGCCGGTGTCTACGGCATCAAATGCATCGGCGATCACTTCAGGCCCGGCTTTCGGTTTCGTCGCTTCGGTTGAAAGGATCTGGCGATAGCGGCGCGCCCCGGCCTGGCCGCTGAACAACCCAATCATATGTCGGGTAATCTGAGAAAGCCTTGCCCCGCGTCCAAGCCAGTGGTCTGCATAAGCCATCATCGTGTCTCTGATTTGCAGGTAATCGATACGACGCGCAGCGGCATTGAATAACGCGTGATCAACTGCGCCCAGAACCGCCGGTGTCTGATAGGCGGCACGCCCAAGCATAACACCATCGACTTTATGAAGATGCGCCCCGGCCTGTTCAAGCCCGGTTATGCCTCCATTGATCCCGATGAAGAAGTTCGGATTTTCGGCTTTCATCCGATAGACAAGCTCATAATCGAGTGGTGGAACCGTGCGATTTTCTTTCGGACTAAGACCCTGAAGCCAAGCTTTTCGTGCATGGATCCAAAGCGCATCGGCGCCAGCTTCACGCATACGCGCCACAAAGTCCGGCAAAACCTGTTCAGGCTCCTGCTCGTCAACGCCAATCCGGCATTTTACCGTAACCGGCACAGAAACAGCAGAACGCATAGCCCGAACGGCCTCTTCGACGACGCCGGGTGACTTCATAAGGCAGGCACCGAACGTCCCGGACTGGACCCGGTCAGACGGGCAACCGACGTTGAGATTGATTTCGTCATAACCGAAGCTTTCACCAATGCGAGCGGCTTCCGCCAGTTTTGAGCTGTCTGAGCCACCGACTTGCAGAACCACGGGATGCTCAACCGCATCAAAGCCCAGCAGCCGCTCCCGATCACCGTGAAGAATTGCATCAGCCACAATCATCTCAGTGTAAAGCTGACCGCACTGCATCAATTGACGATGAAAGTACCGACAATGCCGATCCGTCCAATCGATCATGGGTGCAACGGCAAAGCGCCTTGAGGCTTCAATATTGATTTTATTGGCTTTTTCCAACTTTTCACTCATTTTATTATAGGATTTTTGTCCTATTTTGAGCCTTTTCAGACTGTTTTTAGAATGCTAGTGCTACAATGTAGCATTACTAAAAAGCGTGTAGCACCAATGGGAACCATAACAGCACGAAAACAGCGCAGAAACGGCAAAGTTTCTTACACAGCGCAAATTCGCATAAAGCGCAACGGCAAGACAGTCCACAGCGAGAGCCAGACGTTTGACCGAAAGAAGCTCGCCGTCGCGTGGATGAACAAGCGTGAGGGAGACCTTTATGAGCCTGGCGGACTTGATCGCGCAAAGCACGGTCACGTGACACTTTCTGACGTGATAGAGCAGTATTTACGCGAAAATGCGGCACCAATCGGCCGAACCAAAGCCCAGGTTCTGCGGTCGCTTAAAACTTTCGAGATTGCTGACATGGCCTGCGATGCCATAACCAGCATAGATATTGTGTCGCTGGCCCGCGAGCTTTCGCTCGATAAGAAACCCCAGACAGTCGCCAATTATCTTTCACATCTGGCATCAATCTTTGCCATAGCAAGACCTGCATGGGGCCATCCGCTAGACAAGCAGGCCATGCAAGATGGGTTAACCGTCGCTAAGCGAATGGGCCTGACGTCGAAAAGCCGCCAGCGTGACCGCCGCCCGTCGCTTGGGGAACTGGATAAATTACTCAGTCATTTTGAACAGCGTCACCGACAGACCCCGCAATCCATGCCTATGGCCGAGATCTTGCTGTTTGCGCTGTTCTCAACACGCAGACAAGACGAAATATGCAGGATTGTCTGGCAGGATCTTGATACTAGGCACAGCCGTGTGCTTGTGCGCGACATGAAAAACCCCGGCCAGAAAATCGGAAACGATAACTGGTGCGATCTGCCCGCGCCGGCAATGAAGGTGATCGAGCGCGCACCGCGAAAAGATAAACGCATCTTCCCCTACTCGCCTGATGCCATCAGTAGCAGCTTCACTAAGGCCTGCAGATTGCTTGGTATCGATGATCTGCATTTTCATGACCTTCGCCACGAGGGCGTCAGTCGGCTGTTTGAAGTAGGCTACAACATCCCGCATGCAGCGGCCGTTTCCGGCCACCGCTCATGGGTTTCACTCAAACGCTACTCTCATATCAGGCAAACAGGCGATAAATATGAAGGCTGGGCGTGGCTGCCACAATAGAGTGAGAACTCGAGGCTTCTGGAGCCGTCAGAACTTCAAAACAGCGGCAGGTTTCTGGCATTACTCCCACAACGCCCATCCAGGATAACCACCTCACCCACCGGTTTTGCTGCACCGCTGCCGACCGTGTAGTCCAGCTTCACATCAGCGAATTGGAAGGCCGAAAAGATTTCACGCACTTCCGGGCAATCATTCAGCGAGACGATAAAACGACCTCTAATGCCTGAAAGCAATTCGGCCATTTCAGCAAAGTCGGCGCGCCTGAAGCAGTCTTTGCCATAGTCTTTCTCTGATCCGTAATAAGGCGGATCGAGATAGAACAAGGCCCCCTCCCGGTCATAACGCGCTATGAAATCCCGCCAGTCGAGGTTTTCAATCACGACGCCGGACAGGCGCTCATGCACCTCTTCCAGAATTGGGCCGAGGCGGTTCAGATCAAAGCGCGCCGGGCCGTGGCGCTCGACACCAAAATTTCGCCCAGTGATCTTTCCACCAAAGGCCAGCCGCTGGAGGTAGAGAAAGCGGGCTGCGCGTTCGAGGTCCGTCAGCGTTGACGGATCTGTGGCGGCCAGCCGCTCAAATTCTCGTCGCGATGACAGCTGAAACCTAATCACATCCAGAAACTGCGGATAGTGCCGCTGGAGAATCCGGAAGAGCGTAGTCACGTCACCGGAATAGTCATTGACCACCTCGCAGCGGGCCGCCAGCGTGCGACGGAAGAAAACCCCGCCCATGCCGACGAATGGTTCTGCATAAAGGTCGTGCGGGGTCTGTTCGATGATGGAGGAAACGCGCTTGGCGAGACGTTTTTTGCCACCAAGATAGGCGGCAGGCGGCGAAACAGGCCGCACCGATATCATTCCTTGCATTGTGGGATATGTCCGAATCTGCCACACACCGCTTTGCCTGCGCAGGCAACCGGGTGCGGTGAGGATTCGCTATGCTTACCGGACGGGACTATGTTTGGCGACTTGGACCCGTCGCTTGCAGCCTTGGCGGGCTGCAGGCCGCCCGATGCCGGGCAGCAAAAAAGCCGGCGAAGTTTCGTCCTTCGCCGGCATACTAAATTTGTAAAAGTAGTAACAGTTGATTGCACTATGGGTGCATAGCTGCGGCTAAAATGGGGCCGAGAGCGGCACGTTCGGTTCAGTCTGAAAAGTCATTTAAGTGGAAGCTCACGCAGAATTAGTACACAGTGGTTTTCAGCTCAAAGCGGTCATTCATGCCAGACTCGACGTAGTGCCGGTGTCAGCCCATTGCTGCTGGTCACTTTGGGCGCGGCGCCCCACCTCAGTCAGCCGAACTCGACATTTTCTAAAGATACAGGCGTCAGATGGAATAGTTCGTAAGCCTATCGGTACATGCGTCGCACTACACCTGTTTAGACAGACGGCGTTGAGCATTCTTTACATCTGGCCTAGCCTTTAATTGCAACAGAGGCCATAAAAGGCTAACCATAAACTCCATCACTTCGAGCAAGAAACAACCATGTCAAGCATCCCGCAGACCTACACTGTTTCAGACTTCATTGAATGGCAGACCAAGAAGCAATTGGTGTTAGCCCCCGAATTTCAGAGAGGTTCAGTTTGGACGCCCTCGGCGAAGGTTTTTCTCATCGACACTATCTTGAATGACCTGCCAATGCCTCAGGTCTACTTCCGCACAAAGCTGAATCCACAAACGCAAACGACTTTGCGGGAAGTCGTCGATGGACAGCAGCGACTACGCTCGATCCTAGAGTTCGCATCGGGTAGTCTCAAGCTCACCTCGAAGGCTCCAAACTTCAAAGGCAAGACATATCGCGATCTGTCTGTCGAAGATCAGGAGCAGTTTCTTGCATATCGTATCCCGGTCGTTCAGCTAGTGAATGCTTCTGACGCGGAGGTTCTCGAAGTCTTCGCACGCCTAAACTCATACAGCGTGAAGGTAACGCCTGCGGAACTGCGGCACGCCGAATTCTCCGAGCCGGTGAAGTGGACAATATACGAAGCAGCGCGGCAATGGGCAGTCCTCTGGGGGGAGTTAAAGGTAGTCTCTACGCGGGACACTGTTCGACTAAAGAACACGACATTGATAGCCGAGATGTTTATCGCGTTGGATCGTGGCCTCAGTGATGGGGGCGAAACTCAAATCACACGCTACTACAAGGCAAAAAAGTCAGAAGACGACGATTACTTCACCTCTTTCCGCGAGCGTTTGGACGAGGTCATCGACGAAATCCTAGAACATACAAGAAATGACTTCTCTGAAACTACTTTCTTTGACGCGCCGAATTTCTTGATTCTGTTCGCTGCGGTCGCCTACTTAAAAGGGTACATGCCGGTTTCGAAGGTCGCTGAGGGCGTGAATGAGTTTGCTGGGCGAGGTGTTAGCTGGGACAGAGCCTCCGTCAACCTCGCAACCCTAGCGCAGGCTTTCGATGACGCATCCGACGATCAGGGGCCGCATTCTCAGTTTGTAGCAGCTACAAAGAGCACAACGCACAGAATCTCCTCTCGCAAAATCCGTTTTGAGGCTGTTGTACAGGCGATCGCAGCTGATGTTTCTGGCGCGTAGGTTACCTCGTTTCTACCACCGTCTCGACCACCTATCCGCGATTATCGCAGCGGTAGATGCGACGGCGAGTAGAACCCCAGAACAAATATTCGCTGCTGAGAAGGCTCTCATTCAGATTCAGATTGAATGGGAGCACTTTGTCCGAAACCTCATATTGGACAGCGCGACCGGCAAATTTGAAAGCCGCTCTGGTCCGATCATTTCGAAAAGCCATCCTAATTTGCTTTCGAGAGAGGCAGCTGCTCACTGGCTAATTGGGTCCTATCCCAAACGGCAGCATGAACCGGACTGGTATCTGCCAAAACAGGCAATTGATGCTTCCATACGCCTTGACGTCTCGAATCAACCAATAATTGCTGCAGAGCTCGGGGTTACACCCTGGCCCATCGCCGAACTTAGGCACGTTCGAAACTTCATCGCACACAAATCCAAAAGATCAGCGCTTGCTGTTCGCAAAACGGGCATTGTTGGCGCCTCTACCAACCTCGACGTACTTGAGGTTGCGCTTCAATACGGCACTGGCGGCGCTAAGCGTTACATCGAGTGGGTCAACTTTTCGAAAGGCGCAGCGGCGCGTTTGGTCGCTTGACATTTGACGAACGCGTTAAAGCGACGATCGAAGGTTAGGTCTTTCGCATTTCTCTGGGAAGCGTTGAATGTCTGTTTCGTCAAAACTACACCGCCAAACATTCTGAATAAGTCGCGATCGGATTCGAGCCGACCACATCAAAAAAGGCAGATGTGGCGCTTTCTTTAGTGGAAAACGATGTGGACGGTTCCATTAATCAGAACGGCAGAATTGAAAGGCTTAGACTCCGCCTTCTCTAGGGGCGAGCGGACCGGAAGATTTCGGGCAAACGACAGAGCATGTTCAAAGGCCGACATGAGGGCACTACGCAGTCATTCTTATCGCCCGCCAGAAACAGCAGTTTCGTTCGAAAATATGAACCACACCTCTCACCCGCCCTTCACCGTCCTGATCAGCTGCAAAATCCCATCTGATAGCCACACGCCGAAGCCGGTGCCAGCCATGGCCGCGCCGAGGATATAGCCCCGACCGATCTGCTTGATCTTCTGCACATCGGCCACAAAGGTTTCGGTTTCCGTCAGGCGTTCGGAAAGCGCTTTGTTTTCGCTGATCAGCTTTTCATTCTGATGCTCGACAGTGTTCAGGCGTTCGTGGATCTCTTCATGGCTGGAGCGGTTGTCATCCACCTTGCGGATCAGGGCATCAAGCTTGCCCTGAACCTCTCCGAGCTGGCGTGCGATTTCAACGGTCATTTCCCTGCCTTCAGAACGGTTTTCAGCCCCGCCACGCCGGAGCCGACATAAAACACCCACTGGATCATGTTGCCCGCCCATGCCTGCATCTGAGGTGTGGGCAGATCCGCAATCGTCCATGGAAAATGAAAGACGCTGTCGAGGATGACAGCCGCCCACCAGAGCGCCAGCGGAAACAGGAACAGACTGGCGAACAGCCAGAACCAAGGAAATGACAGTTTGGCCTTGCTATAATCAGCCATGATGCGGGTTTCCTCGATCACCTGCCGGTAATATTCCGCTGTCAGATCCGCTTTGATCTTCTCCCGGTCGGTTTCCTGTTCAGCCCGCTTTTCAATGAGCGTGATGGCGCGGTCGACAATGCCGCCTGCGCCAAGCCGCACCAGCCATGTGATGATTTTGGCGATCATACGTCCACCTCATGCCCCGTCAGTGTATTAATCCGTCGTGCGATCACATCACGGTAGCGCCACGCGAACCACAGAGCCGCAAAGACGATGACACCGACGACAATCCAGCCAACAGGCAGGCCAGCCGTCCAGGCGGCAGCGCCGGAGGCTGCCGCCGAAAGGCCGGACTTTGCCGCTGCATCTTTCAGCGCTTTCATGTCGCGTCGCAGCTGGGCTATCGTTGCCGGGCCGATGATGCCGTCATTGACCAGATGCGGATGCGCCGTCTGATAAGCCAGTACCGCCGCCTTTGTTTTCTTGCCGAGCCAGCCGTCGATTGCACCGGGATCAAAACCGCGTTTCTTCAGCATCTCCTGCACTTCGCGAACGACGGGATCGCCAGTCGATGGCGCAGTGTCCGTTTCGGCGCGCGGCACACCTTCAGGCGCACCCGTAACCGTATAAACACCGGTATAGATGCCCTTTTCGAACAAGAGCGCCTCTTCTTTGCGGCGACGGACCAGCCCCGTAAGTTTTCGGCCTTTCGAGGTATTGTAGTGCGAAGCCAGATAATCGGCGGCCTCTTTCAACCGCCCTGTCCGCCAGAGCTTGCCAAAGCGCCATTTGCTGACGACACGCCCACCGAGATTGAATGCCGCGCTTGCGGCAGCATCCATCTGATATTGCGTCCGGTTCTCAGGTGAATGCGCAACAACCTCTTTGCCGTAGCCGTTATCGATCACTGTGCGCAGGATCTGGTCTGACTGTTCTGCCGTGATCTTCGTTTTGCCGGGAACAAGCTTTTTGATGCCGAGCTTTGCAAATTCCGCCCGGCAGTATGGCGAGCGCATTGTGAAGCCGGTTCCGATGGTCGGCGTGCCGGTCGGATCAAGATAGGCTGTCAGCGGATTGCCTTCATGCAGGCGCACAAAGGCACGCCCCCGGCTGGATACCGTGGTGATTGGCATGATCGATTGTCCTTTGAGAAGATTTAGTGCCGGTCAGTCCGGCCAGTAGCTGTCATTGGCGTAATCGGCAGGGATCGGATCCATATCCTTGATCTGCCGGGCTGCCAGAATATGCGCCTGCTCATGCGCCAGAACGGCCTCACCGAGTGCGACCATGGCCTGTGCATCGAGCTTGTGCGTGGTGTTATCAGCCGCGATCCATGCAAAGTCATAGTCCTGACCATGCCAGCGGTAGTCACCGGAGGTCGCTCCGGCTTCGAGCGCGGAACGGGCTGACGCGGCCCACCGTGAGATTTTATCGATATCACCGGGGCGGGACTGATACAGAACACCGTCAAACAGAAAGC
The DNA here is from genome assembly GCF_004342225.1 of Martelella mediterranea. Classification (GTDB taxonomy): domain Bacteria; phylum Pseudomonadota; class Alphaproteobacteria; order Rhizobiales; family Rhizobiaceae; genus Martelella; species Martelella mediterranea_B. The sequence continues at coordinate 1,706 of NZ_SMAR01000020.1, read as the reverse complement.
CATCGTCAACGCGCCGGTCGCGTTCGGCATCCACGGCGTTGCGCAACATTCGGTTTTCGCGACCTTCAACAAACGCCGCGACGGCATCCCGGTGCTGATCGAGTAAGGCATGCAGATCATCCGGCGACGGGAAATCCGCATCAACGTTCCATTCAAGGATCACTGCCGAGCCGAGACGCTGGTCGGTCTCCTCATCAATCAGGTGACCGGTGCTAAAATCCTGATCGGCAGTCGCTTCCGGAAAGGCGAGCGACAACAGGTGGCGGAGCGCCTCACGATCCAGATCCGGGTTCAGAGCATTTGCACTGTCAGGAGAAATCGCTGTCAGCATCAGTAGTTCCTCGCATACTTGGCACGGACATACACCTGCCATCCGCCCGTGCGCGTGCGCAGACCGGTGACAAACATATCGCCGGGGCAATCAACGGTTACGTTGGTATAGTTGGGATCGACGTTTCCAATCTCGTAAATGCCGGAGTCATGCCTCACACGCGCACCTTTCGGTGCCTTGTTATTCGCATGCGCCGCCGCGCGGTCTTCAATGCGGTTGCTGATAGCACTGTAGGCCCAGTTACTGCCCCAGTTTCCCCAGATGGAGCCATTGATATTTCCGTCGGTGGCGACCGTCCATGAACCGTTGTCCAAGGCACCATCGCTTCTAAAATTGTAGCTTCTCCCCCGCGACCAGATATAGGCATCGCCGCCCTGCCGCTGCCCGAACTCGACATAACTGTTGCCACCATTGTCGCTGCGCATTCTCAGCCGCGCATCTGTGGCCCCCGTCGCTTTCAGCTCAGCAAGGTTCGGGCTGTCAAACTCGACTTTGAGCCAGCCGGTCATCACATCACCAGACCTTGCCACCGCCCCCAGCTTATCCCGCGCCTCTGCGGCACTGCCTGCGGTCATCAGATCATTGGTGTAGTCCGTGCCACCGGCACTGACAAAATCATGACTGTCCGGTTTGAGTTCTCCGATCACGACATCATCCGTGCCGTCATAGACGCAAAGCCTCCATGGGCTGGACGCCGTGCTGATCCACATTGTGCCCGCACTGGCATAAGACGGACGCTCGACACCGCTGTGCAGTGTTAGCGCCGCCTTGCGCCAGCTGTTGATATTGGCCGCAAGCTGCGAGCCATTGGTGACGGTCGGATCAATCGTCACATTCTCATATTGCGTCATGCATGCACCTTTCCGTAGCCAACGGCGACATAGTCGAATGAGCGCTCGACCGGCGTTCCGGACTGATCCTTGAACACGATGTCAAAACCGCTCTCATCCTTGTTTGCGATCTCGTAGAAATCCCCGAAGCGAAGCCCCTGCGCCGAGATCGAGACACCGGTCAGCCCGTAGTAAGGCGGATCGAAACCGATCCGCTTTCCGGCAACCGGCACGACGATATTGTTGCCGCTTAAAATCCGGTCGGGCATGTCGACCGTCAGTTCCGACCGCGCCACGATCGGCGTGATGTTCTCATCGATCGATGATAGCTGCAGCCGCATCTGATAGGCCCGTGCGGCGACATCGCCGGTTGCCGCCTCATGCCAGTCTGTCCAGACGGCTTCTGAGGCGTCCGGATCGTCATCCGTGGTGCGGATTTCCATCACCGCATTCCACTTCGACGGATCCGCCCCGACCATGCCATCGAGGTCGATCAGCAGCGGCCATTTATCCATCGTCTCATCCAGTTTCTGCCCATAGACGGA
>NZ_SMAR01000019.1 GCF_004342225.1 Martelella mediterranea | reverse complement strand
ATCAGTTCGTCCTTCGAAAGCCGCTGCAAATCATTTCGATCCATGGCTGTATGGATTCAGAAATCCGTGCCCGTGACAAGGGGGTGGGTAAATACAATCAATCCGCGGCACTATGAATGGTGCTATGACAAATACCGGTCATACCGCGCTTCGGATAATACGTTCCAGCCGTATCATGGTCCGCGCAAACAGTGCTATTCGCCCTACTACTGATTATGCGGCAGAGCTGAACTTGATGATAAGAGGCCCGGTGGCGCTGCTGCCGGGCTTTATGCTTTCTTCAGAAGCGCGACTGCTTCCACGTGGGGGCTCCAGTAGAACTGATCGACGGGCGTCACGCTTTCAACACGATAGCCGCCTTCGATGAGGATGCGCAGATCCCGGGCCAGCGTGGCCGGGTTGCAACTGACAGCGGCGATGCGCGAAACTTTTGAGCGTGCCAGCTCCTCTGCCTGTTCTTTGGCACCTGCGCGCGGCGGGTCGAACACAACAGCATCGAAGCCTTTCAACTCGCGTGGTAGCAGCGGCCGCCTGAAAAGGTCACGCCGCTCAATCGAAACCGCCTTGAGGCCCTGACGGTTGCGCACGGCATAATCCAATGCCTCCAGCGCTTTCTGGTCAAATTCCACGGCATGCACCTGCGCTTTCCTGGCGAGCCGCAACGCGAATGTCCCAAAACCGGAAAACAGATCGGCGACAGACTTTGCGCCTTTCAGATGCGACAGAACCAGAGCGGCCATGGCATCTTCAGCGCGTTCAGTTGTCTGGGCAAAGCTGGCCGGCGGCGGAAAGACTTTGGTCCCGTCGATCTGAAGCGCAGGCTTTACCGGCTCAACGATGATTTCATCGTCGAGTGTCAGCCGCGCAATGCCTTTTACTGTCATGGCAGCGCGGATGGCAGCTTGCCGGCGTTTTTCCGAAGGGGTTTTCAGGCCTGAGAAGGAAATATCCAGCCCGGTCTCCGTTTCAAGTACAGCAATGCGGAACGGGTCACTGTTGCTTGCAAGGATACCAGCCAGAAGCTTGAGCGCGGGAAGCCGCTCAAAAAGCGCAGGCGAGAGGACGGGGCACTCTTCAATCGACACGATGTGGTGGCTTGAAGGGCTGGAAAAGCCGAGCAGGATGCCCTCTTCTGTGCGACGTCCGGCGAAGGTGGCACGGCGGCGCTCACCGGGACCGGATGTCACCAGCGGCTCGACCGGACAGTCGATGCCATGTTGCGTCAGAGCATCCTGCACCAACGCGACCTTGAATGCCCGATAATCATCTTCTGCAACATGTTGCAGGGCGCAGCCACCGCAGGTGCCGTTTTTGCCATCCGGGCCGAAGTGGCGACAGCTCGGTTGCTCCCGCTTTGCAGAGGCCTGAAGCACTGAAAGGATCGTGCCGTGGCCCTTATCCCGTGCGATCATCACGGTCTCGCCCGGCAGGGCGAAGGGCACGAAAACCGGGCCGCCCGTTGTTTCGGCGATGCCATCTCCCTGGCTGCCCAGCTTTGCAATTGTCACGGTTTCAGCGGCCATTTGTCCGTTTTCCTTGTCGTCCATCCGCGAGGAAGCGATAATTCGAGTTTATTGTTATTCAGAAAGGCTTGCGCCCTGCCAAAAGATATTCGCGGTTGCCATCTCCGCCTTCAATGGGCGAAGGCGTGATGCCAAGACTTTTCCACCCGCATTCGCTCTGTAGCCAGTTTTCAAGATCGGCTGCTATTTGCGGACCAAGCGCCGGATCCTTCAACAGGCCTTTCTTGCCGATATTGGACTTGCCTGCCTCAAACTGCGGCTTGACCAGCAACACACAGAAGGCTCCCGGAGATGCCAGTGCGAGGGCAGGGGGCAGAGCCAGCTTCAGCGAGATGAAAGAGACATCGGAAACAACAAAGCCAATCTCATCAGTGCCGATATCCTCCGAGCCAAGAGACCGGGCATTCAAGCCTTCGATATTGGTGACACTCGGATTCTTGCTGATGGTTTTAGCCATCTGGTCATGACCAACGTCAATTGCTGTGACGTGAGACGCGCCTCTTTCCAGAAGAACCTGCGTAAAGCCACCGGTTGAGGCGCCGATATCCAGTGCGTGCATGTTTTGCGGCGAAAGGCCGAAGTGATCCAGAGCGGCGATCAGTTTCAGCGCAGCGCGTGAAACGTAACGTTCTGCCGGATCATTCACGGTGATGATGGCATCGTTTGCAACCATCTCACCTGGTTTTCTCGCGATGCGCCCGTTCACCGTCACCACTCCGCGCTGAACAGCATCGCGGGCGCGCGAACGGGTCTTGAAACGGTCCAGCGAAACGAGGAACTGGTCAAGGCGCATGGTTTTGGCGGCGTTTTTCATCCGCGTTTCATGAGCATGTTTTTGAACCAATGGCAACGCCGGTTCAGCCAATCGTGCCGGTCCCGGTGGAAACCCGCTCCTGGCCGAGTGCCCGGAAAACCGTGTTGACGATACCGTCGCTGTCGAGGCCCGCCTTTTTGTACATGATCTCCGGTTTCGCCTGCTCCATCCAGATATCCGGAAGAACCATCTGCCGGGCTTTCAGACCGTGATCGAGAAGTCCTTCGTTGACGAGGAACTGCATCACATGCGCACCAAAGCCACCTGCTGCGCCTTCTTCAATCGTGATCAATACTTCATGATGAGACGCCAGCTGCCGTATCAGATCGTGGTCGAGCGGCTTTGCAAAGCGTGCATCGGCCACCGTCGTCGTGAGGCCCGAAGCGTTCAGCATGGAGGCAGCTTCGCGACAGGCGGAAAGCCTTGTGCCGAACGAAAGAAGGGCCACTTTTGAACCTTCGGAGATGATGCGCCCTTTGCCGATTTCAAGGATTTCGCCGCGTTTCGGCATTTCGACCCCGGTGCCTTCGCCGCGTGGATAACGAAACGCGATCGGGCCTTCATCATAGTCGGCCGCGGTTCGAACCATGTGCTTCAGCTCTGCCTCATCGCCTGCTGCCATGACAACAAAGCCGGGCAGCGTGGTCAGATAGGTCGTATCGAAAGAGCCTGCATGCGTCGGGCCATCGGCGCCGACGAAACCGGCCCGGTCGATCGGGAAGCGAACCGGTAGCCCCTGAATGGCGACGTCGTGGACAACCTGATCATACCCGCGCTGCAGGAAGGTCGAGTACAGCGCACAGAATGGCTTCATCCCTTCTGTCGCCATGCCTGCGGCAAAGGTTACGGCGTGCTGCTCGGCAATGCCGACATCGAAGCAGCGGCCCGGAAAGCTGTCCTCAAATTTATCGAGGCCTGTGCCAGAGGGCATAGCAGCGGTGATGGCAATCAGTTTGTCATCGTGGCGTGCTTCCTCAATCAACGCCTCTGCAAACACGGATGTATAGCTGGGGGCATTCGGTTTGGCCTTTGCCTGATGGCCGGTCACCACATCAAACTTGCTGACCGCGTGGCACTTGTCGGCAGCGGCCTCGGCAGGGGCGTAGCCTTTGCCTTTCTGCGTGACGACATGGATAAGGATAGGGCCACGACCGTGATCGCGGGCATTACGCAGTACAGGCAAGAGATTGTCGAACGAGTGTCCGTCAATCGGGCCGATATGATGAAAACCGAGTTCCTCGAACATCGTACCGCCTGTTACAAAACCGCGTGCGTGGCCAACGGCGCGGGATATGGCACGGTCAACAGATTTACCGAGGTAAGAGGTTATCTTCTTGGTGAAATCCTTGACTTCGAGATAAGTGCGGCCTGATGCCAGACGCGCAAGATAAGCGCTCATGGCACCCGTCGGCGGTGCAATCGACATATCGTTGTCATTGAGTATGACGATCTGCCGGGCGCCGAGTGCACCCGCATTGTTCAGGGCTTCGAACGCCATTCCTGCAGACATGGCGCCATCGCCAATCACCGAAATCACGTTGCGTGGCTTATTCTGGAGTTTCGAGGCAACGGCCATCCCAAGGCCTGCGGAAATCGACGTTGAAGAGTGCCCGGCACCAAAGGGGTCGTATTCACTCTCTGCCCGCCTGGTGAAGCCGGAGAGGCCATCTTCCTGCCGCAGTGTGGTCATCCGGCCTTTTCGTCCGGTCAGAATTTTATGCGGATAACACTGGTGCCCGACATCAAAGATTAAACGGTCATCGGGCGTATTGAACACCTTATGGATCGCGATGGTCAGTTCTACAACGCCAAGCCCGGCGCCGAGGTGACCACCGGTGCGCGAGACGGAATCAATCATCGCCGCGCGCACTTCGTCAGCAAGCTGAGGAAGGTCACGGTCATCGACCTCCCTGAGGTCTGACGGTAAATTGATCCGGTCCAGTATGGCAGTCTTCGACGGTAACGTCACTTTATGTGCCTCATGCTGCGCCGTCCGGCGCAAAAATCACCCTGCACACGGGCCTGCAGGCGTCTCCTGAAAGCCCGTATTTTAGCTCTTTAATCCTTCTATCGAATTTCAGCGACCGGGCAAAGGAACAAATTCTTGTTCATCACCGGGGACAAGGCCAAAACGCCCCTGTTTCCAGTCTTCTTTTGCCTGTTCGATCCGTTCTTTCGACGATGAAACAAAATTCCACCAGATGTGGCGAGGTTTATCGAGCGCAGCGCCACCGAAAAGCATCACCCGACAGCCCGCAGGCAAACCACCCACAAGCGTAGCATTGTCTCCGGGACGAAGAATGAGCAGTTGTTCAGCACCAAAACGATCACCGGCGACTTCAAGTTCCCCCTCCAGGATATAAAGTGCGCGCTCCTCGTGTTGCGCTGGAAAGGGGAATGCTGCACCGGCCTCCAGAACGAGGTCAACAAAAAGCGTATCCGTGAAGGTTTTTACATCGGCCTTCAGGCCGGAGAAATCACCGATCACGACCCTACCGGAAACGCCTTTCTCCGAAATAAAGGGCAGTTGTTTACGGTCTGTATGGCCGAAAGCCGGCTCGGTTTCTTCGTCGTTTTCCGGCAAAGCGAGCCATGTCTGCACGCCGGCAAGCTGATGCGGCCTCAGGCGAAGATCATCCGGCGTACGCTCGGAATGCACGATCCCGCGTCCGGCTGTCATCAGATTGACGTCGCCAGGCCGGATGACGGTGTTGTTACCGAGTGTATCGCGATGGCCGATCTCACCTTCGGTGAGGTAGGTCACGGTGGAAAGGCCAATATGCGGATGCGGCTTCACATCCAGCGCGTTACCACTTTCAAGTCTCGCAGGCCCCATACGGTCGAAAAATATGAACGGCCCGACAAGCCTCCGCTTGATTGTTGGGAGCGCGCGCCGCACTTCAAACCCGCCAATATCGCTGGTTCGTGGAACAATCAGCTGTTCTACGACATCGCAGGAAGCGGCATCGCCAAACTCGGGGTCTTTTCCTGGAAAAAAGGACATGGCTTTAGTCTTTCGATAAAGATTGGCGCGCGTTTTGCCCTGCTTGCTCAGGCCTCGTCGAGAGGTTCTGTGCCCGCAGGATTGCCTTCGCGGTCCAGACGGATTTTTTCCACCCGTGCCTCGGCGGCCTTCAGCAGCTTTTCGCAATGGTTCTTCAGCTTCTCACCGCGCTCATAAATCGCAATTGATTCGTCGAGCGCGACGTCACCGCGTTCAAGACGTGCAACGATCTGCTCAAGTTCATCGACAGCCCGCTCGAATGTAAGGCTGGCGACGTCGGCTGGTTTGGCGGTCTCTGTCATAATCTTTCCTCTTGGGTGGCCTAACGCGATAGCGAGACCCATCGGTGATCACTATGTCGATTTCACGCGAAGGTAATGCCGTGCGAGGGTATTGCAAGGCTGAACTGATTCTCCATCAGAGGCTGACAGGTGTTATGGCACTCTTGTCTGAAACGCTTTAAAGAGCGAAAGAGATTGAGCAGCTGCCGATTGCCATGTTTTCCGGGTGGTCGGCATGGTGATACAGCGTTGAATTGATGCGTACCATTCGCAGCTATTGCGGTGGAAAAAGGTTTAGATGATGCAGGACAGGCAACCGGAACGGATGGAATTGCGCGTTCCCTATCGTGATATCGATATGCATGGGCGGATGCGCACGGCCGCCTATATCGATCATGCTGAAGAGGCGCTTGCACGTTTCTGGCGTTTCAGGCCGGAAGTTTCGAATGAACCTGCTTATGTCGTGCGCAAAGTCAGCTGCACTTTTTATCGTGGATTGAAGAATGAAGAGGTTGCAGACCTCGTTGTCCGGGCTGCAAAAATCGGTGGCAAGTCGATCGGCTTCAACGTCGCGGTTCAATCCGGCAATGGTATTGCCGCCGAAGTCGAGATTTTGTGGACTGCTGTTCACTCCGGCAGCGGAGAGCCCGCGCCGCTTCCGGAAGCAACACGGGACTGGCTCTATTCTTACGTTGAGTGATCAGGCTTTTCTGGGTAGCAGAGGATAGCCAAGCATCACGGCACGCGCTGCCATTGCTGCCAGACCTGCCTTGATGAGATCACCGGGAATGAAACCGAGTGAAGCCACGGTGGCTCCCGGCAGCCCCATGCCAACGCCAAAGGCGAGCCAGGCGATGCCAAAGGCATAAGCGACAATGACACCGCCGATGATGGCGGCAGCGAAGAACCCCATGAACTGCTTCGTGGCTGTTTTTGCGTTCGCGAAACGCTCTGCAAGGGCGCCGGTCACATAGACTGCGGGAAGCCAGCCGATCAGGAAGCCAACCGTTGGGCCTGCGAAGACCGCCAGTCCGCCTCGACCGCCGGACAGGACCGGAAGGCCGATAGCGACCAGAAGAAATACGAGCAGCACGGCAGCAGAACCACGATTTTTACCGATGATCAGGCCCGCGAGCATGACGCCGAGCGTCTGCGCTGTAACGGGCACGGGTACAAAGGCCAGTGGAATAGGCGGCAGCAAGCCAAGCGCCACGATGATCGCCGCAAACAGTGAAACGAGAACCAGATCGCGAGACGTCATTTTGATTTCCTCTTTGTCACAGGCGCACGAATTCCGCGCGCGTCAATTGCGTCAGCGATACTGTCAGCATCCCGCAAGGTCAAGATGATCAGCGGAACCAGAACCCGTAAGGGGCGAAACCTGAGGCCACGCGCCCGGTGCGCTTCAGCAATCGCATCATACCGGTTGAGAACATCTGGCACGAAGCGGATAACGAGTCCGACCGCAAGGCCAATGTCGGCTGCACGTAACAGTCCGAGCCTTTCCAGCGGATATACCGCCTTCGTGACGGTTTCGACAAAATCTGCAACCGGAGTGGAGCCAGTGATGGCTGCACCGGCAAGCATGAGTGAGGTCAGCCTGATCACTGTTATGGCGGCCGGGTGCCAGCCATGAAAGGCAAGATTGAAAACACCGACCAGAAAAATGGCGGCAAACACCGGCAATAGTCGCCTGACAGCCAGCGCGGGCGGAAGCGGCAGGCGCGCATACAAGAAAGCCGCGAAAAAGAATGGCGCGGCGAGCACGGGGAGACTCTCTGTCAAAAACAGGCCGATGCTGAATACGATCAACGCGATCAGTTTTAAGCTGGCGGGCCGGCGATGAAGAAACGTATCGCCCTCGACGTAGAGGCTGCGCATCAGAGGTTCAAAGTTCTGTAGCGGTCAATGACCGTTGCCGGTTGTCCGTCTTCGATGAGGCGCCCCTCGCCGAACAGGAGCGCGCGATCAAATCCGGCGATGAGGTCGAGATCATGCGAAATGACAATGACATTCTCTTTCAGGCTGGCAATGGCGTTGGTGACGATTGCGCGGTTCTTCAGGTCCAGCTGGTTGGTCGGCTCATCAAGGATCACCAGGGAGGGCTCGGTTGCCAGAACCGCAGCAAGTGCAGCCAGTTGCAGTTCTCCACCGGAAAGCTCATGCGCGCGTCGGTGTGCAAGATGCTCGATGCCAAGGCGTGACAGCGCAGCGAAGGTCTTCGCCTCGCAGTCTGCTTTGAGGGTTCCGCGGGCCTTCAGTCCGAGCGCGATGTCATCTTTCAGGATCGGCAGAATGATCTGGTTTTGCGGTACCTGAAAGACAAAACCGGCTTCTGCCATGACGGCCTGCGTTTCGGTTGCCGTATCATGGCCGTTGACACGCACATGGCCTGTCGTGGGTTTTGTCAGGCCGTTGATCAATCTGGCAAATGTCGTTTTTCCTGAGCCATTCAGTCCGATGATGCCGATACGGTGTTCCCGCAGTGCAAGTGATACGGGGTGAAGCGCCTGGCGGCCCTCAAACGAAACTCCTGCTTCATGAAACTCGATATCCAAAAGCGCCTCCGACTGGTGAGTCGATCCCTTATAAGCGTGATCCATTTGTATCGAAAGACGACTGGCGCACCAGATGTTCTTATCTGATCCGAATCGGAGTAACCTTCAGTTTATGCAGGATATGCTCAGCAATACGGATGCACGGCGCATCTTTCTTGAACGTCAGGGGCTTTCAGGTGCGCCCGGAAAGGCGATGAACAAGGCGGGTCTTCTGGCGCTGATCGAAAAGATTGGCTTCGTGCAGGTTGATTCCATTCGCACAGTCGAGCGGGCACATGATCTCATCCTGTTTTCCCGTAATCAGACACTCAGGCGCGATCACCTGCGGCAGCTTTTGGAAGAAGACCGCATGTTGTTCGAACACTGGACCCATGATGCGTCGATCATTCCTGTGCGGTTTTATCCCTTCTGGAAACACCGTTTTACGCGTGAGCAGGACCGGTTGGTCAAACGCTGGCGCAAATGGCAGGGCAGGGCCTTCGAGTCTGTTTTCGATGAGACGTATGCGGCGGTCAAAGAGGGCGGACCGCTTTTCGCGCGCGATCTGAAGCAGGATGATCACGTTTCGGGAGGCTGGTGGAATTGGCACCCTGCGAAAACCGCACTCGAATATCACTGGCGAACCGGTCATTTCGCCATCTGTCACCGGAGAAATTTTCAAAAAGCCTATGATCTTTCCGAGAGGGTGATACCCGGATCGTTTCGGGAGCAGTCTGTCAGCCAGGCGGATTTTATCGATTGGGCCTGCCGGGCGGCGCTGAAGCGCCTTGGCTTTGCAACGACCGGCGAGATTGCGGCCTTTTTCGACCTGATACGGCCCAGCGAAGCCAGAGAGTGGGTGAAGCAGAAACGGGATTGTCTGACTGAAGTTTCCGTTGAGACCGTCGAAAAAGGGCAGTTTCGCGCGACCTTTGCCCTTTCAGAAGACGTCGCCTCATTTCAGAATACGCCAGACCCGCCTTCGCGCGTTCGGGTTCTAAGCCCTTTCGATCCTCTGCTTAGAGACCGTGCGCGGGCCGAAAGGCTGTTCGGCTTTTTCTATCGGATCGAAGTGTTCGTGCCTGAGCCGAAACGGCAATACGGTTACTATGTGTTTCCGCTTCTGGAAGGACACCGGTTGATCGGCCGTATTGATATGAAAGTGGACCGGAAGCGAGCAGCACTGGATGTGCGCCGCCTTTGGCTCGAAAAAGGGGTGAGGGCATCGTCGGGCCGCATAGCCAGAATCGATGCAGAACTGCATCGTCTGGCGCGGTTTAGCGAAGCAGAGCAGGTCTCATATGCGCCGGACTGGCTGGCCGGTTAATCCAGCCGTCCTGTCTGGCCGCGGTCGCGCAGATAGTGGTCGGCAACAGCACAGGCAACCATCGCCTCACCGATCGGAACGGCGCGGATGCCCACACAGGGGTCATGCCGTCCTTTGGTCCGCAACTCCACTTCCCTGCCATCCTGATCGATCGATTGCCGAGGCGTCAGGATCGATGAGGTCGGCTTGATGGCAAAACGCGCGACAATCGGTTCGCCGGTCGCAATGCCACCAAGAATGCCGCCTGCATGGTTTGACAGAAAGCGCGGGTGGCCATCATTGCCGATGCGCATCTCATCGGCATTTTCTTCGCCGGTCAGTTCAGCGGAATCAAACCCTTCACCGATTTCAACGCCCTTTACCGCATTGATGGACATCAGCAGGGATGCAATATCCTGATCAAGCTTGCTGTAAATCGGTGCGCCGAGCCCGGCTGGTACGCCTTCTGCGACGATCTCGATGACTGCGCCGACAGATGAGCCATTCTTGCGGATCTCATCAAGATAGTTTTCCCAGACAGGCACGGTTTCAGCATCCGGGCTGAAAAACGGGTTCTGGTCAACCTGCGCCCAATCCCAGTTGTCGCGGTTGATTTTGTGCTTGCCGATCTGAACCAGTGCGCCGCGATAAGTTACGCCCGGAAGAATTTTTCGCGCAACCGCACCCGCTGCAACGCGGGCCGCTGTTTCCCGTGCCGATGAACGACCGCCGCCGCGATAATCCCGGAGGCCGTATTTGACATCATAGCTATAGTCCGCATGTCCGGGGCGATACTGGCGGGCAATCTCACCATAATCCTTGGAACGCTGGTCGGTATTCTCGATCATCATTGAGATCGGCGTGCCGGTGGTGATGTAAGTTTCCCCATCCTCCTGCGGCAGAACGCCGGACAATATCTTAACCTGATCGGCTTCGCGGCGCTGGGTGACAAAGCGCGACTGGCCGGGTTTGCGGCGGTCGAGGTAGTTCTGAATGTCGGCAAGTGTGAGGCTGATGCCGGGAGGGCACCCATCCACGACACAGCCAAGTGCCGGTCCGTGGCTTTCGCCCCAGGTGGTAACCCGAAAAAGATGTCCGAATGTATTATGCGACATGCAAAATCTCCGCCTGACCTATGCCCACACTGAAGCCGGAACAAAACCGCGCATCCAATGGAGGCTCCGCTTTAAAGCAAATCGCAGACAAGAGAAAGCCTTACAATACCCAGCCGATTGTTCCGGCTTCGGGATCGATACGCAGAATATTGTTCTGGGGGATCGCCAGTTCAGAGGCTTCCGCTGTGGGTGTGTTTGCAACAACCCGGAAAAGTGCACGAATAACACCGCCATGAGCGACACAGACCGTCGGTCCGACAACCTCTTTCAGCCAGGCGCCAATGCGCCAGGACAGGATCTCATAGCTTTCGGCTTCATCTCCGGGAGGAACGAAAGACCATTTGTCCTTTTCCCGCTCTGCCAGAAGTTCCGGTCGTTCCTCGCCAACTTCTTTCAGGGTCTTGCCCTCCCAGTCGCCGAAGGAAAGCTCACGCAGGCGGTCATCTGTGCGGTAAAGTTCCGGCGTCAGTCCCATGGCGGCGCGCACGCGCTCCATCGTTTCGCGGGTTCTGGAAAGTGGACTGGATATGAAATCAAACAGCCGAGTTTCATCGCCAAGAAGCTCGGCCAGCGCTTTGCCATTCTGATTGGCCTGTCCGCGCCCGGTTTCGTTCAGCGGTATATCTTTTTGTCCCTGCAGGCGAGCTTCGGCGTTCCAGTCTGTCTGGCCATGCCTGATGACATAAATCTGCACTTTGAAAATCCTGTAAGTTTAAAAAAGAAAACTGCCGGACCGTGCGAAGGTTCAGCTGAAAGACAAAGGCGCGGAACCATGCCGCGCCTTTTAAAATTTATTCTTTGATGACAACCGAAATATCCGGTGCATCAACCGCTTTCATGCCAACTGTGTGGTAGCCCGAATCGGCGTGCAGAACTTCGCCAGTGATCGAGGTCGACAAATCGGAAAGCAGGAACAGTGCCGTGTTACCAACTTCATCAATCGTGACGTTGCGCTTCAGCGGCGAATTATATTCGTTCCACTTGAGAATGTAGCGGAAGTCGCCAATGGCAGAACCGGCTAAAGTCTTGATCGGTCCGGCAGAAACAGCATTGACGCGGATGCCGCGGTTGCCGAGATCGACAGCCATGTAACGCACGCTCGCCTCAAGTGCGGCCTTGGCAACGCCCATGACATTGTAGTGTGGCATGACCTTTTCTGCGCCGTAGTAAGTCAGCGTCAGCATCGAACCGCCATCATTCATCATTTGTTCTGCGCGTTTGGCGACCGCGGTGAACGAGTACACCGAAATGTCCATAGACCGGGCAAAATTTTCCCGCGATGTGTCAATGTAACGTCCGGTCAGTTCGTCTTTGTCGGAAAACGCAATGGCGTGAACGACAAAGTCGATCTTGCCCCATTCTTTTTTCAGCGTGTCGAATACGGCGTCGACGCTATCCATGTCGGTCACATCGCAGTGCCCGGCCATCAAAGCGTCGAGTTCTTTTGCAAGCGGTTCGACGCGCTTCTTAAGGTTGTCGCCCTGCCATGTCAGCGCGATCTCGGCGCCGGCCTCACGACATGCTTTGGCAATGCCCCATGCGATCGAACGGTTATTGGCGACACCGAGAATGATGCCGCGTTTGCCTTTCATGAGGCCGTTTGCTTCAGCCATGTGTCGATGCTCCTTGAAACTCTCTTCGTTTCTGCCTATGGCATAGGCAGCATTGCGGTTCAAGCAATCTTGAGCCGTGTTGCAGTCGCTTTAGCTTCCGAAAAGGTTATTGCCAAGCCCTTCACATTTGCGTTCACTTATTAATGCAGAATGTGAAAATTCGTGTGCATGCCTTTGAGAAGGCTGCCGTCGCGCCGTCAGACTTCAAACCGGACGGCTGGTTCCCGACGCGACGGTCCATTATGACCGGGAGTAGATATCATGGCGAGTGAAGACACAGCGAATACCGATTTCACAGCTGAAAGTGACCCATTCGAGCTTTTTCAGAAGTGGCTGAAAGAGGCGAAAGATCACGAGATCAATGATCCCAATGCTGTGTCCGTCGCGACAGTAGACGAAGACGGGCTACCAAATGTCCGTATGGTGCTGCTGAAGGACGTGGACACCAGAGGTTTCGTTTTTTACACGAACTTTGAAAGCCAGAAAGGGCGCGAACTCCTCGGCCAGCCCAAGGCCGCCATGTGCTTTCACTGGAAATCGCTGCGCCGTCAGGTGCGGCTGCGCGGCCCGGTTGAGGTTGTTTCTGACGAAGAGGCCGATGCCTATTTTGCCTCGCGTCCGCGTGGCAGCCGCATCGGCGCATGGGCATCGAAACAGTCGCGCCCGCTGGAAAGCCGTTTCGCACTGGAAAAGGCCGTGGCTCAGTATACGGCCCGTTACGGGGTTGGCGAAGTGCCCCGGCCATCGCACTGGTCAGGGTTCAGGATAAAGCCGGTTTCAATCGAATTCTGGCGTGATGCAAAGTTCCGCCTTCATGACCGCATTGAGTTCCGTCGCGAGGGCACCGAGGGCGACTGGCACAAGGTTCGAATGTATCCTTGAAAGGCCTCGCTCCTATCGTATCAGGGCAGGCGCTCTGTGATCTGCGATTGCAGTCAGCGCATGTCTGTTTCAAGATCAGCCTGACCGCGGTTTTGGTGAGGGACGCCAGATGCAAGCAATGACTGAGACGGAAAATATGGTTGCCGGGCAGGAAGAACGTTTGATTTTTCCTGCTTTTAGTGAGGACGATGCCTGGGAGCTTGGGCAGCGGCTTGTTGCCCGCGCCCATTCGCATAATGCGTCAGTGGTGATTGACATTCGAACGCAGGATCGCATGCTGTTTCATGCGGCCTTAAGTGGGACTGCGCCTGCAAATGATCTCTGGGCGCGGCGTAAATCCAATGTTGTGTTTCATTTTCAGCGCTCGTCTTATGCTGTCGAGCTTGAGCACAAGCGAAAGGGCGTCAGTATCGGACCCGAGATTGGCCTTGATATCAAGGATTACGCCGACCACGGCGGCAGTTTTCCCGTGCGTGTCAAAGAAACAGGTGTTGTGGCAGCCATCACTGTGTCGGGGCTTGCCAGTGCTGATGATCACGGGCTCATTGTCTCGGTGCTTGAAGAATTTCTTCCGCATTCTGAGAAGAGTTGAAGGTCTCTCCGTTAGGGTAACGCTCAGAATGATCTGCTGCTACTCGTCGGTGTTCTGCGTGAAGCCGAAGGACATGGCTTTTGCATAAGGATCAATGGGTATGGCAGACCGTTATCGTCTGTTTCGCGCCGCCGGACACCGCAAAATCCGTGTTTGCGGTAAAAATCGACCGCGCGCTGGTTGGCAACATAAACCTCAAGCGCAAGTTTTCCTTTAAGGTCAAAGGCATGCGACAGCAGAAGGCTGCCTATGCCGCGGCTTTGCCACTCCGGCGCAATGAACAGACCGCCGATAAACAAATCAATGAGCCCGATAAAGCCGACCGGCCCAGCCGGACCAACGGCAACCCAGGTTTCTGTTTCTGGCAGATACTTTGAGGAAATCTGCAGGCGTTGCTCCTGCAGCAGGCTATCCGGCAGAAACGGATGGGAAATGCACGAGGCCTGATACCAGATGGCTGTCAGGCACGCATTGTCCGCCGGTTCATACCTGCGGATTTCAATGCGCTTCTGTTCCATCGCTTGTTCTGCTGTATGATCTGCGCTGTCCATGCGTCTATCAAACATCAGGTGCGGTAAAAAAAGCCCTAAGCTTTGGTGCCGCCCACTGTAATCTGATCGAGACGAAGATGCGGCTGCCCAACGCCGACCGGAACCCATTGTCCGGCTTTGCCACAATTGCCGATGCCATTGTCGAGGTCCAGATCATTGCCGACCATGGATACGCGTTTCATGGCTTCCGGACCGTTCCCGATCAGAGTTGCACCTTTGATTGGGGCGCCGATCTTTCCGTTTTCGATCAGATAAGCTTCGGTACATGAGAAAACGAACTGGCCAGAGGTGATATCCACCTGACCGCCGCCGAATGTGACCGCGTATATGCCTTTCTTGACGGAGCCGATAATCTCTTCCTTGGTCTTGTCGCCGGCCAGCATGTAGGTATTCGTCATGCGCGGCATTGGCAGGTCAGAATATGACTGACGGCGACCGTTGCCGGTTGGGGCGACACCCATCAGGCGAGCGTTGAGCCGATCCTGCATGTAGCCTGTCAGCCGTCCGTTTTCGATCAGAACGTTGTAGCCTGAGGGTGTTCCCTCATCATCAATCGATATGGAGCCCCGCCGATTTTCAATCGTACCGTCGTCGACAATGGTAACGCCCGGGGCCGCGACCATTTCACCGACCAGGCCTGAAAAAGCGGACAGGTTCTTGCGGTTGAAGTCGCCTTCCAGGCCGTGGCCGACGGCTTCATGGATCATAACACCGGGCCAGCCGTTTCCGAGAACGATATCCATGGTGCCTGCAGGCGCATCAATCGCTTCAAGATTGACGAACGCCTTGCGCAAGGCCTCCTCGGCGCCTGACTGCCAGTCCTGTCTTGCAAACAGGTCTTCAAAAGCAACGCGTCCGCCAATACCGAAAGAGCCGGTTTCCTGCCGGTCGCCATCGCCGACCACCACCGAAATGTTCAGCCGTGTCATTGGCCGCACATCACTGGCGCGGTAGCCATCACCACGCAGGATATCGACAATCTGGTGGCTTGCTGCCAGCGAGGCCGAGACCTGACGCACACGCGGATCCCGTTCGCGCAGATAGGCGTCGATTTCGCCCAGAAGCTGGACTTTCTGCTCGAACGTCGGAGAACCAATCGGATTTTCATCCGTATAGAGGCGCTTATTGGTGCCACGCGGCGGCTCGGCATAGGTGCCGCTATAGCCTCGCGTTACAGCGCTGGCTGTTTCAGAAGCGCGCTTCAGCGCGGCCTCGGAAAGCTCGCCGGCATGGGCAAAGCCACTGGCTTCACCGGCAACGGCGCGCAACCCAAAACCCTGACCGGTGTTGAATGATCCGCTTTTCAAGCGGCCATCATCAAACGACAGCGATTCGTTCTGGGCATATTCAACAAACAATTCGCCATCATCTGCCCCCTGAAGCGTATCGGAAACGATTTTCCGGACTTTGCCTTCATCGACATCAAATTGGCTGATCAGATCGCGGTCGCTCATGCTCATT
Source organism: Martelella mediterranea (assembly GCF_004342225.1). Lineage (GTDB taxonomy): Bacteria > Pseudomonadota > Alphaproteobacteria > Rhizobiales > Rhizobiaceae > Martelella > Martelella mediterranea_B. Next base: position 58,074 of record NZ_SMAR01000019.1, on the reverse strand, counting down.
TCCGTAGTTTTTCTTTCATGAAAGCCAATATAGGCATTCGAACTGATCAATATCAGGGCAGGGCGTCATAGCCGTTTGCAAAACCGGTCAGGTCAACGGGTATGCCAATCGTGTCCTGATCGACCGAAAAGTTGAGTGTGAAGACAGCTTCCTTGCCGGCCCTGAGAACTTGCATCAGCTCATCGTCAATCACGACCTCGACATAGCAACCGTCCAGATAGCAGCGTGAAAACATCGCTTTACCCACATTTTCACCGTCAACAAACAGGCCCATACCTTCTGGCAGATAGACGCCAAGTGGTGTCATGATGCGAAGCAGTTTCGCTTGCCGGTCTGCTGTCTTAAGAACTGCGATAGAGAGTCCGATTTCCGGTCGGTCATCGGCGATGACATTCTGCATCAAGGCGCATTGCTCGACGGATGAACCCGGAGGCTGATCACAGATGATCGACCATGCGCCGTAATTGGACCTTACAATCGAGTTGTCGCGATTTTCATCACCGCGCGGATCGGGCAGGGGGACGCGTTCTTCCGTTTGCAGCGCCTCTGTCCCTCCCTCCTGTGCTAGGGCTGAAGAGTTAAACGGCAGCGGCGCTGCAAGCGCTGCGGTCAGAATCACCAGTGCGGCAAGCTTTCTTCTCAGAAAACGCGACTTGGCGAAGACCGGGGCCGGATGAGCGGGCAGAAACGAAAGCTGCATGATGGATCGAATCCTAAAGGCTTGCTGGTTTGAAGATGCTTTGCAGTCATTAACTGGCTTGGGCACCGCTTTTCAATGATGTCTGATATTCTTCTGTGGCAGAATTGACCGCAGGTGTTGAGAATGGTCCGCTCGGTCATGAGACAAATTGACGCTTTAATCTGCCAGATGCTATGGCATAATTGTGACGGAGGAGGAAAAACCGGAGAATGGCAGACTTGTGGCTATGCCTCGGGAGGGCAGTGCCGTAAACAATAGTCGCCTATGCAGGAAGACCCTTTAGGCCCATAATCGGCTTTTAGCGCTCTTTTGGCAAATCCGGTTTGATTGAGGTCAAACGAAGGAGGGAATGTCGTCGTGATCAACAAGACCAGAACAGGGCTGACGGGGTTACTCTGTCTTGCCAGTGCTGGCAGCGCATTCGCCGCGCAGCCGAAGCCCTGGGAGATGGATCTGCAGCCTGCGGCTTCGCCGATCATGCATCAGATTCGCTGGTTCGAGGACTATACGCTTTGGTTCATTGTGCCGATTGTGCTCTTGGTGCTGGCGCTGCTGATCACGGTCATCATCCGTTTCCGGGCCTCCAGGAACCCGGAAGCTTCGCGGGTCAGTCACAACACGGTGATTGAGGTGGTCTGGACGGTCTGTCCGGTGCTCATCCTGTTGTTTCTGGCGGTTCCGTCCTTCAACCTGCTGAACGCTCAGCTGACCATGCCCGAAGATCCGGAACTGACTGTCAAGGCAACGGCGACCCAGTGGCTGTGGTCCTACGATTATCCGGAAATCGAGGATGGCGAGATTTCCTACTCATCCTACATGCTGACTGAAGATCAGCGTGCAGAATACGGCAAGGAAAACAAAGCCGAATATCCCCGGCTGTTGGCTGTCGATAATGAAATGGTCGTGCCTGTAGGTGAAGTCGTCCGGCTGCTGGTCACAGCTGCGCCGACTGATGTTATTCATTCCTTCGCTATGCCTGCTTTCGGCATCAAGATCGACGCGATACCCGGTCGTCTGAATGAAACCTGGTTCAAGGCTGAGGAAGAAGGCATTTATTACGGTCAGTGTTCCGAGCTTTGCGGCAAGGACCATGCCTTTATGCCGATCGCCATCAGGGCTGTTTCCCCGGAACAGTTTGAAAGCTGGCAGGCCGAGGCCAAAAACGACGTTGAAGCTGCAAATCAGGCACTGATGGCGTCCATTGAACAACATAAGCAGGCAGGCGGTTCCGTTCTGCTTGCGGATAACGAATAAGGGAGGGTGAACCATGGCTGATGCAGGCGCACACGTTGCTGACGATCACAAGCCCGGCTTTTTCGCCCGGTGGTTTCTATCCACCAACCATAAAGACATCGGAACCCTCTACCTGATTTTCGCGATCTGCGCGGGCATCATTGGCGGTGGCCTTTCCATCGCAATGCGCATGGAGCTGCAAGAGCCGGGGATCCAGATTTTCAACGGTCTGGCTGCCATGGTTTATGGCGATTCCGGTGCTGCGGCAATGGATCAGGGCAAGCACCTTTACAACGTCTTCACCACGGCCCATGGTCTGATCATGATCTTCTTCATGGTCATGCCAGCGCTGATCGGCGGTTTTGCAAACTGGATGATCCCGATCATGATCGGCGCACCGGATATGGCATTCCCGCGTCTGAACAATATCTCGTTCTGGCTGCTCGTACCTGCCTTTATCCTGCTGCTCCTGTCTATGTTTGTGGAAGGGCCTGCCGGGTCTTATGGCGTTGGCGGCGGCTGGACTATGTATCCGCCGTTCTCAACAACCGGTATGCCCGGGCCTGCGGTCGATCTCGCGATCTTCGCGCTGCATGTCGCCGGTATTTCCTCGATCCTCGGCGCAATCAATTTCATTACCACGATCCTCAATATGCGTGCGCCGGGCATGACGCTGCATAAAATGCCGCTGTTTGCCTGGTCGGTATTGGTCACGGCTTTTCTGCTGCTGTTGTCACTTCCTGTTCTGGCAGGCGGCATTACGATGCTTCTGACCGACCGAAATTTTGGTACGACCTTCTTCTCGCCGGATGGCGGTGGCGATCCTATACTCTACCAGCACCTGTTCTGGTTCTTCGGTCATCCGGAAGTCTATATTCTGATCCTGCCGGCTTTCGGCATCGTCAGCCATATCGTTTCGACGTTTTCGAAAAAGCCGGTCTTTGGTTATCTCGGCATGGCTTATGCCATGGTTGCTATCGGTGCGGTCGGCTTCATCGTCTGGGCGCATCACATGTATACGGTGGGATTGTCGCTTGATACGCAGCGTTATTTTGTGTTTGCCACGATGGTGATTGCCGTTCCCACCGGCGTGAAAATCTTCTCCTGGATTGCGACAATGTGGGGTGGATCGATCAGCTTCAAGGCACCCATGGTCTGGGCGATCGGCTTTATCTTCCTGTTCACCGTTGGCGGTGTAACCGGCGTTCAGCTGGCCAATGCCGGGCTTGATCGCTCGCTTCACGATACTTATTACGTGGTCGCACACTTCCATTATGTCCTGTCGCTCGGGGCCGTGTTTGCGATATTCGCCGGTTGGTATTACTGGTTCCCGAAGATCACGGGCTATATGTACAGCGACCGGGTGGCGGTTCTCCATTTCTGGGTCATGTTTATCGGTGTGAACCTTGTGTTCTTCCCGCAGCATTTCCTCGGCCTTTCCGGGATGCCGCGCCGCTATGTGGATTACCCTGATGCCTTTGCCGGATGGAATGCGGTTTCATCCTACGGTTCCTATATCTCGGCAATTGGCGTTTTGATTTTCCTTTATGGCGTGTATGAAGCCTTCGCCAAGAAACGGATTGCAGGGGATAACCCGTGGGGTCCCGGTGCGACAACGCTGGAGTGGCAGCTGTCTTCACCGCCGCCCTATCACCAGTGGTCGGAACTGCCGCGTGTCCGGTAACGACAGCGGCGGGGAAATTTTAAAATATTCTGCGCGTCTGTCAGACCGGGCGTGCAGGCGCTTTAAAAAAGGCACACAGAGAAGCGAATGACAGTAGTGAATGACGAGGCCGGTTATGCCTCTGCCGATATCGGGCTTTCGGAAGCCACAGCGCGGGATTATTTCGATCTCCTGAAACCGCGTGTGATGTCGCTTGTGGTATTCACGGCCTTTGCCGGACTGTTTCTGGCACCGGGTGGCATGAACCCGGTCATGGGTGCTATCGCGATTTTGTGCATTGCCATCGGTGCCGGTGCCTCGGGTGCACTGAATATGTGGTATGATGCTGATATCGACGCGATTATGACGCGCACGGCCAAACGTCCGATCCCGAGCGGGCGTATACGCCGCAGTGAGGCGCTTGCGTTCGGCGTTGCGCTTTCGTGTTTTTCGGTTGCCACACTCGGGCTGGCCATAAACTGGTTTGCAGCTTTTCTGCTTGCTTTCACAATTGTTTATTACGCGCTGTTTTACACCGTCTGGCTCAAGCGTTCGACCCCACAGAACATCGTCATCGGCGGTGCCGCGGGTGCCTTTCCGCCAATGATCGGCTGGGCCTGTGTGACCGGCGGTGTCTCGATCGACAGTATCATCCTGTTCTCGATCACCTTTCTGTGGACGCCACCACATTTCTGGGCCCTGGCTTTGTTCAAAATGCGCGACTATGGCGATGTCGGTATTCCGATGATGCCGAATGTGGCGGGGCAGGCTTCGACCAAGCGCCAGATGTTTGTCTATGCGGTTCTCACTGCATTTGCAGGCGTTGCGCCAGCACTGACAGGACTTGCAAGTCCGGCATATGCCGTTTTCGCAGGATTGCTTGGTCTTTATTTCATCTATGGTTCCATCCGTGTCTGGCAGATGCCTGAGACGGATGAAAAAATGATACCGGCCAAGAAGCTGTTCGGTTTCTCGATTTTCTATCTCTTTGCGATTTTTGCTGGTCTGATAGTCGACCGTGCCGTTGCGTTGTTGATTGGCTGAGGTGGCTTTGTCTGATGATTGAAACAGTCAAACTGACGGAAAAGCAGAAGAAGGCCCGGCGCGGACGCAATATCGCGCTCGGTTTTGTGCTCGCCGCGCTGGTGGTGCTGTTTTATATTATTACAATGGTTAAAATCGGTGCCAATTAGAGCGCCGGACACAAGCAATGAGACTCGGAAGTTATATAAAGTGATGAGGCAGAGCCGGAACAGCTGAGGAGGGCGTGAAGGCGATGAGCGAAGAAGACAGAACACCGGAGAAGCGCAATAACGGTCTCATCGTTGCGATGTGCCTTTTTTTCGTGGTTGGCATGACGGGCATGAGTTTTGCCGCTGTTCCGCTTTACCGGATTTTCTGCCAGGTGACCGGCTATAACGGCACGATCAGCCGCACAGAGCAGTTTTCAAATACGATCCTCGATAAAAAGATCAAGGTTACGTTCGATGCCAATACCGCGCCCGGGCTTGATTGGGCGTTTAAGGCCGATCAGCCATCCGTATCACCACGGATCGGTGAAACCGTACAGGTCTCGTTCACCGCGACAAACACCAGTGACGAACCGGTCACCGGTCAGGCAATCTTTAATGTGACGCCACTTCAGGCCGGCGCCTATTTCAATAAGGTTGAGTGTTTCTGCTTCACCGAAACCGAGCTGCAGCCCGGCGAAACGCTTGATATGCCAGTGGTCTTTTTCGTTGATCCGGCAATCATCGAGGCTGAAGAAACGAAAGATATCAGGGTCCTGACCCTGTCCTACACCTTTTTTGAGCATGAACGCCCGGTCGCAGCCCGGGTGTCGGAAGAAAGCGGCAGCAATATATAAGCGGCATTGAACGCAGCTTTGAGGAGTGGGCTGCGGGCATGTCGATAAACGGGGATTGAAAAGGGCGGTATTTTCACATCAAAATGCCGTCAGGAGAGAGGAAACGGGGACTGATATGGCGAACGCGCACCAGAAGAACCACGATTATCATATTATGGAGCCCAGTCCGTGGCCGCTCGTTGCGTCAATTGGCGTGTTTGTCATGGCCTTTGGTGGCGTCGGTTATATGCGCTATCTCTCCGGTGGTTCTTTCAAGCTTCTGGGGCTGGAACTGGCGCAGCCCTGGATGTTCTTCATTGGTCTCGTTCTGGTGGCCTATGTTCTATACGAATGGTGGGCCGATACGATCAAGGAAGGGCGTGAAGGTCATCACACGCCGGTGGTTTCGCTGCATCTTCGCTATGGCATGATCATGTTCATCGCCTCAGAGGTGATGTTTTTTGTCGCCTGGTTCTGGGCGTTTTTTGATGCAAGCCTGTTTACCGGTGAGGCGATACAGGCCACGCGCGCCGAGGTGACTGGCGGAACATGGCCGCCTTCGGGTATCGAGGTCATCGATCCGTGGCATTACCCGCTCTATAATACCGTCATTCTGCTCCTGTCCGGCACGACCCTGACATGGGCGCATCATGCGCTTTTGCATGGGGATCGCAAAGGGATGATCCAGGGCCTGTCTCTGACTGTTGTTCTGGGCCTGCTGTTTACCTGTGTTCAGGCTTACGAATATTACGAAGCGCCTTTTGCGTTTAAAAACTCGATCTATGGCGCAACCTTTTTCATGGCAACCGGATTTCACGGCTTTCATGTGGTGGTCGGTACGGTATTCCTGATTGTCTGCCTCATTCGGGCAACGCGAGGGGCTTTTACACCAGAGAAGCATTTCGGACTGGAGGCTGCAGCCTGGTACTGGCACTTTGTGGACGTTGTCTGGCTGTTCCTGTTCTTCTCGATTTATATCTGGGGCGGCTGGGGTGCTCCGATAGCCGAGACCGGTCATTGACCCCACGGCAGGCAACAGGGAAAGCAAGACCATTCATATTAGCGAAGAGAATACCGAAAGTGGCGGTCGTTATGTCGCGCATGTCGATGGCTTTGAGGCGGAAATGACGTTTTCACGCGCTTCCGGTCACCTTATCATTATCGATCATACCAGAGTGCCGGATGCATTGCGTGGCAAAGGCGTCGGTCAGGCACTGGCCGAATATGCCGTCAGCCGCGCTCGTGCGGGCGAATGGAAGATTGTTCCGCTTTGCCCTTTCTTCAAAGCGCAAAGCAGACAGCATCCGGAGTGGAGTGATGTCCTACAATAGACCTTGTTTCTGATGACCAGACGACCGGATTGATGATGGATAATCAAGAAAAGCAGCCTTCCCATTCCAAGCTGATTATGGATGGGCTGAATGGCAGATGCCCGCGTTGCGGCGAGGGAAAGCTTTTTGATGGATTTCTGGCGATCAAACCACAATGTGATCATTGCGATCTGGATTACGGGTTTGCCGATTCCGGCGATGGGCCTGCCGTTTTTGTCATGTTCGCCGTCGGCTTTTTGATGATTGCTCTGGTGTTGTGGTCGGAGGTCAGTTGGTCGCCACCGCTGTGGCTTCATGTGGTTGTGTGGGCACCACTGACCGTTGTTCTCAGTCTGGCAGCCTTGCGGGCGTTCAAGGGCGCGCTGATCGCACTGCAATATCGCCATCGCGCTGCCGAGGGTGTGATCGACAGGTCCGGGGATGAGTGAACCGGAATACAGGCGCCTCTCACCTCTGCGTATTTTTGGACTGGTTCTCACCATCCTTGCGTTCTTGTGCCTGATCCTGCTGGGAAACTGGCAGGTCCGGCGTTTGCACTGGAAACAGGATCTTCTGGCAGCCGTCGAAGACCGGCTCGCGAAGGCGCCGGTTTCACTTGCTCAGATTGAATCCTTGAAGGCTGCCGGAGGAGAAATCGAATACCGCCCTGTGGCGGTTTCCGGATATTTCCTTCACGACCAGGAGAAGCATTTTTTCGCGACCTTCAACGGGCAGTCCGGTTATTATGTCTACACGCCGCTGAAGCTGGATGATGGCCGTTTCATCTTCGTCAATCGCGGTTTTGTTCCTTTCGACATGAAGGCGCCTTCGCTGCGCCCGGAAGGTCAGATTGATGGCAGAGTTACCATTGATGGTCTCGCCCGCGACCGGCTTTCGACGAAACCGTCTTTCATCGTGCCGGATAATGATGTCGAGCAGAATATATATTACTGGAAAGATCTGGATGCGATGGCGGCCCGGAGCGGCCTTGATCGTGAGGTTGTACTGCCTTTCTTCATCGATGCCAATGATGCGAAGAACCCCGGTGGTCTTCCTGTTGGTGGTGTGACCCGGATCTCCTTTCCGAATAATCACCTCCAATACGCGCTGACCTGGTACGGGCTGGCGGTGGTTCTGGCGGCTGGCGTTGGTATTCTGATCTTTCGGCGGCGGCGCGATGACTGATTTGCTGGTGCATGATCTGAAAATTGTTTTCTGCGGCACGGCCAAGGGAAAGCTTTCCGCGCAAACGGGCTCGTTTTATGCCCATCCGTCGAACAGGTTTTACAAAACGCTTTTCGACGCCGGGCTGACGGACCGCATGCTTATTCCCGAAAATTTTCAACACCTTCTGAAATACGGGATTGGCCTGACCGATCTCAATCAGACAGAAAGCGGCATGGACCGGTCTTTGTCTCTGGATGGCTTCGACATTGCCGGATTTCACCAAAAGATGCTGACTTTCAGTCCGAAGATTGTAGCGTTTACCAGCCTTAAGGCAGGGCGGGTCTATTTCGGCAACCGCCATATATCCTGCGGTTTGCAGAGACAGAAGATCGGGACATCGCTGACCTGCGTCCTGCCGTCGACATCGGCGGCAAATGGTCATTGGACAAGAGACCGGCATCATTGGTATCAGTTGGCTGAGCTTCTGACGGAGACCTGAGCAGCAGAGTTCAGGCTTGTCTCCGGCTTTTTGCACCGGTATCACACACGCCGGATTAAGATTGACCCGCTACCGGGAGCCTAAGGGCCGATATATGACACTCTCACCACTTCAGATTCGTCTTTGCGGGCCACGTGGCTTTTGCGCAGGCGTCGACCGTGCCATTCAGATTGTCGTTCTGGCGCTCAAACGCTATGGCGCGCCGGTGTATGTGCGCCATGAAATTGTCCATAACCGCTACGTCGTTGAGGGGCTTGAAGCCAAAGGCGCGGTTTTCGTTGAGGAACTGGACGAAATTCCGGCAGAGCATCGCGATCAGCCTGTGGTTTTCTCCGCCCATGGCGTGCCTAAATCTGTTCCAGCTGATGCCGAGAGCCGCAATCTGTTTTACCTCGATGCAACATGCCCGCTGGTGTCCAAGGTTCACAAACAGGCCATGCGTCACGAGCGCTTGGGCCGCCACGTCGTGCTGATCGGCCATGCGGGGCATCCGGAAGTCATTGGAACGATGGGGCAACTGCCCGAAGGGGCTGTTTCTCTGGTCGAGACTGTTGAAGATGCCGAGACATATCAACCGGAGGATCCGGATAATCTTGGCTTCGTGACCCAGACAACTTTGTCGGTTCAGGATACGGCGGCTGTGATTGCCAAGCTGAAAGAGCGATTTCCCAATCTGACAGCACCGTCTGCCGATTCGATCTGTTATGCGACGACCAACCGCCAGGAAGCTGTCTCTGCTGCTGCGCCGGGCTGCGATCTTTTCATCATTGTCGGTGCGCCGAATTCATCCAATTCACGACGTCTGGTTGAGGTTGCACTTCGGGCCGGTGCAAGGCGTTCCATGCTGGTGCAGCGTGCCTCGGAGCTTGACTTCGATGAAATCGGTGCGATTGCAACGCTTGGGATTTCCGCTGGTGCGTCAGCGCCGGAAGTGGTGGTCAATGAAATCATCGAGGCCTTCAAAGCACGGTTCGACGCCTTCGTTGAACTGGCTGAAACGGCTGTCGAAAACGAACATTTTCTTGTTAACCGGGAGTTGCGCGATGTCGAGCTCACGGTTGATGATATGGCTTTTGTAAACGGAAAATAATCAGGTGGCAGTTTATACTGAAATCAATGAGGTTGATCTGAAAGACTTCCTCAAAGCCTATGATGCTGGCGAACTGATGTCTTTCAAAGGCATCACTGAGGGTGTCGAGAATTCCAATTTTCTGCTGCATACTGATCGGGAGGCCCTGATCCTGACGCTTTATGAAAAGCGCGTGGATGAGGGAGATCTTCCGTTTTATCTTGGCCTGATGGAGCATCTGGCAGAGCAGGGGCTATCCTGCCCTTTGCCGTTGCCGCGCCACGATGGCGCGCTTTATGGTCTCCTGTGCGGCCGCCCGGCAGCGCTGATTTCCTTCCTTGAGGGGATGTGGCTTAGAAAGTCCGAGGCGAAACACTGCCGGGAGGTCGGGGTCGCCATGGCAAAGATGCATCTGGCTGGTCAGGATTTTGCCATTCGGCGTGAGAATGCCTTGTCGCTGAAAGGCTGGGTCGATCTTTGGGATAAATCGGCTGCCCGCGCTGATGAAGTTGAGGCCGGGCTTGAAGATGAGATTACCAACGAGCTGGCCTATCTGGAAGATCACTGGCCGGTCGATCTGCCGGAGGGCGTGATCCACGCTGACCTTTTTCCCGACAACGTGTTTTTCATTGGCGATGAGCTGTCCGGGCTAATCGATTTTTACTTCGCCTGCAATGATTTCTTCGCCTATGATCTTGCGATATGCCTGAATGCGTGGTGCTTTGAAAAGGACGGTGCCTTTAATGTGACGAAGGCCAGAGCGTTGATTGAGGGGTATCAATCGGTGCGTTCCTTAAGCGCTGCAGAAGTCGAAGCGCTGCCTTTGCTCGCGCGTGGTTCGGCGCTCAGATTCTTTCTGACGCGACTCTACGATTGGTTGATGACACCGGAAGGTGCGATGGTGGTGAAGAAGGATCCGTTGGAGTATCTCCGCTATCTCCGGTTCCATCGTTCTGTGAAAAGCGCCAGCGAGTATGGGCTCGTAAAAGCATGAAGAAGGTCGAGATTTTCACGGACGGTGCGTGTTCGGGCAATCCCGGCCCGGGTGGCTGGGGCGCTGTTCTTCGTTACGGCGAAAAAGAACGTGATCTTTGCGGCGGCGAGAAGAATACAACCAATAACCGCATGGAGCTCATGGCGGCGATCGAGGCACTCAAAGCTCTCAAGGAGCCTTGCGAAGTCGAGCTTTACACCGATAGCGTCTATCTGAAAGATGGCATCGGCAAATGGATTTACGGCTGGAAAAAAAACGGCTGGAAAACCGCCGCGAAAAAGCCCGTCAAGAATGCTGAGCTTTGGCAAATGCTGGAAGAGCAACGCAACCGGCACACGGTGAACCTTCACTGGGTGAAAGGCCATGCCGGGCATGAAGAGAATGAGCGTGCCGATGAACTGGCGCGTAAAGGGATGGAACCATATAAAGCATGAACCTTTTCAGGTGACGTGCGTTTTAAAAACGGGAGGCCTGTTTCAATGATTATGCATTGTGTTCTTGTTCGTTTTCGCTCCGAGGTCCAGGCGGAGGAAAAGCAGGCCATTTATGATGGTATCGCAGCGCTGCAATCCGTTATCGACGGGATCGTGGATGTGAAAGCCGGTCCGAATGTTTCGCCCGAAGGGCTGGATTGCGGCTATATGGATGGTTTCGTCGTTACCTTTGAGAACGCGGGTGCACGCGATACTTATCTGGATCACCCCGATCACAAGGCAGTCGGGTACAAGCTGGTCGAAGCCGCAGCTGGTGGTCAGTCAGGTATTCTCGTGTTTGACTGGAAAGTCTGACTTTCAAGCATTTTGCGGGCTGGCTTTGAAAAGTGAAGCGCCATTGCTGCGCGGTCGGGGCGATGTTGCGTACGTCGTCACTTCTATAACGAAAATCGTTTTCGTTATCCCGGCGCCTTTGAGGAAAAACCGCTTACACAATGCTTGAGAGGAGATCCGTATTGTTTAAGATTGGAATTCCATCTGCCGCCCTTTGTTTCTTCGCCGTGCCTGCTCTGGCTGCTGATATGCCCACACCAGACTGGATGCTTCAGGATGCTACCACGGCGCAAGCTACCATTGCCTTTCTCGGCACCGATGGGTCAGAGATCGGTACGGGTGTTTTGACCCAGACCGCTGAAGGCGTTCTCGTTCAGGCTGAAGTGAACGATCTTCAACCGGATATGTGGCACGCATTTCATATCCATGAAAAAGGTGTCTGCGAAGCAGAAAATGGCTTTAAAACCGCTGGCGGGCACTTTGCACCCGAAGGCCATGCGCATGGCTATCTTGCAGAAAGCGGTGCCCATGCAGGCGATATGCCGAATCAGTATGTTCCGGCGAGTGGCACTTTGAAAACGCAGATCCTTAATGACGCCGTTACGCTTGCAGATGCAAAAAACGGCATCGACGGACATGCGATCGTGATCCACGCCGGGGCGGATGATTATAAATCCCAGCCGTCCGGAGCAGCCGGATCGCGTTTGGCCTGCGGCATCATCCACGTCGTGAAGTGAAACGAGGCCTCCATTCAGGCCAATTTCGCTCGAACCAAAAAAGCCGGACGGCTGATGCATAGCTGTCCGGCCCGTTAATAGAGCGGTTCCGCCTTTCATGAAAACGCGCAACCGCTCTATCTCTTTGTTTTGACGCATTTTCGCGGACGTCAGATGTTTCCATCTGACTGCGAAATGCTCTAGATGCCGAGGTCAGTCTTGAAGCTGGCCAAGGATCGTAGCCGCAGCCGAAACCGTTGCCTGGCTGGAGTCGTCTTCGATGTTCAGTTCTTTTACCACGCCATCATCAATGAGCATGGAATAGCGCACCGAGCGTGTTCCGAGTCCGGCGCCGGAAAGGTCCAGTTCCATCCCGACAGCCTTGGTGAAGTCTGCATTCGGGTCGGAAAGGTAGCGGATTTTACCTTCACCACCGGTCGCCTTTGCCCAGCCCCCCATGACGAAGGGATCGTTGACTGCAACAACAACGATTTCATCGACGTTGCGCGAAAGGATCGCGTCACGGTTTTCCAGATAGGTTGGCAGATGATTGATAGAGCAGGTGGGGGTGAACGCGCCGGGTACGGCGAACAGAACGACGCGCTTGCCTTTGAATATATCTTCGCTGGCGACTTTTTCCGGCCCGTTTTCCGTCAGCTCCATAAGGGTTGCTGAAGGCAGGGTGTCTCCTTTGGCAATCGACATTTCAAAATCCTTCTCGTGAGCGTGAAAGGTCTCTAAGCGTTTTAGTTTTGCCTTGTGTCAAAAACAAGCAGTGTTTCCATGGCACGTCCACCGGACTTCACAAGCACTGACCATTCTGCGTCTGTTCCTGTTGCGCCTTCTGGAATCTGAGATGCCGGGATTGCCACCGCGTAAACATGGTCCTTCCACGCGCCATCCGGCGCCGCAATCACGAAGCCTTTCGAGCTTGCGATAATGATTTCAGGTTTTCCATTTCCGTTTGGGAGGTTTAGCGAAAGCGCGATGCCTTCTTCGGAAAGCCTGGCGCTTTTCACATCGAAGTCTGATGACGGATTTTCGGGAAGCCTGGTTTCGGCCACGGCCAGAATGGCGGTCTCGACCGGAGAGGTTTTATAGGCTCCAGCCTCCGGGGGAATGTTGAAAGAGGCCTGAAACGGAATGCAGATATTCTTGCAGAGCCCGATAAATGCCGAAACGCTCATATCTGGTAATCTGCCGGCCTTTGCTGAAAAGGTCAGCGGAAATGTTACCGGTTGATCATAGCCCATATCGTAGCCGCCGGCGATTTCCATACGTTCAGGTGTCGGATATCGCATCCTGGAAAGGCGGACATCATCGCTTCCTGAAACGCTGATATGCGGCGGGATGCCACTTTCACCGGGCTCACGCCAATAGGTGATGAAACCGGGGGCAGGCTCAACCTGAAGCGCACCACGGATCGTCCCGTCTTCGTCCGGGGCGGTCACAATGAGCCGCATTCGTCCGCCCGTGTCCTCTGCCCAGTCGGTAACCGCTGCGAATACATGCGATGAAACGAGCGTGGCGAAAATCACGAGAGCTGCGCGAAAACTGTGTTTCAGGTGCGTTTCTTTCATGAAATGGTTTTTACTCTGCCTTTCTTGTCGGCGCCACCGGTTTGCAATCCGGTTAAAGACAAATTGAGTTGAATGCGGTGTGAGCTTGCCCCATCTTCAGATATAGGCGATGCTGTTGGCTCATGATCTGGTGCCAACTTGCGAAAGGAGGCCCGTGTGCTGGAAAATTTCAAAGCTGATCGCGAGCGCGGCCCTTTTGATGGCCAGTTCCTGATCGCAATGCCGCAACTGTCTGATAGTACGTTTGAGCGCAGCGTCGTTTATATCTGTGCCCACTCTGATGAAGGCGCAATGGGCTTTGTGATCAATCGAACCCAGCAGGTTACCTTCCCCGAAGTTCTGAAGCAGCTTAAACTGGTGGGCGAAGATACAGAGCCGCTTCAGTCGCCCTCACTGGCCGATTTTCCGGTCCTGTGTGGCGGGCCGGTGGAGCCCGGACGCGGATTTGTTCTCCATTCCGATGATTATGCCTGCGAGACGTCCATGCCCATCAGTGACGAACTCTACATGACCGGCACTCTGGATGTGCTGAAGTCTGTCGCGGCGGGAACGGGGCCGCAAAAGGCAATCCTGTTACTGGGCTATGCCGGATGGGCACCGGGACAACTGGAAGCCGAAGTGCTGAATAACGACTGGCTGACATGTCCCTCAAACGATGATCTGGTTTTTGACCGGGCACTTGAAAGTAAATATGAGCGGGCGCTTCTGACCATGGGGGTCCAGCCCTCTCTTCTGTCTTCCAGTGCCGGGCACGCCTGACTGTCCTGCCGAACGAAACGCAGAACTCCTATCGTCAAATAAAAGCAGACATGCAGCAGAGGTCGATATGAAGCTCTTCGAATGCGACCATTGCGGTCAGACCGTATATTTTGAAAACGGAACATGTGTATCTTGCGGTCACCGACTTGGCTTTGATCCCGGGACAACGTCGCTGATTGCCCTTGAAGTTGAGGGTAATGGCGCATGCCATAAAACTACAGACCCCACGCAACGGTTTTACTTCTGCGCCAATGCCGAGCTGCAGGGCTGCAACTGGCTTGTGTCAGCAAATAGCGGGGACAGTTTTTGTCCCGCCTGCCGGTATAACCGTCTTGTGCCAGATATTTCCACCGACAGGGGGCAGGAGCGTTTCCGGCGCATCGGTGTCGCCGAACGGCATTTTTTCTATTCGCTTTTGCGGTGGAACATTGCCCCGCCCGGTCTTTCGGAAATGCCGGATGGTGGGCTCGTTTTCGACTTTCTGGAAGATGAGGTCGACGGGAATGGAAACGTCACGCCTGCCATGACCGGCCATCAGGAAGGGGTTATTTCGCTGCGGGCGGCTGAGGCTGATGATGTTACCCGTGAGATCGCCCGCACCGAAATGAATGAACCTTACAGGACACTACTCGGGCATTTCCGGCATGAAGTGGGACATTACATCTGGAACCTGATGGTTCGGGATGCGGGGCGGTTAGATACCTGCCGCGCTGTTTTCGGGGATGATCGTGAAGATTATGGAGAGGCACTTGAACAGCACTACCGGAATGGTCCGGTGGATGGCTGGGAGAAAAACTTCGTCAGTGCCTATGCGTCGACGCACCCCTGGGAAGATTTTGCCGAGACATTTGCCCATACGCTGCATATCGTTGATACGCTGGAGACAGCAAGGGCGTTTGGCTTATCCGTCGATGGCAATGAGGACAGCCCGCTTGGAGATCCTTATGCCTGTTCCAGCGCTAAACGCCTGGCAAAGGCCTGGGTGCCTCTCACACTGGCAATGAATTCCATCCATCGCAGCATGGGGCAGCGCGACTTTTATCCGTTTGTGCTGACGCCGCCAATCGTCGGGAAAATCGATTTTATGCTGACACTTCTGACGAGTGGTCACCCTCATAATGTCGAAGGTGTTTCCGTATAAGCGCGGTTCTGTCGTGATCTTCTGAGCATTCGGCGAACGCCGGATAAAGTGGTGGTCGCCCGTCAGGGCGCCACATGGCATATCGCGTATGTCCAACGCCTGATGCTCAGCCTTTGTCCCGGCCGAGTTCATCGCGCAACAAGCGCTGAACGGCAGTTGAGTCTGCGGAGGTGCCGTAGAGAGGGCCGGTCGCAAATGTGCATCCGGACTGCGCAAGCAGCGTTGTGTCGGCTTCCGTGGTGACATTGCTGACGCCAACATCAACGCCGAGTTTATCTGCCAGTGCTGCGAAGGTCTGCAAAAGCCCCGCCTGTTCTTCCTGATGCTGCCTGAACAAAGAAATATCGATGAAGGCCGAGTCAAAATGAAATCGGTTCAGCAATGTCAGTGAGCCATGCCCATCGCCAAACCGTGTCAGTGACAGGCCTGTTCCGATTGAGCGCAAGTGCTGAAGGGCAAGCCTTGCCTGCTCCGGTGCTTCGAGAGCAACATTTTCCGGAAGCGCGAACACGATCTGACGTGGTGCGATCTCGGACTGGCGCACTATGTTTTCCAGCTCAATCAATGTGCTGGTCCTCAGCATCTCGGCGCAGGCAAGCTCGATAATGACGAAAGGTTTGGCTTTCGGCATAGCCTGCTGCCAGACTGAGAGATCTTTGGCGGCCTGACGCACCGTATAAAGAACAAGTTCCGGTGCCGTGCCATTCTCCTCGCTCATTTCAAAAATCTCAGCCGAACTGATTTCACCGCGCTGCGGGTGTTTCCAGTTCAGCATGCATTGAAAACCGGTGATGGAGAGCCCGTTTACCCTGATCACTGGTCGATAGAGGACCGACATTTCCTTACGATCAATTGCCCGTGTGAGATCAGCCTGAACCTGCTCACGCTCATCCAGAAGCATTCTGAAAGACGGACGATAGGTTTCTACAGAGCCGCCACCGGCCCGTTTTACGCGGTGCATAGCAAGGCGAGCATCTTCAATCAGTGCGTCGGCGGTTTCCTGTTCATCGTGCCAGGATGCGATGCCGATTGAAGCGGTGAGAACAATTTCCCTGTTATCGAAACTCACCGGAACTGCGATGGCTGAAGCAAGTGCTTCTGTGAATTCGGCAATGTCTTCCGGATCTGTCTGGGACAGGAGAACGATTGCGAAACTGTTTCCGGAAAGTCTGGAAAGTGTATCTTCCGGGCGCAGCAGTCGCTGAATGCGTCGGGTCAGCGCAATCAGAATATTGTCGCCCGCAGCGAAACCAAGCGTGTTGTTGATGTCTGCATAGCGGTCAATATCAGCAATGATAAGGGTGGGGCGCAGGGCCGGGGCAAACGCAGACAGGCCGATCAGCGATTGCAGCCGGTCAACAAAGATAGTGCGGTTGGGAAGGCCGGTCAGGTTGTCGATGACTGCATCCTGAAGCAGGCGCTGGGTACTGACCTTCCGGTCGGTCATGTCTGTCAGCGAGCCGACGCAGCGTATGACTTCGCCATCTGTGCTGAGCACCGGGCGTGCCTTGATCAGCATCCAGTGATAGTGCCCATCGCTGGCACGAATTCTGAACTCCAGTTTGAGCTTGCCGCGCTTCCACTCCAGAAACATGTCCAGCGTTGAACGGAACCTGTCACGATCTCCGGGATGCAGGTAATTCAGCCATGAACGTGCCGGTCCGTTTAATGTGCCACCTGACAAGCCAAGCTTGGGTGAAAAATCCGGCTCGGTGATAATCCGGTCACGGCTGACATCCCAGTCCCATACGACGCCATCGGACCCCAGAAGGGCCAGTGCCTGTCGTTCAAGATCAGAAAACAAGCCTGTCTGATATCCACCGCTGGCAAAGGCATGCTGGATAACCGTGAACCCCAGAAGCAGAACCAGCAGAACGAGGCCGCCGTCAAGCGCAGGCTGGACAATATCATTGTCTATTCGGCCGGTGACAGTCATCCATGCTGCAAACAGCCAGGCCGAAATCAACGCCCATGCAGGCATTAACAGGATCGCGCGGTCGTAACGGCGGAAACTGAGGTAAAGGATCAGAGCAATGCCAGCCCCGACGGTCAGGGCTCCCGAAAGGCGCGCAATACCGGCTGCTGCAGGCGGGTCAAAAATTGCGACACCAAACAGTGCCATCAGGATAACACCCCAGACCGCAGCGCCATAACCCAGATGGACATGCCAGCGCGAAAGGTTGAGATATGTAAACAAAAACACCACGAGACTGAATGCGATGGCCACATCCGCGCTTGCCCGCCAGATTCTGAGATCGCCGGCAGAAAGCGGTATCAGCATATTCAGAAAGCCAAAATCTATTGCCACATAAAGAAGAACAGACCAGGCGAGCATGGCTGTCGCAGGCAATACCGAGGTGCCTTTCACGACGAACAGGATTGTCAGAAAAACCGCCAGAAGTCCGGCAATGCCAAGCACGACGCCGTGGTAGAGGGTGAAGGCATTTTCAGTGTCTTTATACGCATCCGGTTGCCAGAGATAGAGCTGCGGCAGGGTTGGGCTTTCCAGTTCTGCAACGAAGGTGACAACGGCACCGGGATTCAGCGTGATCGAGAAAACATCAGCCTCGGCATT
Source organism: Martelella mediterranea (assembly GCF_004342225.1). Lineage (GTDB taxonomy): Bacteria > Pseudomonadota > Alphaproteobacteria > Rhizobiales > Rhizobiaceae > Martelella > Martelella mediterranea_B. Next base: position 40,055 of record NZ_SMAR01000019.1, on the reverse strand, counting down.
TTTTTCACGTGTCAGGGCAAAGCCTTCGCTTGGCGTGATCGCGGCGATGCGAGCAGAGCCAAGATCGGGCCAGAAAAGTCCTGAATCAGGAAGCCGGAAATGCGGCGCAACGATCACCCGTTCCAACTGTTCATCAGATATATTGGCCAGCGAGAAGACTGCCCAGTCACCGGGGCCGTTACTGTCTGTTGCACGAACCTCGATACGGCGGCGGATTCCGTTGGCGTCCGGCACTGTCGACACTTGAAATGCGTTGCCCTGACCTTCATGGATTTCAACGCTGTTTGTCAGGTCGATGGCAACATCGTCTCGTGACACTTCGACCGGATCAAGTGCGAAAGTAGGCAAGGCCGTAGTCAGCAGCATGACGATCAATATAAATGGCAGAAAAGCGATCTTGACGATCCGGTCGGGCAGGCGGCTTGGGCGCATTGTCAGCTTTCAGTTTGTGTTGGCGTCAAAGTCTTCGCGCAGCAGGGAGAATATATAATGATCCTGCCAGACTCCGTTTATGCGAAGATATTTGCGCAACAGCCCCTCCTGTGTGAAACCGGCTTTTCTCAGCAGCGATGCGCTGCGATCATTCGAAGGGATACAGGCCGCTTCAATACGGTGCAACCTCAACTCATCGAATACAAAAGGAATAACAAGGCCAAGTGCGGCAAACATATGGCCTTTTCCGGCATATTCCTCACCCATCCAGTAACCCAGCATGCACATTTGTGCCACGCCGCGCCTTATAAGCCCGATGGTTATGCCCCCAACGAGCATTTCCGGCTTACGCATAAAAATAAATAATTGGATACTTGTGCCGGAATCATACTCGCGATTAAGGCGGGCCACTCTTTTGCGAAATGCCGCCTCACTCATGTCGTGGACACTCCACAGCGGTTCCCATGGCTGAAGAAAAGAACGCCCGCGCATACGCAAAGCACGCCAGTCCTCAAAGTCCGACATGCGTGGCAGACGAAGCATATGTTCGTCCGATTCGAGAGCAAAGCGTCGACGCTTCAACGCGCCGGGCATAGGCACAACATTAAGCACCGGCGTCCCTCCACAATTTCACACAAGGTATCTCCGACCACCGCAACAGCGGGAGAACCTCGTCAGTTGCGGCACTTACAAAGCCTTTATAGACTTGTGTTCGTGAAAGGAAAGGTTCTCGATAATGTCTTCCAGCGGTGCCAGATATTCCAGCGGACCAATGGCTGAGAGTGTTGGCATCGTGTCGTAAAACGTCCGGCCTGCCAGGTCGGTCAGGCGTTTGGGCGTGATGTTCTCAATCCGCATCATCATTTCTTCATTGGGGATCGGTCTGCCCCAAAGCATGATCTGGCGGGCAATCTGCCCGGCACGGGCTGCCGCGCTTTCCTGGCCCATCAGGAGTTGCGCGCGGATCTGAGCGCGCGCCCGCTCGATTTCCACCTGGTCTACGCTGTCTGCGGCACGATGAAGCTCATCGATGACCACGGGAATCAGTTCGGGCAGCTGTTCGCCGCCGGTTGCTGCGTGAACGGCGAAGACCCCCGAATCAGAAAAACCCCAGTGAAACGAGTAAACCGAATAGCAAAGCCCGCGTACCTCGCGGACCTGTTGAAACAGTCGCGATGACATGCCGCCGCCCAGAACATTGGCGAGAATCTGCGAACAGTAGAAATCCTGAGCGTGATAGGCCGGTCCTTCAAAGCCAAGGATCACCTGAGCATCTGACAGCGTTCTTGTTTCGCGCATTTCTCCGCCGGTGTAGTCAGCTGCTTCCATCAGGGGCGGTGTTTCCGGCTTTTGCGGCAGGCCTGCAAATTTCTCCTCGATCATCTTAACGAAGGCGTCATGATCAACAGCACCGGTTGCGACGATGAAAATTCTGTCGGTCGTATAGTTGCGGGCCAGATACCGGCGAATATCATTCGGGCTGAACGCCATAACCGTTTCAGGCGTTCCAAGAATCGGACGTCCGATCGTCTGATCACGATAGGCAGCACCTGCAAAATTATCGAACACCACATCATCGGGAATATCGCTGGCTGCACCGATTTCCTGCATGATGACATTCTTTTCCCGCGCCAGCTCTTCTTCATCGAACTGTGAGTTGGTCAGAATGTCTGCGAGAATATCAACGGCAAGCGGAAGGTGATCCTTCAGAACACGTGCATAATACGACGTTGTCTCGGTCGATGTCGCGGCATTGACCTCACCACCGACGTTCTCGATTTCCTCCGCGATCTGGCGGGCTGAGCGCCGTTTGGTGCCTTTGAAGGCCATGTGTTCCAGCAGGTGGGCAATACCATGTTCGTTTTCCAACTCATTCCGCGCGCCCGATTTGATCCATGTTCCCATGGCGACGCTTTCGATATGCGGCATGTTCTGGGTGACAACGGTAAGCCCGGAACCAAGCCGGGTAAACTCTACGGTCATGCGATCCTGCTTTCGTCTTTTTATCAGCTTTCCGATCCGCGCTGGGCGCGAATAAAGGCCTCAAGCATATCCAGATCGGGGGACAGGACGCTGAATTGCTCCTCCTTGTCCATCAGGCCAGCAAGCCATGCCGGAAGCGCCGGGTCAATACCACTTGCCGATTTTACCGCAGCCGGGAACTTGGCCGGATGCGCTGTTGAAAGTACGACCATGGGGGCTTGGCTCCGCTCGTGCTGACGGGCAACGGCGTGCGCGACGGCGGTGTGTGGATCGATCAGAAGGCCTGTTTCTTCGAGCGTTCGTTTGATTTCCGAGGCCACGGCGTCTTCATCCGTTCGTCCCGCGGCAAAGCTCTTGCGGATCGTTTTAAGCGTTTCAGATTCGATATCGAAAGCACCCGACTGCTTCAGGCCGGCCATCGCCCGGCGCACATATTCGCTGTCGCGTGCGCTGGCTTCAAACAGGAGTCGTTCGAAGTTTGATGAAATCTGAATGTCCATCGAAGGAGACGTCGTGGCCTGCACACCGCGCATCTCATAGCGACCGGTTTCAAGCGTTCGTGCCAGAATGTCGTTTTCATTGGTGGCAATGATCAGTCGACCAATCGGTAGTCCCATCTTTTTGGCGACGTAGCCTGCAAAAATGTCACCGAAATTCCCTGTTGGGACTGTGAAGTCGATTTCGCGATCAGGCGCACCCAGCGAAACCGCCGAGGTGAAATAATAGACCACCTGCGCCATGATCCGCGCCCAGTTGATCGAGTTGACGCCTGAAAGCTTCACCTCGTTGCGAAAGCTCGTGTCGGCAAACATGGCTTTGACCAGATTCTGACAGTCGTCGAAGTGTCCCTCAATCGCAAGTGCGTGAACGTTTGCAGCGCCCACGGTCGTCATCTGGCGCTGCTGAACCGGCGAAACCTTGCCATGCGGAAACAGGATAAACATGTCGGTTCGGGTGCTTGCGGCAAAAGCGTCGATTGCCGCACCGCCAGTGTCGCCGGAAGTCGCCCCGACAATCGTGGCGCGCTGGCCGCGCTCCGCCAGAACGTGATCCATCAGACGGGCAAGAAGCTGCATTGCGACATCTTTAAATGCCAGTGTGGAACCATGAAACAGCTCCAGAATGAAACGATTCGAATCTGCCTGCACAACCGGGGCGACTGCTTGGTGGCGGAAGGTTGCATAGGCATCATCGATCATGCCGCGAAGACGGTCATCGGCAATTTCCCCGCCAATAAAGGGCTTGAGGATGGCGAAGGCGATTTCCTGATAGGGTTTTCCACGCAGTGCCCTGATGTCTTCGAACGTCAATGCTGGCCATTCGCGCGGAAGGTAAAGGCCGCCATCAGCGGCCAGTCCGGCCAGAAGGGCGTCGGAAAAATTCAGGACCGGAGCGTCGCCCCGCGTTGAGATGTAATCCACGGAAAGCCCCTTTTGCGCTTGCCACCACCAGATGCGCCTGCGGGTTTGGCGCGCCGCCTGCCGCCTGCCTCCTGAAAAATGTCAGGTCTTGTCAGCAACAGCGCTTGAAAACCGTGTTTCAGGCAATCGAAATTTTCTGTCGGCGCTGGTATAGACTAAAGCCAAAGCTCTTGAAAAGACCCGATACCCGCGAGGCTGGCAGCTAAAGGCTTTTCTTGTTTCTTTTAATTTGCTTAAACGCTTCTGAGGATTAAAATTTCTGAGCTTTTCGTGAAAGTGCCGAGGCCGTATTTTCAGGGAAGGCCGCTGCAGAAAAAAGGAAGAATGCTCGTGACAATGCGCCAATCTCGTCGTCTTGCCGCAGTTCTGCTGGTTTTCGGACTGGCTGGCTGTGCGTCGGATCAAGCCGCGCCTGAGCCGGAAGCCAGTCAGGCACTGAAGGTAACACCGGGAATGAATCTGACGGCTCTGGCGCGTCTGTGCCCGCCAGCCGTTATCGATGACGAGGACGCGTATCGGCAGGTCTTCTCACCGTCCAGCTCCACAGATCAGGCAAATCTGGTTTACCAGGCATCTCTGGTTAAGTATGCCCGAACCTGTGCGCCGGCGGCTTCAGGTGATCAGCTTGAGGCCAAGATTGCTGTTGCCGGGCGTGTTGTCGGTGGACCCAAAGCAAAAGCCGGTCCTTTGACGCTTCCGATCCGGGTTGAGGTCGTTAATGGTTCTCAGGTCTATTACGACAAGGTGATCAATCAGCAGGTGACGCTTCCGCCGGATAGTCTGACGACACAGTTTCTGTTCAAGGCTGTAAATCTGCCGGTCCCGCTCAATGTCAGTGATACTGCACGTATTCGTGTTGGCATCGAAGACTGAAATAAAACATAAGCGGCGGCCATATCGACCGCCGCTTACGTGTTTTCTGCTTTTCCTATATGAAAGCTTATACCAGTCCCGACCACTCATTCAGGGCGGTCAAAACGGCATGAAGGTCTTCCATCCGGTTGATGGTTGTTTCCGCACCGGCTTCCATAAGGCGGTCTGCATGGGAAGGATATGTGTGTGATCCGCCGGTAAAGCCGATCACCCGCATGCCAGCAGCTTTCGCCCCGGTGATACCGTGTACGGAATCCTCAATCACAATGGTCTTTTGCGGCTGGGCGCCCATTTGTTCTGCACCATGCAGGAAGATATCAGGTTTGGGCTTCACGCGATCCGGCCCAAGGTCTTCAGCTGAGAAAATGTTGGGTGCGAATAGGTCGTAAAGGCCAACTTTGGTCAGCATCATTTTCAGGCGGCCGGTACTGGAGTTCGAACAGATGCAGCGCGGTTCGCTCACCTGGGCGACGGCCTGACCAGCACCGGGAATCGCTTTGAGCTCTTTTTTGATCCGCTCATCAAGAATACTGTGAGACTGGTCCAGAAGCGTGGCCTGCAACGGAATAGAGGCCTCATGCTCGACTGCCAGCAGAATATCGCGCCAGGTCAGGCCAGCGAAGCGTTCACCAATCTCTCCTGCGGTAATCGGATAGCCAGCGTCGGTCAGAAGCTTGGCTTCAACCTGAGCTGCGAGAATTTCGGAATCGACCAGAACGCCATCACAGTCAAAAATCACAAGATCAAAACGGCTCATTAAAATATCCTGTCGGTCATATAGGTTTGTGAGCAAAAGTCTGAGCTTTTGAAACTTTCTATCAGATCTAGTTGTTTCAGGCCGTCTTCTCAAGGAAAAGGCGGTCGCCCGGTTGCACAATAATCACGTTCCAGCTTTTAGCTTCGGCGATCGAGGAAGTCGGAAATCAATGCCTCAAGTGTCGCATCAAAGAGGGGAATGCCACCGGTGCGCCACCCCAGAGCATTCAGCTTTGCGGTGGTCATTACGCTGACGCCTTCATGATCGCCCCGTTCCGGCAGGGGGCGGGACCCCGCGATAGCAGATTTCAGCGGCGATAAAATTGCGCGCGTGTCGGTGACGATGTCCGAGACGTTGAAGGCTTTTCCGCTGACCTTATAGACAGGGGCGGCAGCGACGGTGAGAGCGGCTCGGGCAAGGTCGCGTCCGTGCACCTCGCTGCCAGCCCGTGCTGCAACCGGTTCACCTTTCATATAACGCTCAAACAGATCGTGCCACTTATTCGGCGACAGGTCGCCGTAAACGCCGGTCGCACGCAGGCTGGTCGGGACAAAGCCCGGCGCGGCAAGTTCGGCGATGGCCTGTTCGGCCTCCCATTTGACTTTGCCATAAAGACTTTCCGGCTCTGGCGTCATGCTTTCGGACAGTTCCGTGCCAGCTGGATAGCCATCATAGACGGCGCGGCTGGACAGAAAGACGGCACGATTGATACCCGCACGTCTGGCGGCCCTGAAGAGAGCGATTGTGCCATCGCGGTTTTGCCGGATGAAGCCTTCCGGGTCATCGCCTTCGCCACCGCGATAGCGCCCTGAAACATGCTGAAAAGCGGCGTGGACAAAAATATCGATGCCATCGAAAATCGCGGTCTGATCGCGGTCCGGATCAAGTGTCAGCGGTCTGAAACCGACTTTGCTGTAAAACAGATCCTCCGCAGGACGTGTGCGCCCTGCGACGGTGACGCTGAAACCGGCAGCCAGACATTCTTCGACAATATAACGGCCGACCAAACCTGTGCCGCCGCTCACAAGGACGTGCTTCATTTTGCTTCGGCTGGGTTCTCAAGCGTTGTTACGTCGGGAATGGCATCACCATCGAAATAGGCCCACCAAAGGTCGATCAAGGGCTTCAACTGCTCTGCGCGTGGATTCTCTTCTTCCCACGGTTTTTCATACTGGTAGTGCAGCACGCCAATTTCATCCCAGCGCCAGAGTTCCGGCAGGTTGAACCAGACATATTGCAGCATATTCATGAAGACCGGCAGGCCGTGCCAGTCCGGGAAAAACGCCTGAAGAAAGGTCTGGTCGGTGCGCCGCCAGAAGGCGTCCGTTGCGTCCAGCGCTTCCAGCATCGCTTCGAATGTTGCTTCTGACGGCCGCGCGACAAAAACCCCGGAGTTCAGCCGGTGAAAGTCCGCGATCGTTTCATAAACATTCGGGGCGGCTGAAAATTCCGGATAGAAAAACAGTTTATCGATATTCTGCAGGACCAGTGCATCAGCATCAATGAAGACTGTTGCGCTGTATTCCACCAGCTGCCAGAGGCGCAGCTTGCAGAAATTGTCGAGCGGCGTGTGAAATTCCGGCTTGCGGCCCTTGGTGAACGGGGCGTTGCCATGAATCTCCTTGCGTGCATGGCGCGCGTTGAATGCGTCAGATGTTGGAAGATGATCTGCGGCAATCAGCCGGCAACCGATCTCTTCCAGTGGTTTCAGCGCAGCATCCGGTGTGCCACCGGTATAAAGCACGACAACATCGGCAGGCGTGCCGGTCAGAAAGATGGAGCGCGCCAGTGCCAGCGCGCCCATGGCATAGTCATTGTTGGTGACAAGCGTGACGAACGCAAAAGGAGAGTTTGCCTCCGCCGAGCGGCGAAGGCTTTCATTCTGTATCTCAGCCATATTTTCAGGAAACCGATTTCAGTGATTTGCCTTCGGGATCGCGATTGATCGTCGATGCGATATCCTTTGTCCAGGCCGAAACGGCCGGAACACGGCTGCGGTCGACGCGGTAAGCATACTTTTTGGCAATTTCCACGATCTCTTCCAGAAGGCCTTCTTTCAGCGTGATCGGGTCGAGGCCGAGGGCGATGAACTTGTCGTTTTTCACGATCAGCTCGTTTTCCGGTGCTTCCTTGCGTGGGTTGGGCAACCAGGCGATTTCAGTTCCGCTCATTTCAGAAATCATTTTTGCCAGATCACGGACCCGGTGGGTTTCCGTCATCTGATTGAAGATTTCGACGCGCGAATTACGTTCCGGCGGGTTTTTAAGCGCCAGCTCGATGCACCGAACAGAATCCTGAATGTGAATAAAGGCACGCGTCTGGCCACCAACACCATGGACAGTCAGCGGATAGCCGATTGCAGCCTGTATAAGGAAGCGGTTCAGTACTGTGCCGTAGTCACCATCATAATCGAAGCGGTTGATAAGCTGCGGGTGACGCTTGGTCTGTTCTGTATGTGTGCCCCAGACAATGCCCTGATGCAGGTCGGTGATCCGCAAACCGTCATTCTTGGCATAAAAGGCAAAAAGAAGCTGATCGAGGCACTTCGTCATATGATAGATCGAGCCGGGATTGGCCGGGTACAGGATCTCCTGCGATACCTTCTCGCCCGTGACCGCTGTGATGTCGACTGGCAGGTACCCTTCCGGGATGGCAGCGCCAACCGTGGAATAACCGTAAACACCCATCGTGCCGAGGTGAACGATGTGAGAATCAAGGCCAACTTCAACGATTGCGTTCAGCAGATTGTGCGTAGCACTTACGTTGTTATCGACCGTGTAGTTTTTGTGCCGGTCCGACTTCATTGAGTAGGGGGCTGCACGCTGTTCAGCGAAATGGATAATCGCATCCGGCCGCTCATCCGCCAGCCACTGCTTCAGGATCTCGTAATCCTTTGCCAGATCGATCAGATGAAAATGAATGCGGCGACCGGTTTCGGCCTGCCAGATACGTGTACGTTCCTGGATGGAATCCATCGGTGTCAGCGACTGAACGCCAAGCTCGGTATCGATCCAGCGGCGCGAAAGATTATCGATGATGTGGACATCGTGTCCGGCATCCGAAAGATGCAGGGATGTCGGCCAACCGACAAATCCGTCTCCGCCCATAACCGCGATTTTCATTGGCGTCTCTCCGATCAGTTCTAAAGAAAACTCAGGATTCAGTTTGTATTGAATTCAGTATGACATAAATGCGATGAAATTGTTACACAAGCGCCCTTTGCCATAACCTGTACGCCTCTTGCAGCTTTGCCCCGTGCGCCTCAATGGAGCGCTTGCGGAGCATTCCGGGCGTGGCGTATGAAGCGATCTGATACACGACAGTGAGGTGTGCCATGGGTTCGAGCAGCAATATCGATTTTGAAGCGGTGCCGTTGAGCGGCTGGCTTGAAGGGGGTGAGCACCGCCTGCGTCAACGCATTTATTATGAAGATACCGATTTTTCCGGCATCGTCTATCACGCGCGGTATCTGCACTTCTTTGAACGCGGGCGGACGGACTATCTGCGATGCCTCGGCGTTGAGCAGGGTGCGCTACATGATTATGATGAAGAGGGTCTTGCCTTCGCGGTTCATCATATGGATCTGAAGTTCATCCGTCCCGCGCGCATGGATGATATACTGCTGATCACGACCCGGACAAAGAAGGCGACCGGTGTACGCCTTATCCTTGAGCAGGCGATTTATGCTCATGATACGCTTCTAACCACAGCAACAGTGACAGTCGTGATTATCAACAAGGCGGGCCGGGCGCGCCGTATGCCCGATGATCTGGCCAAGACGCTGCAAAGCGGCGGGCTTGATAAAACTTGAATATTATGTGAAGGAATTGCGCCGCAATTCGGTTCTCCACCTTCCTTGCCCTGAAAATCACAGGTTTTCGTGCCGGGGGGCGGGCTGGAAGTAACCGGGCGTTAACTACGTCTGTGTTTAATGCGTTTTCAGGTTTATTGGGCATGAATGCCAACCTTTCACCACGTTTGTGTTAGAGGAAGGCGATAAATGATGTTTCCAAGCACACCGGAAGTTCAAACCGCGTCTTGCAGGCGACTCTAATCTGTACTGCCCGGTGCGCCGGGCTCATATATTCAAGGACACGCGTCACATGGAACAGCTTGGGTTGGAAGCAGCACATACCGATGTCGGCCTTCTGGCGCTTTTTTGGCAGGCCGGTCTGATTGTCAAACTCGTCATGCTGGGGCTGATCGCAGCTTCAGTCTGGACCTGGGCAATCGTGATCGAAAAGATCATCGCCTATAACAAAGAGCGTCGCGCCTATAACCAGTTTGAAGATGCTTTCTGGTCCGGCACATCGCTGGAAAAGCTCTACAGTACACTTTCGGAACGGAAGACCTCCGGCATGGCTGCAATTTTTGTTTCCGCCATGCGCGAATGGAAGAAATCATTCGAGCGCGGGGCACGCACGCCGGTCGGCCTGCAAATGCGCGTCGATAAGGCCATGGATGTTGCGATCCAGCGCGAATCCGATGCGCTTGAGGCCCGGTTGGGCTTTCTGGCCAGTGTCGGTTCAGCAGCGCCATTCATCGGCCTTTTCGGTACCGTTGTGGGTATCATGACGTCGTTTCAGGCCATTGCGGGTTCGAAATCGACCAATCTGGCGGTTGTCGCGCCGGGTATTGCCGAAGCGCTTCTGGCGACGGCGATCGGTCTGGTTGCGGCTATCCCCGCGGTGATTGCCTATAACAAGTTCTCCGCTGATGCCGGCAAGCTTTCTGCCCGCATGGAAGGCTTTGCAGACGAGTTCTCCGCGATCCTGTCACGGCAGATCGATGAGAAAATGCAGTCCCGTCCGGCTGCCGAGTAACGCCTGAAACCAAAGGAGATCAACGATATGGGAATGTCCATGGGATCGGGCGGATCAGGCGGCGGACGGCGTGGGCGCCGCCGCGGCCATCGCGCTCCGGTCAGTGAAATCAATGTCACACCACTCGTCGACGTCATGCTGGTGTTGCTGATCATCTTTATGGTGGCTGCACCAATGATGACAGTTGGCGTACCGATCGATCTACCTGAGACACAGGCACAGGCGATGAATTCCGATACGCAGCCGATCACGATTTCGGTGACGCCTGACGGAAAGATATTCCTGCAGGAAAGCGAAATCGGCATTGATGAAGTGGTTCCAAAGCTCGAAGCAATTGCGACAACGGGATACAGCGAGCGCATTTATGTGCGCGGCGATGCCAATGCCGGTTATGGCACGGTCATGAAGGTGATGGCACGTATTTCGTCTGCGGGCTTTAATAATATCGGGCTTGTGACACTACAGGAACAGGATAGCTGATTAGCCGCCATGAAGCGCAGCCTCGCCATTTCATTTGTTCTGCACTGTCTGGTCCTTGGCTGGGCAGTGTTTCTGCTTGGCGCACCTGCCTCATTCGAGGTTGCAGATGTCGAGGCGTTGCCGGTTACCCTCATACCGGTTCAGGACGTGACGCAAGTTCAGCAGGGCGATGACAGTGCCGAACTGACGGATCAGCCCGCACCGGTGCCAACCAAGCGTCCCGATGAAGTGGCCGACGCCACAAATGTCGGCAATAACGATATCGATCTGGACACGCAGGAAAATGCCGAGGCTTCCGATGTGGAGCAGGAAGCCGCCGCTCCGCCGAAGCCCTCGGAGAGCGTTCAGAATGAGGTTGCGCCGGAAGAAAGTGCTCCGCCGCCGGTTCCCGAGCCTGCGCCTCAGCCGGAGCCTGAAGCTGCGGCTGCACCGGAGCCGGAGCCAACCCCGGAACCAGAACCGAAACCGGCGCCTGCTCCTGAAGCTGTAGAGACCCCTGAACCTGCGCCGGCACCAACGCCGGAACCGCAGGTCGCGGAGAACGAACCGGAAGCCCAAGAGCCGCCGCAAGAACTCGTCTTTCCGGACCAGGCGCCGCTTCCTGAAAGACGGCCGCAGCAACAGGTTGCCGAGCAGCCGCCGAAGCCTGATACAGATACGCAGACGACTGCATCAACGACGAGCGAAAGCAGTGATAATTTCAACGTCGATGAAATCTCTGCACTTTTGAACAGGGCAGACAGTCAGGGCGGTGGTGCCGCGCGCTCTCAGGCGGAAGCCTCACTTGGCACGCAGACTTCGACAAGTGCTGCCCAGTTATCTCAAAGTGAACTGGATGCCCTTCGCGGGCAGATCCAGCGCAACTGGTCGATCCTTGCCGGGCTCGATGGCGCGGAAGGCGTTCGGATCCGTATTCATATTCGTCTCGATCCTTCCGGGGCTATTATCGGGCAACCGGAAGTCACCGCGACGGGTGGAAGCGAAAGCGCCCGCAACATTCTGGCCGGTGGCGCGCGCCGTGCCGTGCTGAAAGCATCACCATTCGTCAATCTTCCGCCTGAAAAATATGAAGCCTGGAGAGAAGTCATCGTGAACTTTGATCCAAGTCAGATGTTATAACTGAATAATCCGGAACCGCTGGGGTGCGCTCTATCAATCGCAGCAACCGGCAGAATCGCTGAAAGGCAAGTCCGATCATGCTAAAACGCTGTCTAATGTTCCTTTCTGTCACCTATGCAGGGCTGTCTCTGCTGTTTGTGGCGCCCGCAAATGCTCTGGTGGAGATCGATGTTTCGCAGGGCAATGTCCAGCCATTGCCGATTGCGATTACCGATTTTGTCTCCGATGACGGGTTGGGAATTCAGATATCAGATGTGGTCGCAGCAGACCTGAAACGTTCCGGTCTTTTCAAGCCGATCGACAAGTCTGCGTTTATCCAGAATATCGCCAACCCCGATGATATGCCACGCTTTGAGGACTGGCGGCTTCTGAATGCCGAGGCGCTCGTCGTTGGGCGCGTCACGCAGGAGGCCGATGGCCGTCTAAACGTTCAGTTCAGGCTCTGGGATACCTATGCAGGGCAGCAGATCATTGGCCAGCAGTTTTATACGCAGCCGGACAAGTGGCGCCGCGTTTCGCACATCATTGCTGATGCAATCTACAAGGCGCTGACGGGTGAGGACGGTTACTTCGACAGCCAGATTGTGTTTGTTTCTGAATCCGGTCCCAAGACCGACAGAAAGCGCCAGCTGGCGATCATGGATCAGGACGGCCATAATGTCCGCATGCTGACCAACGGGCAGTATATGGTTCTGACGCCTCGTTTTTCACCGACACAGCAAGAGGTGGCCTACATGTCCTACGAGACCGGCCAGCCCCGTGTTTACCTCTGGCAGGTCGACACAGGTCAGCGTGAGGTTGTCGGTAATTTTCCCGGTATGACGTTTGCACCGCGTTTCTCGCCAGACGGCCAGCGCATTATCATGAGCCTCCAGCAGGATGGCAATGCCAATATCTATACGATGGATCTGCGGACCCGCGCGACAACGCGGCTGACAAGTTCGAATGCCATCGATACCTCGCCATCATATGCGCCTGATGGTCAGCAGATTGTGTTTGAAAGTGACCGTGGCGGCCGTCAGCAGCTTTATGTCATGAACGCAGACGGTTCCAACCAGCACCGCATTTCCTTCGGTGACGGCAGCTATTCGACCCCTGTCTGGTCTCCGCGTGGTGACCTGATCGCATTCACCAAGCAATCCGGTGGAAAATTCTCGATCGGTGTGATGAAACCTGATGGCAGCGGTGAGCGGATTCTCACGACAGGCTTCCATAATGAAGGGCCGACATGGGCGCCAAACGGCCGGGTTATTATGTTCTTCCGACAGAATGCCGGTGAGGGCGGTCCGCATCTCTATTCAATCGATCTGTCCGGTTATAACGAGCAGAAAGTGCCGACACCGAACTATGCTTCAGATCCGGCCTGGTCGCCGCTTCTGAACTGATGGAGGAAGGGGGCGGTCCGTTCAGCAAGCTTTGCCTGCGGACCGTTTTTTACCAGATGTTAACGAAGTTTGTTTGTTACAGGTTAACGATGCTATGGTATCGCAAATGACAGACCAGTTGTCCCTTCGAGGTCTGCCGGGCGGTCGATGACCTGTCCTGCTTGAGGGGGAACCCGGATTGTGCGCCGGGCAACCGTAAAAAGCGCTGCAAGAGATTGATGATTGCCGACATTTAAACGAGTTCTTTTGATGAGTGGGCGTCGTTTGTTAGGTCGGAAGAGTTTTAAACGCATGAAGGAGAGCGGCGATGCGCCGAGCCATGTCCGGGGCACAAACCCTGTCGAAAAAGAACGCAATGAAGCCCGCCATTGTCGCGCTTTGCGCGGTTATGGCGCTGGGGCTTGCAGGTTGTGCCTCGCGCGGTGATCAGCAATTGCCGGGCAGTGGTGCTCAGGCTGCCGGTGCCAATGGTGGTATTGCTTCACCGGGTAGCGCCCAGGATTTTGACCTGAACGTCGGTGATACCGTCTACTTTGAAACCGATTCTTCCGCGATAACACCGATTGCTGCGAAGACGCTCGACAAGCAGGCGCAGTGGCTGATGCGGTATCCGAACTACGGCATCCGTATCGAAGGCCATGCCGATGAGCGCGGGACGCGCGAGTATAACCTGGCGCTTGGTGCGCGCCGTGCCACCGCAACCAAGAACTATCTCGTCTCACGTGGTGTTCCCGCATCACGCATCAGCACGATTTCCTATGGGAAAGAGCGTCCTGTCGCGACCTGCGACAATATCAGTTGCTGGTCGCAGAACCGCCGGACTGTCACGGTCCTGCAGGGTGGGGCTGGAAGCTGAGACCTGCCGACTTGAATTTTTCAGAAAACCGGCATTCGTGCCGGTTTTTTTGTATCTTGTGATGAAGATGTCCGGGTTTTGTCCTAAATAAGGACAGAAAGTCTGGCTACGCGGTCCAGAAATACGTCACGTGATATTGCGGATTGGAACATTTGCTATGAAAAAAGCTGTTTTATGCCTTTTGACAGGCTTTGCTATGGTCAGCGTTCAGCCCGCTGCATACGCGCAGGGTTTTTCTCTGTTTCCCGGCAAGGGCAACCAGAATGGCGGCAATCAGGCTGTGCAGGTTCAGGGCACCGATTCCTCGATGCGGGTCATGCAGCTTGAAGAACAGGTGCGTGATCTGACAGGTAAGATTGAAGACCTCAATTTCCAGATGCTCCAGATGGAAGAAAAACTGCGGAAGATGCAGGAGGATATGGAGTTCCGTCTTCAGGATATTGAAAGCGGTGCTTCAACATCCGGCTCGACGCAGAGTGGAAACGCGTCGTCCGCCAGCACGCAATCCGCCAACACGCAATCCGGTAGTGTGGACAGCAATCAGAGCAGCTCAGATAGGACTGCCTCATCGGGGTCGGCAGGTAACACTGCATCATCACCTTCTTCGACGCTTCCCACGGCAGCTGAAGGCAGTGGTGATGACGCACAGTTTTATAAAACTGCCTATGACCTGATCCTTTCAGGAGACTATCCTCAGGCCGAACAGGCTTTCGGAGAATTCGTTCTGTCTTATCCGGAAAGTCCGCTGATTCCCGATGCCAGTTTCTGGTTGGGTGAGTCGATGCTGGCACAGCAGAAGTATAATGACGCGGCCCGCACTTTTCTAAACGCCTACAAGGCCTATGGTGAATCCGACAAGGCGCCTGAAATGCTGCTGAAACTTGGACAGTCTTTGGCTGGGCTTGATAACAGGGACGCTGCCTGCGCAACCTTCTCCGAGGTTCCCGTGCGGTATCCTGAGGCCAGTCAGGCCGTTCTGAGTAAAGCCAAGTCAGAAATGTCTGATCTGGGATGCTGACAGACGGTCCGGCTGAAAGCGGGATCGGCTCTGATCCCACTGACGCCGCACATAGTTTCATTTCATCGCTGAAGCCGGACTGTCTTGTTCTTGTTGCTGTCTCCGGCGGGAGCGACTCGGTCGGGATGCTGGTTGCACTTTGCGAAGCTGTTGAGACCTGCGCGCGCACGGATGTCCGACTTGCAGCCGTTACCGTCGATCATCGGCTCCGGTTGGCTTCTGCGGAGGAGGCTGAAGGTGTGGCTGCGCTTAGCGCCCGTCTTTCTGTGCCTCATGAGATCCTCAGCTGGGATGACGAAAAGCCTTCAACCGGCGTGATGGCAGAGGCGCGTCATGCGCGATACCAGATGCTCGCCAGGTATGCAGAAACCATTCGCGCTGATGTGATCGTTGTCGCGCATACGCTTAACGATCAGGCCGAAACGCTTTTCATGCGGCAACAGCGTAAGTCCAGCGATGCGGCTTTGCCAGCTTCCGGTATGGCATCCTCAACGCTCGTGGCAGCAAGGCACTGGGTTGCCCGACCGTTTCTTTCTGTTGAACGGGAGCCGATACGTCAATTTCTGCGGTTGAGGCGCATTCGCTGGGTCGATGATCCGAGCAACAGCGACGCGCATTATGAGCGTGTACGTGTCCGCAACCGGCTTATTGACAGCAGCGAGAGGCGTATGCTTGCCGAACGCGCAGAAGCAGCCGGTCTCAGACGAACGCATGTCTCAGAACAAGCGGCAGAGCTTTTTGTCAAAAGCTGCAAAATCCACGCGGGTGTGGTCGCAGAAATCAGTGTTGCGCCTTTGCTCGATACGCCTGAGGCCGGGCGCTACCTGTTGAGCACGCTTCTGGCTGTCATCGGTGGCAGGCCTTATGGTCCCGGCGGCGATGTGCTTGCTCGTGCCATGCTTTTTTTAAAAGATGGCCACAAGGCCCGCATGACAGGTGGGCGTTGTCTTCTGGATAGGCGCGGGGATCATCTCTTCATTCTGCGTGAAGCGCGGGATGTGCCTGAATGTGAAATCGCAGCCGGTGAGACAGGCCTCTGGGATCACCGTTTTCGAATTGAAAACCGGTCTGGCATCACGCTGGCAGTGAGACCGGCAAGCACGGTTTGCAAGTCGGCAGACATAGAGAAACCAGTTTGCTCTGATTTGCCACCAGGGATCCGCAAGACGTCACAGAAGGTCTTTCCTGTTATCAACAATGATGTTGCTGCCGCAGAAACAGAGATTACACCATTTCTTGCGCCGTTTGACCTGTTTTTGCCGTTGTTTGACCTGAAACTGGCACGCAGTGTTGCAGCCGGTTTCAATCGTGTGCCATATCCGGATCGATCTTTTGTGCATTTGCCAAATGAAAAAGATTCTTGATGGTCCCTCGTCTTGGCAAGACATGTTGCCAACCCTATGTTAGAGGGCAAATAAGCGGCCTGACAGTGCCGTCCATGAGAATTCGGGGAGTTTAATGAACCCAAACCTACGCAATATAGCACTGTGGGCTATCATCGCGCTTCTACTGGTCGCGCTGTTTAGCATGTTCCAGTCGGCACCTTCGCATGATGGTGCCAGCCAGGTGGCTTATTCGCAGTTCGTCAGTGATGTCGACTCCGGCAAGGTCAGAAGTGTGACCATTACCGGCAATGACATAACCGGGACGTACTCGTCGAATGGTCAAAATTTCCATACCTACGCCCCGGTCATTGATGACTCGCTTCTCAATAAGCTGGAGACCAATAGTGTCGATGTGACGGCAAAGCCGGTCGATACCGGCTCGGGCGGCATTCTGAGCTATGTCGGAACGCTTCTGCCAATGCTTCTGATCCTTGGCGTCTGGTTGTTCTTCATGCGCCAGATGCAGGGTGGTTCCCGCGGCGCCATGGGCTTTGGCAAGTCGAAGGCTAAGCTTCTGACCGAGGCACATGGCCGGGTGACATTTGACGATGTGGCCGGCGTGGACGAAGCCAAGCAGGACCTTGAAGAAATTGTTGAATTTCTGCGCGACCCGCAGAAGTTTCAGCGTCTCGGTGGCCGTATTCCGCGCGGCGTTCTGCTGGTCGGCCCGCCCGGTACCGGTAAGACGCTTCTGGCCCGGTCTGTTGCGGGGGAAGCCAATGTACCGTTCTTCACGATCTCCGGTTCCGACTTCGTTGAAATGTTTGTCGGTGTCGGTGCGTCGCGTGTCCGCGACATGTTTGAGCAGGCAAAGAAGAATGCCCCCTGCATTATCTTCATTGACGAGATCGATGCGGTTGGCCGTCATCGCGGTGCCGGTCTTGGCGGCGGCAATGACGAACGTGAGCAGACTCTGAACCAGTTGCTGGTCGAGATGGACGGCTTCGAGGCCAATGAAGGCGTGATCCTGATCGCCGCCACCAACCGCCCCGATGTTCTGGACCCGGCTCTGCTGCGTCCCGGCCGTTTCGACCGTCAGGTTGTTGTGCCGAACCCGGATATTGTCGGTCGCGAGCGGATTCTGAAGGTCCATGCGCGCAACACCCCGCTGGCTCCGAATGTCGACCTCAAGGTCGTTGCCCGTGGTACCCCCGGCTTCTCCGGTGCTGACCTGATGAATCTCGTGAACGAAGCTGCTCTGATGGCGGCACGGCGCAACAAGCGCCTTGTCACAATGCAGGAGTTCGAGGACGCCAAGGACAAGATCATGATGGGCGCTGAGCGGCGGTCTTCTGCAATGACCGAGGCAGAGAAGAAGCTTACTGCTTATCATGAGGCCGGACACGCGATTGTCGCTCTGAAAGTTCCGGTTGCGGATCCTGTTCACAAGGCGACGATTATTCCGCGTGGGCGTGCGCTTGGCATGGTCATGCAGTTGCCGGAAGGCGATCGCTATTCGATGAGCTACAAGTGGATGGTTTCCCGTCTGGCCATCATGATGGGGGGTCGTGTTGCCGAAGAAATCACTTTCGGCAAGGATAACATTACGTCCGGTGCGTCATCTGATATCGAGCAGGCGACAAAGCTTGCCCGTGCGATGGTGACCCAGTGGGGCTTTTCGGATGAGCTCGGTCAGGTTTCCTATGGTGAAAACCAGCAGGAAGTCTTCCTTGGCCATTCGGTGTCGCAGAGCAAGACCGTCTCCGAATCGACCGCTCAGAAAATCGACTCCGAAGTGCGGCGCCTGATTGATGAAGCCTATATCGAGGCGACCAATATCCTGAAGGACAACCATGACGGTTTTGTTGCCATTGCCGAAGGCCTTCTCGAATATGAGACGCTTTCCGGTGACGAAATCAAAGCAATCATGCAAGGCGAGAAGCCATCGCGCGATCTTGGCGATGATACGCCGCCCTCACGCGGCTCGGCGGTTCCATCCATGGGGCCGAAGAAGGCAGCGCCGACGGATTCTGGCGAAAAATCTGAGGATTCTGACGCCAAGAAGGGTGATGATGGAGAGCCGCAGACACCCTGATTTCGGGCTTAAGCGTTTACGTATTGAAAGAGGCTGCCGTTTACCGGTAGCCTTTTTTGTGACTGTGTTTCGCCCCGCAGATAGAGCGCCATGCATCCGTTCGGGTGCACAAAGGACGCTTTTACCTATTGAATCTAAGCATCGCCGGTAACGCCATATTAGCGTTATTGACTTAAATTTACGTGCGAAAGTGCCTGTTTTCTGCCAATTGGTGCCTTATTGAGAAAAGGCAGGGCCGGAAGGTCATTTCTTTCTGCCCCATGAACAAAAATCTGAAACGCCGTTTTGCAGACGGCGTGGAGAAGGATTGAGAACTTATGACGCGCAAATATTTCGGAACCGATGGTATTCGTGGCCAGTCCAATATTTTCCCGATGACACCTGATCTGGCGATGCGCGTCGGTGTTGCGGTTGGCACGATTTTCCGTCGCGACGACCATGCGCATCGTGTCGTGATTGGAAAGGATACACGCCTTTCCGGCTATATGATCGAAAACGCGCTGGTCGCCGGATTTACGGCTGCTGGTATGAATGTCTACCTGCTGGGGCCGATCCCGACACCGGCGGTTGCCATGCTTACCCGTTCGCTGCGCGCTGACGTCGGTGTCATGATTTCTGCGTCTCACAATCCCTATGCAGATAACGGTATTAAGCTGTTCGGTCCGGATGGCTACAAGATGTCTGATGAGATCGAGGCCCGGATCGAAACCCTTATCGACAGAGACAATTTTTATGCCCAGCTGGCCAAACCGAACGAGATCGGGCGGGCAAGCCGCGTTGATGGCGACATCTATCGCTATATCGAGTTTGTCAAACGGACTTTGCCGCGCGACGTAACCCTGCACGGGCTCCGCGTGGTTGTGGATTGCGCCAATGGCGCTGCCTATAAGGCGGCGCCGACTGCATTGTGGGAGTTGGGCGCTGATGTCGTCACAATTGGCACAGAGCCCAATGGTGTGAATATCAACAAGGATTGCGGCTCAACCAGCCCGAAGGCCTTGCAGCAGAAAGTTCATGAGGTGCGTGCCGATATCGGTATCGCGCTCGATGGCGATGCAGATCGGGTCATCATTGTTGACGAGAAAGGCGAGATCATCGATGGCGACCAGCTGATGGCGGTGATCACCAAGAATATGGTGGAAGACGCGGCCCTGAAAGGAAATGGCCTTGTTGCAACCGTGATGTCAAATCTCGGCCTCGAACGCTATCTCGGCGAAATGGATCTTGAACTTGTTCGCACCAAAGTTGGCGACCGTTATGTTGTCGAGCATATGCGCAAGCACGGCTTCAATGTTGGTGGCGAACAGTCAGGCCATATTGTGCTGTCTGATTTCGGGACGACCGGCGATGGGCTCGTTGCTGCATTGCAAATCCTTGCCGCGGTAAAACGCGCTGACAAGCCTGTGAGCGAAGTTTGCCGCCGGTTCGAGCCTGTTCCCCAGCTTTTGCGTAATGTTCGGATTGTACCTGGAGCAACGCCGCTGGATGATGCAGGCGTCAAGAAAGCTATTTCGGCAGCGGAAGCGGAGCTGAAAGGGAAGGGGCGTCTGGTCATCAGGCCTTCTGGTACTGAGCCGCTGATCCGCGTGATGGCCGAAGGTGACGACCCGGCCCAGGTTGAGCGCGTCGTGTCAGATCTGATTGATGTGATTGGCAATGTTCGCAATGCCGCCTGACTTTGATGTCGAGGGCGAGATGACGGTTTATGTCCGGCGTGGCGGATGATGCACCGTCCGCTCGCTCGTGCTAGAATGACCTTCCCTGCCGTATTGGCCTGCTTTTGCGGCTTATCTGCGCCTCATGCGCGACCGCGGTTCTCCGGGGCTGAGCCAGACCAATTCTGGTAATTCGCTCTCCGGTTCGTTGACGCTTTCGCTTTTCCCTGACTACTCATAATGTCAGCCTCGTTGGACGTCCCTCGTCCGCGCTGACAGGGTGTAGCAGGTCGTTTCGGCATCGGCGGCGTCTGTTTCCCTGAGCGGCAGAGCGGAGCTGCATCAAAAACAGTGGCACCAAAGGAAACCCCTTTCATGAAGCGTTACTTTTCAAATAGCAGCAGGATCATCGCTGCTGCGACAATTTTAGCCATTCTGTCGGCTTCGGTGGCGCAGGCCTGCACAGGCATTACGCTGACGGCGAATGACGGCGATATTGTGCGTGCACGCACGATGGAGTTCAACATTGATCTTGATGCCTCCGTCATTCTGGTGCCGCGCGGCACGGAACGCACCGGAGCAACGCCGGACGGTGAGAACGGCCTTGGCTGGAATGCCAAATATGCCAACATCGGCGCCAATCCCATGGGCATGCCCTATCTCGTGGACGGCGTGAACGAAAAGGGCCTTTCGATGGGCCTGTTCTATTTTGCCCAGGCTGCCGAATACCAACCTTACGAGCCTCAGAATGCCGACAAGACAATGGCGTCCTGGCAGCTTGGATCTTACATCCTCGACAACTTCGCGACGGTTGAAGAAGTGAAGGCTGCGCTTTCGGATATCGTCGTTGCCCCGGTCGTCTTCAAGCAGTTCAACATGGTCCTGCCTGTCCATTTTGTCGTGACCGACGCTTCTGGCAAGACGATTGTTATCGAATATGTCGGCGGGGAGCTGCAGGTGACCGACAACCCGCTTGGCACATTCACCAACAATCCGCCATTCGACTGGCACATGACCAATCTGCAGAACTACGTCAATCTCGGCGTCGACAATGTGCCGCCGCAAAAGCTTGGCGACGTCACGATCCAGGGTCTCGGTCAGGGCACGGGCCTGCTCGGCATGCCGGGTGACTTTACCTCGCCCTCGCGGTTCGTGCGCGCTGCGATCTACTCCCATGGCGTGGAACCGAGCAAAACCGGCAACGACGCGATCTTCCAGGCCTTTCACATCCTCAACAATTTCGACATTCCGCGCGGCGTTGCGCGCGAGGAGGAAAAGGACGAGCACGGCAACACTGTTTCCGACTACACGCAGTGGACCTCGGCTGTCGATACAGCCAACAAGCGCTTCTTTTTCCGGACCTATGACAACAGCGACATCCGCTTTGTCGACCTGATGAAGCAGGATCTGGACGCATCGGACATCAAAACCTGGCAGATGAGCGGCTATGAAACCGCCACCGAGCTCGGCGCACCGGAATAAACCTGGAAATGCAACGGGAGACGGGCGGCGTCATGCCGCCCGTTTCAGCAAGGTTCGGTTGTCCCGCGGCCCGCATTGGGGTCATGGTCTTTTTCCGGCCGCAAATGTGCATACAGGTAAAAAATACTGCTTTCTTCCCCTTTCGAATCGACGCTACCGGAAATCAATCGTCCGGCGCGTGTTGCCTTTCAGCCAGTGGATGAAAGGGGCAAGCATTTTGCCGGTGCGACGCTTCAGTTTTTGCCGGAGGTAAGTGCTAAAACCCAGAGCCTTGAGGTTCTTTGGCGGCACCCGGCGGTTTGCCTGAGCTTTTTCGGCGGTGATTTCCGAGACAATCTCTGTTCGCCTGGGATCACTTTCCGGCAGGCACTGATCCTGAACGCAGAGTGCAGGTTCTAACTGGTAGATCGTGAGTGAAAGATTAGCCACCGCTCCGGGTGTGAACATGAACGTATCGACGGCCATGCCGATGCGGGCGCTTTCAGCCAGCAGCTTCTTCATGCCAGCGCGTGTGACAATGTAGCCACCTGTTCCCCAGTGATCGCTGTGAAGGTGGCGAAGTATGATCCCCGGTCTGATCTGGTGGAAATGCTTTGAAACAGCGACCTTCTTGAAAACGGTTTCCAGCTTGATGATATCGGCATCTGGCGGTAGCCAGTCATTCACCGAATTCAGAACCGTGCTGGCATGATCGGCAAGGTGGACGTCATCTTCAAAAACGGCAACCCAGTTGAGGTTGCGGTTCACACCTGTCTCCCAAATACCCCGGTGGCTTAAGAAACACCCCACTTCCGAGGGCAGGAGCGGGCGCTGCATTTCACGGTCAGAAACAGTCACATCTGCAATTTGTTTGGCAGTCATCGCTCTGGCATCAGTGGCGACGAAACGTTCGAAGGCGATACCCTGTTTGGAAAAGGCACGACTCATCTGTTCAAGCCGGTGGTGGCTTTGTTCCAGATTAATCAGGAAGACTTTCATTGAAGAGCCTTTTTTCACTGACTTTGTAAAAAAAACAACCGACTTGCAAACAGCCTGCATCTGCCGTTTCGCATAATATGCAGGGTTCAGTAATCTTGCTTATGGCATAAAACAAAACCTGCGTTTCAAAGCAATGTCGTTATTTTATGGAAGCTATTGCAGTGACATGCCGCCTTCGCGCGGTGGTCACGCGATTTTCCACTTGCTATTTTTTCGATGCTCCCGTATCAGCGATGGCGGGACACCTCTCCCCAACGAGGGATGAGCGAAAAAGCGGTATCATTTTGATATCGCTTTTATTTTTGTCTTGTTGTCAGCTTCTTGTGTCAAATTTGTGCCAACGATGCGCTCTGTGAGGGTGTCGTCGTCCATGGCGTGGCCGTAGGTGCGGAAGACGTGTTCGGGCGTTGCCCAGCCGCCGAGCTTGGCGACTGTGACCGGGTCGACGCCGGCATGTAGGAGTGCTGTCGCGAAGCCGTGACGGCAGGCGTGGAATGTCAGGTCTTCGATGCCTGCTCGGGTGCAGGCCTTGCGCCATTGCGGCTTGACGGTGTGGCGCGACGAATATTTGAATACCTTCGCTGAACGCTCCCGGTTGCTTTCGATGTTGGCGATGGCGGCCACGAGAACGGGCGGCAGGTGCGGGCGGCGCTCGGCGCCGACCTTTGTCTGCCGGATCAGGACTCTGCGCTCAGTGAGGTCAATGTCTGCCCAGGTGACGGCGAGCGCTTCTGATATGCGCGCGCCTGTCAGGAACATGAAACAGGCCAGCGCGCCAAGGTGGGGATTGGCGGATCCCATGAAGGCGGCAATCCAATCCCAGTCCGCCGGCTTCTTTTCCTTGCGGGTAACGGGAAAGCGCTTCACGCGGATATGCTGGCAAAGCTCCAGTTCGGCGGCATGGTTGATGATGGCCTGGGTTGGCACGATCACATGCCGGTTTCTGGTGGCCGCCGATGCGTTGGGATAGAGAATGATGGAGGATTGGCGGATGGCGCCGGCGGTGATGTCCTTGACGCGCGTGTCGCGCCAGTGGGCGGCGATCTTGTCGATGAAGCGGTGCGGCTTGCCCGCATCGAGGTAAAGGTTCGCGGCCTGAGCGAAGGTCAGGACGGCCGCTGGTCCATCGAGATGACCTTTCCACGCTTCCGCTTCGCGCTCGGCTGCGATTCTTTGCGCTGTAGCTTTGTCAGACGTGCCTGTAGATCCGCGTAGCCGCCGACCGGCAACGCTGCCCCTGTAGTGCCAGATGTCGCCTCTGAGGTGGAGCTTGAGGGACATGGTCGCGTTGCCTCCATGATCGCGTCTACGTCTTGCTGCGACAGCAGCATCTTATTGCCGACAACGCGGCATTGTCCAAGGTCGCGCGCGATCTGGCGGATCCGGCGCGGCGACCAGCCCGCATGGGCGGCAAGTTCTTCCGGGGTGATGAGATCAGGCAGGTTGACCATTTGGACTCCCTTTGTGCGGTCCATGTACCGTATTTGGGTACATGGACGCAGTCAAGGGGTGGTAATCCCCCCTAAAAATAATTGGCTTTAAAAGTAGAATTTTCTCAGGTTTTATGACTGAGGAGATTTTGATGAAAAAGACGAGATTTAGCGAAGCACAGATTATTGGCATCTTGCGCCAAGCAGAAGGTGGCGTTCCTGTGCCTGAACTTTGCCGTGAGCACGGGATGAGTTCCGCGAGTTTTTACAAATGGCGGGCCAAATATGGCGGCATGGATGCGTCGATGATCAGCCAGATGAAGGCGCTGGAAGACGAAAACCGCCGTCTGAAAAAGATGTATGCAGAGATGAGCATGCAGACTGAACTGCTGAAAGAGGCTTTGGAAAAAAAATGACGCGGCCATCTCAACGCCGGGAGGTGGCCGCGCAAGCCGTGGCGATACGTGGGGTAAGCATAGCACTTGCCTGCCGAACGTTTGATGTTAGCGAAACCTGCTACCGATACAAAGGCAAACGCAATGATGAGAATGAACAGATCGCCGACCTTCTGACCGGCTTGACGCAGGCAAAGAAGAACTGGGGCTTTGGCCTTTGTTTTCTCTATCTGCGGAACGTGCAGGGATGGCGCTGGAACCATAAGCGTGTTTATCGTATATACCGTGCGCTTGAGCTGAACCTCAGGATCAAGCCACGCCGGCGGCTGAAACGGGAAAAACCTGATACACTCAATGTCCCGACAGCGCCGAACATGGTCTGGTCCATGGACTTTATGGCGGATCGGCTGGCCGATGGCCGGCAGTTTCGGCTTTTGAATGTTCTGGATGACTTTAACCGTGAGGGGCTTGGCATTGAGGTTGATTTCTCGCTACCTGCAGAGCGTGTCATTCGCAGCCTTAACCAGATCATTGAGTGGCGCGGCAAACCGCTGGCAATACGTGTTGATAATGGCCCGGAATATGTCAGTGGAAGGCTTATGGACTGGGCTGAAAATCAGGGCATTGCGCTGAATTACATCCAGCCTGGAAAACCGCAGCAGAACGCTTATGTCGAGCGCTACAACCGGACAGTACGACACGAATGGCTTGACCAATACATCATCGAGAGTATTGAAGAGGCGCAGGCGTTCGCCACACAATGGTTGTGGAGCTATAACAACGAGCGACCCAATATGGGCATCGGCGGAATGACACCCGCACAGAAACTGAAAATGGCCGCGTGAATTCTACCAAAAAGCCCCGTTAAAAAGGGGAGGATTACCGGGTCTGCTGTCAATCTCAGCTTGTGACAAACATGAGGTAGACCAGCGTGCTGGATGACTGAATAGTCGCTACTGCTACAGACTTGGGGATGCCAAGCTACAGAACATACCTTAGGGGCTGCCGCTTGCTGGTGCCTGTAATGGGTTTAAAGTCAGGTCCGCAATGAATGCAGTGCTACCTTACAATTGGATCAAGAACGGAGCCGGTAATCGCACCGGTTAGCCGAGAATGAAGTGCTATGGCTTCAGACTCGGAAAGGCTTGCAATGCAGTCGCAAACAAACCGTGCTGGGCTAGTGCCCGCCATTGGTCGTAAATACCTGAGCCTGACAGGCAAAAAATCGGGGTAGCCAGTTTGACCGTTGGAGCCGGTAGTCAGCGTTTCAAATAGCTCTCGTATGATTCTCTGCTGCCCATACTGTTGGGCTGATAGAGTTGGGCTGCCTATTATATAGTCCCGAGTTATCTGTTTTAGGATTTTTACCTCACAAACCTTGTCTTCATCAAAAGTGACGGCTTTGGGTGAAGATCTGTCTGTGTTGATTTTTACCGAATTTATATAGGTTCCTATGAGCTGCGATGTCATTCTTCGGAGCTGTTCACGTTGTTCGCGTCCGCCTTCGTAAGGTTCGGAAAGAAGTTCAGAATAGGTGCCCTCTAGGAACCCTTTAAGGCGGTCGTAAGCCTCGTCAAATCTGATGCGCTCTTCTTGGCTTGGGCATCCATTCGCCGCATGAGAGATGATTTTATCTTTTTCCGCGAATACTTTCTGCCATGGCAGGGCATTGCAGCGATGGAAATCTTCCAAATCATGAACAGAGTAGGCAACGTCGTCTGCCCAGTCCATCAATTCTGCTTCGAGCGTTTTTTCTTCATGCTCAGCATGGTGAGCGCGCGCGAAATCAAATTCGTCTTTTTCCGAACTGTAAACGGACCATTTCTTTGACTTTTTCCCAGCCTTCGATCGGTACCATGGATACTTCAGGCACGCTGCCAACGTGGCGCGCGTCATATCTATGCCATCGACGTCTGGGAAGCGGACAGCGAGTTTGGTGATAATACGGAAAGACTGCGCATTGCCCTCAAAGCCGTCATCGTCATTTTGAATGACGAGGTCGTTCAATGTGTGTTCGCCTATGTGTCCAAACGGCGGGTGACCCAAATCGTGCGCGATACAGGCGGCTTCTACAACTTCGGGATCTAGGCCCCTGAAGTTTGCCTCGTCTCGTTGCTCAAATAGAAGCTTTTGCGCAAGTCGTCTTCCTACTTGCGCAACCTTAATCGTGTGCTGTTGGCGTGTGTGAAATACATTCGCTTCGCCAGCTCGAACAATTTGAGTGATCCCAGCCAACCTATGAAAGGCAGACGAATATAATAACCGATCCCGATCACGTTCAAACTCATTCCTTTGATCAGGTTCAGCTTTGTTATGTCTACGTTCTCTGCGATGGCTTATATTCCAGCTATCTGTGGTCAGGCTGCAACCGCCTTTTTGGCTACGCTTAACTTCCAATCAGATCCTATTGAGATACGTCCGCGCTCTACTGTGCGCTGAATCGCCAACTGGCTAGCTCTACGCGAATGCTTTAATTCCACGAGTCGATCACACAATTCGGATGCTGTGGCGTTGTCGCCTATCTTTTCCAAAGCACTGACAACTGTGTCGTCTGACGGTATTTCTGGGTATGGCATAGCTCTATCCCTCCGCTGTCACTAACGTTTAAATGCTGTTCCTGTCGAGCGGGTTCCTTCATCGCAGCACACATGAAGCGCATGATGCATGAAAATCGGTAACAGTACCTTAATACGTGGTGTGTGTGTCGTCCAGTCAGCGTGCGTTGCTATTCGTTTGTAACGCAAATAGCAACGCGATTCATATCATAACAGCTATCGAAGGCACAATTGCCTGTGACGTCGGTCCTAGCGCAGCTCACATACTATTTTCATTTGAGTAGCTGATCGACAGTATGTTTGCCCATCGGTCGTATTCAATAGCCTTGCCCAGGGCATCGTTCTCGTCGACGGCTTCAATCAGAAGCTCGCAGGGCGGGTAGTCATATGGCCAAGCTCGGCACTCGAGGCGAACGATGAAATGATTGAGAGTCCTTCGAGGCGTTTCAGCGTGACTTGGTCGGTTATCGGACGAATTAGAGGGCATGGCACATTTGCAGTCTCCGACTATTCTTAATGTCAAATGTATTGGTATAGGTACCGCTGTCAACCTTAAGGTGGTTCATGTACCGTGAAAGGCGATTTTGCCATCGCAAAGTGCTCGCAGGATAGAAGTATGGCTCTCGTCGGAGGAGGTGCTCAGTCAGATCGCAGATAGCAATAGCGACAGATTAGGCTTGACAGCCCACTTCATTTTTTCTACCTCCTTGTAGGATTGAAAAATGAAGTGGTGAGTTATGCAAGCTTTATCCCAACCTTCGGAGCCGGTCGTTCACGCCACACCTTTGTCGGTGAAAGAGAAGTTGCAGAGACTTGATATACCGCTCGAGCTGTTGATAGCAGGAGCTCAGGCTGGTTTTATTGAGCGGCAGAATGCTAGTCGTGGTGACCCGGTCACAAAGGCCGGTACAGACGCCTGGTCATATCCTGTCCGAGTAGTGCGAGAAGGGCTTGAGGCTCGCGGTTGGCGACTCGATGATCCGAAAAATCTTCCATTGGTTATCTCAGATGAGCGCAAGATCAATGTCACTGTAAGTAGTGGTGACGAGATGACGGGCGTCGAGAAACCTAGACGGCCTCCGCGCAGCAAAAATCCGAAGGGCGTCCTTTTGGAATGCGCCGTCGAGCGGAATATTGGCCAATTCGACATGTTCCCCGATGAACTTCCAGAGAATGTGATGAAGTTCGATAAGACGTTGGAATACCCTACGTGGGTTTTCTTGCTGTACATCACTGACGACGAAATTCGAGCGGAGCTTTCACTTCCCAATTCCATTGATGGGAGTGATCATTTGGACGGCTGGGCAGAGAGGATCGTTCTGCATGTGCCTCTGCCTGATGAAGAGCAGATTGATGACACGGACAATGGTGAGGGAGCGGAAATCGTTCCTACAGTGACTGCAAAGATATAGAGCAATGTTTAATGGAGATCGTTTACGAGTGGCCCGTCAGCGGCGGGCGCTAACCAAAAAGAGTCTGGCTTCAGCACTGAGCGTTGCTCCTCGTGCAGTCACCGGATGGGAAGCGGATGAATATCCTCCTGATCCAGAAAAGGTAGCCGCAATTTCGCGCGTGCTGGGTTTTCCTACATCATTCTTTGAGCTGGATGATACAAGCAAGACTCCGGAAGGAGCTGTTAGCTTCCGGTCACTCACGAAAAAGACAGCTGGTCAGCGAGATGCAGCACTTTCGATGTGTGACATAGCAAAGGACGTAACCGATTGGATAAATGACCGATTCGATGTTCCGAAGCCAGTTTTGCCGGACATGCGTGATGAGGCTCCTTACATAGCGGCTTCT
Organism: Martelella mediterranea; assembly: GCF_004342225.1. Classification (GTDB taxonomy): domain Bacteria; phylum Pseudomonadota; class Alphaproteobacteria; order Rhizobiales; family Rhizobiaceae; genus Martelella; species Martelella mediterranea_B. The sequence goes on along the minus strand of NZ_SMAR01000019.1, from coordinate 11,193 downwards.
CTGCTGAGGCAGGAGTGGGGCTTGGGCAATAAGCCTATCAAAAATCTATTGCATTTGCTCGAAGCCAAGGGGGTAAGAGTTTTCTCTTTGGCCGAAAATTGTCGCGAAATTGACGCTTGCTCTTTTTGGTCGAATAACGTGCCGTTCGTGCTTTTGAACACAGACATGTCGAGCGAGCGCATGCGATTTGATATGGCGCATGAGCTTGGTCATTTGGTCTTGCATAAGCATGCGGCGCCGATGGGCCGGTTGGCGGAGAACGAGGCAAATGCATTTGCGTCAGAACTACTTATGCCTGAGCAGAGTGTACGAGCCAATCGAGCAAGCAACTGGTCAATCCCCGTCCTTGTCCAACGAAAGAAGATATGGAATGTGTCTGTCTCTGCACTTGCCTATCGTGTGCACCAATTGGGTTTAATGTCTGAGTGGCACTTCAAATCTTTGAATATTGAAATGCGGAGACGTGGTTACAAAACCAGCGAGCCCGAAAGCTCTCCTAGAGAGCAATCCAAAGTGCTTGAGATCGTCTTGCAGCGGTTACGCGAACTGGGCATGCCCCTAAAGTTCGCAGCCAACCAAATGGCACTTCCCGAATCTGAGCTGCGAGGTCTCTTTTATGGAATCGCTAAGGTCGCAGTTGAAGGGATGGCAGACCTAGAACAACAGCGCGGATCCAGCGCGCATTTGCGCATAATTAAGTGAACCGCTGAGAAAAAAACAAATTTAGTGGTCGGGACTAAATTCGCGAGAAGCGCCCGACCACTCGGCCTATGATCCTAAATTCGTCCCCACGCAATTCGTCGGGTTGGGATGGATTGGCCTCTGAGACAATGCGGAATCTCGGCGGGTTTGAGCCTGCGACTTTGTTCAGAGTTTTGACTTTCATGACGTCGTCACCATCGTTGATGACGTAGATTGCATCTCCCTGATAGGAGGATTGCGAAATGTCGACCATGACGCGGTCGCCGGCGTAGAGGCGCGGCTCCATGGAATGTCCGACAACCGGTATCAGAACAATTTGATTGGGGTTGGCGCCGAGGCTGTGGCGGACAAACTCCGGCGGTATCAGCCACTCGCTGGTGACCGGATGCCCTGACGCGATGCCCTTGGAAGACACTGATACGACCCTATCGTCGCGAATTGAACCTTGGCCTGCGCCTGCTGCTGCCGGTATTTCCGGTGAGGTTCCAGGTATCGCGCCTTTGAAGTGAAGGCCGCCATTGACGAAGGCTGTCGCACTCTCGCCCGCTTCCCAATCTGTCCTGTCCTGATTGAGCGCTTCTTCATTCTCGGGATCGTAGCTGCTCACAATCTTGAGTGCCGGTCTGCCCGGTGACAAGTCGTCTCCTCCATACATCAGCCACGTCGCGGACGTTTCGAGCACTTCAGCTAGAGCCTCGATCGAATCCATGCGTGGAAGAACGTTCTTGTCTTTGCGTCCCCAATTCCGAATCGTATCAGGCTTTCCGAAAGCCTTTAAGGAAGCCGCGCGGCGGCTCATCCCCATGCCTTCAAGCCGTTGATCGATGCGGGCCAATAAGGCTTCCCGAAATTTTTCAGTCTTGTCGCTACTCATGACGGTATCATTACCGTTCGAAGAATATTGCGAAAGCGGTACATGGGCCGTTGACAGTGCGGTATATGAACCTCTATTGTTTTCACAAATGCTTCGCCAGTCCGGCGACATGCTGTGGAGCGATCTTGATGCCCTTCTTTTCATGCGGTCCTCCGTGAATCGGGACTGACCATCAAACCCTAGCGGCGGGGGCAACGCCGATCACCGAATGACACCGAAACACTCATTCCCAAAGCAGGCGCTTTGCGGGAGCAGGACAGTTGCGCTCAATTTCCGACAAAACAATCCAGATGTTGAAGGCGGTTTGCCGCCGGGCGGTCGATATCTCCGGCGGACCGGAGAATTTCCAGCATTGCACGCGGGTGGGGCAGGCGCAGCTTTCGCGCTACACGCTGCCTTCGCCCGACTTTGCCAAATATCTGATGCCGATTGATGTGGCGCTTGAGGCCGATCTGGAGGCCGGCATGCCGATCATCGTTTCCGAATTGGCGCGGCTGCAGGGCTACCGACTGGTGCGCGATGATGTGGCCCATGATGTTGAGGCGCTGGCTTATCGCGACATTGGCGAGTTGAACCGTGGTTTCGGCGCTCTTTTGAACGCCGCCTTCGAGGCGCTGGAAGACGGCAATGTCGATCCACGCGAAAAGCGGGTTCTGCAGCGGCTTCTCGATGAATTCATGAAGGTCATGACGGTTTTTGCCGATCGTGTTGAAGGGCGCAGCGAATGAGCGTCTGGACCGAGGCAAAAATAGACCGTGCGGTCGCCATGAAACGAAACGGCGCGACGAATGCCGAAGTCGCCAAGGCTTTCGGCATTAATCGCAGCGCGGTTTCCGGAATGATCCGGCGCAATCGCTCTCGTTTTCCAGCGCAACGCGCCACGGAAAGCAAGGCACCGCAGGCCGGTTTCTGGACCGAAGAACGTGTGCGGCGAGCCGTTTCGCTTTGGCGGGCCGGTGAGCCCAATACCGTGATTGCCGAAACAATCGGCAGCCATCGGCTCACTGTCGGCCGGTTTATTGCCGCGCATCCGGAATTGTTTCCCGAACGGGGCGAGGCCGCGCCGGCGCGCGAGCGTCCAACGGTTGTCAAAAACTCGGCGCGGCTGGCTGACCTTGGCGTCAAAGCCCGGCCTGAAGCGCGCGCGGGGAGCAAGCGCGATCTTTCCGGGCTGCATGCGCCGGATGAGCAGCCTGTTTCCATTCTCGATGCCGGGCGGCGCCAATGCCGCTTTCCGCTTGTCGCCTTCGATGCAGCGCCAAGCGCCGACATGCCCTGTTGCGGGGCAGAAACGCTGGAAGGCTCCAGTTGGTGCGCCTTCCATTTTCGCATCGTGTTTCCGGGGAGGGCGGCGCCATGACAGCCCTGCTTTTCCTCACGACTTTCGAGACTTCCACTTCTGACAGGAGCAAGACCATGAATGCCATGCCGCGTGTCACACGCCTGATTTGCCCGGAATGCAAGGGCGAGGGGTATCTGCGTTTCAACGAATGCCGGTGCAGGACTTGTGCCGGCAATGGCCGGGTGAGTGTTGCCGACGCCATGCATTATGGCATCCATTGCCGGAAGACGGCGGAAGCCATGGGGCCCGGACCGTTGCGGGATCCTGTTCGTCAGGAGCTTTATCTGCTGGCCGACCAGATTTTTGAGACGCTAGGCGTTGTCGCGCCCTGGCGCAGCCATCGGAGTCAAAGCGCCGATCCGGTCATGCCGGTTGCGATCACCAAGACGATAAAGCTGCGCATTCTCGATTTGTGGGAAACGGAACTTCTGACCACGGAAGAGATTGGTCGTGTCTGCCGCATCCCTGAGGCGGATGTGTGCCGGGTTCTCGATGCCGCAGGGCGGGGCGATGACTGACATTCGCCTGCATCTTCTGACCGATGATCCATACAAGGCCTGCCTGATGGTGTTTCGCCAGGGGCTTTATGGCCTGCCGGCGTGGGCTGCGATTGCGGACAGCGTGGCCGCGATCGGCGTCATCCCCGATGGTTCCCGCGCGGTCGGCTACTGGTTCAGGGGAACGCTCGACAGCTTCGAAATGCAGGAGGCATTCCGGTTTCGGCGTCAGCACGGCGAGCTATTCGGGATGACGGCGGAATTTGCCGCGCAGCTGGATGACTGGCGCGCGCGCCGTGACGCGGCCGAGGCCGCGTTGCTCGCCAGCATTCACGATGCTGCACCTATGCAGAAGCGCGTGGCGGGAGGCGGGAAATGGAGCTGAGCAGGTTGAACCCGGATTGGCGCAAACGCCGCTTTGGCGATTTCGCGATCGGGAAGGATTTTCGGCACGCTCCTGACAGGTTTCAGCGTGAGGCGCGCTTGCTGCAGGAAGAAATGCAGGCTGAACGGCATGCGGCAGAAAGCGGTGATCGGCATGAGTGACATGATCGAGAGCTTTATCGAGGAAGCACGGGCGGTCTCACTTTCCGTCGCAGCGGTGACGTTTGAGCGGCTGGCGGCGCGCGGGGCGGAATGGACGGGGCCCTGCCCGCAGATGGGCGGTACGGATGCCTATGCGGTGAATGTCATCAAAGGTGTCTGGAACTGCCGCAAATGCGGAACGGGCGGGCACGATGCCATTTCTCTGGCGGCGCATGAATGTGGTTACGATCTTTCCGCGCGCGCCGGGTTTCTTGGCGCATGCGCGGCTGTGCTGGGTCGACCTGTACCTGATGGAGAAAATTCAGAAAGCGCGGAAGAGCAACGGGAACGGGAAGACCGGCTGGCGAAAGCCCGGGCCGAAGCCGAAGCGCGCGCGGCAACGGCGGCGAAGCACAAGCAGTATTATCGCACAAAAGCGATGAACAAGGCGCGTGGCATTTATTTTGGCGCTGCGCTTGTGAGGCCGGGTGAGGGCAGGACGTTGCGCGAATATCTTCGTCTGCGCACAGGGCATGTGATGCCAGAGGGTGTGTTTGAAAACATCCGTTGCGATTTGCGGCATACCTATTGGCACGGCATCGACCAGTTTGGCCGGCCGGCCCATATTTATTCCGGTCCGGCTATGATTGCGCCTTTTGTCGACCTTTCCGGCAAGGTGCTTGGATGTCACGAAACCTGGATTGACCTGAAGGTGAAGCCGAAACGCCGTCCGGAGATCCTTGACGATGATGGCGCGACCTTGCCCACCAAAAAGATGCAGGGCCTGCACAAGGGCATGATTATTCCCGTGCTCGGAGACCTGACCTTGAAGCGCTGGGTGGTTGCCGAGGGCATTGAAAATGTCGCCGCCGTTGCCGGTCTGGAGCGTTTTCGCTCCGACACGTTTTATTGCGCCGCCGGATCGCTCGGCAATCTCGCCGGGCCTGCAGCGAACCGGGAAAAACACCCGATCCAGAAACGCATAGACAAGCGTGGCGTGGAGCGGTCTGTCTTTGTTGACGGGCCTCTGCCGAAGCCGGACGCCGATCCGGCATCCGCCTTTCAGGCGCCGGAGCATGTGGAAGAACTGGTGCTGATCGGCGATGGCGACAGCGAACCGTTGATGACCGCATTTGCGATGAAGCGCGCCGAGCTTCGGCTTTCGGCGCCCGGCCGCGTGGTGACAACAGACTGGCCGCCGAAGACGGCGGGCGATTTCTCCGAACTTTGCATGGATGGGGCTGATGGCTGACAAGAAAAAGACGGGCGGCCTTTCGCCGGAAGCGCGCGCCGCCATTGCCGAGATGGAAGCCAAGCGGGCCTCCTATTCCCAAAACCCGGACCCTTTGCCGATTGCCGAGCCTGAGGCGGACGAACCTTCCCTGGCGCTTTCGCCTGAGGAACTGACGGAAGAATGCGCCGGCGAACCGGAAACCGACATTGGCAATGGCCGGCGCTTTGTGGCCCGGTACGGTGACCGCGCGGTGAGCGTGATCAATGTGGGCTGGCACGGATATGACGGCAAGCGCTGGAAGGAAGACCCGGCCGGGGCGATTGTGCGTTCCTGGGCGCACCGGACAGCCGAGTTCATCGACGATGAAGCAATCATGCTTGATTGCTCGGACGATGAACGGGCAAAAATCGAGGCCGGACGATTGGCGCGTGAGCGCATGCGGGCCATGGGCAAGCCCCCGGCGGTGAACGACGACGCCAGCGGCGAGCGGCTGCGGCATCTGGACAGCCTTATTGCCGACGCCAGCGAGGCGGAAAAGGAAAAGGTGCGTTTGGGTCCGGCTTCCAAGGACTGGGAAGACGAGAAGTATGATCTTCTCGCCGACATCAAGGTGCGCATCAAGAAAGGTCGCGAGGCTGAGCGGGAGAAGCGCAAGCTGGTAGATGCCACCGCATCATGGTCTGCCGAGCACTATGCCGAATATGGCCGGCTGGAAAAGGATGTGGCGGCCATGGAGGCGGTGGAGGAAGACCGCAAGGGCCGGATGTCGTCTCGCCACAACCATGCAAAATCGTCTTGTTCGACCAACAAGCTGAACTGCATGCTGAGCGAGGCGACGCCCTATCTTTCTCGGGAAGTGAGCGAATTCAACCGCGATTTCTATGCGGTCAACTGCCAGTCCGGCACCTTGCGGTTTATGTGCGAGGAAGTGGACGGCAAGCGCCAATGGCGCGCGCGCCTCGATACACACCGCTCCCGCGACCTGATCAGCAAGCTTGCCGAGGTGGAACTCAAGACTGACGCCATGGCGCCGGCCTTCGAGCGATTCTTTCAGCAGGTGATGCCGAATGCGGATCTGCGGGCCTATATCCAGCGCTATATGGGCTATTGCCTGCTGGGGCTGACAACCGAACAGTGCCTCTTGTTTTTCTATGGCGCGGGGCGGAACGGCAAGTCCACCTTTGTCGATTTGATGGTCGAGATCCTTGGCGACTATGCCGTTTCCATGTCGATCGACAGTTTTGCCGGTGACAAGCGCCGCTCCGGCGCCGAGGCCACGCCGGACCTTGCCCGGTTGCCCGGCGCGCGGCTGGTGGCGGCTTCCGAACCGGAAATGGGCGTGCATCTGAAGGATGCGCTGGTGAAAAGCCTGACCGGCGGCGAGGTGATTGCCGTTCGGCGGCTTAACCAGGATTTCTTCGAGCTGATCCCGCAATTCAAGATCATTCTGTCGGGCAACCACAAGCCGATCATTCGCGACGACAGCGACGGGATCTGGCGACGGGTGAAGCTGGTGCCATGGGATGTGCAGATCCCGGAAAGCGAGGTCGATCGCGACCTTCCGCGCAAGCTTCGGGGTGAAAAGGCCGGCATCTTTGCCTGGATGGTGAAAGGTGCGCTCGACTATCTCCAGCGTGGATTGATGGAGCCTGAGGGGATTTCCGCCGCCACGCGGGAATACCGCGAGGAGAACGACCCGCTGGGCGCCTTTGTGCGCGGCGCGTGTATGGTGACCGGCTCCGATGGCGACCGGGAAAGCCCGCTTGAGCTCTTCAACGCCTATTCGCGTTTTGCGCGGCAGGAGGGGCTTTCCGAATTCAAGCAGGCGACCTTCACCAAGCGCTTTCCCGACCAGACGCGGAAGAACTGGAAGGGCGAGGACGGACTGATGCATTCGTTCCGCAAGGGCAAGTCCTCTGTCACCGTCTATTACGGCATTCGCATTCGCGATGAATTCCGCGAGCAGGTTGGCGCTGCCTCCGGGTATCACGATGACGGCCCGCTGCCGGAGCCATTTTGATGATGTGCGAACCCGGACCCTTTGACCTGAGTGCGACGCCGTTTTCGGCATTTGCGGCCGTGGCTGCCCGCCGGCGGGAGAAAGACGGGCGGAAAGGGAAGGTGCGGGAGGCTTTGACGCAATATCCTCCCGCTCAAAAGGTTTGGAAAATCAATAGGTTTCGCCGCTGGGGAAGGTAGGGAGGGAAAACGCGCCCCTACGCATGACGCGCGCGAGAAGAGAGAAATGGTGAAGGCTATGGCGTCATTTAAAATACAAATCCGTTTCTCGCGCATGTGTAGGGTTACTGCGTACCCTCCCTATCTTCCCTATCGTCCCATTGGGACGAAATTATTCAATAAAAACAATAAATCTCAAAATCTCCTGTGGGAGGGAAATTCTCAAAACGGGAAGCAAACGGCAAATTTGGGAAGGAAATGGGACGCTATGCAGAAATTGACGATCAAAGAGCTGTTGACCTGGGCTTTCACGGAAGAGCTTTGCAAGGAAGGGGCGGGCACGTCCTTCGGGCCGCCCATGATCCGCAGCGCCTGGGCGGCCATGGCGGAAGTGGAGGCGCTTGGCACAATGGTGGACCGTTCGCCAAACAGCTATGGGGTCATTCCGGGTTTTGTCGACGCAGGCGAACCGCATGAGGATGCGCTCAAGGTTGCCGATGCGGTGCGGGCGCTGACGCGGGAAGGTTTCGATATCCCTGAAGGTTGGCAGCCGTTTCCCGAATGGGAGGATGAGCGCGGACTTATCGCCGACGAGGTGGAGCGAGTGCTTGAGCAGGAACGGGCGCGGGGTGAGCGGCAGACGGGCCGATACGCCTATAATCTCATTGTTGCATGCGCTGTGCTGAAGCGCGGGCCGGACTGGTGGGCAGAACGGCCGACCGAACACATGGTCATGCGCCGGGGAAGCCCGGCATGGTTTGTTCAAAAGCGCATGAAGGACAGCTTCGGCCAATGGCATTTCTATGAGGCAGATGGTTTCGATCGTCGGGCGCGTCGGCCGATGAAGGGGGCTTATCGTAAATATGAACTGGCTGAGCCTGTGCGCGGCGCGGTTCTGTCCCGGATTGACTGGATGGTCTGGCAGGCGGCGCTGCAGCTGCTTGAAAGGGAGCTGCTCGGGCGAACCAAAGAGTATCACCTTGTGCCGATGCGGTTCTCGTTTGCTCCTTGGAAGAGCGCAGTTCGGGCGAAAGTAAGCGAGCAAGTTATTGAAATAGCGTGATTATTATTGCGTTAGATTTTTCTTGATTTGCGACGGTGAGTTGACATAGCGTGAGCACACTGAAAAAGATCAGAACACACCCGCCGGCGGAAAACGCCCGGCGGGTGTTTTGTTTTCGTGTATTATTCGGGAAAAGAGGACGGGTGCACATTTATCGTATCAGGCGGGCAGGTTGCCAAACAGCCTGCCTGTTCTGTTCTTGCACCTTAATTCATCGGTTTGCTTTCCGCCCATATCGACATCGACCTGACGCGCTTTGAGGCAAAGCTGACGTCGGTGCAACGCCGTGAACTGCCCAAGGCGGAAGCGCTGGCGCTGAACTGGCTGGCCTATGACGGGATGCGGGCGGTGCGGGCGAAGATGAAGGTCGTGTTCGACCGGCCGACTGCGCGAGCCATTCGCGGGATCGTCTATGATAAGGCGAGCGAGAGCAATCGGGTTTCAGCGGTCGTTGTCGGCGGATCGGGGCGCAAGGGCGGGCTTCCGGCGGCGGCCTATCTCGGCCCGGAAATCCATGGCGGCATGCGTCGGCACAAGTCGTTCGAGGAGCAGCTGATCGGCCGAGGGCTGATGGCGCGCAATCAGGTGGCCGTGCCGGCGGATCGGACACCGCTCGACCGCTACGGCAACATGACGCAAGGGTTCTTGAACCGCGTGATGCGAGATCTTCGGATCGACTATCGCGGGGCAGGAGCAACGCGGGTTGCCAGCGGCTCGAAACGGCGTAAGCGCCGGGCAAAGCCCAACCAGTTCTTCGTCCCGCAAGGGCGTTCGGACCTGTTCCCGGGCGTCTGGTTTTCCGGGCGCAGTGAGCGGGAGTTCTATCCGGTGATCCTGTTTGTGCGGATGACGTCCTATTCGGAGCGGCTGAAGCTCAATGAGATCGTCGCCGACCTGGTGCGGCAGAAGAAGGACCGGACATTCCGCCGGGCCTTCAAGAAGGTTTTCCCGAAGACCTGACCTCAACGTCATTCCAAATCGCGACGGGTCCTTCCTGGGGCCCTTTGCCACGCGGGTATTTGGCACCGCGCGGTATCGTCAGTCTGAGCCGGATTTTGAAGCCTTAAATTCGAGCCTTAAAATTAAAATTAAGAGACAGTTTTATTGCGATGGAAAACACACCGGAAAGCATGAGCAAAGGTGACTTTGCCAACCTGATTTCGGTGTCGGGCGCGTGTGTTTCGCAATACCTGAAATCAGGCAAGATCTACGGCGATGCGATTGTCGGTCAGGGCCATCGTGCGCGTATCCGCCCCGACATTGCGATCAGGCAGCTTGAGCTTTCCATTGACCCTTCACAAGGATTGGGGGCCAACGGCAAGGCCTTCTTGAACGGCGCATCGGGTCGGCAAAAAACACAAAAAGAGAAAGATGTTCCTGAGGCTCCGGCGTCAGAGCTTCCGCTGCATCAGCCGTCTGCTCAAGACGCAATGGCCGAACAGCTGGCGCGTGAACGGCTTCGCCAGCAACAGATCAAAACCGGCCGGATGGAACGTCAGGAGCTGGAAGAGGCCGGGATTTATACGCGCAGCGAAGATGCCCGGCGCGATATGGGGCGCGGGATATCGGAAGCGTTCAAGGTGATGGAGCAGGGGATCCCTGATCTTGCGACAGCACTGGCTGAAGAATTCGGTTTACCGCAGCGGGATCTGCAAAAGGCACTGGCACGCCGCTGGCGCGGGATCCGCTCGAAGGCGGCTTCCGGTTTCAGGGATATCCGGGATGAAACACCCGAAATGATTGAAGACGAAGAGGCGTATGAAACAACATGACGATGCTCTTCAATCCCGAACGGCTGATGTATGAAGCGCTGGCCGATGCCTGCGAACCGCCGCCGCCGGTCAATTATCTGGCTTGGGCGAAAGACAATATCGTTTTCTCCGAACGTATCTCTGCGTTTCCGGGACCATACCGTGAAGACATGTTCCCGTTCTTCTCGGAGATACTGCGGGCGTTGTCACCGGATGATCCATGCTCGATCATCTCGCTTGCTAAATCGGCACAGGTGGGCGGAACCGTTCTGGCGAATATCTTTCTGCTTGGAACGCTGGATCTCGACCCGTGCGATTTTCTCTATGTCCATCCGACAGAGGAAAATGCCTCGCGCTGGTCGAAGACAAAGCTGATGCCGTTGTTGCGGGAAACCACGTCTGTCCGTGCACTCTTTCCCGAAGCCGGGCGCGATGGCGGCAACTCGATCCTTTACAAGGAACGTGTTGATGGTCGTGGCGCCATTCAGGCTGCCGGAGCCAATTCTCCGGCAGGGCTTTCGATGATCTCGCCACGGGCACAGGTGCAGGACGATCTGGCGAAATGGAACAAGAATGATGCCGGTGACCCGGAGGCACAGGCAGACAGCCGGTCGAAGGCCTTCTTCAACCGCAAGGTTTTTAAGATCTCGACCCCGCTGATTACGCCGGGCTGCCGGATTACGGCCAACTATCTGGCCGGGACACAGGAGCGATATCATGTGCCGTGTCCGCATTGCGGTGAGCTTCAGGTGCTGGAATGGGAAAATATGCGCGATCACATTGATCCGCAACACCCGGAGAAGGCGCACTTCTGCTGTGTTCATTGCGGTTGCGAGATCCATGAACATCACCGTGCATGGATGGTCGATCCGGCCAATGGTGCAAAATGGATTGCCAGATATCCGGAGCGCGCGCGCTATCATCGCTCATTCCATATCTGGGTGCCGTATTCACCGCTTGAAAGCTGGGAGTCGATTGCGCGGGCATGGCTGACCGTTCAGGCCGGTGGTGCTGACGACAAGGAAAA
>NZ_SMAR01000018.1 GCF_004342225.1 Martelella mediterranea | reverse complement strand
CTTTCCTCGCCACGCAGGCCTGACAATACAATGCGGATTTTCTCTTCCGCCGAATAGGTCTGGCGGGTCTTGCGGCGGATATTCTTAACCACCTTATCGGCGGCGTCTTTCGATGTCTGTGGCTTCTTCGTCATCTCGATCTCCTAATTGATAAGATGAACCAGAAATCCTCCCTTATTCAAATCCTCAAATCTGTCCCACCGGCGCTGACGTCAGACATCAGAAGCTTATAAAACTAGCAACAACGCCATCTTGGCGCGTAGCGCCAAGATAAGTCATTGAAATACAGAAGAAAAGCAGAAAAGGCGGGGGTATTTGCAACGCTTACCTCGATCGCGCGGATATTTGCAGGTAGCGCCTTCGCCGTCGTGTCCTGCGCTTTCTGCGCCTCCTTGACCAGATGATCGATTTCCTTGATCAAGGTCTTGGCCTGATCCGCCAGGGGCTGTATCGCCGTCCACGCTGCTGTCAGGGCATCAATGGAGGCATCGGGCTGCGCCAGCGCAGTCGCCGCCTCGCCATAGGCCTTGGCGTCAGAGGTCAGCTTCGCGATCCCCGCTTTCAGCTCGGCCACGTCGGCGTGCGCAGCAAAATGCGTGAAGGCCTTACCCAGCACATCAAGGAGGCCAGTGAAGTCGGTCGCCTGCGCTTCTTCCCGAGCGGTGGACAGGTAATCCTGCACCAGTCCGGCAAAGCGGTCTTCCTGTCCACGATAGAGCCAGACGATGGAAGTCAGGTTCTTTTCCTGTTCGGGTGAAAAGTCACAGATTTTGCGTGTCACCTTGCGGAAGACCTGCCGCGCATCCAGCATCAGCACCTTGTCGCGCAGATGTTCGGGCTTGCCCTTGTCCATGAACCAGAGTTCGCAGGGCACGGTGCGGGTGTAGAAGAAGTTACCCCGGATCGCGAGCATGACATCCATGTCGCCGGTCTTCACAATCGCCTCGCGGACCTTGGCCTCCTGCCCGCCCGCAGAGGACGCCTGGGACGACATGACGATGCCCGCGCGGCCCGTGTTGGACAGGTAGGAATGGAAGAAGGACATCCAGACGTAGTTGCCGTTCGATACCTTACCGCCCTTGTTCACACCGGGCAAGCCGAAGGAGAGGCGCTTGTCATCCTTCATCTTTTCGGCGTCGATCTCGTCCACATTGAAGGGTGGATTGGCCATGACGTAGTCGAAGGGCTCGTGAGCTTTATGCGGGTCTTCGTAATAGCTAATGGCCTTTTCGATGTTACCCTCGAGGCCGTGCACCGCCAGATTCATCTTGGCCAGACGCAGCGTCGTCGGGTTCTTTTCCATCCCGTAGAAGGTCAGGCGTTCGTTCGGGTTGGCCTTCATCGTTTCGACGAAGTGAGCCGACTGCACGAACATGCCGCCCGACCCACAGGCCGGGTCGATGACCTTGCCGCGCGTTGGTTCGATGAAGTTCACGATCGTCTCAACGATGCTGCGCGGGGTGAAGAACTCGCCGTTATCGTGGGCCTTCTGGTCGGCAAACTGGGTCAGGAAGTATTCGTAGATGCGCCCGAATACGTCGCCGTCAGCCTTCTGCAGAGCCGGGTCGTTGAAGATCCGCAGCACCTGGCGGAGGGCGTCTTCATCAAGTTCGGCGTATTCCTGTTTCGGCAGGAGGCCTTCCAGGGTGGTGTAGTCTTCCTCAATGGACTTCATCGCGGCGATGACAGCTGTCGACGCGGTCTCCCCTTCGGGGAGGCTGACGAGGTAGTCGAACTGGGCTTCATCGCGCAGGAATATGGAGGAGCGCGCCGAGAAGTCCTCCTTTTTCAGAGGGCGCGTTTTACCACCGCGTGATGGCAAGGTTGGGATGATTTCATCACGCACCTTCAGAAATCGGGAATAGGCATGTCGCAGGAAGATCAAGCCCATGACAGGCATGAAATACTCGTTGCTGGCAAAATTCGAATTGGCCCGAAGAGAGTCCGCTGCGCCCCAGAGGCGCAGTTCCAGTTTACCGATATGTTCCAAGGCCAGCCTCTTATGTGTTCTTAAGAATCTGGAGGAAACCTAGCTCATGTGCTTCGCCTGAACCAGTTGTTTTGCGAGCTGCCAAATTAGCTCTGTGTCTCATGCAACCTGCCCCACAGGTCAGAATTCCGACGTCAGATAGATACCATTTCAGTCAGTGAACCTCCCGCGTTATAAGTTTTTTGCACAACCCTTATAACCCCTTTGATAGAGGCTATGTCAGGAAAGAAAAAGATGTCTCACACAAGGACAGACCCGGGCTTTCACTGAGCCTGAAAGAATCAGTCGGCCGGTATGTTCAGGTTTCAATCATGCCCCTCATCAAGAGTTCAGCTTCCTGCCCGGCCTCCACTTCCGACGGATAACCAAGCGAAACATTGCGGACAATCGTGTCGCCTTCAACGGTTTCACGCTGACGATGCGTATGCCCGAACAACCAGGCATCAGGACTGTGCTTCGTTATCATTGCCCGAAGGTCCGAGCCGTAGATCGGATCAAACTCGCTTGACGTATCTGAGAGCAGTTCCGGAAGCGGACAGTGATGCGTGACCACCACCGTCGTGCCAGCAAACGGCGTCGCCATCTGGTCTTCTAGCCAGCGTCGATGATCTCCGTGAACAAGCACCGTGTCTGATGGCTGGATCTTGCCGTACCGAGGTGTTTTACGGATATACCGATAATCATTCATCCGTGTTCTGGCGAACGTCATGGCCGCAGCAGGCGCGCCATGAAGCGCGAAGTCGGTCCAGAGCGTGCAGCACAGAAACCTTGTATTGCCGACCGCGATTTCTGCCTTCTGCACAAAATTGGCTCCCGCCTGTGCTGTCAATTCGGCAAGACGGTCATCGCCATCAATGACGTGATGGTAGTAGTCGTGGTTTCCAGGGAAAACGTAAATGCGTGCCGGGTCGATGTGACGCCCGAGATGCCGGAGCGTTCTTGGCCATCGCACCTTCGGTTTGTCCGCCAGATCTCCTGCGATGATCAGTGCATCCAATGAGCCGAGGATTTCAGGGGGTAGTGCGGCGAAGGGATCGCGTCCTTCTCCAAGCCATTGGTCGAGATGCAGGTCGGCGGTGATCAGAACGGGCATGATGTTCACATTTGCAAAGCGAGACATGAGATCGAGTGGATAGGCAGGCAGATCATTTCAACTGCATGTCACATCGAAACCAATGGCGGTCAACGTCCCGTTAACCACGGTTCACGGAACCTGGTTTGAGCGGCTTCCGCCGTGGGACCCGAACGGCCCCTGACGATGCGAATGACATTCTGATTTTCGCATTGCTTCTCAGCATGGCGGCAACGGTATCATCCGATCAGCCGGCCAATCAGACAAAATGCGAAAACCTCAGATGGCCGCTCTTTCAGGACATGCGGCTGACCATGCGATGAGAAATTTCGAACACGTTTCAGGTTTTCGCACGGCTGTTTCACATGCACGCCGCTCCGGTCTCTAGCCGTCGCCAAAACGAAGTTTCATTTTTCGCATTAATTTAACGTATTCAGTTATTTATGTGGAAAAATCGGGGCTTTCAAAGCGGTCGACATTGGTGCTATCTCCGCCTCTTGTTTGAAGGCGGCCACACCCTGGCCCCGAATATCCGCACTCCACATCACTGCTCCGCAATATTCGTCCCGCTTAGCACCGTCAGTTTGAGTACCCATGACCCGCATACCCTTTGTCGAAGCCCGGTTCTTCGAGCCCCTCAATACCATCGAGGTCACGCGCCGTTTCGAAGAGCACCTTCGAAAGCTGCGGGAGGCAAAGCTCTCGCCGGAAGAGCGGGAAAAGGAGGACTGGCAGAGGGCCGCTGATACAGTCACCCGTGAGGATCACGCGCGCATCAGGCGCCGGGTCAACCGACTTGAACAGAACCGCCACAGAGCTTCCGGAATTTCGCACCTCAATACCGATGGCCGACAGCAGATCGAGATGCTTTCGGGCGGTGTTGAATTGCGCCGCATCGAAACCGAAACACAGGCCGACGAGATAGCATCCGCACTGCATACGGAAATGCCGTGGATGGCCCCCGCTACAGAGCACGTCTGGCACGCAATGCGAACGCAAGTCCGCCGGGGTGATCCTGGTTTCCGGCTTCCCCCGATGTTGCTGGTCGGTCCACCTGGAATCGGCAAAAGCACCTGGGCGCGCCGAACCAGTGCCGCGCTCGATGTGCCGCTGCGCACGATCGATGCCACCGTGGAGCAGTCCTCGTTTGCAGTCGGCGGCGTGCAGCGTGGTTGGAGTTCCGCTCATGCAGGAAAGCCGGTTGCGACAATCATAAGGCACCTGGTCGCCAACCCAATCGTGGTCCTGGATGAGATTGAGAAGGCAACTGCGGCCGTATCCACCCGGGGAGAGCGGCACAGCATTGCTGATAGTCTGCTGCCGTTGTTGGAGCCGGAGACATCGCGACGATGGGAGTGCGGCTTCTATCAACTCCGTTTCGACATGCGCTGGATTGGCTGGATCCTGACGGCAAACAGCCTCGACGGGGTGTCGGAACCGCTGTTGAGCCGGCTCGTCACCATCAATCTGACTGAGCTCAGCACGCCGGCTCTCACCGCCTTCGCCAGACAGGAAGGGCGGCGGCGTGGATTGTCGGAGACTTCGATCGAGATCATCACCGAAGTCATCGAGAGGTTTGCCGGCAGAAAACCGGCGCTGAGCCTCAGATCAGTCATCCGAATGCTTGAGCGAGCAGATAGGCTGGAAAACCGACCGATGCTGCATTGATGGCGTACGACAGCAAAGGGGCCGGAAGGCGACTGTCGGCTTTGAGGTGCTCTTCCTCGAGAACTGGTCATTTGCGTATTAGCATAACTAGCGTATTGAAACTCGGCATAGGCGGTCGAATCCGATCGGTGCGATGAGTCTCTGAAAGGCTAAAGTATTCGGGGCCCAGCACCACGCCGAATGACAAGGATGGCTACGAGGACTCAGGTCAAATCTCCAATGCAATTTGCCTATCGTGCCGCAGAGCGCGAACCAGCCTATCTGATTAAGGTAGCATGTTGTTCCGGTTGATATCAAAGGTAGAGCGCCTCGATTAAGCTTGTAAAACCTGCCTAAAATGAAAAGGTCTGCTGTATTGAATGGCGCACCATGCCGTAGCATTACCTACGCAGCGGAAATCGGCAGGACAGAATATGATTCGGTTTTTCATCTCACGCTACAGCTCTCGCAATGGAGGGGTAAGGCAGAACGAGTGCGGCTTTTTCGGTCTCGGCCTAAGCGTCTGCATCGGCCTCCTCGCGGTGACGCTTTTAACGTTCATGCCACAGCCCGGCAACGCACAGGACCTGTCAGATGATGTTGTATCCGAAAGATTCTGGGCTCAAATACGCACCGACTCGCCGCGCTATACGATGGAATCATTCCTGAACGCGTCAGATGCACTGCAGGACAGTGTTGAAGCCTACTTGGAGGATCCAAGCCTGGAACTTCAGGCCGAGATCGCGCTTCTTTCAGACCTCCTCGTGGATCTCGTGGATCTGGAAAATGTGGCTGCGGCAACTCGTCGAGAAACAGGCATCAGAACATTTGAATATCTGATGGATATCTTTGGGCGCATTGGCCCTCCCGACGTTACGATGTTTCCCGACCTGGACATGGCCTCGGGGGCCGGGTCGGACAGTTTTCGGATACCGAATACGCCTTTGCGAATAGAGCGTGTTATAAACGGGCCACGCAAAGGGGAATTTCTGTTTGCGGAAGAGACAGTTCGCGTTGCGCCGCGTTTCTTTGAAGCGGTTCGCCACCTGCCACTGATAAGCCCTCTGGGTATTGAAAGCTGGGCGAGTTTCGGACCTCAGCAGACAGGACCGCTTGTTCCTCAGGCCTTCGTGGTGGCCATGCCGCCGCTTCTGACCCAACTCTGGTTCGAGACCCCTGCCTGGAAGGTTATTTTTGAGACAGCATTGCTGCTCGTTTTCGCTTTGGTTCTGTTCGGAATTCACCATGCTGTTCGTTCAATGGTCAAAACCGGTCGGGTATCCGTCTTGGTGGCTCGAACATTGGCCCCGGTGCTGGTGGTCTATTGCGCGAGTTCAGTATTGCCTTTCATCGCGCTTCAGATTCATTTGTCCGGCTCCTTCGCCCGGTTCTATGATGTCGTGCTGACGATTGCCATTTATGGCGGATCAGCCTTCATCTTCTGGCTCCTGACTAGGATACTCGTCGAAACCATTATTCTGTCGCCACGCATCAGAGACGAGAGCCTTGACGCAGATCTACTTCGACTCGGGGGCGCAACGCTCGGCCTCTTCGGCTCGGTCTGCATCCTGGCGCTCGGTGGGCATGCTATCGGGCTGCCAGTTCTCAGTGTGGTGGCTGGACTTGGTATAGGTGGTCTAGCTGTCGCCCTTGCTGTGCGGCCAACGTTTGAAAATCTGATTGGAGGTGTAATCCTGTTCGTCGACAGACCCGTTCGCGTTGGAGATTTCTGCAGCGTCGGAGATCAGAAGGGTACCGTTGAGGGGATAGGGATACGCTCGACAAAGCTGCGTGCGGTTGATCGCACGGTCATATCTATACCCAATGCACAATTTGCGGATATGCAAATCATCAACTGGGCTCAATGCGACCAAATGTTGATCAATGAAACCATCGGACTGCGTTATGATACAGCTGAAGACCAGCTGCGCTACCTACTGGTTGCGTTGCGACGCATGCTTCACGCCCACCCCCGTATTGATGCTGAAACTGTCCGGGTCCGCTTTGCCGGTTTTGGGGACAGCTCGTTGAAAGTTTCAATCCGAATTTACGCGCAAACGCGTGAGTGGAACGATTTCTTCGCGATCAGGGAGGATGTAGACCTTCGTATTCTGAAGACCGTCCATGAAGCCGGTACCGATTTCGCATTTCCTTCTCAGACCGTCTATATGGCCAAGGATCAAGGGCGCGA
This sequence comes from Martelella mediterranea, assembly GCF_004342225.1. Classification (GTDB taxonomy): domain Bacteria; phylum Pseudomonadota; class Alphaproteobacteria; order Rhizobiales; family Rhizobiaceae; genus Martelella; species Martelella mediterranea_B. Next base: position 69,371 of record NZ_SMAR01000018.1, on the reverse strand, counting down.
CGAGGAGCGTAGCACGCGTGCGGAAGATGCTGTGAAACGCTGGCGTGATACGGGGCAGCTGCCCTTCCCACGTTTGTCTCGTCAAGAACAGGAGCGTCTGAAAGGGACACTTGATTATCCGCCATATGGCAGCGCTGATGCAGATGACATAGTTGAACCGGAAGCGGCAGAACCGCTTTCCGATCCTTGTCAACCGCCACCGGAGCTGGCTGAAGAGGCTTCAGAGGAGGAGACGTCTTCAACGTCCGAACGTACGCGGCACCAAGGGGGCTAACTAGGGCCCATTCTCAATAATACCTGAACGTCGCCGCAGTTCTAAACTCAGCGTCATTGCGGGAGCACAGACTGTGTCTGTTTTCGGTAAAGTGTGAAAGGGGCTGAATGACCAAAATGGGGGCGGTTGGGGGTGCGTTCAGGATGCTTTGCCCGCACGCTTTGGGCTTCCGCCTCTTCACGAAAGCCGGGGGCAGGAGCCGAACTTTGATTCAAGTTCAAACATGACAGAATCCCCATCTTCATCGTGATCTGATCCGATGCGGCCACAAGCATCTGATTTAATTTGATTTTCAAAGAAAATTTGCAAATCCAGAGAAATCGCTTGACTCGGGGGTGCACGAGAAATGGCGATTTCGTGCATTCTTATGCTTCATTGTCACATTGAAAAGATTGGCGACCCCTGCAGGATTCGAACCTGCGACCGTCGGCTTAGAAGGCCGGTGCTCTATCCAGCTGAGCTAAGGGGCCAAAATGTTTTGCAAGCGCATTAAAGCACTGGAACTCAATGCCCGATCAATGCAGAAAAAACAACACCTGTTGAGCAGGAAAATCCTGAGAATCAATGGTGATCGTCTCAGGGTAAAGCGATGACAAAAGCAATCATGATAATACCGCTATTCAAAGAGGCTGGCTCGCCCTGTCCTTGAACTAGAAGGCTGACGATCTTTAAGGGGAAGGCACCGGTAGAATGGCTCCCCAGCCAGGCCACGAATGCCGCAACAAGAACGAGCGCCACCCTCTAAAGAAGAAACGCCGCCTCAGTGCGTCCAGGGCTGGACGCGCTCAGAGCTGAAGTTATCCGAATAGGAAATAACTTTAGGCTTTGTGTCCTTAGGCTTCATGACACGGTATTCGATCCCATGACGCTGCGCATATTCTTCAGCCTCGTCGCGCGTATCAAATTTAAGTTTCACCTGCTGAAGTGTATCCGAAGAGGATGTATAGCCGAAAACAGGGTCAATCTTACGCGGTGCCTGCTGATCAAACTCAAGCACCCACTGATGGGTCTTGGCATTGCCCTGCTGCATTGCAGTTCTCGCTGGACGGTAAATCTTCGCCGACATTACATCTGCTCCGGTTTGTATCATCAGGCCGCTATTCTAAGCGGTTTCATCGCATTCTTAATACGCAATTTTTGCGTCTGGGCAATAAAAATCAAGTCTCCCACGACTTTGACAATGCATTCAGAATGGAGCATTCTAGGTAATCGTCGCCACCTCCCAGTCTGACAAAACAGAAAGAGGCGGCAGTTCTCCATCCGGACCATCCCAGCTTCCGCTCAGGATCAGCGCGACATTTTCAAACCCGGGCGCGAGGCAAACGGCATCGCAGGCAATTTCACCGTCATCGCGATAAACATCTGAAAACACAGCTCCGATCCGAATTCCATCGACCGCAGGGATAGCCGGGTCCGAATCATCTGCGCGCACGACCGTCTCGTAGCCATAGAAACGAAGCGCTTCGGCTCCATCTTTGCTGGCAATGATAACTTTGTAGAGCCCGCCCTCACCTTCTATACTCTCCTCCCGGATTTCAAACGATGGGAGCGCCTCAGCAATCGCCTGCCTTGTAAAGGGTGTATCGTCGGAAATAGCGCCAATGCCGCGATCACTCACTGTAAGCGTATTATCTTGCGCGATCGCCCCTGAACCCGCAGTGGCCATTATCACCAGCCCCATCCCGACCAAAGCACCTAATTGCACAAAAGACTGCCTGTTCTGCATACGCGCTCCATCCTTGCTCAGAGGGTCTGCGAGCCAGAAGCAGAAGTCAACGCCTTTGGCTGAATTCTCAGCCAGATCTCTGCTTTCGTTGTTATTCTCTGGAAAGCAATCGCTGGAAATATAAAAAGAAAATGGTCGGAGTGGAGAGATTCGAACTCCCGACCCTCTGGTCCCAAACCAGATGCGCTACCAGGCTGCGCTACACTCCGACGTCCTGATGAGGGCCCGGATACACTGAACCGACAGAGACCGCAACAGGAAAATGCCATTTCGCAACGTTGTTATTGCGTATCTTCTGTTTCCGGAAACTTCATCGCGGGTCCAGTCACCACGTCACCAGGCTTGAGGCCATATTTTGCGGCCTCACCTCCGCCGATCTCCAGAACATATCGAACAGGCTCATCTGAACGAATGATTGCCTTTGATTCCGGCTCAGCCTCCTGATGAATACCTAAAACGACTCCGTCCTCGCTTATAAACACCATATCGAGCGGAATAAGCGTATTGGCCATCCACATACTCGCCGGCCGCGTCGAGCCAAAATCGAACAGCATGCCTGTATCGGCATCAAGCTCTGTCCGGTACATCAGACCCCGCTGACGCTCAGAGTCAGTGCGTGCAAGCTCAACAATCAGTTCATGATCACCGTGTTCAGTATGCAGAGTGATCTCAGAAGTTGAAAACGCGATCTCGTTCGCAGCCGTCGCGCCAGCAGGTGCTGATACCAGAACCGGTAACAACAGCAAAAAAAGACGGGCGTAGCGCATATTCTCACTCTTTCTAAGATGGGATATCACGATACAAGGAATGCTGGTTCAAAACCCACGCTGACCATGAAAACCAAAGACCGGCTGCGACAGCTCAAACGATCAGGGATGCATTTTTCTATGAACGCTTTTGCCAACGCATCGTGACCGGCGGCTTCACCCCGTCAGTGCATCCGCGTCGGCGGGACCGGCATATCAGGATGCACTTCAGCCGCCATCAAACCTTTTGAACCTTCACCGAAACGTACAAGAACCGATTGCCCCTGCCTCAACTCCGTAATGCCGAAGCGGCGCAGCGTTTCCATGTGAATGAAGATGTCTTCAGTTCCCTCGCCGCGCGACAGGAAACCGAATCCCTTGTCACGATTAAACCACTTTACGATCACGCGCTCGAGCCCACTTGTCGGCTCAACCTGCACATGGGTTTTGACAGGAGGTTGCTGAGAAGGATGAACTGCTGTCGACTGATCCATCGACAATATCCGGAAAGCCTGCCACCCACGATCCCGCTGCTGGATGAGCGCAACAACGCGCGTACCCTCCAGAATGGTCTGATAGCCGTCGCGCCTCAGGCAGGTCACATGAAGCAGAACATCGCCTGAGCCGTTATCAGGAACGATGAATCCAAAGCCCTTGGCAACATCGAACCATTTCACGATTCCTGTAATCTCAACCAGATCGGCAGAATCCAGTTCTGCCTCAATCTCTGCCGAGTGCCTGTTTGCCTGTGACCTCTCGGCCATACCGTCCCCACTCCTTGAATAAGCCCGAATGCGCATTAACTGATTCTTGGCGTTAGGATAGCATCTAAACCTTGCAAAACTGCAAGACCCAAACGCTATAAACAGATTTTGCGGATCTCCGCATGAAAAGAAATACCGCACCGAACCGATGGGAACTCAAATGCAATATCTGCATACCATGGTCCGAATTTCGGACATTGATGCTTCACTCAAATTCTATCGTGACCTGATGGGACTTCAGGAAACCCGCCGAATCGAAAACGAGAAAGGCCGGTTTACACTGATCTTTCTGGCTGCTCCGGATGACCTTGCAGACGGTGACGGCCCGCGCGTTCCAAAGATTGAGCTGACCTACAACTGGGATCCGGAAGAATATGACGGCGGACGGAATTTCGGCCACCTCGCCTACCGGGTTAAGGACATCTATGCGTTCTGTCAGAAAATGTCGGATGCCGGCGTGGTGATCAATCGCCCCCCGCGTGACGGACACATGGCATTCGTTCGCTCACCCGATGGCATATCAATCGAGATTATTCAGGAAGGCGACGCTCTGCCGCCTCAAGAACCCTGGGCCTCGATGCCCAACACAGGCAGTTGGTAAGACAGCTCTGCTGCCGCGATATTCGCGGCAGCTTTTTATATCGCAAAAACAATCCTTTAATTTCATATTCTCAGATTTTTCTCACAACCGTCATTTTTTTGAAGAATTTGTTCTTTTCCGCTTGCAGCCTGTCAAATGCCTGATTATAAGGGCGCCCAGCGAGACACACGCGCCCTTCGTCTATCGGTTAGGACGCCAGATTTTCATTCTGGAAAGAGGGGTTCGATTCCCCTAGGGCGTGCCATTTCGCAAGGTTGAAAGATCTTGGTTTTGGTATGAGCGATGTGGTCGAGCTGACCGGATTATCGTAAGGTAATTCACCAAAAATGCGCGCCCTTCGTCTATCGGTTAGGACGCCAGATTTTCATTCTGGAAAGAGGGGTTCGATTCCCCTAGGGCGTGCCATTTTATTTCTCCGACGAGAACCAGCCTCAAAAACACTGGCTCCCGCCTGATATAGCGTCTTAGAGCGCCGTGAATCCATTCGGATGCACAAAGGACGCTCTAACCTATTGAATCTACGCATCGTGCTTTCCGAAGATTGATTCCGATTTTCGGGCAGATGCTTTAGCTCGCACAAAGCGCCCTTCGTCTATCGGTCAGGACGCCAGATTCTCATTCTGGAAAGAGGGGTTCGATTCCCCTAGGGCGTACCAGTTCAGACAATGACTTGGACCGAATCAATCAGGCTCGGCAGAATCGATAATGCGAAGCTGCACACGCCGACGTCCCTGCCAGTAATCTCCCGAAAGTGTGCCCGCGACGTGCAAACGCCGCCCGCGCGCTGCCAGCAAGGCCTCCCCCAAGGGCTTATCCGCAGCCCTGAAGGCAATACCATCAATCCTGCCCCCTTCCGCGCTTTCAAGCGTCACCTTAACATGACCTCCGGTGCCAATCACGCGCGCATCGCGAACCTTATGACCCGGCACGGCAAAAACCGGCTGAGGATGCCCGGAGCCATATGGCCCGGCGGCTTCAAGGCGATCAATGAGTTCGAGCGTGGCGCCGGATGCCGACAGTGCCCCATCAAGTTTCAGGACGGCGTTTGCAGCAAGTGCCTCCACGGCCTCACGCGCCTGCTCCTCGAAAAACGCCCGGAGTGAGGAAAGCTTCGCCGGCTCAACGGTCAGCCCCGCCGCCATGGCATGGCCGCCACCTTTGACCAGTAATTTCTGCTCAACCGCCTGGCGGACCATTCGCCCAAGATCGAAACCAGAAACTGAACGTCCCGAACCTGTGCCTTTCCCAAACGCATCGAATGCAATTGCAAAGGCCGGGCGACCGAATCGATCCTTCAGACGTGAGGCCAGAAGCCCGACGATACCGGGATGCCACCCCTCGCGCGCCGTTACGATCACCCCCGCCCCTGAGCCATCACCGAACTCGGAAATCGCGTCTTCCTCAGCCTCGGCAAGCATCTTGGCTTCAATTGCCTGGCGTTGACGGTTCAGCTCATCAAGACGCTCGGCAATCGCGTCCGCTTCATCACCGGCCTCCACTGTGAGCAGCCGGCTACCGAGCGCTGCATCGCCAATCCGGCCCCCGGCGTTAATCCGTGGACCGATCAGAAAGCCAAAATGATAAGGTGTGACCGGCCCGGCCAGCCCGGCGCGCTTGAAAAGCGCAGAAAGCCCCGGATTGGAAAGGCTTCGCGCCACCAGCAGGCCTTTAACCACATATGCCCGGTTCAGGCCTTTCAGCGGCACGACATCACAAACCGTCGCAAGCGCCACGATATCGAGCCAGCCAAGCAGATCCAGCCCCGCCGCCCGGTTATCGCCTGCCTGCCTTAAAGCCCGCAAGGTGGCAACCAGAACCAGAAACACGACACCTGCAGCACACAAATGCCCCTGCCCCGAAAGATCGTCTTCGCGGTTCGGATTAACGAGAGCATAGGCTTCCGGCAGATCAACGCCGACCTGATGATGGTCGATCACCACCACATCAATGCCGCGTGCCTTGGCTGCGGCAATCGACTCGTGACTGGTCGACCCGCAATCCACAGTAACAATCAATTCGGCGCCTGCATCGATCAGTGAATCAATCGCCTGCGGATTTGGCCCATAACCCTCAAATATGCGATCGGGAATGTAAATCTCTGCATCAATGCCAAAATGCTCCAGGAAGCGAAACATCAGCGCGGAAGAACAGGCGCCATCCACATCATAATCGCCAAAAATCGCGACCTTCTGGCCTTTGCTTATGGCAGCGACCAGCCGCTCAACCGCGGGCTGGCAATCCGTCAGGTTGAACGGATCGGGCATAAGCCTTCTGAGTGTCGGATCGAGAAACGCCGGCGCTTCGTCAACCGGCACATCACGCCCGGCGAGAACCCGGGCGATCAGATCCGCGATCCCGTGCGTCTGCGCCATAGCAAGCGCGCGGTTTTCACCCGCCGGGCTCAGGCGCGGCACCCAGCGCTGCCCGCGTGCCGAAGTCTCTACCCCGAGAAAGGCACGCGGCTTGGCTTTCAGGCTTGTGCTTGGTTCGGTCATAACGCCTGCCTGTCAACTTGGAAATCATATGATCCTGTTTACAGCATAATTTCTCTCAGATGCCGATAGAGCAAAGACTTTAAGCTCAGGGCTTTTCAATACGAATGACCTGAGGTTTGTTAACGGTAAAGCCATCGCTTTCGATCTGCTCAATCGCAGTGCGCACGGAAAGCTCAGTTGTCGCATGCGTTACGAGAATAATCGTTTTGGTCGGTGCTTCCTTGCCGCCATTGGTAGAATGCTGAACAATCGATTCCAGCGAGATCTGGCTGTCAGCCATGCGGCGCGCGATAGCGGCAATGACACCGATGCGATCAACAACCCGCATGCGGATGAAGTAGCCACCCTCGTGACTGCGCATACGCGCACGTTCATAAGGCTCAAGAGATTTTGCTGGTCTTCCGAGGGCTGGAACAGTCTGTGCTCCGGGACGCGACTTGGCAATATCTGCGATATCGCCCAAGACCGCCGAAGCCGTCGCGTCACCGCCAGCACCAGGTCCGACCATCAGAAGATCACCGAGAATATCGGATTCAAGGGCTACAGCATTGGTGACACCATCGACCTGAGCAATCACAGTATCATGCGGCACCATGGTCGGATGAACACGCTGTTCAATACCGGTTTCTGTGCGCTGGGCCACACCCAAAAGCTTGATACGGTACCCCAGCTCTGATGCCGCACGAATATCTTCCAGAGTTATATTGGATATTCCCTCCAGATAGATATCGTCACAGGAAATCTGGCAGCCAAACGCAAGGGACGTCAAAATCGCAAGTTTATGGGCAGTATCGTTGCCCTCTATATCGAAGGTCGGGTCAGCTTCCGCATAGCCCAGACGCTGGGCCTCTTTCAGGCATTCTTCAAAAGACAGGCCCTCTTTTTCCATCCGCGTCAGGATGTAGTTACAAGTGCCGTTCATGATGCCATAGACGCGCGACATCGCATTGCCTGTCAGCGACTCGCGCACCGCCTTGATCACCGGGATCCCTCCGGCCACGGCAGCTTCGAAGTTCAGCAGAACGCCTTTCTCCTCCGCAAGCTCTGCCAGAGCCACGCCGTTTTGCGCCAAAAGCGCCTTATTGGCCGTCACGACGTGCAAGCCGCGGGCCAGAGCCACCTCGACGGATGCCCGTGCAGGGCCGTCAGCTCCACCGATCAGCTCAACCAGAACATCGATATCACCGCTTTCGGCCAGCGCGACTGGATCATCATACCATTGCATCCCGCTGAGATCGATGCCGCGATCCCGATTGCGTGTGCGTGCAGAAACAGCTGTGATTTCGATTGGACGCCCGCAGGAGTTGGCGAGGCTGTCACGACGTTCATGAATGATACGCACAAGCGATGCGCCGACGGTCCCGAGACCGGCGACGCCGATTTTCAAGGCATCTGCCATGGGTGAATTCCTACTGGCCCGAATTTCAATGCAGCCGCGCAAGAAGCGCGGCTGCCACCCTTTTAGCGATGTGCGTTCAAGGATACAATATTGTCAGGCCCATGTTCCGCAGAAGCAAGGAAACGCTTCAGATTCCGGCCTGCCTGGCGAATTCTGTGTTCGTTTTCCACAAGAGCAATACGAACATAGTCATCACCCTGCTCGCCAAAGCCGATGCCGGGTGCAACGGCGATGTCAGCCTTTTCAACCAGAAGCTTTGAAAATTCCAGGGACCCCATCGACTGGTACGCCTCCGGCACCTTGGCCCAGGCAAACATCGTCGCTTCCGGGGGCGTGATATCCCAGCCGGCCTTACCGAAGCTTTCAATCAGCACATCACGGCGCTTGTGATAAATAGAGCGCACTTCTTCGATATCCGATCCATCACCGTTCAGCGCCTGTGTCGCGGCCACCTGAATGGGCGTGAACGCTCCATAATCGAGATAGGATTTCACCCGCGCCAACGCTGCAATCAGCCGCTCATTGCCGACAGCAAAGCCGATACGCCAACCCGGCATCGAGAATGTCTTGGACATCGAGGTGAACTCAACCGCGATATCTTTGGCACCATCAACCTGCAGCACGGAGGGCGGCTGTTCGTCGCCGAAATAGATCTCCGAATAGGCCAGATCCGATAACACGATAATATCGTGTTTGCGCGCAAAGGCGATCACGTCTTTGTAGAAGTCGAGTGTCGCGACATGTGCTGTCGGATTGGAGGGGTAGTTAAGGATCAGAGCAATCGGCTTCGGAATGGAATGTTTCACCGCCCGCTCCAGGGGTGCGAAGAAACGCTCATCAGGTTCCACAGATATCGAGCGGATCACGCCGCCCGCCATCAAAAAGCCGAAAGCATGGATCGGGTAGGTCGGATTCGGACAAAGAACGACGTCACCCGGCGCAGTAATCGCCTGCGCCATATTGGCGAACCCTTCCTTCGATCCGAGCGTGGCAACAACTTCCGTATCCGGGTTGAGCTTTACGCCGAAACGACGTGCATAATAATGCGCCTGTGCACGTCTGAGGCCGGGAATGCCTTTCGATGTTGAATACCGGTGCGTCCGCGGGTCCCGAACAACTTCGCAGAGCTTATCAACGATAGACTGGGGCGTTGGAAGGTCAGGGTTACCCATTCCAAGGTCAATGATATCGGCGCCCGCCGCTCGCGCCGTTGCTTTCAAACGGTTAACCTGTTCGAAAACGTAGGGCGGCAGCCGCCTGACCTTGTGAAACTCTTCCATCTTCTTCCTCTTGTTTTCCCGACCTTCACTATCGAAGGATCGTCGAATTTGAAGTTCCAAAACCCCTGCACATGCACGATTCAGGCATATATGCGTCATTTTTGGGGCAAAAACGCTAAAACTTCATTTCTCTTCTAGCTGTCAGAAGCAGCCAGGAGCAAGAGGAGATTCAAGAAAGAAAAAGGGATAAACTCAGAGACCGCTGAGCTGGCTGCTCATGGTTTCAATCTGCTCATCGGAAAGCTGCTGATAGGCAGGCTTGACCTCTGAGCATATATTCGGCTGACCGCACCCTCTGGCGCAGGATGTGACACCGGCTGATACCCCTGCGAGCAATAAAAGCGACAAAACAATCCGGAAAACTTTCGACACCCTCTTCTCCTTTTGACGACCGGAACAGTTTTAAAACCGGCACAGCCATTTACGCTGGAAACTGCCCGGTTTCGGCGCCAAAGGCAAGCAAGACCGGTTATGAAACCGGGCATATCCCAAAGGACGAGATCGGGTACAGCACTTCAAACGTTCATAGGTTTAACAGGAAGCCTCAGTAATACATGAAATCATTTTCAACTTTTTGAAAGATACAAGGTTCACCAAAGCCGAAAAAGTCACGCTTGCATCGCACAGCCATCGGATTAAAACGTGGCTCATGCAATTCGATCCCCCACTCCTGCCTGCCCGCCTGATCAGACGATACAAGCGCTTTTTATTTGACGCGGTTCTGGAAGACGGTCGCGAGATTACAGGCTCCTGCCCGAACACCGGCTCAATGCGCGGGCTGACCGAACCCGGCTCGCGGATCTGGCTCTCTAGGAATGATGATGGAAAGCGAAAATACGCACACCGCCTCGAGCTTGTGGAGGCTGACCGCACGACCGTTGGCATCAATACGGGGTTACCAAACCGCCTGGCAGAAGAGGCCATCCGCAAGGGACTCGTCGCTGATTTCGCAGATTACCCGACCATCAAAAGGGAACAGAAATATGGACGTCAAAGCCGGATCGACCTGCTTTTGCAGACAAACGATCGGGCAGATCTCTATGTTGAGGTTAAAAACGTCCATTTCATCCGAACACCCGGTCTGGCCGAGTTTCCGGATAGTGTAACCACCCGAGGTGCGCGGCATCTGGAAGAGCTGTCCGATATGGTTGCGGCTGGAAAACGCGCAGCAATGGTCTACCTCATCCAGCGGGAAGACTGTGAACAGATGAAAATTGCAGGCGATCTTGACCCAGCATATGCCAGAGCATTCAATACGGCGATCAAAGCTGGCGTCGAGGCATATGCAATAAAATGCAAAGTCGCGCGTGACAGCATCACGCCGAGTGTTAAAGTGGAGGTTGCAAGCTGCTTCAGCGAAACAACCGGGCACCGCATCACAAACGGAAATTGAGAATGGTACATTATGTAGATGCGGCCACAGCGCCGCTTAAAATTGACGGTTCAATCCGGCTTTACGACGCCGAGGCTTTCGAAAGAATGCGGGAAATCTGCCAGATCACCGCCGCCTGCCTTGATGGTCTGGCTGATGTCATCAAGCCAGGTGTGACCACCAACGCCGTTGATCGCTACGTTCTCGAGTTCGGACTGGACCATGGCGTCGTACCGGCAACGCTGGGTTATCGCGGCTATAAGTATTCCAGCTGCACGTCGATTAATCATGTTGTCTGCCATGGCATGCCGAATGACAAACCGCTACGCGAAGGTGACATCATCAATGTCGATGTCACCTATGTGAAAGATGGCTGGCATGGTGACTCAAGCCGGATGTACCCTGTCGGACAAATCAAGCGCGCCGCCGAGAGACTTCTCGAAGTGACTTACGAGTCTCTTCTGCGCGGTATCGCCGCAGTCAAGCCGGGGGTAAGAACCGGTGCGATTGGCGAAGCAATTCAGACTTATGCGGAAGCAGAGCGTTGCTCCGTTGTTCGTGACTTCTGTGGCCACGGCGTTGGACGCCTGTTTCACGACACGCCGAATATCCTGCACTACGGACATGCGGATGAAGGCCCGGTCATGAAAGAAGGCATGATTTTCACAATCGAGCCGATGCTCAACATCGGAAAGCCGCACGTCAAAGTGCTTTCGGATGGATGGACGGCTGTGACCCGTGACCGCTCGCTGACGGCCCAGTATGAGCATTGCCTGGGCGTAACAAAGGATGGCTGCGAAGTCTTCACATATTCACCAGCGGGGCTCCATCGCCCCGGTCTGCCGCCACTGAGCTAGATGCCCATGGTATCGCGACCGCCGAAAACCAACCACGGTGTCGATGAAGACGATCAAAGCACCTTTAACATGGAAGAAGGCGCTCTGGACGAACGCCGTTTTTTCGCTGAGCAGCAAAATGACAGAAGGCTTCAGGCAGAAAGCGACGGCGATACGCACAAGAAATCAGAACGAGAAAAGACCTCCAGTCACTATCACGGGCATCGAGACCGGCTTCGCAAACGCTTCCGCGAAAGTGGAGAAACCGCACTTGCCGATTACGAAGTCTTGGAGTTACTTCTGTTCCGCCTCATCCCGCGCCGCGATACCAAACCCATTGCCAAAGCTCTGCTTGATAAGTTCGGCTCACTCGGTGGCGTTTTTGGCGCCCCGATTGAGCGGTTGCAGGAAGTCAGCGGCATCGGTGAAAGTGTCGCGCTGGATCTCAAGCTTGTGTCCGCGCTCGCTCAGCGCAGCATCAAGAGCACGCTCAAAGAAAGACAGGTCCTCAGCTCATGGTCATCTGTCATAGATTACTGCACGGCTGCGATGGCGCATGAAACCCGTGAGCAATTCCGAATCCTGTTTCTCGATAAACGAAACAGGCTGATTGCGGACGAGGTTCAGGGGATTGGTACGGTTGATCACACTCCGGTTTACCCTCGCGAAGTCGTACGCCGCGCACTCGAGCTTTCGGCAACCGCGATTATTCTTGTCCACAATCATCCCTCAGGAGACCCGACACCGTCACGCGCCGACATTGATATGACTCACATGATCATCTCGACGGCCAAGCCGCTTGGTATTACGGTCCATGATCACATCATTATCGGCAAGGATGGCCATGTCAGTTTCAAAGGATTGAAATTCATCTGACCTGAAATGATTATACTGAATGAGTTCGGCCATGCTCTAACGGGATCATGGCTTTGTGCGCTGCGGTGGCCGTTTAATGAAACCATTAAAATCCCCCGCTAAGTGTGCAATACTAAACACAGGAAATTTCATTTCCGAATTTTAAAACCAATCGGGGTAGTTTTATGGATTCTTATGATCTGGTCGTGATTGGCAGTGGACCCGCTGGCCGTCGCGCCGCGGTTCAGGCCGCCAAGCTGGGTAAATCAGCGCTGGTGATCGACAAAGGCACGCAGGTTGGCGGTGTTTCGGTTCATACCGGTACAATCCCCTCCAAAACATTGCGCGAAACTGTACTCAACCTCACCGGATGGCGTGAACGCGGGTTTTACGGGCGTTCCTATCGCGTCAAACACAAAATCACCGCCGACGATCTGCGTGCGCGCCTGATCAAGACCCTCGATTATGAAATCGACGTTCTGGAATGGCAGTTCGAGCGCAATCGCGTCGACCAGGTTCGCGGGTTTGCCCACTTCATCGATGCAAATACGATTGAAATCGAGAAGGACACCGGAGAAATCCAGCGGGTTTATGCAAAGGCCGCTCTGGTTGCTGTGGGTACCCGCCCCTATCGTCCACCGCACATTCCGTTTGACGGACAGACGGTGATGGATAGTGACGAGCTTCTGAATATCAAGGAAATTCCGCGTTCCATGATCGTCGTCGGCGCCGGTGTCATCGGCATCGAATATGCGACAATCTTCTCCGCGCTTGATACGCAGGTCACGGTTGTCGAGCCGCGCGACAGCATGCTCGACTTTATCGACCGTGAAATTCGAGACAATTTTGCCGCCCAGCTTCGTGACCGCAATGTCAAGCTTCTGTTTGGTTCCGGCGCGGATAAGGTTGAACATACCGAAAATGGCCGCGCCCGCGTGACGCTCCAGAATGGCCGTCAGCTCATGGCTGAATCTGTGTTGTTTGCAGCCGGGCGGCAGGGTGCGACAGACACGCTGAATCTTTCAGCCGTTGGACTTGAAGCCGATCATCGTGGCCGCCTGACCGTCGATCCGATTACCTTTCAAACCGCTGTACCCCACATCTATGCAGCAGGCGACGTGATTGGTTTTCCTGCTCTGGCGTCAACGTCAATGGAACAGGGACGCATTGCCGCCCGTCACGCCGTTGGTGCAGCAGCCCAGGAGCCGCCACAGTATTTTCCCTATGGTATCTATGCCGTTCCGGAAATGTCGACCTGCGGCATGACAGAAGAAGAAGTTCAGGAGCGCGGCATTCCCTATGAGTGTGGCGTCGCCTTCTTCCGCGAAACTTCACGCGGGCACATCATGGGTCTTCAAAATGGCCTGCTGAAGCTGATCTTCTCACTCAAGACCCACCGGCTTCTCGGCGCTCACATTGTCGGAGAAGGTGCGACTGAACTCATACACATCGGACAGGCTGTTCTGAACCTTAAAGGGACAGTCGAGTATTTTGTCGAGAACACCTTCAACTACCCAACGCTGGCAGAAGCCTACAAGATCGCAGGCCTTGATGCCTGGAACCGCATCGCCATGCTCGAAGCATTCAGCGATGAAGGCGAACAGGAATAAGAAGACAGGCGGCGGGACCACCCGCCGCCGTTTGAGCGCTCAATCATCCTGAAACATCACATACAAAAGAGGCCGCCTGGTTTTCCGGGCGGCCTTTTTTCAATTTCTTTCGAAGAAGAGCTTATTCGCTCTTTTCAGCGTCGTCAGCCTTGGCCTTGGCCGGCGCCTTCTTCTTGGCAGGGGCGCGCTTCTTTGGTGCGGGCTTGGCTTCATCAGCTTCACCGGCAGCCTCTTCAGCAGCTTCGTCCTCAGCCTTGGCCTTTGCAGGCGCCTTTTTCTTCGGTGCAGCCTTCTTCTTCGGCGCAGGCTTTTTCGCTTCCTTCGCCTCTTCAGACTTGGCTGAAGCACCCTCTTCTTCGTCTTCGGCCATCAGCTCTTCCTTGGAAACAGTGATGTCCTTGACTTCAATTTCGCTCAGCAGGTGGTCGACGACCTTTTCTTCAAAGATCGGAGCACGAAGGGAAGCTGCAGCACCGGGCGTTTCGCGGAAGAATTTCAGGATTTCCTGCTCCTGACCGGGATACTGACGCATCTGATCATAAAGCGCACGCTGCATTTCTTCTTCGGAAACTTCTACGCCAGCCTTCTCACCGATTTCGGAGAGAACGAGACCCAGACGAACACGACGCTCAGCAAGCTTGCGGTATTCCGCACGTGCTTCTTCTTCTGTGGTGTCTTCGTCTTCAAAGGTCTTGCCCGAACGCTCGAGGTCGGCATTGACCTGACGCCAGATGTTATCGAACTCGGCTTCCACCAGCGTTTCAGGGGCTTCAAAAGAATACTGACCGTCAAGCTGGTCGAGAATCTGACGCTTCACCTTCTGGCGGGTAAACTGGTTGTACTGACCTTCAATCTGCTCACGAACGAGCTGGCGAAGACGCTCAGCCGATTCGAGACCCATCTTCTCGGCCAGCTCATCATTGATTTCGAGTTCACCGGCGCTGGCGATTTCCTTGATGGTCACATCAAAGAGGGCTTCCTTGCCTGCCAGATGCTCAGCCGGATAGTCTTCCGGGAAGGTAACCTTGACCTGCTTTTCGTCGCCAGCCTTGGCGCCGGTCAGTTGATCTTCAAAACCCGGAATGAAACGACCGGAACCGATAACAAGCTGCGAATCAGTGTCAGTACCGCCCTCAAAGGCTTCGCCATCAATCTTGCCCACGTAATCCATGGTCACGCGGTCACCGTTTTCGGCTGCACCTTCCTTGGTTTCGTATTCGCGAGCGTTCTCGGCAACAGCCTTGACCTGCTCTTCAACTTCCTCGTCGGAAATCTCAACAACCGGACGCTCAACTTTCAGACCATCGGTCGCCTGCAGTTCAAATTCCGGCAGGATTTCATAGGATACGGAAAATTCGAAATCAGCTTCGCCGGCGAGAACCTTGTTTGCTTCGTCTTCGTCCTCGGTCATATCGACCTTGGGCTGGCCAGCAGCCTTTTCGCCGCGCTCGGTAATGATCGACTGCGGCTTTTCCTGCAGCGTTTCATTGATAATTTCGGCCATGATTGAACGGCCGTAGAGCTTCTTCAGATGCGAAAGCGGCACTTTGCCCGGACGAAAACCATTGATACGAACCTTATCCTTGGCATCCGCCAGGCGTTCGTTCATCTGCGCCTTCAGATCATCCGCAGGAACTGTGATCTTGATTTCGCGCTTCAGCCCTTCGGCGAGCGTTTCGGTTACCTGCATATTCCTACCTTCATTTCATCTCGGCCCTCGGCTTCATCCGGGACCGTGGGGTTTCTAGCGCACAAACACCGGCAAAGCCGGGTGCGACTTCATGCAATACTCACAACATTTTGGCAAGCGTTCGGCGCTTGGACAAAATGGCAATTTCTCTGCCACTCGATCAAAGCGCATGAAACGCCTGTCCTGACGCCTTTGAAGGCTCCCGCGCGAGCGAATCATCGCGACAAGCCAATCGACACCGATTTTCAAGCCGGTGCTGAAAGCCGGTACCAGCCCGTTTCTGCACGTTACCGAAGCGACTTGGTGCCCCCGGAGAGACTCGAACTCCCGACCCTCTGATTACAAATCAGATGCTCTACCAACTGAGCTACAAGGGCATTGGCCATGCCACCTAGCAGATTTGTTCTCTGTGTAAAACAAAAAATGCATCGAAACAGCGGTATTTTGACAATCAATCCAAAACTGACCGCTTCAGGGGCTTGCAAATCACCGCCTGCTCAGGTGATCTGGCCACGGAAAAAGACCGAGCCCGCCCAGGGAAGAATTTATGCCGAATAGTAAGCCCACCATCTGTTTTCTCGCCTCTGACAGCGAAGAGGCGCAAAAAGCCCATATCGCGCTGACAGAGCAATACGGGAACGTTTCTGCAGAAGATGCCGACTATATCGTCGCACTTGGCGGCGACGGCTTCATGCTTCAGACGCTGCATGAAACGATGAATTCGGGGAAACTCGTTTACGGGATGAATCGCGGTTCGGTTGGCTTCCTGATGAACGAATACTCTGAGGACGACCTTCACGATCGACTCGCTGCGGCCGATATAAATGTGATCCGCCCTTTGAGGATGACCACAGAGAATGCTGACGGCACATCCTCAATCGCGCTGGCGATTAACGAAGTCTCGCTGCTGCGGCAATCTCACCAGGCCGCAAAGCTGAAAGTGACAGTCGACGGCAAAGTTCGACTGCCCGAACTCGCCTGCGACGGCATTCTGGTGGCAACTCCGGCGGGCTCAACGGCTTACAATCTGTCGGTTCACGGCCCGATCATACCGCTGGAAGCGCCTCTGCTTGCCATCACACCGGTCAGTGCGTTCCGCCCGCGTCGCTGGCGCGGCGCCCTGTTGCAAAACACATCGGTCGTTGAACTTGAGGTACTGGAACCGGAAAAGCGACTGGTCAATGCCTTTGCTGATCATACAGAAGTACGCCACATCCTTCATGTCCGCGTCGAGCAGGACCCTGAAGCTCGCGCCAAAGTCCTTTCGGATCCCAATCGCTCATGGTCAGAGCGCATTCTGGCCGAGCAATTTTCGGATTAATCGCTTGTGCTCCTGGTCGTCGTTGCGCTCAGGCTTCGAAAAAAGCCGGGTTCAGCAGCGCCCACTGAACAGCAATGACGGTTTTGGCGTCAGATATCTCGCCGCTTTGGATCATGGCCGAAGCCTCATCAAGCGAAAGCTCGACAAGTTCGATATCTTCGTGTTCCTCTGCAAGCCCGCCCCCATCATCGACATGCATCGTCCCATCGACAATGGCTGCGAAGCAGTGAACCTTTTCCGTCATGAGCCCCGGAGCTGAGATCATCGCAGTGATCGGCTCAAGTTTTCCAACCGCATAACCCGTTTCTTCTCTCACTTCGCGTCGGGCAGCGACATCAGGTGTTTCTCCCTCATCGATAAGACCAGCAGCGATTTCGAGAAAAAAGCCATCGCCATGTTTCATGGCATAGACTGGCGGCCGAAACTGACGGACGAAAATGAGCTTGCCGAGATCGCGATTATAAACGAGCACCGCCGACGCCTCCGGGCGTTCACACACCTCCCAGGAGCGCTCGCTGACAGTGCCATCACCTCTTTGATAGGTGAAGCGATAGTCCACAATTCGACTCCAGCCTTGATAAAGGACGTCTTTGGAAATCATCGAAATTTGGTTGTCGTTCGATTGTGACATGACAGATCCTTCATCGCTTTTCCTGCTTGTGAGATTTCTTGTATTATTGACCTAACGACCATACAAGCGCAGTCACGAAGCGCGAACGCAGTCACGACCGGACTGTGGTCAGAAACGGATACTGCGATGAACTACCGCCATATCTATCATGCGGGCAATTTCGCCGATGTTTTCAAACATGTGGCTCTTACCCGCCTGCTGGTCTATTCACAGCGCAAAGAAAGTGCCTTCCGGGTTCTCGACACGCATGCCGGAATCGGGCTTTACGATCTGACAAGCGAAGAAGCACAGAAGACCGGCGAATGGCGGGAGGGAATCGGACGGCTTCTCGATGCCGAGATACCTGACGCCGTCGTGGAGCTTCTGGCACCTTATCTCGATTGTGTCAGAACACTTAACCCGGATGGGTCCATCCGGCGTTATCCGGGTTCGCCTAAGCTGACACGTACACTGATGCGCAAACAGGACCGGCTTTCCGCAATGGAACTTCATGATGCCGATTTTGAAACACTTTCAGCGCTGTTTTCCGGTGACCATCAGGTCAGAGTGACAAAGCTTGATGGCTGGCTGACGCTGGCAAGCCACCTGCCTCCAAAAGAACGTCGCGCCATTATTCTCGTCGATCCCCCCTTTGAAAAGGACGGCGAGTTTGACCGGTTGATTACAGGACTGGCAAAAGCCTATCGCCGTTTTGCAACCGGAACCTACTGCCTGTGGTATCCGATTAAAAAGGGATCTCCGATACGCGAATTTCATGCAGCGCTGGAAGCTCTCAATATCCCGAAAATCCTCTGCGCGGAGTTATCCGTTCGCAGCGACCGGACGACGGAAGGTCTGACGGGATCGGGTATGATATTTGTGAATCCCCCTTACACGCTGAAGCAGGAGCTTCATCAGATCCTGCCATTTCTGAAAGACAAACTGGCGCAGGATCGCTTCGCGAGCCAGAGGTGCTTCTGGATCAGTGGCGAAGACATCAGAGACTGACGACTGCCTTGATCGCGGTGTTTCGTTGAGCCACAGAAAGGATAACTTGTTGAATTACAAAAGATACTTAAATCAACAAGTTCTCAGTTTTATTGAAGAAACACAGTCCTTCTACCCGAAAGACCTGGAGGCTGATGACTGGATAAAGCAGCGTTCGGTTTATAATCGTATGGCCGCGCATTTCCGGTCACCGCGCCCATACGGACTTGCTGTTTCAAATGAACGATTTTCTGCCGTCCCGGTGCGCCGGTATGGCCCGGCGACCGAAACAGTGATTCTCTATGCCCATGGCGGCGGCTTTGTTCTGGGTGGGCTGGAAAGCCATGACGATGTCTGCGCCGAGATCGCTGCAAAGACCGAATACCAGATTGTCGCAGTCGATTACCGTCTGGCCCCTGAACATCGGCATCCTGCCGCTTATGACGATGTGCTGAAGGTCGCTGAAACGCTGGCGCAACATCACGCCCTCGTTTTATGCGGTGACAGTGCCGGAGCAACGCTTTGTGCATCCATCGCAGGAACATGGACAACACCGGCGCTCAAAGGCCAGATTCTGATTTACCCTTCACTGGGATTTGACCCCAAGGGCGGTAGTTTCGAAACGCACGCCAATGCACCGCTTCTCAGCCGCGACGAACTTCTTGGTTACAGCGACATCCGTGGCGGTGCAGCCGATGATCCGACCGCGACACCGAAAGCAGGCGATTTCAAACATCTGCCACCGACACGCCTCTTCCCCGCAGAATGTGACCCGTTGCATGACGACGCACTGCGTTACCGCGACACTGCACTTTCACAAGGTGTTGACGTCACTCTGGAAACCGGCACCGGCCTGGTCCATGGCTGGTTGCGCGCCCGGCATAAAAGCGAGCGGGCAAAGGCGCAGTTTGAACGCATCATTGCCGCGATATCCGAACGTTGTCGCGCAGAAACGGCTCAGAAACCACACCGATAGCAGCCTGCGGCTTGCGAAGGGAATGGCCGTAGACCCGTTTGAAGGCTTTGGCGAGAGCCGCAGCATCACAATAGCCGCAGCGTAGTGCAATTTCGCGCAGATCAAGCGAAGTACCGTCGGCCAGTTCCCGCGCGCGTGCAAGGCGCATAGACTGATAATACTGCCCCGGAGACATACCAAGCTCCCCTTTGAACAGCCGGTTAAGAGTACGCGGCGAAAGGCAGGCGCGTTCGGCCAGCATGTTGAGTGACAGAGGATTTTCGATTGTCTCGGTCATAATGCTCATGATTTCATGCAGCTTATTGCCACCTGCTCCCGAAAGCGGTGTGGGCGGGTGATGATCGCTTTTTTGCGGATTGGCCTCATGCATAAACATTGAAGAGGCTGTGAAGGCTTTGTCAGCCCCGAACCGCTCTCCAATAAAATCAAGTATCATATCGAGCCCAGTCGACGCACCGCCGCAGCTCCATATGCGCCCTTCCCTCACGAACGTCTCACTGCTGAGTCGCACCTGCGGAAAGGCCTCGGCAAAGTCAGCCATAACCTGCCAGTGTACGGTCGCGGCCATATCATCCAGAAGACCTGTTGCGGCCAGAAGCCACGCTCCGGCATCCGCCCCGATAACGATCTCACTCTGGCGTGAAAGCTTCATGACCAGCCGTTGGTTTGCGGGCGTAACATGCTGGCGGAATCCGTTACTCGAAATGATGACCAGCATATCGGAATAATCAAGTTCACCGATGCGCGTGTTGGGCAGGAAGTAAAGGTCGGAAGAGGTGCGTGCGGGTTCATCATCAACCGTCACCATTCGCCAGGAAATACCTTCACCATATTGCTCTTCCACCACTCTAAGCGGCTCTAGAAGACACGATAGAATCAGATTGGAAAAACCGTCAAGCAGCAGGTAGGTGACTTTCATATCTCAAAATATGACCCGTTTTGAATAATTTTTGGCAATATAGGACAATTGTTGCCGCGCTGGCTAGCCTACATTTGCAACCACTCAAGTCTTGAAGCTCTTCTGATGGCCCATTCAGCCTGGACAGAGAGCAGGATTGGATGATCCGGCGATGAATGTTCTTCGCTGTTAAGGACCCACCCGGTCTCGGGTGTTTCCGCCGGGTCGGCCCGCAGCTTTTGCAACGGGCTCGTTCACACCCTGTGCGCCTGTGATCCAGTCGTTACGATTAACATGTGTTCAACGCCACGCGGAGCGTCAATCCGCGCGATGCCATCAGTTCCGCTCTCAAGCGGGTCGAAAGAAATGAAATCTCGCGACACGTTTAACAGCAGACCGTCGCGAACATGACAGGAGTATTCATGCCTCTGACAATGAACAGAGACGTGTTCATCACCTGCGCCGTGACTGGTTCCGGCGCAACGCAGGACCGTTCGCCACACGTGCCGCGCTCGCCGAAAGACATCGCGGCAAGCGCCATCGATGCTGCAAAGGCCGGCGCTGCGATTGTTCATTGCCATGTACGGGACCCTGAAACCGGCACCCCTTCACGTCTTCTGGAGCTTTACCGCGAGGTGACCGACCGGATCCGCGATGCAGAAGTTGATGTTGTCCTGAATCTCACAGCCGGAATGGGCGGTGATATTACCTTTGGTTCGACGGAAGCACCGCTGCCCGTGAATGAGGCAGGAACCGACATGATCGGCGCTGCCGAACGCGTGGCCCATATAGCCGAATGCCTGCCGGAACTGTGTACGCTCGATTGTGGCACGATGAATTTCGCCGAAGCCGATTACGTGATGACCAATACACCGGGCATGCTGCGCGCCATGGGGCAGATGATGACTGACCTTGGCGTTAAACCTGAAATCGAAGCTTTTGATACCGGCCATCTCTGGTTTGCCAAACAGCTGGTCAAGGAAGGCGTACTGGCGTCGCCCGCCCTGGTTCAGCTTTGCATGGGTGTGCCGTGGGGTGCGCCAAACGACCTCAACACCTTCATGGCAATGGTCAACAACGTACCGGAAGACTGGCAATGGTCAGCCTTCTCTCTTGGCCGCGATCAGATGCCTTATGCAGCGGCAGCCATGCTTGCGGGCGGCAATATTCGCGTCGGACTGGAAGACAATATCTATCTGTCGAAAGGTGTGCTCGCCACCAATGCGCAGCTCGTCGAAAAGGCCGTCGCGATTGCCGAGAACATGGGTGGACGTGTCATTGGGCCGGACGCCGTGCGTGAAAAGTTCGGCCTTGTGAAGCGGGCTCCGAAGGTCAAAGCATGATGAGCAATAATGGCAGTTGCAAAGCTGCGATTATCGGCGGCGGTGTTATTGGCGGCGGATGGGCTGCGCGCTTTCTGCTGAACGGGTACGACGTTTCAGTTTTCGACCCCGACCCGGAAGCCGAACGAAAATTCGGTGAGGTTATCGCCAATGCCCGTCGCTCCCTGCCCGCGCTTTACGATAGACCACTCCCGCAAGAAGGTGAGCTCATCTTCTGCGAAACGCTTGAACAAGCCGTTCAAGGCGCAGACTACGTGCAGGAAAGTGTCCCGGAACGCCTTCAGCTTAAACATGCGGTTCATGCAGCCATCACCAACGCCGCACCGGCCGAAGCGGTGATCGGTTCATCGACTTCAGGCTTCAAGCCTTCCGAGCTTTGCTCCAGAGGTGCGCGTGCCATTGTTGCCCACCCATTTAATCCCGTTTATCTTCTGCCTCTGGTGGAGCTGGTTGGCGAAAGAGCAGAGTGTGCAAAAGCCGCTGCGGTATTGCGTTCGATCGGCATGCACCCGCTGTCGGTTAAAAAGGAAATCGACGCTCATATTGCTGATCGCCTGCTCGAAGCAATCTGGCGCGAAAGCCTTTGGCTGGTAAAAGACGGCATCGCCACCACAGAAGATATTGATGAAGCAATCCGTATGGGTTTTGGCCTGCGTTTTGCCCAGATGGGGCTTTTCGAGACCTATCGAATCGCCGGGGGCGAAGCTGGAATGCGACATTTCATGGGACAGTTCGGCCCGGCCCTTTCCTGGCCGTGGACGAAGCTGATGGATGTCCCGAAATTCAATGAAGAACTGGTCGACCTGATCGCCGGTCAGTCGGAGGATCAGTCCGGGAAAAAGACGATCCGTGAACTGGAGCGGGAGCGCGACGATAACCTTGTTGGCATTCTGCGTGCGCTGAAGGTCAGCAACAATGCGGGCGGCAAGGTCATTTCCGACCATGAAGCGACACTTGCTTTCAGTGGGACACATGACGGAATGCCTGTCACGCTTCGCCATCAGGTTCCAGCTTCTTGGACCGACTATAACGGCCATATGAACGAGGCTTTCTATCTGGAGGCCGGCTCCAGGGCAACGGATGGCTTCATGCAGCTGATCGGCGCTGACAGCGCCTATATTGCCAAAGGTCTAAGTTACTTCACGGTCGAAAGCCATGTGCGTTATCTGAACGAGGTTCACGAGGGCGACAGGCTGACGGCGACCTCGCAGCTGCTCTCCGGCCAGGGAAAGAAGATGCATCTCTTCCACCGGCTTTTCCGCGGCGACGGCGAACTGGCGGCAACCGTCGAAACGCTGCTGCTGCATACCGATCTGAATGCCCGGCGCACCTGCGTGCCGGACGGTTCGGTGGCCGATAAGCTGGCGGAATTTGAGCGTATGCATGCCGATATTCCGGCCGATGGCGCCGGACGCTTTGTCGGAGAGCGTCCCGGAGATCGTTAGCTGCCAAGTTTCATACGGGCTCGTACCAACACTTTTATTCCGCCCTATCTGAGAGGCATACGAGCCGTCTCGTTTTCGGACAAATCCAAACCAAGAGGGAAGCAAAATGAACAATTATCGGAATTTTTTTACACCCGGCATGTTGAAGAGCGGCATGTCCCGCCGCGCATTCATCGCCCGCACCACGGCGTTCGGCGTCGGTGCTGTGGCCGCCAATTCGATGTTCGGCCGCATGGCCATGGCGCAGGAGCCGGTCAAGGGTGGCACGCTGCGCATGGGCCTTGGCGGCGGCTCGTCCACGACCTCGCTCGACCCGGCGCTGATTGCCAGCCAGGTGCCATTTCACGTCGTTCGCGCCTATGGCGAACAGCTTCTCGAAGTGAATGCCGATGGTTCGCTGAACCCGCGTCTGGCGGAATCCTATGAGGCCTCCGACGATGCCAAGACCTGGACCTTCAAGATCCGCCAGGGCGTCAAATTCCACAATGGCGAGACGATGACGCCGGAAGATGTGCGCCAGACGCTGCTGCGCCATTCGGATGAGGATTCGAAGTCCGGCGCGCTCGGCATCATGCGCGGCATTTCCGATATCCGCGTCGATGGCGAAAACCTGATCGTCGAGGTCGACGTGCCGACGGCGGACCTTCCCTACCTCCTTTCCGACTTCCATCTGGCGATCCAGCCGGGCGGCGGTCGCGAAGATCCGACTGCCGGTATCGGTACCGGAGCTTACAAAATTGTCGAAGCGGAACCCGGCGTTCGCTACACCTTCGAAAAGTTCGCAGACTACTGGGATGACAGCCGCGGTCACTTCGATACGATCGAGATGACCATCATCAACGATGCGACGGCGCGCAATGCCGCCCTTCAGTCCGGACAGGTCGATATCGCCAACCAGGTCGCGCCCCGCGTTGCAGGCCTCCTCGACCGTGCGCCGAACATCAATGTCGACCATGTTGCCGGTCGTGGCCACTATGTCTTCATCATGCAGTGCGACCAGCCGCCCTTCGACAACAAGGAACTGCGCAACGCACTGAAATACGCGATCAACCGCGAGGAAATGGTCGAAAAGATCCTGCGTGGCTACGGTTCGGTCGGTAATGATTTCCCGATCAACGAAAGCTATCCGCTGTTCGATGACAGCATCGAGCAGCGCACTTACGATCCGGAAAAGGCCGCCGAACTCTACAAGGCTTCCGGTCATGATGGCAGCCCGATCATTCTGCGTGTTGCCGAAACCGCCTTCCCGGGCGCCGTCGATGCCGCGCAGCTTTTCCAGCAGAGCGCACGGGCCGCCGGCATTCCGCTTGAAATCCAGCGCGAGCCGGATGATGGCTACTGGTCGGATGTCTGGAACAACACGCCGTTCTGCGCTTCCTATTGGGATGGCCGTCCGGTTCAGGACCAGATGTACACCACCGCCTATCTTTCCAGTGCCGACTGGAACGACACCCACTTCTACAATGAAGAGTTCGATGAGCTTCTGTTCCAGGCCAAGGGCGAGCTGGACCAGCAAAAGCGTAAAGAACAGTACAGCCAGATGGCGCAGATCCTGCGCGACGAGGGTGGTCTCATCTGCCCGATGTTCAACGAGTTCGTTCAGGCCGTCAGCACCGATGTTCAGGGCTGGGAAGAAAACGGCGTCTTCGAGCTGATGAACGGTCTTGCTCCTGTAAAATGCTGGAAGGCTTGAGGCGCCCATGAACGCCTCCCTTCTCAAGCTTGTGGTCCAGCGCTTGTCGCTGGGCCTCATGCTGATCTTTTTCGTATCGATCCTGATTTTCTCCGGCACCCAGATGCTGCCCGGCGATGTCGCCCAGGCCATTCTCGGCCAGTCCGCCACACCTGAAGCCTTGGCAAACCTGCGCGCCGAACTCGGTCTGAACGCGCCGGTCTATCAACGCTACCTCACGTGGCTTGCAGGCCTCTTGCACGGCGATCTCGGCACGTCCTTGACCAACGGCCAGAACATCGCCACCGCCATTGAGGGCCGGCTTTCCAACACGCTGTTTCTGGCGGGGTGTGCGGCAATCATCTCGGTGCCGCTTGCCATCATTCTCGGCCTCGTTTCGGTGCTCTACCGCAACCGCTGGCCGGACAAGCTGATCTCGACCATTACGCTTGCATCGATTTCCGTGCCGGAATTCATGCTGAGCTACATCCTGATCTTCTATATCGGCGTGCAACTCGGCTGGGCGCCATCGGTGGCGATGATCAGTGCGAACATGTCGTTCTTCGCCAAGCTGCATGCCATTGCGCTTCCCGTTACCGTTCTGGTGATGGTCGTGCTGGCGCATATGATGCGCATGACGCGGGCGGCGCTTTTGAACGTCATGCAGTCGGCCTATATCGAAACCGCCGAACTGAACGGACTTTCCCGCTTCAAGGTGATCTGGCGCCACGCGTTTCCCAACGCCATTGCGCCGATCGTCAATGTTGTGATGCTGAACATGGCCTATCTCGTCGTCGGGGTGGTCGTCGTGGAAGTCGTCTTTGTCTACCCCGGCATGGGTCAGTATCTGGTCGATCATGTGGCCAAGCGCGATGTCCCTGTTGTTCAGGCCTGTGGCATCATCTTCGCAGGCGTCTACATCACCTTGAACATGCTGGCGGATATCTTCTCAATTCTGGCCAATCCACGCCTCCGGCACCCAAGATGAGGAGGCAAAAACCATGAGAAAAATTCCACTTCCAACCCTTTTGGGTCTTTTTGTCGCCGCCTGTTTTTTCTTCGCTGCCATCTTTGCGCCCTGGCTTGCGCCTTACGGCATGAGCGAAATTGTCGGTGATGTCTGGGAACCGTCATCCGCCGCGCACTGGCTTGGCACCGACAATATCGGCCGCGATCTGCTGTCGCGCCTGATCTATGGCGGCCGCACCACGATTTTCGTCGCTGTTGCCGCGACCCTTGTCGCCTTCATCATCGGCGCATCGCTCGGGCTTTTCGCCGCTACAGTCGGGGGCTGGCTTGATCAGATGTTGTCGCGCCTTGTCGACCTCATCATGGCCATCCCATCGCTGATCTTTGCCCTGGTGGTGCTTTCAGTGATGCCGGTGACCGTGCCGATCCTGATTGTCGTTATCGGCCTTCTCGAGGCGACCCGCATGTTCCGGCTGTCGCGCGCGGTGGCAGCCGATCTTGCGGTCATGGACTTCGTCGAGGCCGCAAAGCTTCGCGGTGAAGGCCAGATCTGGGTTATCTTCCGGGAAATTCTGCCGAATGCGATTTCGCCGCTGATTGCCGAACTCGGCATGCGTTTCATCTTCGTCGTGCTGTTCATCTCGACGTTGTCCTTCCTCGGGCTTGGTATCCAGCCGCCGAACGCTGACTGGGGCGGCATCGTGAAGGAAAACAAGGATGGTATTGTTTATGGCATTCCGGCCGCACTGCTGCCCGCTGTTGCCATCGCCGCGCTCGCCATTTCTGTCAATCTCGTAGCCGACTGGATTCTCGAGCGCACGACCTCACTGAAAGGAGGCCGCAATGGCTGAACCCCTTCTGGAAATTGATGACCTGAAAATCGAGGCAACCAGCTACCCGCCTGGCGAAAAACCCCAGAAAATCACAATTGTTGATGGTGTCTCGCTGAAGCTGGAAGAAGGAAAAGTGCTGGGTCTGATTGGTGAGTCAGGTGCGGGAAAGTCGACCATCGGCCTTTCCGCCATGGGCTATGGCCGTGGCGGTGTGCGGCTGACGGGCGGTTCGATCAAGCTTAATGGCCGGGAAATGCGACGGGCGCCCGGCAAGGTGCTGCGCTCTGCCCGCGGGGCGGAGGTCACCTATGTGGCGCAATCAGCGGCCGCCGCTTTTAATCCCGCGCGTAAGCTGATGGATCAGGTCATCGAATCGACCGTGAAGCACAAGCGCATGAGCCGAACCCAAGCCAAAGAACGAGCTGTCGAACTCTTCACCCGCCTCGGCCTGCCTGACCCTGAAACCTTCGGTGACCGATACCCGCATCAGGTCTCCGGCGGCCAGCTTCAGCGCGCCATGACCGCCATGGCGCTCTGCCCGAAACCGGACCTTGTTGTCTTTGATGAGCCGACGACGGCCCTCGATGTCACCACCCAACTCGGCGTTCTGGCGGCCATCAAGAAAGCGATCCGCGATTTCGGCGTGGCTGCACTCTATATCACCCACGACCTTGCTGTCGTTGCCCAGATTGCCGACGACATCATGGTTTTGAGATGCGGTGAGACCGTGGAATACGGAACCTGCGACCAGATTATCAATGACCCGCAGGAAGACTATACCCGTGACCTTGTCTCTGCGATCAATGTTGAGCGGCGCGAGCGTGATCCGGACGGCGCGCCGGTACTGACCATCAGAAACATTTCTGCACGTTATAGCGGGCTCGATTTCGATGTGCTGAAAGACATCAATATGGAAGTCCAGCCGGGCACGACCTTGGCAATCGTCGGCGAGAGCGGATCGGGCAAGTCCACGCTCGCCCGCGTGCTGACGGGGCTTTTGCAGCCGCATACCGGCGCGGTCGAGTTTGACGGTTCGATTCTGTCTTCCGCGCTCAAGGGGCGTTCGAAGCAGGATCTGCAGGAACTGCAGATGATCTACCAGATGGCCGACGTGGCGATGAATCCGCGCCAGACCGTCGGCACGATCATCGGTCGGCCGCTGGAATTCTATTTCGGCATGAAGGGCAAGGAGCAGCGCCAGCGGGTTATTCAGCTGCTCGACCGGATCGAACTCGGCGAAGAATTCGTCGACCGCTATCCGGCGGAACTTTCAGGCGGGCAGAAGCAGCGCGTCTGCATCGCCCGCGCGCTTGCGGCGGAACCGAAGCTGATCATCTGCGACGAGGTGACGAGCGCGCTCGACCCGCTGGTCGCAAAAGGCATTTTGAAACTTCTGCGCGACCTGCAGCTTAAAGATGGGGTGACCTATATCTTCATCACCCATGACATCGCTGCTGTGCGCGAAGTCGCAGATACAATTGCTGTGATGTATCAGGGCGAAGTGGTTCGCTATGGCGGCAAACAGGAGGTGCTCTCACCGCCGTTTGATGATTACACCAAACTGCTGATGCGCTCCGTTCCGGAAATGCGCATAGGCTGGCTTGAAGATACGCTTGAGGCACTGGATGAGCACCTGCCCACCTGACGCCTCCTCGAAAAAAAACATCAAACCGGACCTTTCTGCTATGACCAACAACGAAAAACCAGCGGCCCTTGTCACCGGGGCAGCCGCCGGTATTGGCAAAGCCATTGCGCTAAAACTTGAAGAAGACGGCTTTCAGGTCTTCATCTGTGACCGTGACCCCGGTGCTGTCGCCGCGTTTGCGAAAGATCACCCGGATATCGGGGCGCTGGTGTGCAATGTTGCGGATGAAAAGGACGTTGGCGCCTGTATTGCCAATGTTCTTAATGCAACAGGTGGAACGCTCAGTGCTCTCGTGAACAATGCCGGGATTTCCGGCATGAATGCGGCGGTTGAAAACGTCGATAGCGATGACTTTCGCCGCACCATGGATGTGAATGTCAACGGCGCGTTCTACTTTCTCAAACAGGCTGTTCCGGCCCTGAAACGAAACGGGGCTGGCGCGATTATCAACATCGCCTCAACGGCGGCACTTTTCGGATACCCCAACCGCACCTCCTATGCCGCCTCGAAATGGGCAATCATAGGCCTTACGAAAACACTGGCCATGGAACTTGGTCCCTTCGGCATCCGTGCCAACGCGATCTGCCCGGGTTCGGTCGAAGGTCCGCGCATAGACGGTGTGATCGAACGCGATGCGAAAAACCGTGGCATGGCGATCAAAGACGTCAGACAGATTTACGAAGCTCAGGTTTCCATGCGAAAATTTGTCAGCGGCGATGATATCGCCCGGATGTGCGCCTTTCTGTTATCAGACGCAGCCAATATGGTGTCGGGTCAGGTGATTGCTGTCGATGGCCACACCGAAAGCCTTTCGGTCCCGTTTTAGGAGAATATGCATGAAAGCGATCCGTTTCGAAAAGTTTGGACCGGCAGATGACGTCCTGATCTTTGGCGACATCGAAAAGCCCGTCGCCGGTCCCGGTGAAGTGCTGGTCAGGTTGAAGACCAGCGCTGTTAATCCGTCTGACACTAAGAAGCGGATGGCATCTTTCCCGGATCTGCTCGACAATGGATATGTGATCCCCCACAGCGATGGTGCAGGCATTATTGAAGCCGTCGGCGGTGGCGTACCTGAAGCCCGGATTGGCGAACGGGTTTTCACATTCAATGCGCAATATGGTCGCCGGTTCGGCACGGCGGCTGAATATGTCGCACTGCCCTCTGCCCATGCGCCGTGCCTGCCGGAAGCGGCAGACTTTGAGGTCGGAGCCTGCCTCGGCATTCCGGCTATGACGGCACACCGCTGCGTCTTTGCCGATGGTGCAGTTGATGGTCAGACCGTTCTGGTGACTGGTGGTGCAGGCCGGGTCGGCTTTTATGCAATCCAGTGGGCAGCACTTTCCGGCGCCCGCGTGATTGCAACCGCCAGCAATGACGCAGATGCCGATGCCTGCCGCAATGCTGGCGCTTCCATCATCATCAATCACCGAGACGAGAACTGGCCGGAAAGTCTCTTGGCAGCCACCGGCGGAGAAAAGGTCAATCGCGTCATCGATGTCGAGTTCGGTGCCAATCTCGAAAACACACTGAAGGTGATCGAGACCAATGGCGTGATCGCCACCTATTCCTCGACTGTGGTGAAAGAGCCGCAACTGCCATTCTTAAAGATGATGTATCTCGATATCACGGTCAGGATGATCATAGTTTACGCAATGCCTGAAGCTGCGAAAGCGCAGGCCGTCTCCGATATCCAGGATGCACTCGAAATGGGCCGCCTGCAGCACCGCATCGCCCGGCTGATGCCGCTTGAAGACTGCGCGGCGGCACACCGCGAAATCGAGGGCGGCAAGGTGCGTGGATCTGTTATTCTAACCATCGACAAAGTCTGAAACATAGTCGCGAATGGCGAACAGCACAGTCGGGCGGCCAACGCCGCGAGGAAGGTTCTATTACGAAAAGGCTTTTCAGGCACCAGGGCACATCAAGGTAACGATCTGAAAGTCAGCTCCATCATGGTTGATCGGCGAGGCGCCCTACTCTAAATGCCTGTAGATGACAGACCATGGCCGTTCTTTAGAGTTTCAGTGAAGATAGCGTCCCTTATGTTACCTGAAAAAGCCGGAAAGGCGGAACCTATGAAGACACGCAGCTTTGCCGTCATCGGCCTTGGTACATTTGGCACCACGATAGCCAGTGAACTGGCCCATTTTGGTAATCCGGTTTTGGGGATCGATATTGACGGGCAAAACGTAACACGCCTTGCCGAGACATTGACGGAAGCCGTTATCGCAGATGGCAGAGACGAAGACGCTCTCAAAGAGGCCGGTGTCGGCGATTATGATGTCGCCGTCGTTGCCATCGGTGAGGATCTCGAAGCGAACGTTCTTTGCACAATGAACGTCAAGATGCTTGGCGTTGAGACGATCTGGGTGAAAGCACTCAGCCGGACGCACCACCGGATCCTGACAAAGCTGGGGGCCGACCGCGTATTGCTGCCTGAACAGGAAATCGGGCAGCACATTGCGCAAATGCTGCACAACCCGCTCGTGCGGGACTATGTCAGCCTTGGAAACGGCTATCATGTCGTGGATTTTAAAGTGCCTGCCGAGCTCGATGGCAAGATGGTCGGCAAGGCTGCCATTTTCGAACGCTATAATGTCAGGGCACTGGGCGCGATGCGTGACAGCCAGTATCTATCCTGTGACGATGGCGACCTCACACTGAAAGAAGATGACAAACTGCTTCTGCTCGGCAGACGCACGGACCTGCGACAATTTGCGGATGATTTGCGGGACGGAAACTAAAGCATGATCCGCGTTCATTCGAAACGTAACGCCCCCAGACTGGCACCGCCGCTTGTCCTGATCCTGATCTATGCCGGACTCATTATACTTGGCACGATAGCGCTGAAACTCCCGCCTGCAACCACGAGCCCGGTCACCTGGTCTGACGCGGCTTTCACGGCAACTTCAGCCGTGACAGTGACAGGTCTTGTCGTCGTAGACACCGGCAGCATTTATAGCGGTTTTGGCCAGGCCATCGTGATGATTCTGATACAGCTCGGCGGTCTCGGCCTCATGACATTCGCGGTTTTGATACTCTCGATGTTCGGGCTGCCGGTTGGCTTTACGCACCGTCTCTATCTGAAGGAAGATCTCAATCAGACTTCGGCGACGGATCTCCTTGCGCTCTCAAGGATGATCCTGAAGGTTGTGCTCGTCTGTGAGATGGTTGGCGCGGCCATTCTGGCCCTTGTCTTCGTTCCGGAGGCCGGGTGGCGTGACGGTTTGTGGCAAGCCGTTTTTCACTCCGTCTCCGCATTCAACAATGCCGGTTTTGCACTCTTCCCGGATAGTTTGAGCCAATGGGCCGGCAACCCGATCATCAATCTGACAATCCCAGCGCTTTTCATCATGGGCGGCCTTGGTTTCACAGTCGCTTCAGACATCTGGCGCATTCGAAGCTGGCGGCATTTCTCGCTGCACACAAAGCTGATGCTGATCGGCACAGCGGCACTGCTCCTGAGCTCGACGGCCGCCTTTGCCATGATGGAGTGGACCAACCCGGGAACCCTTGGCTCGCTTGCATGGCCTGATCGTCTGTGGGCGAGTTGGTTTCAGGCGGCAACCACACGCACCGCCGGCTTCAATACTGTCGAAATCGGAAATCTTTCCGACAACACCTCGCTTATGTTCATGATCCTGATGTTCATCGGCGCAGGCAGCACCTCAACCGGCGGTGGGATCAAGGTCACGACATTTATCGTCCTGATGCTCGCAACTCTGGCATTTTTCAAGCGACGAGCCAGTATCCATGTCTTTGGACGTGAGCTGGAACTGGAACAGGTCATGAAAGTTCTGGCCCTCGCGACGACCAGTATTCTGCTCATCATTTCCTCGGTTTTCATTCTCCTCCTGTTTCATGAAGGTGACTTTCTTTCAATTGCGTTCGAAACAGTCTCAGCCTTCGCGACAGTGGGCATGTCTCAAGGAACCACCGGCGACCTCGATACTGCCGGTAGAGCTGTCATCATGGTGGTGATGTTTATCGGTCGCGTTGGGCCAATAACGCTGGGGTTCCTTCTTGCCACCCGCAAGCCGAGCCGCATCGGTTACCCTTCAGGCACCGTCTATCTCGGTTAGGCCGCGAACAAACAGAATCGAAAAGAACAAAAAAGTTCTCAGGCAGCAGTCTGTTGAATTCACGCAAAGCCGATTTGCAATACAATGACGATAGCGGCGAAGAGGCGCAGGCGATCAGAGTGGCGCGCGCTAAAAACTTTCAGCGCGCCATCCTTTAACCTTCACCGCCGCCATTGTCCGCAGGCCGGTCAGATATCCCGCTCCAGCGACGGCTCATGCTGCGGTCGAGCAGGCCGAGGCCCGCCAGAGCCAGCCCAAGACCAATGAAAGAGACAACACGCAGCAACCCTTCCAGACCTGAAATATCAAAGAGAAAGACCTTTGCGATCGTGAGGCCAGTCGCGGCCATGGCAAGCTTGCGCAAGACATGCGAGCGCAAATAGAGGCTGACCACCAGTAAACTGGCGCAGAGGACCACAAGCGCAATTGTGTAGCTGTAGAGCTCGGGCTGGGTGACACCACCAACCGAGAGATCAGGGCCACGCCAGAACCGGCGGATCTCGCAAACAACATAAAAACCAGCGAGCAGGCCCGAGATACCGGCGAAGCCGATCCGTAGCCATTTCGCGAGATGAGTAACCTTCCAGGCGCCGAAAGCCAGTACGGCCGAAAGCGGCAGATAGCTGAGGGCCAGGCTGTCGAACACCAACGGTCCCGTCACCGTGTTGTAGCGGAACAGCAACGGATTCGAAATCGTCAATGGAACGGCAATCAGAGCGGAAGCCACAAGACCGAAAACAACCGCCAAACTCCCGCGCAGGAACCGCAACCACTTGCCCGTGGTTTGCAAACGATTGAGCTGGGCGAGCATCGCGATGGACAGCACGGCAGCCAGCAAGCCCGGCTCATCCGGCACAAGTCGTTGCAGCAGCGCACAAACGAAGACAGAGGCGATCGTCCATGTCGTGGTTTCGATGGCAACCTGTACAGTTTGACGTGCACGCAGCACGGTCAGACGTCAACCAGCGTAAAGCAGGATCAGCGTGCCAAGGTAGGCTTCCAGAAAGGCAAGCCATGATGTGTTCTCGCGCATGGCCCAGAAGAAGCCGGGATTGGCCACCAGCCGGAAAGCGATAATCGCGAGAGCCAACTTTGTGAAGATGCCGATCAGGGCAAGATCAAAACGCCTGTCGAGCCAGATCGTCAGAACGACAATAACGCCAAGCGCCAGAGTAAGGGCCGTTTGCGTCAGCAGAACAAACAGCGCCAGCGCCAGCATCGAGAGCGCAGCTATGGAAAAAAGTGCCGCATGCAGCTGGCGTCCGGATCGCCTATCATCCCGCAACACCCGGTCAGTCAGAAACGCCATGACCGCCGAGATAGCAAGAATATAAAGACTCCAGACACGATCCCCGAAAACGTCTGCCGGAGACCAGAGAAACTGCAAAATGAATGCCATTGTCGGCGCAAATACCGCAGCCCCCAGGGCAAAACCGAGCTGTGCGCGCGCATTGTCGGCAACCCGGTACATTCGCCAGAAAGCCATGAGAGAGGCCACCACTGACAGGATCAGAACATATGTAACAAAGGTCGACGCTGCAGTGTGAGAAACCGGTTCGGCCTGCGACAGCGACATGCCGGTGAAAGGGCTGAAAAGCGGTCCAGGCTCAAAGGCCTGCACGACAGGCACAGCCAGAAATGCGGCGGCTGGTACAATCGGTATATCCGCCAGCGCTTCTGCCCGGTGCATCCATATCAGCGTCGCGCCAAGAATCAGGGCAATCGATACAACAGCGATGTTCGCTTCAGTTACGGTCTGTGCATCAATAGAAAGGATTACAAAGGCCACGCTGACAAAAAGTGTCATTGCCGCAACGACGCGGGTCGGGAAATCAGCTCGTGGCCTGCTCCCCGAAAGGGTCGCCAGCACGGTCTGGCCTTTATGTGAGGGGACAAAATTCTGCACCGGAATAATGCTCGCAGCCAACCAGGACAAGGCAAGGTAGGCAGCGTAATGGATCAGGCCACCCGTCGCGGCGTAAAGCATAGTTGCTGCAAACGCCGTCACGATCAGGACCACGGCCGAAACCCATGCCCAGCGCTTAACGCTGTCGACGGCAAGGCCGATAATCGAAATGAGCGCAAAATAGTAAGAAAACAGCCAGCTGCTTTCCGATTCTCCACCCACGAGAAAGGGTGCGGCCGTGGCGCCGATAATGCCGACAGCGCTGAGCACAGAGCCGTAAAGCCAACCGAGCGCCACAGCCAGAATGCTGACAACAACCAGCCCGGCCAGTGTCGTTTCGGCTGAAACAAGGCCGTAAAGGAGACGGGCGGCCAGCACTGCTGAAAAAAGCGTAATGAGGCCAGCCCCGGCAAAGGCAGAAGGCAGATAGCGAGTCGCGTCGCTTTTTTCATCGCCATAGCGACGGCGGATCACTTCGCCTGCACAAACAAGCAGCGCGCCCAGCAGCAGCGCGCCAGCAACGCGCCAGAATGGAGTAAGAAGACCGTTCTCGACGCCATACTGAACCATGAAAACACCGCCCAGTGCCAACGAAAGTGCGGCGAGTGCTATCGTCCAGTTCTGACGGAGCCACTGACCGAGCTGCTGAAAGAGTGTTCCGGTGAAGACAAAAGCGCGTGGGGGACCGCTCGTCACGGATGATGTTTTTTCGGTTTCAGCCGGTCCGACATTTTCCGGCTTCGTATCATCGACCAGCGCGGTATCTTCACCCTGGCTCGTTTTCACTTCGGTGACAGACGTTTCGACAGGGCTCTCCACACCATCTGATGCGACAGCCCCTGCCCCATTCTTCCAGTGCTCCAGCAGTTCCAGCCGCTCGCGATTTTTCCGCTGGTCGTCTTCCAAGCTCTTGAGGCGTTTCTTCATCCCCGAATTTGACAATGCGAGCCACAGGAAAAGGGAAACGGCGAGAAGCTCAAAGAACGAAGTCAAACCAACACCTTCCTTTTCGTGAAACGAGACAGACCGTGTAGACGAGATAAAAGCCATCGTTAAGGGCTAACTTCGAAATACGCTCGCCATCGACGCTTTACCAATGGCAGAAGATGCACGCACCCAGCACAAGATACTACCTTGCAGACGATAGCCAAGCGATCACTTTCCAACCTCCCGGTTGTCTGGACGTGCCTCAAAGCCTGGAACGAACAGCTTCCGACTTTAAGCAGCGCCATCCAAATTGCCGTACCACTCACATCGGGAAGAAAAGGCTTATCGCGAAGACGGACGTCAGACCGACAATGATGTTCATCGGAACGCCCATTCTGAGGAAATCGCTGAACCGGTAGTTGCCAGCACCATAAACGAGCGTGTTGGTCTGATAACCGATTGGGGTCGCAAAGCTTGCACCGGCCGAAAACATAACAGCAACGACAAACGGCCGGGGATCAAGACCGAGTTGCGTGGCGAGCGAGATAACGACGGGCGTGTATACGACAGCGACGGCATTGTTGGTGACGATCTCCGTCAGAACAGACCCCGCAAGATAGACTGCCAGCAGCATCAGCACCGGTGAAAGCGTCTCCAGCCATGGCTTCAGCATATCCACGACGAGCTCCACGGCTCCGCTGTTCTCCAGACCGGCGCCGATGATCAGCATTGCAAAGATCAGAACGAGGATAGACCCATCAATGCTCTTCCATGCTTCGTCGCTGTCGATGCAGCGAAGCGCAAGGATGACCGAAATGCCCAAAAGCGCGAGGATTCCGATTGGCAATACATTGAAAGCGGCAAGGGTGACAATACCAACCAAGGTCAAAACCGCAATCGGGGCCTGGCGTCGACGAAAAGCGCGTCCGCCGGGTTCCGTAACGGAAACAACATCGCCAACTCGCGAGAGGTCACTGAAACCCTCAGACGTGCCTTCCAGAAGTAGCTTATCAGCAGGACGCAGTTGTACATTAGGCAGATCAGGCCCCGCCACACGACTGGCGCGGTAAGCCCCAAGAACACGCATGCCCGTGCGTCTGCCAAGTGCCAGATTCGCAATCCTCGTGCCGGAGCTTCTGCGCGATGGGGAAACAATAACCTCGGCCACCCTCACTTCTGCATCCGGTTCCAGAAAAACAGAGCGACGCAAACCAACCTGCAGGCCGGCCTGTTCTTCGAAAGTCAGAAGTTCGGATGTCGGCGCGATAAGGATCACCGAATCCCCCTGCTTCAAAACATGTTCAGGCAGGTTGCTTCGTTCGATCTTACTACCGCGCCTGACACCTGTTACACGAATACCGGAACGCTGGAAGTCGCTGATTTCGGAGAGCGGCTTGCCGATACCAGCATAGTCGGAAAGAACGGTGACCTCGGAGAGAAACGGCGTCTCCTCATCGCCAATATTCTCGTCGCTGTCCCGGTGCGGCAGCAGAAACCTGCCCAGCACGAAAACGGAAATACCGCCCACGACCGCTGAAATAATCCCGACAGGCGCGATCTCGAATATGGAGAACGGCTCCAGACCGTTTTGTTGCGAAACGCCTGCCACCAGAAGGTTCGTGGAAGTGCCGATCAACGTGCAGGTCCCTCCGAGAATGGCTGTATATGAAAGCGGTATCAGCAATCGCGTGGGCGCCATGCTCAGGCTTGCAGCAAGACGCATAACCACCGGGATAAGGACCAGTACGACCGGTGTGCTGTTCATGAAGGCAGATGCAAATGCTGCAATGATGATGAAAAACACAATCGCAAAGACAGGATGGGATTTAGCGCGAACCACTACGAAATCTGCGAGCGCATCAAGGACGCCTGTCCGCAACAAGGCGCCCGAAACCACAAACATGGCACCAATCGTGATCGGCGCGGAGCTGGAAAAGACTCCCATCACATCATCCGCAGGGACCAGCCCGAGGACAATAAAAACGGCAGCGCCTATGACGGCAGTGACATCCGGAGGGTATTTTTCAAGGACGAAGGCGACAAGCAGAAACGCCAGAAGCACCAGCGCCACGATGGCAGGGGAAAGGCCAATGAACTCGATCATACTTTTCCATTCTACTGTCCAGCAATGCAGCGCGCGCTTATGGCCATATCATGACCGCCTTTCTGACAAAATGCGGATCACTTGCAGACGAGACCCTACGTTGAAACAAACCGGACCGGTCTCATTTTAACAACGAGCCCGCTACTCTCCGGCCCTTACAGACAACGCCTGTATTCGCCTGCAGGTTCCGAAGCTCACCACTGATTGAGCAAGGGATTTTGCGCCGGGCACAAACGCCAGCCTACCATCGAAAAACATACCGATCACGCGTTGCGCTTCGGTTTACGGCTCCCCTTGTGTTTGGATGTTTTACTCCGCTCAGCCGAAGGAGCCTTGTGCTTTTGGGAAGGCTTGCCATCCTGCCTGAATTTCGGTTTCGCTTGCCTGGATTTTCCGCGCACCTCACCAGCCGGTGCAATGCGGATGCCTTTCTCGAGGCTACCGGGCTGACTGATCTGCTCCGCATAGCCAGCTGCCTTATCCTCAGCGATCTCGAAACGAGTCTCGGTATCTTCGATCCTGATCACGCCGACATCGCGTTTTGTCACGCCGCCAGCGTTGCAGATCATTGGCAGCAGAAACTTCGGATCGGCGCGCTGCTTGCGCCCGAGCGAGATGGTGAACCATACGCCGTTCTGCATGTCAGGGCCTCGCGGCTCGCGAACCGGCGCGCGTTTATCTGCGCCCCGTCGGGCGCGCGTGGATTTCTTATCCTCGAATGCTTCTGCAGGAAGCGGCAACAGCTCTTCGGGAACGGGATGGGCAGCCAATTGCTGCCGAAGGAACGCTACGGCGATACGTTCAGGCTCTACCCGGTTTAGCAATTCCGCCACGAATTCAGCCTCCGCTCCGTCGGGCTCAGCAGCAGACGCGGCGGCATCGATGATGCGCCGGCGGTTACGCGCCTCGATATCGGCAATGCCGGGCGCCGCACGCACGGTCGCCGTCAGCTTCGCCAATGTCAGTACGCGCTGGGCAGCACCTCGCCTGTTTTGCGGAACGATGAGGACGCAGACACCCTTCCGACCGGCGCGGCCGGTCCGGCCGGAGCGATGCAGCAGGGTTTCAGGATTGCTAGGCACGTCAGCGTGAACCACGAGGTCGAGGTTTGGAAGGTCAATACCGCGCGCAGCGACATCAGTCGCCACGCAGACACGTGAGCGCCCGTCGCGCATGGATTGCAGCGCATTCGAGCGCTCCGACTGTGCCATCTCGCCCGAAAGCGAAACCACCGCGAAACCGCGGTTTGCGAGACGCGCCGTCAAATGGCGAACCGCTTCACGCGTGTGGCAGAACACCAGAGCGCTTGCGCTGTCGGAATCGAGCAGCGTGTTGATGATGG
The DNA here is from genome assembly GCF_004342225.1 of Martelella mediterranea. Classification (GTDB taxonomy): domain Bacteria; phylum Pseudomonadota; class Alphaproteobacteria; order Rhizobiales; family Rhizobiaceae; genus Martelella; species Martelella mediterranea_B. The sequence goes on along the minus strand of NZ_SMAR01000018.1, from coordinate 30,663 downwards.
CGTGTTCGCGCTCGTCGCGCCGCACGAGCATCATCTGGTATTCGATATCGGCATGCTGCTCGGTGGAACCGGTCGTCTCGATGCGCACCGCGTTGGTCTGCACGGTTCTGGCGAGCTCCGCGATACCGCGCCGCACGGTCGCTGAAAACAGCAATGTGCGGCGCTCCTGCGGAGCTGCACCGAGGATAAATTCCAGGTCGTCGCGAAACCCGAGATCCAGCATCTCGTCGGCTTCGTCGAGCACCACGGCGCGGATGGCGCTGAGATCCAGCGCTCGCCGCATGATATGATCACGCAGGCGCCCGGGTGTACCAACGACGATATGGGCACCACGCTCAAGCGCACGGCGTTCGTTGCGCATATCCATACCGCCCACGCAGGTCGCGATCTGGACCTTGGCAGCCGCATAGAGCCAGTCGAGTTCCCTTTGGACCTGAATGGCAAGTTCGCGCGTCGGCGCGATCACCAGAGCCAGCGGTGCGGCGGCGGCGGCGAAACATTCGCCACTTCCAAGCAGCGTCGGCGCGATCGCGATGCCAAAGGCGACAGTCTTTCCCGAACCCGTCTGCGCCGAGACCAGAAGATCGGAGTCACCGTGATCTTCATTCGTCATCGCCATTTGAACCGGCGTGAGTGCGCTGTAGCCTTTCGCCGCGAGGGCAGAGGCAAGCGCGGGATGTATGGCATCCATCGGGGATTTGGCGTTCGTATCGGTATTCGGGGTCATGGTCACCACCTTTTCTGGTCGCCGAATATGTAGGGGGGTAATACCTTTGACACACGGGGAGAGTGACGGGTTGATGTGGATAAAGCGCTGAAATTAAAGGCGAATACACGCTAACGGGGAGGATTTCACCGGAAAGCAAAATGCAAAAGCTGTAGCGAAAATGGCGGAAACCAGATCATTCTCGATCAAAACGCTATCAGAAAACGCCGGAAGCCGCTCAATTTACGCATAAAGCCCTCAAACCGGCTAGGGTCGCTGAAAATCAGGCTTTCCGAAGCTTTTCCTATCCGCCCCACGCATCGCCGCCAAAAGACTAGGCCGGATTTTGCGCCAAAGGTAGTTTCAATCGCAGGCGTCAAGGTCGGCAATCTGTGCCGACCTTCAACGAAAACTGCCGACCATTAATAGAGCATTGTTTTAGATATATTTTTCGTTATTCCGAGCGCGACTTATCGAAATGGATGGTCGGCAGTCGAAGTATGCTCCGAACTGAAACCCCAAACCTCAAAACGGCGCTCCCGGACAATAGGTCTGCCTCAAAAAATCGACGGCTTTTCCCAACCGGTCCGCGAAGATTATGTTGTCGACCTTGATCGTTCCGTTTTTTCCACAATTGCCGTCCTCTCGCACGATTGGGCATTCTCCAGAGAATGCAATCCGTCCATCACCCCGGCTGGTAAAAACCAACGTGGCGAAATGGTTGAAGTCGTAATTGCGTCTTTCTTTCTGTCCGGCCTTATCGCGGCTGTTGACGCTGAAAACGCATGGATCAGTCTGCTTCACAGAGATGCTTCTGTACTCTCCCATGTCGTCGGGAAAAGAATACTCAGCTGGGGCCGAGCTCGTCTGGGATACAATGCCACTTCTATATGTCCCAAGCGAGGTGGAGCCGACATCTACATAGCTTCCATTCTCGATACCATAAAGGATGAACGCCACGGTTTCTTCAGCCGTCGGCAATTCGTCGGCAAAGCAGGTCGTCGGGGCCAACAAAGCGGCTGCTACCAGTACCTTTACCACCTTCATGATCTTCCTTTCAGATAGTCTCTATATCGGGAATGGTCGTACGAAATAGTCAATACTCAAATCGGCGACATAGCGCAGACAACACGGCCGACTACTTTTATGCGCTCAACATCAACCGGATCAATTCTTCGTGGTGGAAATGCCGGTCCATCTGCATCCGACAGAAGAGTGATGCCGCCGTCTAGATCGAGTTGAATGCGTTTTACGACCAAGTCCCCTGCCAAAGATAAAACATAGACACGGCCCTCTCGCATATATTGCTCGTTGCGATTCACGAATATGACAGCACCATCCGTAATTGAAGGTGACATTGAATCACCGTCAACCATCATAATTAACGTTTGGAGTGGTGAAAGCCCAAGTTCGTTTAGTATCCGGCGGCTCATACCAATCATTTCAGCACTACGCTCGTCGATTACCGTCAACCCTGGCCCGGCTGACACACGCAAATCTTGAAACTGAACATCTACAATTTCTTCAGATAGCTTCGCATTTAACGAGTGGTTGGTGCTGGCAAAAGGTTCGCCTTCACCGGTCAGCAGCCAATTCGCATCCACACCTAGCTCTCGCCGATAGGCCTGTAAAACGAGAGAATCAGGAATACGATCCCCTCTTTCATAATTTCCAAGCGACCCCTTACTTATTCCCAAACGTTGACAAAAAACCTCACGATCCGGGTCGCCGAAATGCGCACGAATATCTCTAAGTCTTTGACCAAGATCTGTTTTTATCTTCTCGTCGCGCGCCAATTTTTCCCACCGATAATCAACGATTGAGATTTACAAAATCCCATTCGTGGATTATACCTATTCACAGCACCCCATAGCAGCGGGGTGCAGTTGTTCCAAACCAACCTAAAGAAAGCGGGCGTTGCACCGCCCGCTTTCAGGCAGGAGTTCCGTATGAGTAAGCCGACCAACTGGACCTGGAAACGTATCCTCTGGCAAATCCATGAGCGCGGGATGACGCTCGAACAGCTCGCCCTTCGCAATGGCCGCAATCCGAATTCATTCCGCAAAGTCTCACGCCAGAAAAACAGCATCGATCAGCAGATCATTGCCGATTTCATCGGCGCGGATGCCAAAGAGCTGTGGCCCGACCGGTACCCCCAAACGAAGTCCCGCATCTACGATAGCCGAAAATGGGGACCGTTAGAAAGTCAAAAATCAGATGATGTTTCTGACAGCAGGAGGGCCGCATGACCGCCTTTATGTCAGAACGCGTGTCCTTTTCTGACACACCTGCGCCACTGATGACGCTTGATCAGGCGAAGGCAATCATCCTCGGATCACACGTCGACACCAATCCGGAAGCATTTGAGCCAAGCGCTCTTCAACGCCGTGCGGTGCATACGATCCTGAATGCAGGGGCGGAATACGGCCCCGGTGTGTTTGGTTTCGGTCCTGATGCTGTCGTTCCAAGTTTCGATATTGAGGAAAGTTTCGCGAAGTTGAATGCCGATCAGGCCGTCATTGTAGCGCTTATCAATCAGTTTGAATTTGAACTGATGCGCTCCATCGCTTTGCGTTTTCGCAGCGTGAGGGCGGCAGCATGAGCGAATGCGCTGTAACCATCGGCGACCTTGCACGTGAGCTGCTCGCTTTTGTCGCCATCACCGCTTTTGTCATTGCAGTTTGCAAGTGGGCAAGCGCTGCATCCACGATCATCGAGTTTTGGAGGTCAGTATCATGACCAAGACGTCCCTCGCTTATTTCGAGAAACTGCCAAAATGGTGCATTCCGGGCCTGCAATCGGCTTATGATAATATCGCCGGTGGTCATTTCTCTGACGCTGCCGTCTTCCGCAGCCTTTCCAAAGAATTTGAAGGCATTGGCGAAAAGCCGCCAACGCGTGAAGTGTTTTACGCGTGGGTGAAGGCTATTGCAGCCGGTGACGTTAAACGACCAGGTGGTGCAGATGAAGCCGCCGCAGCCGTCAGGTCCGGAAAGAACAATAAGCCCCGGCAGGCCGAGAAAGAACGGGGCGAAGCTCCGCCTCCTATTCCCACACCATCAGCCGACCCGTTTGTCACTGAAGAAGGACGCCTGCCTCCGCTGACGCCTTTGTATTCCAGTGTCGAAACCGATGTGGCTGCCTCTCTCAAAAATGTGCGTGAACAGCTGATCCGGGATACCGCAAACGCGCTTAGCCGGGATATCCAGAAAACCGCGGAGCAGATTGTCGACACGCAATTGCGGGCGCTTATGGCTCCGGAAGGCGGTGCAGCATGACATGCAATTGCCTGGAAGACATCGAAGCCAAGCTTGCAGAGCGCAATACCGAAATTCAGACAGACATCATCTTCCATTATGTCGATGGCGTCCGCCCACATATTCAAACCCGTCAGATTGAGACCGGGCGTGGCAAGGCCAAGGCAGTTTCCATGCTTGCGAGCTACTGTCCATTTTGCGGCACCAAATACATCGACAAAAAACCTGAGAGTTGAAAGTGATCAGATCGTTGCTTTCCGCCCTTTCTGCACCCGTCGCACCAGGTATCGCTTTTTGGATGATCCTGACAGCTCTCCTGCTGATCTGGTGGGTGACGACTGCAATCTGGCGGAAAGCCCATGCGGAACAGAAACGTCGCATTTCCAAAAATGAAGAAGATAACCCTTACTACCGCTCCGCCGGAGAAGACGTATGACAATGCAAATCGGTGAATTTGAACTTCCAATCGATCAGATTGAAATCCCTGATGACCGCGCTCGCAATCTTGATAAAGACTGGTCCAGAGCACTCGGTCAGTTGATCGCCACCTCCGGCCTGACCAATGCTATCACAGTGCGCAAAACGGATGACGGCTACCGTCTTGTCACCGGCCTGCACCGCGTTGACGCGCACAGGCTGATCGGACTTGCCAATATCCGGGCGCGCCTTTCTGACGCTGCCAACGATGATGAGGCCAGACTTGAAGAAGTCATGGAGAACCTCGGCCGCAACGAGCTGAACGCGCTCGACCGCTGCCATCATCTTTACGAACTGAAACAGGCCTATGAGAGACTGTATCCGGAAACCAAAGCCGGAACGGCTGGTGCGCTCGCCCGCCACGGATCAGCAAACGAAATCTTTTCGTTTGCTACCGATGTTGCAGAAAAAATAGGCCTATCGACCCGTGCCATCCAGATCGCTGTAAAAATCTGGAAGGATCTGACACAGGCCAGCCGCATCCGCCTGGCCGGAACGGCAATCGCCGAAAAGCAGTCAGAACTGAAGCTTTTGTCGGCGCAGGCAGGACCGCTGCAGAAGAAGATTCTCGACCTTATTCTCTCGGAAGATAATGGAGCGAAGAGCGTCCAGGAGGCTCTCGACTATCTCAATAACGGTGTGGCCGTCGCGCCGATCGAGAAGAAGTTCCTCACCATATCCAGGACGATCTCTGCGTTGCCAGACGAGACGTTCGACCGGCTGGTGCTGGCGAATGAGGACCGCGTACTGGCCTCACTGAAGCGCCGGGGGCGCATCTGATCATGGCCCGCCGCCGCGACCCGCTCACCAAAGATCTGTTTTCGTGGGAGCCACCGAAGATCTCGGTTGGCTACAGCGAAGACGTGATCGGTCGCGGACGGCTGGACGGCAAGATCGCCCGGCTTGTCGGGCAGGCTCTGCGCGATGCGCGCGAGGACGGCATGGGGCGTGACGAAATCGCGGCTGAGATGAGCACCTTTCTCGGACGGGATATCAGTGCAACCACGCTCTACAAATGGACATCAGAAAGTTCGGAAGGTCACCGCATTCCGCTTGATGCCTTTATCGCTCTTGTCCGCGCCACCGATGCAAAAGACCTGCTCGGATTCGTCCCCGGTGAGTTCGGGCTGACCGTGATCGAGGCGGAATACGCCGACCTGATCGAGGAGCGTCTCCTCGAAGATCACATCGAAGAAATGCAAGCGCGCCGCCAAGTGCTGGCTGCCAGAAGGAAAGGACGTCGCTAAAATGACTGTCAAACACCCCTGCTTTTCCTGCACGTTACCTGATTGCGATGAGCGCTCAGCCTATTGCAACTTAAGAAAGTCATTGAATACGTATGACCGCAATCGCCGTGCCGGAAGACCTGTCAGTGATGAGCTACGCCAGTGTGCCAATATCGCCTGGAACGAATTCTACGGGATTGCCCGCAGAGAGCGAGAGCGCTGCCGCCGTGATGCGGAGGCTCAGTCATGATCAAGGAATGGTTCACGGCCAGAGAACTGGCCGACATCGCAAAGGCGCGAGGTTTGAAGAGCTTTCCTAATTCGGAAAGAGGGGTCAGGGACAGGGCGGCCGAATACGGCTGGAACGGCCTCCCAGACAACCTTTGCCGCATGCGAAAAGGAAGCGAAGGTGGCGGCGGTCGTGAATATCACCGTTCGCTTCTGCCCGACGTTATGTCAGCGACGCTTCACGGCATCGAAACGAAAGAGACGCAGCTTGCCGTTCAGAACCAGCATAATCAACTCGCCCAGAAGCGCGCATCTCTGATCCCTGTCACCTCTCTCAGATTCCGTCAACGCAACGCGATGGAAGCGCGCGGCGAAATCCTCGTCGCGATCGACCGCTATGTCGCCATGAATGGCATGGCCGCGCGCAGAGAGGCCATCCTGATGTTTGTTCGCGCTCAGGAAGAGCATTTCGAGCGCACAGAAGCACTCGAAAAGGCCAATGCCGGAGAACCGTTAAACGATCGCGAGCGTCTGCTTATTGAGCGTCCGTCTTTGCTTTCTGACCCCAACGGATTCGGTCTTTCCGAAAACACTCTGAAGCTCGCCAATGATCGGTGTGGCGGCGATTATCGTGTCTCCACCAGAACCGTGCAGCGCTGGTTTTCCGTTAGGGACAAAGGCGGCATCACGGCCCTTGCCCCGGCCCTGACGAAGGAAGACGAACCGGTCTCTGACGAATTCAGGGCATTCTTAAGTTTTTACGCCAAGCCCACGAAACCGACGGCCACAGAAGCGCTTTCTGCTTTCAAAAAGGCCAATCCTGAAACCTCTCTGACGATCGATCAGGTTCGTTATACGCTGAAACGCAAGCTCAACGATATCGAGCGTAATGTCGGTCGCGAAGGGCTTCTGACACTGCGGTCACGTATGGCCTATATCACGCGCTCGACGGAGAATCTGCTTCCGACAACGATCTACACCGCTGACGGCAAGACTTTCGATGCGGAGATCGAACACCCCGTCAGCCGCAGGGCGATCAAGCCAGAGATCACGTCCATTCTGGATGTCGCGACACGCCGTTGTGTCGGCTATGCGGTTTCGTTCAAGGAAAACGTCATTGCTGTTACCGAAGCGCTGCGCAACTCCTGCTGCGGTCATGGCATTCCTGCAATCTTCTACGTTGACCGAGGCCCCGGTTACAAAAACAAAACCTTCGACGCCGATGTCAACGGCCTGATGGGACGGCTCTCGATCACCAAGATGCACGCATTGCCTTATAATTCCCAGGCAAAGGGCATCATCGAACGCTTCAACCGGACAGCATGGAACCGACTGGCGCGCAAGCTACCGACCTATCTCGGCAAGGAGATGGACAAGGAAGCTGCACAAATTGCCCACAAGCAGACACGATCCGACATCACGGAATTCGGCGCGTCTCGCTTGTTGCCCACATGGGATGATTTCCACGCTATGTGCGAAGAAGCGGTTGCCGAATACAACGCCACGGCCCACGACGGGCTCCCGCGTTATCGAGACGAGACAACCGGAAAATACCGGCACTATTCGCCCGACGAATTCTGGCAGTTGCATGTTCGCGACGGCTTTGAACCGGTCGCGGTCAGCGAGGACGAGGTCGACGACCTGTTCCGTCCTTATGAAATCCGCGTTGCCCGCCGGTCTCAGGTCTTCTGGAACAACAACGAGTACTTCCACCAAGCCCTTGAGGCTTACCACGACGAAGAGGTCATGGTCGGCTATGACTTCGCTGATGCGTCCAAGGTGTGGGTGCGTGAAATCGACCGTGAAGAAGGCCAGCCTGGTCGTCTGATCTGTGTTGCAGACTTCCACGGCAATCGTCGCGACTATGTGCCTTTAACGGCCCAGCGTGCGGCAGAAGAGAAACGCTTCAAGGGACGCCTCAACAGGGTCGACAAAAAGCGTCGGGAAATCGAGGAAGAATTCGTTCCGGCAGCTTTGCTCAACGAATCCAGCGTCATTCCCATGGAGCCGCTCACCGCACCGGAAGCCGCACCGCATCTTGTTGTCGACAACAAGGAAAAGACAGCGCCGGCCAAACCTAAACGCAACCTCATTCGCACGGATGAGGAACTGGCAGCCTTCGCATTGGAAAATCCGGAGAAACTTTCAGAAAACCAGCTTCGCGTACTGCGCTCGTGCCTCAACAGACCGGCAGCGCGTGAAGTTTTGAGAATGTCAGGCATCGATCTGGAGGCGCTTCGAAACCTCCTCCGTGCGACCGCTGCCTGACACCCACAACAAGAGAGAAGGAAAATAGCATGAAAAACGTGTTTGTCGAGACCGCCAACGTCAAAGACTACCTGTCCGCCCTTTCCGCGCTGGAAGAACGCGGCGCGGAAGAGGCCTGCATCGTGGTTGTCGACGGCGCGCCCGGACTTGGAAAGACAACGACCATGCAGCACCATGTTGCCCAGACCGGCTCCATCTATCTTCGGGCCAAAAAGGAGTGGCACCCGAAATGGATGCTGAACGAACTGCTCGATGCGCTTAATGTCGAGAAGCCGCGCGGGATTGAGCAGAAATACACCAAGGTCATCTCGGAGCTGGCCGACCGTCAGCAACTGGCAATCCAGAACCGAAGATCCTTCAGTCTCGTTATCGATGAGTTCGACCATTGCTCGTCACGCCCCGCCATTCTGGAAACGTGCCGTGATATTTCCGATCTGCTCGAATTGCCGACCATTTTTGTCGGCATGGGCAAGGTCAACGACAATCTGAAACGCTTCCCCCAGGTCGCATCGCGCGTCAGCCAGAAGGTTCGCTTTGACCCGATGAAGGAAGATGATGTCCGCAAACTGATCGAAAGCCGCTGCGAGATCAAAGTCGCCGATGACCTTATGAAATTCGTGGCGAAAATGTCGAAGGGCTATAACCGCGAGGTTCTGGAAGCCATCGCCAGCATCGAGCGTTTCGGCTTCCGTATTGAGATCGGCGCGGACGGCATATCAATGGCTGATATGGCTGGCGAGAAGCTGATGAACGACCGGGCAAGCGGCACCCCGATCTATGTTCCGGAGGCATATTAATGTCCGACGAACGCACCACCCACGCGCCCGGCGAGCTTCTGATCAAAGTGCTTCATCACCTTCGCGATGGCGTTTGCCTGACGATAGACACGTTAGAAAACGATCTGGGTCTGACGCGGCGTCAGATATCCAAAACCATGTCGAAACTGATCATGCGGGGATTTGTCGAGCGCGCTGAGGTCGGTTGCTATCAGCTGACGGCTGAGGGCGTAAAAGCCCGCGACGAAGGCGTTGTTCTCACCAGTGGACCGACCGGCCCCCATACGGGCAAAGCATCCAGGCCATGGCGTGACACCCTGCGCCAGCGCGCATGGGCCACTATGCGCATGTCGGCATCCTTCACCCTCGGTGATATTGTTGTCGCGGCTTCCCGCAATGATCGCGATGCCACCTCTAACGCCGGACGCTATGTCCGTGCTCTGGTTCAAGCCGGTTATGTGATCGAAATGCCGATCCGCCAGAAGGGCACGCGGATAACCTCCAACGGTTTCAAACGCTATCGCCTGGTGCGCAACACCGGACCGGTCGCCCCCGTCTACAGACCGGGAAAACACACGATCTACGACTACAATCTGCGGGAGGACGTATCGTGCGACAAGAACAACTGATGCCGCTGGCCGATCCTGAATGGATTGAGACATTGCGCGCCGAAGCAGATAAACCGGGGCGCACCAAGTCCGCCATTGCCAGGGAGCTTGGCATATCCCGCCCGGCTGTCTCACTTATCATCGCGGGAAAATATACCGCCCGACTGGAAAAGGTGGCCGTCAAGATCGCCGCTCGCGTGATGGCGCTTTATGGCAGCCGGGTCTGGTGCGCTCACCTTCATACATCGATTTCCAACGAGCAATGCCAGGACAACCGTGACGCCCCGATGACCATGTCTGATCCCGTCAGGCTGAAGCAATGGGCGGCATGCCGGGCCTGCCCGCTCAATCCGGGTAGACAGGGCGATATGCAAAACAACAGCAACAAAGGGGCTGGCCATGCTGTCGGACACGATGCGCAACCTGCGCAAGACGACCTTCCAGGAAGATCCGGAAATGACCCTTCTGCTTCATATGTTCGAGATGGAGGCGCGTGAAATGGAAAACCGTATTCTCCTGCTCTCCGGACACCCGCATGTCCCGCTCGACGGCATGTTGATCACACCGACCGAAACCAGATCGGAGGAGGTCAAACATGGCTGAGCGTGACGTTATTATCGCCAGTGCCGATCAGTTGCAGCGATCAGCGGAAGACATCAAACGGCGTGCTTGCTCCGATCTTGAATATGGTCCGGATGTAACGGCAACGCTTGCTCGTATGCTGACAACCTTGGCCTGCCTGATGCTGCACTTTCAGGATGGCCGCACACCTCAAAACATCATTCATGTCGATTTTGGAACAGACGGCGGCAGCGAGCCGCCAGATGGCAACGACGCTGCCTAAGTGAAGGAGAAAACCCTTGAAACATAATATTGAGACCGAACTGCCGATCGAGAAAATCAACGGCGTTGATTACGTGGCGCTGGCCAAGGGTGACATGAAACCCTTGTCCGCGATCAAACCGGAAGACATCGAGGAGGATGAAATGGTTCGCCGCCTGAGTGCGAAGGCGGCTCGGATGAATGAAAAGCTTGCGGCGTTTCGTGAAGAAATCTTCACCGAGGCGCTGGCCATGCGTGAACTGCTCGCTGAAAAATACGGCGTTAAAAAGGGCGGCAAGAAAGGCAACATCACCTTTTCCACCGTCGACACGTCGCTTCGTCTGTCGATCAAGGTTGGCGAAACGCTCACCTTCGGCCCGGCGCTGGAAGTTGCCAAAGAGGTTATTGATGGCTGTATTCGCCGCTGGTCCGTCGGTTCTAACGACAATATCCGCGCTTTAGTCGATCAGGCCTTTCAGGTCGACAAGGCCGGCAAGATCAATACCGATCGCATTCTCGGTTTGCGTCGGCTGAAGATCGAGGATGATACCGGCGAATGGCAAAAAGCCATGGACATCATCTCCGACAGCGTCCGGGTCATGGCCTCCAAGGAATATGCAAACTTCTATTGCACCGACAAGGAAAACGGCAGTGATCGCCGCGTTGCCCTTGATCTGGCAAATGCGTGAGGGTGGACCGATGACGCGAGATTTCGCCCGCCTTGAGACGCACGAATTCGGCCAGGTTCTGATGACACTGCGCCGCGATGAAGATGATGAAGGCCGGTCCGGTCCCGTCATTGCGTTGCAGATTTCCGAACGCCACGGCGTTGAGCCAACCATGTGTTTCGGTCCTTGGCCGGACACCGATAGCGGCTGGTCTGGTGCCACGAAAATGTTTGAGAACGCGGATCTTCGAAAAATTGGCGGCAGTTTGGCCGACCAAATTGACCAGGCATTCGGAAAGGTAGGTGCGTGATGAGAAAGTTGGCATTCTGTGACCGCCGAGGCGTTATCGAATTTGCTGACTGCCTGGATAACGTTCCTTTAGGAGTGATGGTCTTTGCAGACGGTGACGACGAACTGATGCAGAAGGTTCGTGTCCGGGCGCGTCATGCCTATGACGGCGAGACACTGTTGGTTCCCGGTATTCCTGAAGCGGACAGCGAAGAGGAAGCATTGGTTGCTTTCAGACAATGGCACAGATGGGCTTTCCCCGATCAGGGCATGTTCCTTCACGTTGATGGAAAGGCAGGCCTGTAATGAGCGAGCATTACAACAAACTATCACCTGCCGAAGCGGAACGCCTTGCTATGCTGGCTGAAGAAGCTGGCGAGATCGTCCAGATCGTCGGCAAAATTCTCCGGCATGGCTACGAGAGTTTTCATCCAGCTGATCCTGCTACGTCGAACCGCGACCTTCTTATGAAGGAATTGAGAGACTTTGTTGTCGTCTACACCCTGATGGCGCAGGGCGGAGACATTTGCCTGGCGACGATTGATGAATTTCCCAAAGCCATCTTACAGAAGCTGCGGTACGCGCACCATCAAAGTTCGGAGAATTCAGAAGCCGGAAAGGCAGGCGGCGTATGAAGTTATATGCACCTTCCTCGTCGCAGGGTTTTGCCCTGGTAACGCCTGCCGGCACGGTCCTTGGCCACAGCTACCGTGCGAGTTCGGACGCGGCCGTTGAAAGCGTCTTTGCAGGAACGCCTGGTCTCTGGGCCGAGAAACAGAAAGAGGGCTGGCAGGTTTTGCCGGTCTATGCCCGCATTGTGGTTCCCTATTTCTTTCCCGGCGATGCCCGTCAAAAAGACGTGGTGCCATCATGAACACCACAGCGATCATCAACATTGCAAAGCAACAGCTTGGCCTCGAAGAGGATGCGTATCGTGCGCTTCTTGTCCGTGTGACGGGACGGGATTCGCTTCGTGCCATGAGCGAGCGCCAGCGCATTGATGTTGTCGAAGAAATGAAGCGCCGGGGCTTTCGTGTTCGTTCCGGCGGCAAGTCCCTGCCGGTTTCAACCAGGCCCTATATCCGGATGATCCATGCGCTTTGGAAGAGCTGCCATCGCCGTGGCGTTATTTCTGACGGTTCGCGCAAGGCTTTGCGCGCTTTTGTCAGCGCCCGTTCACCAAAAGAAGACCCGGATTTGCTGACCTATGATGAAGCCAGCCCGATCATCGAAGCGCTGAAGGTCATGGAGACGCGCGGAAAATGAATTCGCTTCCCGATCATCGCGACAATCTGCCAGGCTCGATCGAAGAGATCGGCGAGGCAATCGGCATGCGCCTTGCGCTGAAGATCGTGGCGGTGTTTGGTGGCCGTGAAATCAAATTTCCAGGCAATCCGTCGGATAATCACCCGGTTATTGTGGCGCTTGGCAAAGAAGACGGGTACAAAGTCTGCAATTATATGGCAGGCGGGACGTTGTCTGTTCCTCATTGCCGGCCACGCAGAAATGCAAAAGCCGAAATCCAACGGCTTGAGGCAGAGGGACTGACACGCGGTGAAATCGCCCGCCGCCTCGGAATCACCCAAAGGTGGGTGCGCAAAATGGCGAATGACCCGCCGCCTGACCATCCAGACCTTTTTTCAGACTAGCAGCCCGGAACACTCTTCCGGGCTGATTTGTATTCGCGAATGCGCAACGTCGCTGCAGCTTCCAAATCGCCTGCGGAGAACGTTGATGCACCGGGAAATGACTGTCAAGAACCACCGTATTCCTTCAATCTGGTATAAGCAGACAAGCAATCTGTCGGCAGGCCGCACGCTTAACCCGTCGATGATCGTCATGCACTATACGACCGGCTGGAACGGTGAAGGCAGTCGCGACTGGCTGATGGGCGCGGCCGGTGGAACCTCCAATAAAGGCTCCAGCGCCCATGTTGTTATTGACCGGGATGGAACGGCCTGGCAGATCGCGCCGTTTGATCGCGTTGCCTGGCATGCCGGACCTTCGCGCTATGGTGACCTGCAAAGCCTGAACGATCACGCGATCGGTATCGAGTTTGTCAACTCCGGCCCGTTAAGCCCTGACGGGAATGATCAATGGATTGACCCTTACGGGCATCGCCGCAGTAAAGATGAGCTGGATGCGGCTGGCGGTTTTATCCAGGCATCGCACCCGCGTGTTGGTGGGCTGGTTTATGCCTGGCCGAACTATACGAAAGCGCAGTTGGACACCGGTCATGCCATCCTGAAGGCCTTGACCGACCAGTATCCAATCAGCGCGATTGTCAGCCATGAGGAAATCGACACGCGGGGCTGGAAAACAGACCCCGGCCCTGCGTTTCCTATGGATTCTTTTCGCACGCTTCTCGGCGACCGTAACCCGGCCCCGCGCGTGAAGTCCGTAACAGCGTCACGTCTCAATATTCGCAAAGGCCCCGGCATCGATTACGCAAGGATCGATCCGCCCGGTGCGCTCGAAAGGAACACGACTGTCAAAATTCTGTCGGCAGATGATGACTGGCGGTTGGTCGAAGTCAGCGATGGTCCGCTAAACGGTGTTCGAGGGTGGGTTCATGGTGCGTATCTCGGCTGAACAAATTCAGGATTTCTCACCACAGAAGCCACAATACCGATCTTCGAAACGGTATCTGGCTGTCTCGCACGGCTGTGCCTGGCTCGTGATTTTCGTGATCGTGGTCGCTGCCTCACTTGGTTCAAAGGGTGCACAGGCGCTGGCCCCAACGGTTATCCCGATCATGGCCGGATTGATCGCTGCCATGCTCGGCATTCACCGGGTCACCGGTTCAAGGGATCTGCGCACGTTGGCAAAAATCCCGCGTGAGCAGGCCGGAGGTGCATGATGATGGCACTTCTCTCAAGCCTGTTTTCGAAGAAGACAGCGCCGTGGTTGCTGGCTGCGCTGTTCATTGCCGTCGGTGGGGTTTCGGCACGCATGGCGATTGGCAAGGTTTCCGATCTGATCGATGACCGGGTTGTCGCTGCCCGCGATGAGCGTGATGCCCACTGGAAAGCTGAACTTGCCGCTTCGAACCTCGAAATCATCCAACTGGAAAAGGCGTTATCAGAACAGGTTCTTGAAACGGACCGGCAAATCAAAGCGGCCGAAAAGGCCGCCAGAGATCAACTTGACGAATTGGAGGAAGCCAATGCGGCACTGCCGGGCGGTGATGCTTGCGGTCTCGGCTCTGACCGTGTCCGCCTGCTCCCCCGCTGATCCTCAACCAGTCATCAGAACCGTGACAACAAAGGTCATGGTGCCTGATGCATCACGCCAGTCGTGTCTCGACCTCATGTCCAGCCTGCCTGCCGAAGGTGGTCTGAACGAGGAAGATGTCACAAATCTATGGGGCAATGACCGGTTGGCCATCAAAACCTGTGACAGACGCCGAGCTGGCGCGGTCAACAGTATCGACAATGCAAACGCGGCCGCAGAAGTCGCGAACGGGGGTAAAATTGACTGACATGGTTCATGCGATCAAGGAGCGCGTTGATATGGCGCATGATCGTATCGACACGCTGAACTTACGCCTCAGCAAGGTCGAAATGGATGCGGCCGTGCTGGATGAACGGCTGCGTGGCATTCAGGCCTCCTTGACCAAAATCGAAAATATTCTGTCGAAGATCGTCTGGCTGTTTGCCGCAGGCATCATCGGCGCGATCGTTACATTTGTTGTGAAGGGTGGTCTCAATGGCTTCTGATCCTGATCTGAAGCGGAAAGTCCGCTCTGACTACATCAACCGGCGTATGACCATCGCCACGATTTCGCAGGTTCGCGGTGTTTCCCAGGCAACGATTTCGCGCTGGAAAAAGTCCGCCAAAACCGACGGCGACAATTGGGATATGCTGCGTTCTGCATCGATTATCGCCGGCGAAGGTATCGAGACCGTCGTCTCCACAGTGGTTGAAGATTTCATGATCATGGCCGAGGCCGTGCTTGATGAAATCAAACACGGTGAATTGACCGTCGCGGACAAGGTAAAACACCTGGTCGCGCTGGCCGATGCGATGACGAAGATGACGTCTTCGGCGGGCAAGCTTGCGCCGACGATTTCCGAAATGGGTGTTGCTCAGGACGTTATGCGCCACCTTCTGGAATTTGTTCGCGAAGAATTTCCACACCACGCCGGTGTCATCCTCGAAATCATCGAGCCGTTCGGTGAACGGCTCGCAGGGCTTTATCACTCATGAGAAAACCCAGGCTTAAAGCGCCGGTCTCGGCCAAGGAACTGCGGACCTCACTGGCCGAAATGGCCAGTGATTTCTCGCGCTGGATCGAGCTGTCGATCGAGGCGTTTCCCGCCGACCCCAAAGCCAGGCAGGAACGGCTTCGCAAGATCAGAGATCCCGAAACCGGCTTCCGGTCGTTCATGGAAATCTACTTGCCGCATTATGTACGTGGTGACCACAGTCTGTTTCATGAGGCTATCTTTGCGCGTTGCCCGGAAATCCTTGGCAGTCCGAAAGGTGTGCGGGACCTGTTCATTGCCCCGCGTGGTTCCTCGAAATCCACACACCTTTCACTCGGCTTTGCGCTTTATTGCATCGTGACCGGTCGCAAGCGTTATATTCTGGAAGTCTGCGATGTTTACGCTCAGGCGGCCTTGCTGATCGAAGCGATCAAGGCTGAACTGACCACAAACCCGCGTCTGTCCTACGATTTTCCTGACGCTTGTGGTGAAGGCCGTGTCTGGCGTGAGGGCGAAATCGTTACCCGCAACAATGTTCGCATTGAAGGCCTTGGCGCGTTGCAGAAGATCCGTGGTCGCCGGCATGGGCCATTTCGTCCGGATCTGATGTTCTTTGACGATCTGGAAAACGATGAGGCTGTTCGATCTCCGGAACAACGTCAGAAGCTTGAGAACTGGATCAACCGTGCTGCGCTCAAGGTTGGACCGCCGGATGGCTCCATGGACGTGATCTGGGTTGGCACGGTGCTGCATTTTGATGCGGTCATCGTGCGCGCATCGAAATCTCATGTCTGGAGCACCACGAAGTTTCAGGCGATCGTCCAGTGGCCCGACAGGATGGACCTCTGGGAGCTTTGGGAAGAAGAACTGCGCAATGAGGGCAACGAGGCGGCTCAGCTATTTTATAACGATAACCGGGCCGACATGGACGCCGGTGCAGTCGTAAACTGGCCCTCGGTTCAGCCGCTTTACTTCCTCATGAGCGAGCGCGCCGGGTCTCACGATGGCTTTGCGTCTGAGTATCAGAACCAGCCGATTTCGGACGGGAACCCGTTTGGCGACCTGACTTTCTGGGTGCTTGAACGCCGGGACTTACTGTTTTTCGGTGCGGTTGACCCCTCGCTTGGCAAAAAGGGCAAGGGCCGCGATCCGTCGGCCATTCTCGTTGGTGGAATAGATCGTCTGACAGGCACGATGGATCTTGCCGTTGCCTCGATCCGGCGACGCTTGCCCGATGTTATCATATCGGACATCATCGCGTTTCAGCGTGAATATGGCTGTCTTTTATGGTTTGTCGAAACCATCCAGTTTCAGGAATTCCTGCGTACATCGCTGATGCAGACGGCGGCAAAACAGGGTGTCGCCCTGTCAGCGGTACCGATCACCCCGAATACCGACAAGATGTTGCGCATCGAACGCCTGCAACTGCCGATTTCTGCCGGGCTGATCCGCATCAATTCCACACAACAGACCCTGATCGACCAGTTGCAGCAATGGCCGAATGCCGACCACGATGACGGACCCGACTGCCTCGATATGCTTTGGCAGAACGCCGTGCACTATTCAGGCGGCGCATCCGCCGGACATAGCTCCGGTATCTTAACGGGCGGATCAACCGGCGGCAGCGATACGCTACAAGGATACCGCCTATGACGTCTGAAACAACGACTGAGACACGCAAGAACCTGTCGTCTGACGCGAAAGGTCTGATTGCCGACGCGCGCAATGACATCACCATTCCGTTTTTCAACGAAACCCTTCAGCCTGCCGATGACACGCTGATCGAGCGCGGTGGTGGTCTTGGGCTGAAGATCTATGACCAGATTGAGCGTGACACTCATGCCTATGCCGTTCTGCAGAAGCGAAAGCGGCTTTTACTTGCGCGTGATTGGGATGTCGATGCCGCCAGTGACAAGCCCCGCGATATCGAAGCTGCTGATTTTGTCAGACAGACGCTTCAGAAACTGCAGTTTGACGACATTTGCGAAGGCCTCCTGGACGCAACGCTGAAAGGGTTTGCCGTCAGTGAGATCGTCTGGAAGCGCGATGGAAACCGGATTATTCCCGAACGTATTGTCAGCCATGATCAGCGCCGATTCGTTTTCGGCGAGGACTGGCAGCCACGTTTGTTGACCTGGCAGAACATGTCAAAGGGCATCGAGCTGCCGCAGCGCAAGTTCATCGTTCACCGCTTTGGCGTAAAGGGCAACAATCCTTATGGCCTTGGTCTTGGCAGCCGGCTGTTCTGGGCGGTGTTGTTCAAGCGGGAGGGTGTCGCCTTCTGGCTTCATTACCTTGATAAATTTGCAGGCCCGACCATTGTCGGCAAAACCCCGCTCGGCAGCCTGCCGGCCGAACAGCGCAAACTCCTGAATACACTGACGCGAATGCGCACCAGCGCCGCCTCGGTGGTGCCCATGGATACCGATGTCAGTTTTCTCGAAGCGGCACGATCCGGTAGCGTCTCCTATGGCGAATGGCTCGCCTATTGGGACAAGCAGATCACAATTTGCATCAACGGCGAAACGCTCACAACCGATATCGGTGCAAACGGTTCCAGGGCAGCGTCAGAAACCCATGCCGATATCCTGTCCCTGCTGGTCGGCTCTGACGGCGATATGCTTTCGGGAACGCTCAAGAGCCAGTTGGCGCAATGGCTGATCGATTATAATTTCCCTGGTGCAGGCGTGCCGGATATCTGGCGCGTCAAACCGGAAGATGAAAAACAGGCCGCTGAAACGCGAAAATCCAAAGCCGATGCTGCCAGTGCTTCCGATAAGGCCCTCGTCGCGGTGCTCAGGACAGCCGGCATGATCGACGATGACGAAGCCGCACGTGAGATGATCGTGGGGTCCGGGATTGTCGATCATCTGACCGAAACTGCGATCGAGCGGCTGGTCGAGGCCCGGTTTGCGTTTATGGAAGGCGGGAAGCGCGGCCGGGATCTGCGACAGGCGGTGGAAGAAAGCCCGATGTTTGCCCAACTGTTCGGTGATCGCTCAAAAAAAAACTGAATAATCCGGCCTGTTTCGCGGCCGATGACGATCCCGTCGAGCAACTGACCAACAGCCTTGAGGATGCGGCCGAAGGGCTTGTTGCACGTCGGATCAACGCTGTTCGCCGGGCGATTGACGCGGCTTCCGATCTGGCCGATGCACAGCGCGCACTGCTGAAACTTGCCGCCAGATGGTCGCCCGCAGCCCTTGCCCGCCCGATCGGCGAGGCGCTTGAGCTGTCGGCGCTCTATGGCCGCGAAGCTGTGTTTACCGATGCGGAAGCGTCCTTTGCCGATGATGCTTTCGAGGTTATCAACCAGTCTTTTGCAGAACAGATTGAATTCTTTCGCCAGAAACGTGGCAAGCCGACCAAAGCCTGGACGGATGCCATGCGCGGTATTCATGACCGCGCTTTCGTCGTGGCCGGTGCAAACGATATGGCCATCGTCAGTGATTTTCAGACGGCCATTGGTGAAGCGATTGAGAACGGCGGTACGCTGGAGGGTTTCCGCAAGGACTTTGATCAGATCGTTGACCGTTACGGCTGGCAATACAAGGGCGAACGTGGCTGGCGCACACGTGTGATCTTCGAGACCAATATCCGCACATCCTATATGGCAGGCCGGCTGAAACAGATGCGCGACCCGGACGTGATCAAGCTGCGGCCGTTCTGGGAATATCGCCACGGCGAAACGCGTGTTCCGAAGTCGCCACGGCCGTCGCATGTTGCATGGCACGGCCTGGTCCTGCGTCATGATCATGCCTGGTGGGAAAAGCACTATCCGCCAAACGGCTGGCTTTGCTCCTGCGGCGTTCGCACACTTTCTTATGATGACCTGAAACGGCGCGGCAAGGACGGCCCAGACAAGGCCCCTGAAGATCTGATGCAGCCCTTCATCGATCCGATGACCGGTCAGCTGTCGGAAAAGCCGCAGGGCATCGGGTTTGGCTGGGATTATATGCCGGGCGATCTCTGGGAGCGCGGCCTTACGCCCCAGGCCCTGCTGGATGATGGCGACACGCAACTGACAAACCCACGCCAGGCCGTTGCGATCGACGACCCCGAACCGATTGATGAGTTGTTGAAAACTGCAAGGCCATTCAAGGCCAAACCGATGAAGGAAGGACTTGAGCCTGAGGATTATGTCCGGGCGTTTCTCAAACCGTTCGGTGCGGATATTGGAAAGGCGGTCCTGTTCGAGGACAAGGCCGGCACGAAAGTTCCCGTATCCGATCAGCTGTTCCGTGATCGCTCCGGCGCGTTCAAGGTCTTGAAGCGCGGCCGGCATCGGCTCACACCGCTTATGGCTGAAACCTTGCTCGATCCGGATGAAATCTGGATGGGCGTGGCACGAAAAGCCAGTGCCAGGGACCAGGACACAGAAGAGCTTGTTGTCGATCGCCGCTATATCCGTGTCGATCGCAAGACCGGCATCCAGATCGTTTTCGAAATCGGGGAACGTTATTGGGATGCCATTACCAGTTATAATCCAACGACGAAGAAAGGCGATCCTGACTTCAAGGCGCTTGATCGCCGGCGCGGTGGAAAGCTGGTTTACAAGCGATAAGAAAAAGGGCCGGGAGTGATCCGGCCCTGTTGTCAGGTAGCTACCTGGACCATCACCGGTCATCGCGTGCCTGACAGGTGCAATATAGTACGAACGGAGAGACAAGTCCATGAGCGGCATCAGTTACAAACTCAGCCTATCTGACGGTTCGATACGCACGCGGCTGGAACGACTGGTCGCCATGATGAATCAGCCACAGGGCTTTTACCGTGAAGTTGGCGAGCATTTAATCAATGCCACGCGGGAGAATTTTGAGAAGGAAAGCGGACCGGACGGCGAACCATGGCAACGGCTGAAGGATAAAACGATCCGCAACCGTGAAAGCAAGGGACAAACCCCAGTCCACATCCTGCGGGCAGAGGGGCGACTGGCCGGATCGATCAACCTTGTCGCGAGCAACAGTGATATCCGGATCGGTTCGCCCATGCCCTACGCAGCCATCCATCAGTTGGGCGGCGACATCACCATCCCTTCTCACACCCGCACGATCTATCAGCATTACGATGCACGGACGGAAACGCTCGACCAGCGCTTCCGGAAAAAAGCGCAGTCCAATTTCGCCAGGGACGTCACGGTCGGCTCATATACGGTTCACATTCCGGCGCGCCCCTATCTCGGCATCAATGCGGATGACCAGGTCGCGATTATCGCGATTGCGGAACGTTGGCTTGAGACAGAATAGCGAAATTTCACGAGAGGCTTCAGGAGCGCCATCGCGGTCACGATCCGCCCGGACATACCGAAAACCGGAAAGGGTCGCGTTAGACCCCCGTTAGAAATCGATTGTGAGGCTATTTGCGTGTCAGGGGCGGATGTAATCTTGCAATCGGAACCGATCAGGGCCATTGTCGCGCCAGATCGAGAAAGTGAACCGTGCGGAACTTAATTCCGGGCGGTTCTTTTTTATGACGACGTCAAAGTGGCTTCCAGATTGTCCGGAGGCACCATGACGAACGAATCCACCCAAGCCCGTATCGAGGTTTTCCGCAGCGGTACTTTCACGCCGATGAACGGCGATCCGATCACGTATTCCGCATCGGACCTGAGCGCGATCGCCGATTCTTACGATCGTGAGACGGCACCTGCACCGGTCGTTGTCGGTCACCCCACGACCGACGCGCCCGCTTATGGCTGGATCGACAGTTTTGATTACGACGCCAGCGCCGATCGGCTGTTCGCCAACCTTTCCGATATCGACCCTGATTTTTCCACTGCGGTCAAAGCCGGCCGCTACAAGAAGGTCTCGCTTTCCTTCTTTCGACCCGACAGCGAAGCCAATCCCCAAAAAGGGACATGGTACCCACGTCATGTCGGCTTTTTAGGCGGGGCAGCGCCTGCTGTTTCCGGCCTGAAGAATGTTCAGTTCGGCAACACCGGGTCAACCGTGACGTTTTCTGCCGATTTTGGCGAACGTGGCTTTGAAGAGACCGCGAATATCCTGCGCGGCCTTCGGGACTTCATCATCGAGAAATTTAGCCTGGAAGAAGCCGACAAGGCGATCCCGACGTGGCGGATTGACTGGCTCGATGAAATCGAAATCGACAAACCCGGTCGTCCGGCCTTTGCCGCACCAACCCCTGAAAGGACACCCTCCGTGACAACGAAGAACGATCCCGCATTCGCCGAACGTGAGGCCAAACTTGCGGCCCGCGAAGACGCCATCAGCAAAAGCGAACGGAAAATGGCCCATGACGGCCATGTTGCCTTTGCCGAAAAGCTGGTTGCCGACCAGAAACTGATCCCGGCGGCAAAAGACAAGCTCGTCGCCATCCTCGATGCTCTGCCCGACGAAGCATCGGTCTCCTTTGCCGAGGGCGAGGAAAAGGTCTCGCCGCGCAAGGCGCTTACCGATCTCATGGAAGCCTTGCCGAAGATCGTCGATTACGGCGCGCTTGATCTTGGTGACGGACCATCCTCCGGTGACGGCCGCGCCTCGTTCGCGTCTGACGGTAAAGCCGTCGATCCCGACCGCCTTGCCACGCACGAAAAGGCGCTGGCCTATCAGAAAAACCATCCGGGTACGGCCTATCTCGCCGCCGTGCACGCCGTATCCTGAAGGAGATTACGATGCGACAGTTTCACGCCGTCCTTTCTCTCACCATTACCGCAACCACGGCGTTGGCCGCCTCTGACCTGATCGGCTTCGATGACGGCAAGATTACGGCCGACGATGCGCCGGTCAAAGGTGTTGCCCAGGTACCGGCCACCATCGGCCTCGATGTCGCGGCCACGGCTATCGGGCTTGAGCGCGTCAAGGCGTTCGGTGCGATCGAGGCAGGCGATGGACTGGTCTCGGCTGCAGCCGGCGGCGTCCAGGCCGCCGACGAAACCAGCGTCAACGTCTTTTCCACCGCACTGACCGACGCCGCCGATGGCGAGTGGGTCGAAATCCTTATCCGCTAACAGGAGCAGTCTCACATGGCACCCATGAATCAGCGCGGCGCAGCCGTCATTGATCCGATCCTCACAACCCACGCCGTTGGCTATCGCAACGCTCTGATGATCTCATCTGTGCTGTTTCCGATCGTTACGGTCACCAACCGCTCGATGCGGGTGATCAAGTTCGGCAAGGAATCGTTCCGCCTGCTGAATACCCGCCGTGCACCCGGTGCTGCCCGCAAGCGAGTTCAGTATGGCTATGCAGACGATCCGCTTGCCCTCATCCAGGATGCGCTCGATGGCATTGTTCCGCGCGAGCACCAAGAAGAGGCTGAGACGGTTCCCGGTATCGATCTGGGTGCCGGTGCAGTCGATACGGTACTGGATATCATGGCGCTGGGCGATGAAGTAACCGCCGCCAATCTGGCACGCAATGCAGACAGCTATGATGCCAATCACAAGATCACGCTTGCCGGCACGGATCGCTGGACCGACGGTGTCAACAGTGACCCGAAGGCTGATATCGATGCCGGCAAAGAATCGGTTCGTGGGTCAACCGGGCGCTATCCGAACACGCTCGCGCTCGGCCCGACCGCCGGAAATGCTCTCAAAAACCATCCGAAAATCAAGGAGCAGTTCAAGTACACGTCGGCCGACAGCGTTACCGATGAAATGCTTGCACGCTATTTCGACATTGAGCGCGTGGTCATCGGCAAAGCCGTCTACTTGCCTGAAAATGCCGACGAGGATGATCTGGCGCTCGATGTCTGGGGCAATGATGCTGTGCTCGCCTATGTGCCGTCTGCCGGCGACACCTATCAGGTTCCCTCTTACGGCTACACATATCGGCTTCGCGGTTACCCCATGGTCGAACAACCGTGGTTCGATAAGACCATCTCGTCCTGGATTTATCCGACGACAACCGAACGTGCGCCGCTTCTGACCAGTGCCATGGCGGGCTTCTTGTTCACCAATGCGGGGGCCAGCGTCTGATGGATGACCAGGTTGTACTGATCGTTAACACGCCGGCGAAGATTGCCGGGAAACGCCGCCGCGATGGCGACACGGTCACTGTATCGCGACCGCTCGCCATTGAGCTGATCCGTGAAGGCATCGCTGCCCCGCCGCCCGAAGCCTTGTCGCGGGACGCGCTCGATGATGCGGCGCAGATCCGCGACTTGAAGAGGGAAGTCGCCGAGCTGATCGGCCTCCTCGACGACGCCAATACGCGGATCGCCGAACTGGAGGCGTCAGCAGCGGCCCTCAGTTTCGAGGGCGGCGAGAACGCCTCTGACAACGAGGACGGTGCCACCGGGTCGGATGACAAGCCCGATCCGGAGAAGCCCGAACCCGACGCGAAAAGTGATGCGTCAGGCCCGCCGTCCGATGAAACGCAGCCGGACGCAACCGATACCAGTGCGGGCGAAGCAACGTCTTCGGGTTCCGCATCCGGCGGGGACGGCGAAAAGACCGTTCCCGCCACTACGAACACCTCCCAGGGTGCGACCAGCGGAAAAAACAAGACGGCGAAGACCCGCAAACCCTCCGCCTCGAAGGACTGAACCCTTCCTGCCGGCGGCGGCTTCGGTCGCCTCCGGACTTCTCTCAAACGTTAGAGGACGCCATGCACGATCAAGTTTCTAACGGGCTGCCGGTTAAAGGCTACCGACCACAGCAGGGCGACAAGATCGCCACCGTCAATCACAACAAGGAACTGGAAGAGCGTGTTCTACGCCAGTTCGACGCCATGGCCTCCGACCAGAACATTGATAAGCGCTGGCTGGCCCTTGCCCGCACGTCGATCGAACAGGGTTTCATGGCGGCAAACCGGGCTGTGTTTCAGCCTGGTCGTGTGGCACTGCCGGAAGATGAGGCCTGACAATCATGTATGGCGCGCTTGACGATCTGATCGAACGGGCTGGCGAGGTTGAAATCCTCCAGATTGCCGACCGCGACGGAAACGGCGCGGCGGACCCGGACGTCATCGATGCAGCTTTTGCCCATGCCGGCAACATCATCGATGGCTATCTGGCCGGAAAATACAGTCTGCCGCTCGCAAGCGTCCCCGATCTCGTCAGAACCTGGGCGGTTTCGATCGCGCGTTATCGCCTGCACCATGAAGGCCCGCCAGACTATGTCGTCAATGACTACAAGGACGCCATCGCGGCGCTGAAGGATGTTGCGCGCGGCGCAATCACGCTGACGATTGCCGATGGCTCAACACCTGACGCCTCTGCCAACGGCGGCGACTATCTGAACGCCGATGCCCCGACATCGCATGCCGGCGCGATCCTGAAAGGCTGGAACAATGCTTGAGACGATTGCGGCCCAACTTCGCACCGCCGGTGATCCGATCATTGCCGTTGAGCTTGCAGAGAACCTGGACGCGGTTGCCCGTGGAACGGCGTCGAAAAGCGGCACGACTTTTCTCGTCCCGTGGTCCGAACGTGGCCGTGACAACATGCTCGCGACCGGTGGCTTTCGTCAGCTGGTCGACGCTCAGTTCCTCGTTGCCGTTGTCATCCGTCATCACACTGATGCCAGGGGCGCTGATCGCGTCGCCCATTTCGAAAGCGTCAGGTCCGCGATCGAAGGCGTTCTGGCCGGTTGGCAGCCGGACGAATACGCCGAGCCGATGGCCCTTGTCGGCGGCGAAGCCTCCCCGCTCGGCAACAACGTCACCGTCTATGTCCAGACATGGCAGACAACCCGTTATCTCGAAGGAGCTGAAACATGAAACGGCCGAACAAGGGCGGTTGCTACACCCGCGACCCCAAAACCAAGGTGCTGAAGCCTATCTCGAAGGAACCGCCGCAGCCTGCCGGCGATCCCGAACCGACGGTCAACACCACTGAGACCACCAACACCAACGCGGCGTCGAAGAGCGCCACCGGGAAAGGAAAATAACCATGCCCGCTTCCGATGTACGCCGCTGGCAGAAGAAGGCCATTCTCGTCAAGATCGAGGACACCTATGCCACTGATGCCGCGCCAACTGCCGCCGAAGGCATTCTCGCCGCAAATGTCGAAATGACGCCGATGGAAGGCCAGGAGCTTTCCCGCGATCTGATGCTGCCATACATGGGCAATCAGGGTGTGATCCTCACCGGCCTTTATGCGCGGCTTGTCTTTGACGTTGAAATAGCAGGGTCAGGGACAGCAGGAACCGCCCCGAAATATGACGCGCTGCTTCGCGCCTGCGGCTTTGCCCAGACCATTACCGCCGACACATCGGTCGAATATGACATCGTCGAAGACGGTGTTGAATCGGCATCGATCTATTTCAAGCTTGACGGTGTTCAACATGTCATGCTCGGCGTTCATGCGTCCGTCGCGTTGACGCTCGATGTGACGTCTGTCCCGCGCTATCGTTTCACATGCGTTGGCCTGCTTGGCACGATCAGCGATGACGCGGCCATGCCTGCGGTGACAAAAGCCGGTTGGATGAAGCCGGTTGCGGTCACAAAGGACAACTCAGTCATGACCCTTCATGGCTGGACAGCGACGGGTGACAGCCTGTCGATTGATCTTGGCAATGAACTGACCCCGCGTTTTCCTTTCGGCGATGAATATATCCTGATCTCGGACCGGTCTGTCAGCGGAACGGCCGTGGTTGAAGCCCGTCCGCTTTCGGTCATCAACTGGTTCGATATCGCCAAGAGCGGCGCATTGGGTCCGCTTTCCTTTGTGCATGGCACGACTGAGGGAAACATTGTCGAGGTCACGGCTCCCGCTGTCGAGATCGGTCGGCCGACCTATGGGCAGACCAGCAATGTCACGACCTATTCGCTGCCGCTGGCCTTCACCCCTGACGCCGGTCTCGACGATTTCAAGATCACTGTTCGCTGAGCCAAACCGCCATCGCGTCAGCTTTTGCTGCGCTCATAACCGTTAGAAGGAAACCCACGATGAAATTTATCCTGACCGATATCGATCGCTACTGGTGGCCTGTCGTCGTTCGCGTTCCCGACCCGGACCGGGCCGGTCGCTATCTCGAACAGGAGCTTGAAGTCTTCTTTGAACCGGAAAGCCAGGACGAGGCCATCGCGCGCCTCGAAAAGTCCGAGACACTGAAAACCGCACGTGAACAAATCGAGCATGAGCGCCAGCAGCTCACCGACGTCGTCAAGGGCTGGCGCGGTGTCGAAGACGATGACGGCAACCCGTTCACCTTCACCGCAGACAACTTCAAACGTGCCATCAACAAGAGCTGGTTCCGTCAGGCCCTTTACCGCGCCTATCGGGAATCCCTTTCCGGTGAGGAAGCCCGCCTGGGAAACTGAAGAAGGCGGCGCGCGCCTGGGCGTGCGCCCATATTGGCCGGGCTGATCCGCAACAGCCGGTCACGATGGATGGAGAAGCCGCCGCCGAGTTCGCCGAAATGGGCTTGGCGGTCAGCATCCCGACCGAAGACACCGATATCGAGGCAATGGAAATCATGGCGAGCAATCGCGACAGCATGAAGGCGTTTTTGGCAGTCGCTACGCAATGGCGTGTTGCTGCCGGTCTCGCCGGCCTGATCTGGATCGGCCTCGACTATAATGCTGTCGATGTTGTCTTGCGGCGCATGTCATTTTCTGACCCTGTGTTTTCGGATCTTCAGGTCATGGAAGCGTCCGCGCTTGCAATCCTGAACGGCGGAGGTGTCTGATGGCGCAGCCGTTCAAGTTTTCCATGGTCTTCACCGCCGATAATTCCCAGGCGAAGACGGCAACGCAGGAAGTCAATCAGGCCCTTCAGACAACCGGCCGCGCTGCCGAGGCTTTTGGCAGCGAAGCCGCTCAAGGCTTTTCTGCATTTGCCGGGGCAGCGGCGAGTGCGCAAACCGCGCTTCAGGGCGTGATCGCCACATCGACCGGGCTTGACCGGATCGGGTCTGGTGTTTCCGCTGCCAATACGACGCTGGCAGCCTTTGGTGACCGGCTCGATGAGGTCCGCGCCCGCTATAGTCCGCTTTTTGCCGCCGAACGCCAGCACAATGCAGAAATCGGCCGCATTGATGAGGCCTATCGGATCGGCGCAATCTCAATCGACCAGTGGGTTGCCGCAACCGAGCGCGAAGAGCTTGCCAACCGGAATGCCGTCAATTCCATCCGTCAGCGACAGGCCGCCTACAACAACTTCGTAGATACCAGCTTTCGTGAACAGACCGATGCCCTTCTCGGTGTCACCGGCCTGCCGGCGCGCTCCGGTGAAGATATCGCCGCCTATGGTGCCCAGCTCGACGGACTGCGCGCCAAATACAATCCACTTTATGCGGTCACCCAACGCTACAAACAGGAAGTCTCGGAGATCCGTCAGGCCCATCGCGCCGGTGCGATCTCGGCCGACGAGATGACGGCAGCGATCAGCCGCCAGCGTCAGGCCACACTTGCCACGATTGACGCCATCAAAGGCCGGAACACAGCGATGGCTGGCGCGGACATGTTCTCTGACAGAGAAGGTCGTTTCCGCCGTCAGAACCTGACCTATCAGCTTTTCGATATTGGCCAGACGGCGGCTATGGGTATGAACCCGGGGATGATCCTTGCGCAGCAGGGACCGCAGATCTTCCAGATTTACGCCGGTCAGGGCGGCGTCAATACGGCAATGCAGGATTTCGGGTCGATCCTCAGCGGTCTTGGACGTGTCATCACGCCGGTGACGGCCGGGATTGCCGGATTGACGGCCGCAACAGCGCTCGGTGCGATTGCCTATAACAACTATCTGACTTCGACCAAGGCGGTTCAGACAGCGGCGAGCGGCCTTGGTCGGGCAATCGCCGGGACAATGTCTGAAATGGAAGCCTCGGCTGAAGCCGGTGCTGCTGCGGCCGGGATCTCTGTAACCGCCGCCCGCTCGATGCAGACAGCGTTTCTTCGAACGGGCAAGATCGGCTCGGAGAATTTTGAAGCTCTGATCGGGCTATCAGACGACTTTGCCGCAACGATGGGCATTGCCGCTGCCGATACCGCATCGGCACTTGCAGATATGTTTGCCGATCCGGCAAAAGCCGCCGACACACTGTCAAAACAGTATAATCTGATTGATGCCGCGACCGCCCGGCAGGTGCGCAATCTGGCCGAACAGAACCGGCTTGTGGAAGCACAGGCGCTTTTGATTGATCAATTGCCGGAAAAACTGGCCGACGCCGGTGAGGCATCGACGCGCCTTGGCCGTGCATGGAAGTCCATGCGGGAAGACGCCAGCAATTTCTTTGGCACGATCGGCGGTGGTATCAACCGCGCCATTGACGGTCCTTCTGACGAACAAAGATTGTCGGATTTACAGGCCGAGCAGGCCGATCTTTATGCGCGTATTCGCCGTGAAGACACAGGGCCGTTTGCCGGTGCGATGCGTGGCCAGATGTATCGTGATCTGGCCGAAAACGAGCTGCAGATCGGTATTCTGACATCGCGTCTGAATGCGGCGGAAGAGAAAAGACAACAGGCCGAGGCACGTCAGAAGGTCACCGCTGCTTCAACGATCGCCGATGCATCGCCGGCGCTTTCGACAACCAACCAGATCGAGACCTACCAGAACCAGATCGCCAGAATTCAGTTGGGCATTGGCAACCTGACCCCGGAAGACATCGAAGAAGGCGAAGGTGACCGGCTTAACAAAGCGCTCGAAGCCAAGGAACATGCACTTGACGGCCTGATTGACAAGCAGGCAACCCTCAATGAGCTGGACCGCCTCGATATCCAGATTGCCAATGAGCGAAACCCGCAGCTTCGCGCTGAACTTGAGGCCCGGCGAAAACGGCTGGAATATTCCGGGAAGGAAGTCAGCCAGGCGAAGATCAACGAAGACGCCGAGCGGGCCTATAACAATGTCATTGCCAGCACGATTGCCGGTGCAAAGGCTAAGACCGACCAGATCAATATCGAGACGGAAATCCGCGCCAGGTTGAATGCGGAAGTCGCAGCCGGCCTCATTCCCGCTTCTGACGTCAATCGATTGCTGCAGGAAGAGCTGCAGCTGCGCCCGTTGATCGCGGCCGCCGACAGTGCCGGGATTGAGAACAAGAAGGCATTGACCGAGGCCGTTGAAGGCCTGCGCACGGCCTATGAGGCTGCTGCCGAAGAACAACGGCGTGCCGCCAATGAACAGGCTTTGCGCGCCGGTCAACAGGAACTCGACATTCTGCAGACGCGGATTGGCCTCGTTGGTGCCGAAACCGCCGAACGCCGCCGTGCGATCGCTGTTCTGGAAGCGCAAAAGCGTCTCAAGAAAGATGGCTACAATCCCGGTGATGCTGAGTATGCCAAAGGCATCGAACAAGCGAGAGCGCTCGCCGATGCCGAGAGCGAACTCGACCGGGCACAAAGCAATCGCGATGCAATCCGGACGCGTCAGGAAAATATCGAAAGCCTGAAAACCCAGATGGCCTTGATCGGCGCGACATCAGCCGAACAGCGCCGTGCGTTAGCCGTCCTGGAAGAAAGAAACCGCCTGACACGCGAGGGCATTGCTCTCGACAGTGAGGCCGGGCAGACGCGGCTGGCACTGGCTGCGGCCGAGGCTGAGCTGACCAGTGCGATGGACCGCCGGCAGGCACAGTATGAAGCGCTTCGAAGCCAGGGGGAAGAAGCCGAGCAGTTGCGCGCCGAAATCGCGCTTGTCGGAGCCAGCGAAAACGCACGCCGCCGGGAACTGGCTGTGCTGGAAGAAATGCAGGCAATCCGCCGCGATGGTCTGGCTCTTGGCTCTCAGGAGTCACAACAGCGCATCCAGAATGTGCGCGCCATCGCTGACCAGACAAGCGAACTTGAACGGATGCGCGATGCGTGGGGCGAGGTCAAGTCGGCCGGTGAAAGCGCCATCGATGCGATTTTCAATTTCGATGATCTCAAGAACGGTGATTTTGCATCGATCTTTGACAATCTGACATCGAGCATCGGTCAGACCCTGATGGACCTGACCATCAACAATCCGCTCAAAAACCGGTTTCTTGGCGGCAATAACGGTACGCTTGACGACATCATGAATGGTTCGACCGGTGGCGGCCTGCTGGGTGCCTTGACCGGTCAAAATGTCGGCGCGATGAACGTTTCCGCCGCCACCGTGATCGTCAATGGTGGCGTGGGCGGCGGTTTGGGGTCGATGGGCGGCCTGATGCAGGGCTTTGCCGCCAACGACAACATCGCCATGAACGGGCTTGGCGGCAATCTTGCAGCTGCGGGTGTGGATAGGGCTTTCGGCCTGCT
>NZ_SMAR01000017.1 GCF_004342225.1 Martelella mediterranea | reverse complement strand
AGCAGGCCGAAAGCCCTATCCACACCCGCAGCTGCAAGATTGCCGCCAAGCCCGTTCATGGCGATGTTGTCGTTGGCGGCAAAGCCCTGCATCAGCCCGCCCATTGATCCGAAACCACCGCCCATGCCGCCATTCACGATCACGGTCGCAGCGGAAACATTCATCGCGCCGACATTCTGACCGGTTAAAGCACCAAGCAGGCCGCCACCGGTCGAACCATTCATGATGTCGTCGAGCGTGCCGTAATTGCCGCCAAGAAACCGGTTTTTGAGCGGATTGTTGATGGTCAGGTCCATCAGCGTCTGACCGATGCTCGATGTCAGATTGTCGAAGATCGAGGCAAAGTCACCATTCTTCAGATCGTCGAAATTGAAAATCGCATCGATGGCGCTTTCACCGGCCGACTTGACCTCGCCCCAGGCATCGCGCATCCGCTCAAGCTCGCTTGTCTGATCGGCAATGGCGCGGGCATTTTGAATGCGCTGCTGTGACTCCTGAGAGCCAAGGGCCAGACCATCGCGGCGGATTGCCTGCATCTCTTCCAGCACAGCCAGTTCCCGGCGGCGGGCGTTTTCACTGGCTCCGACGAGCGCGATTTCGGCGCGTAGCTGCTCGGCTTCTTCACCCTGACTTCGAAGCGCCTCATACTGTGCCTGCCGGCGTTCCATCGCACTAGTCAGCTCAGCCTCGGCCGCAGCCAGCGCAAGCCGTGTCTGCCCGGCCTCACTGTCAAGATCGATACCCTCGCGCGTCAGGCGGTTTCTTTCTTCCAGGACGGCTAACGCACGGCGCTGTTCGGCTGATGTCGCGCCGATCAGGGCCATCTGGGTTTTCAGGCTTTCGATATTTTCCTGACGTGTCCGGATCGCATCGCGATTGCTTTGAGCACGTTCAAGTGCGCTCTCGGCATCTGCAATTGCTTTGGCCTGCTCGATGCGTTCGAGGTACGCAGGGTCGTTCTCACTAACCCGCCTTTCCTTGAGACGCTTTTGCTCTTCCAAAACCGCGATCGCGCGGCGGCGTTCGGCAGTTTCAGCACCAACGAGGCCAATCCGCGCTTGCAACAGAGCAAGCTCCTGTTGTCCGGCGCGCAAAGCCTGTTCATTGGCGGCGCGCCGTTGTTCTTCGGCGGCAGCCTCATAGGCCGTGCGCAGGCCTTCGACGGCTTCGGTCAATGCCTTCTTGTTCTCAATCCCGGCACTGTCGGCGGCCGCAATCAATGGCCGCAGCTGCAGCTCTTCCTGCAAAAGCCGGTTGACGTCGGATGCTGGAATGAGACCGGCAGCGACTTCCGCATTCAGCCTGGCCCGGATATCCGTTTCGATATTGATCTGGTCGGCCTTAGCCTTTGCACCGGCAATCGTGCTGGCAATGACATTGTTATACGCCCGCTCGGCATCTTCGTTGATTTTTGCCTGGCTGACTTCCTGAGAGGCGTATTCCAGCCGCTTGCGCCGCGCCTCCAGCTCAGCGCGGCGCTGCGGGTTGCGCTCATTGGCAATCTGGATATCGAGGCGGTCCAGCTCATTGAGTGTCGACTGCTTGTCAATCAGGCCGTCAAGCGCATGTTCCTTGGCTTCGAGCGCTTTGTTAAGCCGGTCACCTTCGCCTTTTTCGATGTCTTCCGTGGTCAGGTTGCTAATGCCCAACTGAAGTCTGGCAATCTGGTTCTGATATGTCTCAATCTGATTGGTTGTCGAAAGCGCCGGCGATGCATCGGCGATCGTTGACGCAGCGGTGACCTTCTGACGCGCCTCGGCCTGTTGCCTTTTCTCTTCGGCTGCGTTGAGACGCGATGTCAGAATGCCGATCTGCAACTCGATTTCGGCCAGATCACGATATATCTGGCCACGCATCGCACCGGCCAGCGGTCCCGTATCATCACGACGAAGACGCGCATAAAGCTCTGCCTGCTCAGCCTGTAAATCCGATAGTCTTTGTTCGTCCGATGGCCCGTCAATGGCACGGTTGATACCGCCGCCGATTGCGCCAAAGAAATTGCTGGCGTCTTCCCGCATGGATTTCCATGCACGGCCAAGGCTCGTCGATGCCTCACCGGCGTCGGCCAGTTTTTCCGGCAGTTGATCAATCAAAAGCGCCTGTGCTTCGATCAGACGGTTCTGCTCGGCCAGACTGCGCACCTGCCGGGCGGTCGCGGCATCAATCAGATTATACTGCTTTGATAGCGTGTCGGCGGCTTTGGCCGGATCGGCAAACATGTCTGCAAGAGCAGACCCGGCATCGGCGGCGGCCATGCCCATCGTTGCAGCAAAGTCATCTGAAAGCCCGATCAGGGCCTCAAAATTCTCCGATCCGATCTTGCCCGTTCGCAGAAACGCTGTCTGCATCGAGCGGGCGGCGGTTACAGAGATCCCGGCCGCCGCTGCCCCGGCTTCAGCCGAGGCTTCCATTTCAGATGCTGATCCGGCAACGGCGCGGCCAAGACCGCTTGCTGCTGTCTGAACCGCCTTGGTTGACGTCAGATAATTGTTATAGGCAATCGCACCGAGTGCTGTAGCAGCCGTCAATCCGGCAATCCCGGCCGTCACCGGTGTGATAATACGGCCAATACCACCAAGGATCGACCCGAAATCCTTCAGCGCCATATTGACGCCGCCCTGACCGGCGTAAATCTGGAAGATCTGCGGTCCCTGCTGCGCAAGGATCATCCCCGGGTTCATACCCATAGCCGCCGTCTGGCCAATATCGAAAAGCTGATAGGTCAGGTTCTGACGGCGGAAACGACCTTCTCTGTCAGAGAACATGTCCGCGCCAGCCATCGCTGTGTTCCGGCCTTTGATGGCGTCAATCGTTGCAAGCGTGGCCTGACGCTGGCGGCTGATCGCTGCCGTCATCTCGTCGGCCGAGATCGCACCGGCGCGATGGGCCTGACGGATCTCCGAGACTTCCTGTTTGTAGCGCTGGGTGACCGCATAAAGTGGATTGTATTTGGCACGCAGGCTATCGAGCTGGGCACCATAGGCGGCGATATCCTCACCGGAGCGTGCTGGCGCACCCGTGACACCGAGAAGCGCGTCGGTTTGTTCGCGAAAGCTTGTATCGACGAAGTTGTTGTAAGCCGCCTGTCGTTGCCGGATGGAATTGACAGCATTGCGGTTGGCAAGCTCTTCGCGCTCGGTTGCGGCAACCCACTGATCAATCGAAATTGCGCCGATCCGGTAGGCCTCATCAATGCGGCC
Organism: Martelella mediterranea; assembly: GCF_004342225.1. GTDB lineage: Bacteria > Pseudomonadota > Alphaproteobacteria > Rhizobiales > Rhizobiaceae > Martelella > Martelella mediterranea_B. Next base: position 74,702 of record NZ_SMAR01000017.1, on the reverse strand, counting down.
GATCTCGGCATTATGCTGGCGTTCGGCGGCAAAAAGCGGACTATAGCGGGCGCGGACTTCATCAAGCCGGTCACCGAAGGCTGCCAGCGTCGTATTGGCAGCGGAAACACCGGACCCTATCCGGTCAAGCCCGGTCGATGCAGCGATGACGCCCTGAACAGCTGTTTCCGCGCTCGCCGCAGCTCCGGCAAATGCAGAAAAGCCCTGAGCGGCCTCGCTGCCAAAAGCCTCGGCGGCACGTCCGGTTGTCTGAATGGCCTGATTGATTTCCTGCGTTGCGGTCTTCGCCTGGGAATTATCGGCGGTGAAGACCATCGAGAACTTGAACGGCTGAGCCATCATGCGCCTCCGCCGTTCAGGATGGCAAGCGCGGACGCTTCCATGACCTGAAGATCCGAAAACACAGCGTCAGAAAATGACATGCGGCGCAAGACAACATCGACTGCGTTATAATCGAGGCCGATCCAGATCATGTTGGCGAGGCCGGCAGCAATACGCCATTGCGTAGCAACTGCCAAAAACGCCTTCATGCTGTCGCGATTGCTCGCCATGATTTCCATTGCCTCGATATCGGTGTCTTCGGTCGGGATGCTGACCGCCAGTCCCATTTCTGCGAACTCGGCGGCGGCTTCTCCATCCATCGCGACCGGCTGTTGCGGATCAGCCCGCCCGATGTGGGCGCACGCCCAGGCGCGCGCCGCCTTCTTCAGTTTCCCAGGCGGGCTTCCTCACCGGAAAGCGATTCCCGGTAAGCGCGGTAAAGAGCCTGGCGGAACCAGCTTTTGTTGATGGCGCGCTTGAAGTTGTCCGCTGTGAAGGTGAACGGATTGCCATCGTCGTCTTCGACGCCACGCCAGCCCTTGACGACGTCGGTCAACTGCTGACGCTCATGTTCGATCTGCTCACGCGCGGTTTTGAGCGTTTCCGACTTTTCGAGGCGGGCGATGGCCTCGTCCTGGCTTTCCGGCTCGAAAAAGACTTCAAGCTCTTGTTCGAGGTAGCGGCCGGCCCGTTCCGGGTCAGGGACGCGAACGACGACCGGCCACCAGTAGCGATCGATATCGGTCAGGATAAATTTCATCGTGGTTTTCCTTCTAACGGTCATGGACGCCAGCAAAAGCTGGCGCGAATGGATGCGGCGGGTCAGCGAACCGTGATCTTGAAATCGTCCAGGCCGGATTCAGGCGTAAAGCCCAAAGGCAGCGAATAGGTCGTGACATTGCTGGTCTGGCCATAGGTCGGACGACCGATCTCGACGGCGGGCGCTGTGACCTCGACAATGTTTCCATCATCGGTACCGTGCACGAAGGAAAGCGGACCCAGAGCGCCGGTTTTGGCGATTTCAAACCAGTTGATGACCGAGACCGGACGCGCTTCGACCACAGCCGTGCCACTGACAGACCGGTCGGAGATCAGGATATATTCATCGCCAAAGGGAAAACGCGGTGTCAGCTCATTGCCAAGATCGATCGACAAGCTGTCCCCGGTCGCTGTCCAGCCATGAAGGGTCATGACCGAGTTTTCTTTGGTGACTGCAACCGGTTTCATCCAGCCGGCTTTCGTCACTGCAGGCATGGCCGCGTCATCGCTGATTGTGCCGAACAGGCCGACACAGGTGAAGCGGTAGCGCGGGACAGATGTCACATCGAGCGTTAACGCGACGGACGCATGAACACCGAGCATGACATGCTGCACACCATCAAGCTTGAAATAGATCGATGCCGATTCAACACCGTCTTCGATGATGTCATATTCGACGGATGTGTCTGCGGTAATCGTCTGGGCAAAGCCGCAGGCGCGCAGCAGCGCGTCATATTTCGGGGCGGTTCCGGCTGTCCCTGAACCAGCGATTTCAACGTCAAAGACCAGGCGTGCATAAAGGCCGGTGAGGATCACACCCTGATTGCCCATGTATGGCAAAACCAGATCACGGGAAAGCTCCTGGCCTTCCATGGGCGTGAATTCGACATTGGCGGCCAGAATACCTTCAGCGGCCGTTGGCGCTGCATCAGTGGCATAGGTATCCTCAATCTTGACGAGGATGGCTTTCTTTTGCCAGCGGCGTACATCGGAAGCGGGCATGATTATTTTCCTTTCCCGGTGGCGTTCTTCGACGCCGCGTTGGTGTTGGTAGTCTCAGCGGTATTGACTGTCGGTTCGGGATCGCCGGCAGACTGCGGCGGCTCCTTCGCGACGGGTCTCAACGCCTTGGTTTTGGGGTCGCGGATGTAGCAACCGCCCTTGTTCGGCCGTTTCATGTTTCTGCTCCTTCGAGATAACGGGTTGTCTGCCATGTCTGGACATAGACGGTGACGTTGTTGCCCAGCGGTGAGGCTTCGCCGCCGACAAGGGCCATCGGATCGGCGTATGGATCCGGCTGCCAGCCAGCCAGAACGCCCTCGATGGACGATTTTACGTTCTCAAAAAGCGCAACCCTGTCAGCGCCTCTGGCGTCGGCGTGGTAGCGAATGACGACAGCCACGAGGAACTGAACGTCGACCAGCTGACGAAAGCCACCGGTCGCGAGCATGTTGTCACGGCCACGTTCGGACCACGGCACAAGAAAAGCCGTTCCGCTTTTGGACGCCGTTCCACGGGCAACCGCGTCGAGGTTTTCTGCAAGCTCAACGGCAATGATCGGATCACCGGCGGTGCGAAGTTGGGCCGCAATCGTCTCAAGCATTATTCCAGCCTTTCAGGATCGCGCCGGCATGCGATGTCGGGGCATCGGCGTTCAGATAGTCGCCGCCGTTGGCCGAGGCGTCAGGTGTTGAGCCATCGGCAATCGTCAGCGTGATTGCGCCGCGCGCAACATCCTTCAGAGCCGCGATGGCGTCCTTGTAGTCATTGACGACATAGTCCGGTGGGCCTTCATGGTGCAGGCGATAACGCGCGATCGAAACCGCCCAGGTTCTGACGAGATCGGGGACGCTTGCGAGCGGCAATGTGTATTTTCCGGCCAGATAGCCATCGATGATATTGCCGGCATGGGCAAAGGCGGCATCGATGACGTCCGGGTCCGCCGCGCCGTTTCCGTCGCGATCGGCCACCTGGAGGATTTCAACCTCGCCAGCCCGGTCGATCAGATCGTCAAGCGCGCCATACATGGTTGTCAGGCCTCATCTTCCGGAAGCGCCACGCGGTCAGGCTGAAACACGGCACGGTTTGCCGCCATGAAACCCTGTTCGATCGACGTGCGGGCGAGCGCCAACCAGCGCTTGTCGATATCGGGATCGGAAGCCATGGCGTCGAACTGGCCCAAACACGCTCTTCCAGTTCCTTGTTGTGATTGACGGTGGCGATCTTGTCGCCCTGCTGTGGCCGGTAGCCTTTAACCGGCAGCCCGTTAGAAACTTGATCGTTCATGGCATCCTCTAACGTTTTCGAGAAAAGTCCGGAGGCGGGTGATACCGCCGCCGGGAGGAAGGGTTTCAGTCCTTCGATGCGGAAGTTTTGCGGGTTTTCGCCGTCTTGTTTTTTCCGCTGGTCGCACCCTGGGAGGTGTTCGTGGTGTCGGCCTCAGATGTGTCGCCATCCGCACCGGAATTGGTCCCCGACGGCTGTGCCTCGCCGGTCGGGGGAGCCGATGCGGTACCTCCAGCATCGGTTTCGGACGTCTCCGGAACGACCGTTTCGGCCGTACCGGTGGCACTGTCCTCGCTCTCGGGGACAATCTCGCCCCCCTCGGTATTGATATCGGCCGCAGCAGCCTCCAGTTCGCCAATCCGCGCATTGGCAGCGTCGAGCTGGCGGGTCAGGCTGGTGACCTGCAATTTCAGATCGCGGATCTGCGCTGCATCATCGAGCGCGTCCCGCGACAAGGCTTCCGGCGGCGGGGCAGCGATGCCTTCACGGATCAGCTCAATGGCGAGCGGTCTCGATACGGTGACCGTGTCGCCATCGCGGTGGCGTTTGCCGGCGATCTTCGCCGGCGTCCTGACAATCAGTTCGACCTTGTTATCCATCAGTCGCTGGCCCCCGCATTGGTGAAGAGGAAGCCCGCCATGGCGCCGGTCAGAAGCGGCGCACGTTCCGCCGTCGTCGGATAAATCCAGGACGAGTTAGACTTATCGAACCAGGGCTGTTCGACCATGGGATAGCCGCGCAGACGATAGGTGTAGCCGTAGGACGGAACCTGATAATTGTCGCCGGCAGACGGCACATAGGCGAGAACGGCATCATTGCCCCAGACATCAAGCGCCGGGTCGTCGTCATCGGCATTTTCCGGCAGATAGACCGCCTTGCCGACAACCACCTCTTCAATATCGAAATACGCCGCCAGCATCGCTTCGGTGATGCTGTCCTTCGAGACGTATTTGAACTGTTCCTTGATCTTCGGGTGGTTCTTCAGCGCGTTTGCCGCGTTTGGACCGAGCGCAAGCTTGTTCGGATAACGCCCGGTCGAACGCCGGATCGCTTCCTTCGCCGCATCGATGTCGGCTTTCGGGTCGCTGGCCGGATCGGTCCAACGATCAGCCCCGGCAAGTGTCAGCTTGTGGTTGGCATCGTAGTTGCCGGCATTGCGCGCCAGATTGGCGGACGTCACTTCGTCGCCGAGCGCGATGATGTCGAGCACCATGTTGGTGGCACCGACGCCAAGATCGATACCAGGAACCGCATCGGCCTCTTCCTGATGCTCGCGCGGGACAATACCGTCGAGTGCATCCTGGACAAGGGCGAGCGGATCATCGGCATAGCCGTACTGGACACGCTTGCGGTCAGCGCCGGGCGCACGTCGGGTATTAAGCAGGCGGAACGATTCCTTGCCGAACTTGATCACCCGCATCGAGCGGTTCGGGACCGTCACGATCGGAAACAGGCTCGTTGAGATCATCAAAGCGTTGCGATAGCCAACGGCGTGAGTTGTGAGGATCGGATCAATGACGGCTGCGCCGCGCTGGTTCATGGATGGCATGTGAGACTGCTCCTGTTAGCGGATGAGGATTTCGACCCACTCGCCATCGGCGGCGTCGGTCAATGCGGTGGCGAAGACGTTGACACTGGTCTCATCAGCGGCCTGAACGCCGCCGGCGGCGGCAGAGACCAGTCCATCACCTTTCGAGATCGCGCCGAACGCCTTGACGCGTTCAAGGCCGATCGCCGTGGCCGCGACATCAAGGCCGACAGAGGCCGGGACCTGGGCAACACCTTTGACCGGCGCATCGTCGGCCGTGATCTTGCCGTCATCAAAACCGATCAGGTCAGAGGCGGCCAACGCCGTGGTTGCGGTAATGGTAAGAGAAAGGACGGCGTGAAACTGTCGCATCGTGATCTCCTTTAAGATACGGCGCGCACGGCAGCGATATAGGCCGTACCCGGATGGTTTTTCTGATAGGCCAGCGCCTTTTCGTGCGTGGCAAGGCGGTCGGCGTCGACGGCCTTGCCGTCAGACGCAAATGAGGCGCGACCGTCACCGGAAGAAGGCCCGTCGCCGAGATCTTGTGCGCCGTAGTCGATGACCTTCGGCAGACTTTCCATGAGGTCACTGAGCGCCTTGCGCGGCGAAACTTTCTCTTCGCCTTCAGCAAAGGAGACCGATGCTTCATCGGGCAGGGCATCAAGGATGGCGACGAGCTTGTCTTTTGCCGCCGGGATCAGTTTCTGGTCGGCAACCAGCTTTTCGGCAAAGGCAACATGACCATCATGCGCAAACTTTCGTTCGCTCTGGCTGATGGCTTTCTCTCGGGCTGCAAGGCGTGCTTCCCGATCGGCAAAATCCGCTTCGTTCATCTTAGTCACTGAGGGTGTCCTTTCAGGTGTTTTTTCAGCAAAGGCTGGACGGGCGTTCTTCTCGACCTCGATTTCGTCGAGCCAGTCGATGCGCCAGACAGGAATGGCCTTGTCGGCATCTTCGAGGCTGAATTTTTCGATGATGAAATCCCGAAGGCCGCGCAGAATGTTTGCGGTTTCTTCAAAACCGCGCTCACCAAACTCTGCAGAAAACGTCACGGTCGACTCGGCGTCACTGAACTGAACGTTTTTAAGGCCAGAAACGGCAGGCGCGGCCCCGCCCAGAAAACCGACGTGGCGTGGATACCATGCCCCTTTTTGTGGGTTGGCTTCGCTGTCAGGCCGGAAGAAGGAAAGCGAGACCTTCTTGTATCGGCCGGATTTCACGGCAGCGGAAAAATCGGGGTCGATGTCGGAAAGGTTGGCAAACAGCCGGTCGGCAGTTGCATCGTAGTCAAAGCTTTCGACCCATCCATAAGCCGGCGCATCGGTTGTCGGATGACCAACGACAATGGGGGCAGGTGCTGTTTCGCGATCATAGCTATCAGCGATCGCATTCAGGTCCGATGCTGAATAGGTGATGGGATCACCATTCATCGGCGTGAACGTTCCGCTGCGGAAAACTTCGATACGGGCTTTAGTGGATTTGTTCGACATGGTGCCTCCGGACAATCTGGAAGCCACCTTGACGTCGTTATAAAAGAGTTACGTCCGGAATTTAGTTCCGTCCGGATCGTTTTCTCAATCTGGGGCGACAATGGCCCTGATCGGGACCGATTGCAAGATTACATCCACCCCTGACACGCAAATAGCCTCACAATCGATTTCTAACGGGGGTCTAACGCGCCATGTTTCTGTTTCGGGTATGTCCGGGCAGACAATAGCGATAAAAGCGCTCCTGAAGCCTCTCATGAAATTTCGCTATTCTGTCTCAAGCCAGCGTTCCGCAATCGCGATAATCGCGACCTGGTCATCCGCATTGATGCCGAGATAGGGGCGCGCCGGAATGTGCACCGTATATGAGCCGACCGTGACGTCCCTGGCGAAATTGGACTGCGCTTTTTTCCGGAAGCGCTGATCAAACGTTTCTGTGCGTGCATCGTAATGCTGATAGATCGTGCGGGTGTGCGAAGGAATTACAATATCACCGCCCAGCTGATGGATGGCGGCATAGGGCATGGGCGAGCCGATCCGGACATCACTGTCTGTGGCGGCATAGTTGACCGAACCGGCCAGCCGCCCCTCTGCCCGCAGGATCCGGATCGGTGTCTGACCTTTATTTTCACGATTGCGGATTGTTTTGTCTTTAAGCTGCTGCCACGGCTCGCCGTCGGGGCCGCTTTCCTTCTCGAAATTCTCTAGCGTGGCATTGAGCAAATACTCGCCAACATTACGGTAAAAGCCCTGACGCTGATCCATTAAGGCGACCAATCGTTCCAGCCGCCTACGTATCGTGCCGTCAGATAAGCTGAGTTTGTAGCTGATGCCACTCATGGACTTGTCTTCCTGTTGGTACTATATTCAGTTTCGTCAGGCACGCGATGACCGGTGATGGTCCAGGTAGCTCCCTGACAACAAGGCCGGATCACTCCCGGCCTTTTTTCTTGCGCTTGTAAACCAGCTTTCCACCGCGACGGCGATCGAGCGCTCTGAAATCAGGATCGCCCTTCTTGGTCGTCGGGTTATAGCTGGTGATGGCATCCCAATAACGCTCCCCGATTTCGAAAACGATCTGGATGCCGGTCTTGCGGTCGACACGGATATAGCGGCGATCAACAATAAGCTCTTCGGTGTCCGGATCACTTGCAGCGGCTTTCCGCGCGACACCAACCCAGATTTCATCCGGATCCAGCAAGGTTTCAGCCATAAGCGGTGTGAGCCGATGTCTGCCACGCTTCAAGACCTTGAACGCACCGGAGCGATCGCGGAACAACTGATCGGATACCGGCACTTTGGTACCGGCCTTGTCCTCGAACAAAACGGCCTGATCGATATCCGCACCGAAGGGCTTTAGAAACGCCCGGACATAGTCTTCCGGTTCAAGCCCTTCCTTCATCGGTTTGGCCTTGAATGGTCTTGCAGATTTCACCAGATCCTCAACCGGTTCGGGATCGTCGATTGCAACGGCCTGACGCGGGTTCGTCAGTTGCAGGTCGCCATCATCCAGCAGGGCCTGGGGCGTAAGGCCGCGCTCCCACAAGTCGCCGGGCATATAGTCCCAGCCATAGCCGACGCCCTGCGGCTTTTCCGACAGCTGACCGGACATTGGGTCAATAAAGGGCTGCATCAGATCTTCTGGGGCCTTGTCCGGGCCATTCTTGCCACGCCGCTTCAGATCATCATAGGAGAGCGTCCGGACCCCGCATGAACAAAGCCAGCCATTTGGTGGATAGTGCTTTTCCCACCAGTTATCATCATGACGCAGGATCAGGCCATGCCAGGCAACATGCGACGGTCGTGGCGACTTCGGGACACGGGTTTCGCCGTGGCGGTATTCCCAGAACGGCCGCAGCTTGATCACGTCCGGATCGCGCATCTGTTTCAGCCGGCCGGCCATATAGGATGTGCGGATATTGGTTTCGAAAATCACACGTGTGCGCCAGCCGCGCTCGCCCTTGTATTGCCAGCCGTAGCGGTCAACGATCTGATCAAAGTCCTTGCGGAAACCATCCAGCGTACCGCCGTTCTTGATCGCGTCACCAATGGCCGTCTGAAAATCACTGACAATCGCCATATCGTTTGCGCCGGCCACGACGAAAGCGCGGTCATGAATACCGCGCATGGCATCCGTCCAGGCTTTGGTCGGCTTGCCACGTTTCTGGCGGAAAAAATCAATCTGTTCTGCAAAAGACTGGTTGATAACCTCGAAAGCATCATCGGCAAAAGACGCTTCCGCATCGGTGAACACAGCTTCGCGGCCATAGAGCGCCGACAACTCAAGCGCTTCGCCGATCGGGCGGGCAAGGGCTGCGGGCGACCATCTGGCGGCAAGGATCAACAACGAACGCTGAGCATCCACAAAATCGGGTGCTTTTGTTATCGCGCGGCGAACAGCCTTGATCCGACGACCAATCAGCTTTTCAGTTTCGACCTCAAGGCGGTCTGTCAGCTGTTCAACGGGATCATCGTCGGCGGCAAAACAGACCGGATTATTCAGTTTTTTTTTGAGCGATCACCGAACAGTTGGGCAAACATCGGGTTTTCTTCCGCCGCCTGACGCAAGTCCCGGCCGCGTTTTCCACCCTCCATAAAGGCAAAGCGTGCTTCAACCAGTCGTTCAATGGCAGTCTCGGACAGATGATCGACGATCCCGGACCCCACGATCATCTCACGTGCGGCTTCGTCATCGTCGATCATGCCGGCTGTCCTGAGCACCGCGACGAGGGCCTTGTCAGTGGCACTGGCGGCGTCGGCTTTGGATTTGCGCGTTTCAGCGGCCTGCTTTTCATCTTCCGGTTTGACGCGCCAGATATCCGGCACACCTGCGCCGGGATAATTGTAGTCGATCAGCCACTGTGCCAGCTGGCTCTTGAGCGTCCCTGAAAGCAGATCACCGTCAGAACCGACAAGCAAAGACAGGATATCGGCATGGGTTTCTGACGCTGCCCTGGAGCCGTTTGCACCGATATCGGTTGTGAGCGTTTCGCCGTTGATGCAGATCGTGATCTGTTTGTCCCAATAGGCAAGCCATTCGCCATAAGAAACACTGCCGGATCGTGCCGCTTCGAGAAAACTGACATCGGTATCCATGGGCACCACCGAGGCGGCGCTGGTGCGCATTCGCGTCAGTGTATTCAGGAGTTTGCGCTGTTCGGCCGGCAGGCTGCCGAGCGGGGTTTTGCCGACAATGGTCGGGCCTGCAAATTTATCAAGGTAATGAAGCCAGAAGGCGACACCTTCCCGCTTGAACAACACCGCCCAGAACAGCCGGCTGCCAAGACCAAGGCCATAAGGATTGTTCCCCTTTACGCCAAAGCGGTGAACGATGAACTTGCGCTGCGGCAGCTCGATGCCCTTTGACATGTTCTGCCAGGTCAACAAACGTGGCTGCCAGTCCTCGCCGAAAACGAATCGGCGCTGGTCATGGCTGACAATACGTTCGGGAATAATCCGGTTTCCATCGCGCTTCCAGACGATCTCACTGACGGCAAAGCCTTTCAGCGTTGCGTCCAGGAGGCCTTCGCAAATGTCGTCAAACTGCAGTTTCTGAAGCGTCTGTCTGACAAAATCGGCAGCTTCGATATCGCGGGGCTTGTCACTGGCGGCATCGACATCCCAATCACGCGCAAGTAAAAGCCGCTTTCGCTTCTGCAGAACGGCATAGGCATGAGTGTCACGCTCAATCTGGTCATAGATCTTCAGCCCAAGACCACCACCGCGCTCGATCAGCGTGTCATCGGCAGGCTGAAGGGTTTCGTTGAAAAACGGAATGGTGATGTCATTGCGCGCGTCGGCGATCAGACCTTTCGCGTCAGACGACAGGTTCTTGCGTGTCTCAGTCGTTGTTTCAGACGTCATAGGCGGTATCCTTGTAACGTATCGCCGCCGCCAGCCGATCCTGCCGTTAGAATACCGGAACTATGTCCGGCTGATGCGCCACCGGAATAGTGCACGGCATTCTGCCAAAGCATGTCGAGGCAATCGGGGCCGTCATCATGGTCCGCGTTCGGCCATTGCTGGAGCTGGTCGATCAAGGTCTGTTGTGTCGGATGGACGCGGATCAGGCCGGCCGCGAGCGGTGGCTGCAGCCTCTCTATCCGTAGCGTCTTGTCGGTGTTCGGGGTGATCGGCACGGCAGAGATGGCAACGCCCTCCTTTGCCGCCGTTGTCATCAGCGAGGTTCTGAGAAACTCCTGAAATTGGACGGCTTCGACAAACCAGAGCAAGCAGCGATAATCGCGCTGCAGGGCGATGATATCGGAAATGATCGTATCCGGAAGTCGGCGGCGGATCGAGGCTTCCACAAGGTCCATCGTGCCTGTCAGCCGGTCTATACCGCCTATCAGTATGGCCGATGGATCGCGGCCTTTGCCCTTCTTTCCAAGCGATGGGTCTACGGCTCCGAAGAACAACAGGTCGCGACGCTCCATGACCCAGAAAGTCAGGTCGCCAAACGGGTTCCCGTCCGAAATCGGCTGGTTCTGATACTCAGACGCAAAGCCATCGTGAGACCCGGCCCGTTCGCTCATGAGGAAGTAAAGCGGCTGGACAGACGGCCAGTTGACGATCGCGCCAGCGTCCATCTCGCTGCGGTGATCGGCATAGAACGCCTGGGCGGCATCTTCACCGTTATTTCTAAGCTCTTCTTCCCAGAGGTCCCAGAGGTCCATTCTGTCGGGCCACTGGACGATCGCCTGAAACTTCGTAGTGCTCCAGACATGCGATTTCGATGCGCGCACGATCACAGCATCAAAGTGCAGCACCGTGCCAACCCATATGACGTCCATGGAGCCATCTGGCGGACCAACCTTGAGCGCGGCGCGGTTAATCCAGTTCTCAAGTTTCTGACGTTGTTCGGGAGATCGAACAGCCTCATCGTTTTCCAGATCGTCAAAGAACATCAGATCCGGGCGAAATGGACCATGACGGCGGCCACGGATCTTCTGCAGTGCGCCAAGACCTTCAACGCGAACATTGTTGCGGGTGACGATTTCGCCTTCACGCCACACACGACCTTCGCCGCAAACGTCAGGAAAATCGTAAGACAGGCGTGGGTTCGTCGTCAGCTCGGCCTTGATCGCTTCGATCAGCAAAGCGGCCTGTGCGTATACATCGCAGACTTCAAGAATATAACGCTTGCGGCCGGTTACGATGCAGTAGAGCGCAAAGCCCAGCGACAGATGCGTGGATTTCGATGAACCGCGCGGGGCAATGAACAGATCCCGCACACCATTCGGACTGCCTAGGATTTCCGGGCAACGTTCAAAGATCGCCTGATGAAACAGACTGTGGTCACCGCGCACGTAATGCGGCAGATAGGTTTCCATGAAATACCGGAAGCCTGTCTCGGGGTCTCTGATTTTGCGCAGCCGCTCCTGCCTGGCTTTAGGATCAGCGGGAAACGCCTCGATCGACAGCTCGATCCAGCGCGAGAAATCACTGGCCATCTCCGCCAGTGAGGTGCGCAGTTCCTTTGCTGTAACCGATGCTTTGAGCCTTGGTTTTCTCATGAGTGGTAAAGTCCTGCGAGACGTTCACCGAAAGGCTCGATGATTTCGAGAATGACGCCGGCGTGGTGCGGGAATTCTTCGCGAACGAACTCCAGAAGGTGACGCATAACGTCCTGGGCAACACCCATTTCGGAAATCGTAGGTGCAAGCTTGCCTGCAGACGACGTCATCTTCGTCATCGCGTCAGCAATTGCGACAAGATGCTTTACCTTGTCAGCAACCGACAGCTCACCGTGCTTGATCTCCTCCAGCACGGCCTCGGCCATGATCATGAAATCTTCAACAACGGTAGAGACGACGGTCTCGATTCCTTCACCAGCAATAATCGAGGCCGAACGCAGCATGTCCCAATTATCGCCATCGGACTTGGCAGATTTCTTCCATCGCGAAATCGTTGCCTGGGAAACACCGCGAACCTGCGAAATCGTGGCGATGGTCATGCGCCGGTTGATGTAGTCAGAGCGGACTTTCCGCTTCAGATCAGGATCAGAAGCCATTGAGACCACCCTTCACAACAAATGTAACGATCGCGCCGATGATGCCGGTCGCAAAAAGCCAGACGATCTTCGACAGAATATTTTCGATTTTGGTCAGGGATTTCTGAATGCCACGCAAACGTTCATCCAGAACAGCCGCATCCATTTCGAGTTTGCCGATCCGTAAAGTCAGCGTATCGATACGATCATGCGCCATCTCAACGCGCTCCTTGATCGTATGAACCATGTCAGTCAATTTTACCCCCGTTCGCGACTTCTGCGGCCGCGTTTGCATTGTCGATACTGTTGATTGCGCCATCCCTTCGTCTGTCACAGGTTTTGATGGCCAACCGGTCATTGCCCCATAGATTTGTGACATCTTCCTCGTTCAGACCGCCTTCGGCAGGCAGTCTGGACATGAGGTCGAGGCACGACTGGCGTGATGCATCAGGCACCATGACCTTTGTTGTCACGGTTCTGATGACGGGCTGAGGATCAGCGGGGGAGCAGGCGGACACGGTCAGGGCCGAGACCGCAAGCATCACCGCCCGGCAGTGCCGCATTGGCTTTCTCCATCGTTCTGAGTTGGTCTTTGGCAGCATTTTCTGCCGCTTTGATTTGCCGGTCCGTTTCAAGAACCTGTTCCGATAACGCCTTTTCCAGTCGGATCACTTCGAGGTTCGAAGCGGCAAGTTTGGCTTTCCAGTGGGCATCACGTTCATCGCGGGCAGCGACAACCCGGTCATCGATCAGGTCGGAAACCTTGCCGACCGCCATGCGTGCCGAAACACCACCGAAAGCAATGAGAACCGCCGCCAGCAACCACGGGGCTGTCTTCCTCGAAAACAGGCCTGACAGAAATGCCATCATCGTGCACCTCCGGCCTGTTCACGCGAGCTTTGTGCCAGCGTGCGCAGATCCCTTGAACCGGTGACCCGGTGAATGCCGAGCATGGCAGCAATCAATCCGGCCATGATCGGGATGACCGTTGGGGCCAGCGCCTGTGCGCCGTCAGAGCCAAGTGAGGCCGCGATCACGATCACGAAAATCACGAGCCAGGCACAGCCGTGCGAGACAGCCAGATACCATTTTGACGACCGGTATCGCGGCTTCTGTAGGGAGGTTTCATGAACCTCTTTATCCGAGATACGCACCATGAACCCATCCTCGAACACCGCTTAACGGTCCATCGTTGACTTCAACCAGGCGCCAGACATCATCGGCTGACAGCACTCTGACGATTGTGCCTGTGTCGAGCGCACCGGGCGGATCGATCCTTGCGTAACCGACGCCGGGGCCTTTGCGAATATTCAGGCGTGAGGCTGTTACGGATTTCACGCGCGGGGCCGGGTTGCGGTCACCGAGAAGCTGACGGAAAGACTCCATAGGGAACGCAGGACCGGGGTCCGTTTTCCAGCCTCGGGTATCAATCTCCTCATGGCTGACAATCGCGCTTATCGGATACTGGTCGGCCAAGGCCTTCAGGATGGCATAGCCGGTTGCCAGCTGCACTTTCGTATAGTTCGGCCATGCGTAGACAAGTCCGCCAACACGCGGATGCGAGGCTTTGATGAAGCCGCCAGCTGCATTGAGTTCATCATCGCTGCGCCGGTGGCCATATGGGTCGATCCATTGGCCATCGCCGTCAGGGCTTAACGGTCCGGAGTTGACAAACTCAAGCCCGATTGCGTGATTGTTCAGGCTTTCCAGATCGCCATAGCGAGAAGGCCCGGCGTGCCAGGCGACCCGATTAAACGGCGCGATCTGCCAGGCCGTTCCATCCCGATCAATAACAACATGGGCGCTGGAGCCTTCATTGGACGTTCCACCGGCTGCGCCCATCAGCCAGTTGCGACTGCCTTCGCCGTTCCAGCCTGTCGTATAGTGCATAACGATCATCGACGGGTTCAGCGTGCGCCCGGATGACAGGTTACTTGTCTGCTTATACCAGATTGAAGGAATACGGTGGTTCTTGACAGTCATTTCCGGGTGCATCAACGTTCTCCGCAGGCGATTTGGAAGCTGCAGCGACGTTGCGCATTCGCGAATACAAATCAGCCCGGAAGATTGTTCCGGGCTGCTAGTCTGAAAAAAGGTCTGGATGATCGGGCGGCGAGTCGTTTGCCATTTTGCGCACCCATCTTTGTGTGATCCCGAGGCGGCGGGCGATCTCACCGCGTGACAGCCCCTCAGCCTCTAGCCGTTGTATTTCGGCTTTTGCGTTTCTGCGCGGTCGGCAATGAGGAACGGACAACGTTCCGCCAGCCATGTATTCGCACACTTTGTACCCGTCTTCTTTGCCAAGAGCCAGTATAACCGGGTGATTATCTGATGGATTGCCTGGAAACTTGATTTCTCGGCCACCAAACACCGCTACAATCTTCAGCGCAAGACGCAAGCCGATTGCTTCGCCGATCTCTTCGATCGACGCTGGCAGATTGTCACGATGGTCGGGAGGCAAAGTCATCCAGCGCGTGCCTCCATGACTTTGAGCGCTTCAATGATCGGGCTGGCCTCATCATAGGTCAGCAGATCGGGATCCTCTTTCGGTGAACGGGCGCTGACAAAGGCTCTCAGTGCTTTGCGCGAGCCGTCAGAAATAACGCCACGGCGATGGCAGCTCTTCCAAAGCGCATGGATCATCCGAATATAGGGTTTGGTTGAGACAGGCAGGGTCTTACCGCCGGAACGAACACGAAAGCCCCTGCGCTTCATCTCCTCGACAACATCAATGCGCTGACGCTCGCTCATGGCACGAAGCGAATCCCGTCCCGTCACACGGACAAGAAGCGCGCGATACGCATCCTCTTCGAGGCCAAGCTGTTGCTTTGCAATGTTGATGATCGCTGTGGTGTTCATGATGGCACCACGTCTTTTTGACGGGCATCGCCTGGGAAGAAATAAGGGACCACGATGCGGGCATAAACGAGCATGACCTGCCACCCCTCATTCTGTCTTTCTGACCATTGATCAGCGCCCTCTGAAAACATGCTTTCAATGGCTTCATTACTGGTTGCGCGGTAGCTATGACCAAGGACAGCACCGTCAGGCGAGACCAGTGCATAGCCCTGTGTCGAAGAAGGTGGATACAGCTTCATAAGCAACCTGCCTTTCCGGCAATGGCTTTCGGCACTGCGGAACCATTCACACCGTGCGAAAGGTTGACGTTGTTGCCGGCGAGGTAGCCAAGCGATGCGATATTGCCGTTTTTGACAGCGCCCTGTGATTTGGCGTTAACGATACCCGCGCCGGGATAACGTTCGACGAGGGCGCGGTCAGCATCCATCAGCGCATCGGCAGAAAATGCGTCAGCAAAGAGTTCGTCCAGTCGATAAATAAGCCGTGCGACCATACCTGCGGTAAAGTCATAAACGACCTGACGCTTTGTCTTTCGGCTGCGGCGGCGGGTATAATCCGGTGTCTTCTTGAACTCGCGTATGGCCCTATCGATCGAACGGTCAAGCACGACGAACAGGTAGGTGGCAATCTCTGGTCCGGGTGCGCGGCCGATAAAAGTTCTGTGATGACCGTCGACATCGCCGACAATGGTGGCTGTATTGGTGCACAGGGCTAACCTTCGCCAAAGGCGATCGCGGATTGAGGCTCCGTGGGTTTTGGCCTTCACCGATTGCTGGCTAATCTCAATGTCGAGTTCTGAGAGGCCATATTCACGCATCAGTGCAGCTGCCTTTTCGGCAGCCGCGAGCGCTTCCTGTTCAGTGCAACCGCGAGCAGTCGTCATCTGGCGAAGTGCAGCAATGCGACGTTTGATGCTCTCGCTCATCACGCACCTGCCTTTCCGAACGCCTGGTCAATTTGGTCGGCCAAACTGCCGCCAATTTTTCGAAGATCCGCGTTCTCAAACATGTTTGTGGCACCGGACCAGCCGCTATCGGTGTCCGGCCAAGGGCCGAAACACATGGTTGGCTCAATGCCGTGGCGTTCGGAAATCTGCAATGCGATGACGGGTCCGGATCGGCCTTCATCATCTTCATCTCGGCGCAGTGTCATCAAAACCTGACCGAATTCGTGCGTCTCAAGGCGGGCAAAATCTCGCGTCATCGATCCGCCCTCATGCATTTGCCAGATCAAGGGCAACGCGGCGATCACTGCCGGTTTTCTTGTCGGTGCAATAAAAGTTTGCATATTCCTTGGAGGCCATGACCCGGACGCTGTCAGAGATGATGTCCATGGCCTTTTGCCAGTCACCGGTATCATCTTCGATTTTCAGCCGGCGCAAACCGAGAATGCGATCGGTATTGATCTTGCCGGCCTTGTCGACCTGAAAGGCCTGATCGACCAGCGCACGGATATTGTCGTTGGAGCCTACGGACCAGCGGCGAATACAGCCATCAATCACTTCCTTGGCGACTTCCAGAGCAGGGCCGAACGTCAGGGTTTCGCCAACCTTGATCGACAGGCGAAGCGACGTATCGACGGTGGAAAAGGTGATGTTCCCTTTCTTGCCGCCCTTTTTAACGCCGTATTTTTCAGCGAGCAGTTCACGCATGGCCAACGCCTCGGTGAAGATTTCTTCACGAAACGCCGCAAGTGTTTCATTCATCTGAGCCGCCTTCGCACTCAGACGGCGGACCATTTCATCCTCCTCGATGTCTTCAGGCTTGATTGCAGACAAGGGCTTCATGTCGCCCTTGGCCAGCGTCACGTACTCAACGCCGTTGATTGTCTCGATTGGCAGTTCGGTTGCGATGTCATGTTTCATGATATTTCCCTTCGCTTAGGCGGCATCGTTGCCATCTGGCGGCGTATTGCCGCCGTCTGTTCCAAAATCGACATGAATGATGTTTTGAGGGGAGCGGCCATGGCCATCGTGAAAGTGCAGCATCAGGCAGGCCATGGATGTCAGCATGCGCGCAAGCGTTGCCGTCACATCCGGGCCATACTCAATATCGGATCCAGCACGCTGTTTGAGATCTTCGGCGGAGCGCTGCAACTGATCTGCGCTGGCAATGATAACCTCGCGTTCAGCCATGTTTGACCTCCTCCGATCCGTTTTCGGTCGGTGTGATCAACATGCCGTCGAGCGGGACATGGGGGCGTCCTGAAAGCAGGAAAATGCGGTTCTCCATTTCACGCGCCTCCATTTCGAACATATGAAGCAGGATGGTCATTTCCGGATCGTCCTGAAACGTTGTCTTGCGCAGGTTGCGCATCGTATCCGACAGCATCGCCAGCCCCTTGTTTGCTGTTGTCGTGCGTCTCGCCTTGTCTGCCTGGATTGAGCGGGCAGGCCCGGCACGCTGCCCACTGTTTGAGACGGACAGGGTCAGACATGGTCATTGGCGCATCACGGTTGTTCTGGCACTGTTCATTCGAAATCGATGAATGAAGATGGGCGCACCAGACCCGGCTGCCATAGAGCGCCATGACGCGCGCGGCGATCTTGACGGCGACTTTCTCAAGCCGGGCGGTGTATTTTCCGGCGATTATGAGCGAGACAGCTGGACGCGAAATTCCGAGTTCTTTGGCAATTGCAGCCTTGGTGCGTCCTGGCTTGTTCGCTTCGATACGCAATGTTTCGATCCAGTCCGGATCGGGCAGCGGCATCAGTTGTTCTTGTCGCACGATACGTCCTCCCGCAGATTGTAGTCGTAGATCGTGTGTTTTCCCGGTCTGTAGACGGGGGCGACCGGCCCTGTGTTGCGGACAAGGCGATAGCGCTTGAAACCGTTGGAGGTCATCCGCGTACCTTTTTGGCGGACCGGCATTTCGATCACATAACCGGCCAGAACCAGAGCGCGGACATAGCGTCCGGCGTTAGAAGTGGCATCGCGGTCATCGCGTGAAGCCGCAACGACAAGGTCGCCCAGAGTAAAGCTGGCCGACATGCGCATGGCAGCCCATGCCCGCTGTCGCAAAGTGTCGCGCCATGGCTTTGATATTCTTCCAGTGTGCGGTCCGGTTGGTCCGCTGGTCAGAACAAGGCCTTCTGAACGTGCTTTTATTCCATCGTCCGTGAGCTGATAGCAGCCGACCTCTGCACGTTCGACAAGACCACGCATGATCAGTTTCGACATGCTGTCAGAGATCTGACGGCGCGTTAGACCAAGATCTTCCTCTAACGTATCGATCGTCAGGCAAACGCCATCGCGAAGATGATGAAGCACTTTGGTTAAGAGTGCGCCTGGCGCGTGGGCTGTGCGCTCGTCGGACATTAGTATGCCTCCGGAACATAGATCGGTGTGCCGCTGGCCCGGTCGTTCATCAGCTTTTCGCCAGCCATATCGGCCATGGTGATGCCATCCTCACCAACATCGATACGAAAGCCAAAACGCTCGATGCTGGCGATGGCTTCGAGAACTTCACGGTTATAGCCCTTCGACATCTTCGCCACGAAAGTCATAAGGTCGTCGGCCACTTTGATCTCGCAGCGGCGTTCAATCATCTTGCGAACGTCGTCCTTATCCATGACGGTGAACTTCACCTTCTGGCTGACGCGCGATGCGACCTGTGGAAAGCGCTTCAGGTTGTCATTGACCTTGCCCATGCCGACAAAGATGGTGGGGAGTTCAAGCAGGTCTGAAATGTCACGGCACGTTTCCAGAATGGCGGGGCGTGACGAGCAGTGGTCGAACTCGTCGATCACAAGGCTGAAGGATTTTCGGTTCTGGATTGCCAGTTGCTGACGGTCGGCCAGCTCCGAGATAACCTTCGTGTATTTCTGCTCAATTCCGCGCGGTTTTTCGACATTGAGTGCATCGAGCAGTTCGTTCAGCATCCATTTCGGGTGCCATTCTTTCTTGGCACGGAGATAGATGGAACCGGTCTGGGCGACATGGTGTTGCATGGTCGTTGTCTTTCCAAGGCCGGGCGCGCCGTCGACAACCACGATGCAGGCCTCTTCCGCGCCACGTTCTTCCAGCGCGGAAAGGGCGGACAGGTAGTCTTTGACGTTGGCGGTCTCGACAAACACGTTTTTCATGCTATTTTCCTTCCTCTTCTTGTGGGTGTCAGGCAGCGGTCGCACGGAGGAGGTTTCGAAGCGCCTCCAGATCGATGCCTGACATTCTCAGAACTTCACGTGCCGCCGGGCGTTCAAGGCACCTGCGCAGGACGCGAAGCTGATTTTCTGATAGTTTTTCCGGGTTTTCGATTGCCCAGGCAGCCAGTTCCTCATCCGTGCGAATGAGGTTGCGTTTTGGTTTTGCAGCCGCTGGCTTTTCCTTGTTGTCGACAACAAGATGCGGTGCGGCTTCCGGTGCGCTGAGCGGCTCCATGGGAATGGCGTTGGACTGATCGAGCAATGCTGCCGGAACGAATTCTTCCTCGATTTCCTGACGCTTTTTGTCGACCCTGTTGAGACGTCCCTTGAAGCGTTTCTCTTCCGCCGCACGCTGGGCCGTTAAAGGCACATAATCGCGGCGATTGCCGTGGAAGTCCGCAACACAGATCAGACGACCAGGCTGGCCTTCTTCACGGTCGATTTCACGCACCCACACCTTGGATGCATCAGCAAAGTCATAGCCGACCATGACCTCTTCGTCGTGGTAAGCCTCAAGGGCTTGGTGGAAGTACTCGTTGTTGTTCCAGAAGACCTGAGACCGGCGGGCAACGCGGATTTCATAAGGACGGAACAGGTCGTCGACCTCGTCCTCACTGACCGCGACCGGTTCAAAGCCGTCGCGAACGTGCAGCTGCCAGAATTCATCTGGTGAGTAATGCCGATACTTTCCGGTTGTTTCATCGCGGTAGCGTGGCAGGCCGTCATGGGGCGTGGCGTTGTATTCAGCTATCGCTTCTTCGCACAGGGCGCGAAACTCATCCCATGACGGCAGTAACCGAGATGTGCCGAGTTCCTTAATGTCGGATCTGGTCTGTTTGTGAACAAATTGGGCAGCTTCCTTGTCCATCTCCTTGCCGAGATAGGTCGGTAGCTTACGCGCCAGACGGTTCCAGGCCGTCCGGTTGAAGCGCTCGATGATACCCTTCGCCTGCGAATTATAAGGTAGCGCGTGCATCTTCGTGATCGAGAGCCGCCCCATCAGACCGTTAACATCGGCATCAAAGGTTTTATTTTTGTAGCCAGGGCCTCGGTCAACGTAGAAGATTGCGGGAATGCCGTGACCACAACAAGAATTGCGCAGTGCCTCGGTAACAGCAATCACGTTTTCCTTGAAGGAAACCGCGTAGCCAACACAACGACGTGTTGCGATGTCCAGAATGGACGTGATTTCCGGTTTGACAGCTCTGTGGCTGACTGGATGCTCGATCTCTGCGTCGAAGGTTTTGCCATCGGCTGTGTAGATCGTTGTCGGAAGCAAGTTTTCGGTCGAACGCGTGATGTAGGCCATACGTGACCGCAGTGTCAGAAGCCCTTCGCGACCGACATTACGCTCGATATCGTTGAGCTTGCGTTTCAGCGTATAACGTACCTGATCGATCGTCAGAGAGGTTTCAGGATTGGCTTTTTTGAAAGCCGAGAGCGCTTCTGTCGCCGTTGGTTTCGAGGGCTTGGCGTAGAAGGTGAGGAAGGCCCTGAATTCTTCAGAGACCGGCTCGTCTTCCTTCGTCAGAGCAGGAGCAAGAGCCGTAATGCCGCCTTTGTCCCTCATTTTGAACCACTCATAGACAGTCGCACGCGAAATTTTGGTGCGCGCGCCACACCGATCATTGGCAATAGCCAGTGTTTCCGGAACCAGGTCGAAGCCGTTGGGGTCGGAAAGCAAAGACGGACGCTCAATAAGCAGGCGCTCACGATCGTTTAACGGTTCTCCGGCATTAGCCTTTGCGAGCGCTTCTGTGCGCTCGACATGTTCGTCCTGAGCACGCACAAACATCAGAATAGCTTCTCTGCGCGCGGCCATGCCATTCATGGCAACATAGCGGTCGATCGCGACCAGGATTTCCCCGCGTGCTTCCATCGCGTTGCGTTGACGGAATCTCAGAGAGGTGACCGGGATCAGAGAGGCACGCTTCTGGGCGATTTGATTATGCTGGTTCTGAACGGCAAGCTGCGTTTCCTTCGTTTCGATCCCGTGAAGCGTCGCTGACATAACGTCGGGCAG
Source organism: Martelella mediterranea (assembly GCF_004342225.1). Lineage (GTDB taxonomy): Bacteria > Pseudomonadota > Alphaproteobacteria > Rhizobiales > Rhizobiaceae > Martelella > Martelella mediterranea_B. The sequence goes on along the minus strand of NZ_SMAR01000017.1, from coordinate 53,300 downwards.
AAGCGAGCGGTGATAGATCTTCCCACCACCAACACCCTTCCTTTTGCGGCACAGATTGTCGGGCAGGTCATTCCAGCCGTTTTCCGCAGCGTGACGCCGGACATGGCGTTCTGAATTAGGGAAACTTTTCAGTCCGCGTTCTTTCGCGATGTCGGCCAGCTCTCGGGCCGTGAACCATTCCTTGATCATGACTGCGCCTCCGCATCACGGCGGCAGCGCTCTCGCTCTCTGCGGGCAATCCCGTAGAATTCGTTCCAGGCGATATTGGCACACTGGCGTAGCTCATCACTGACAGGCTTTCCGGCACGGCGATTGCGGTCATACGTATTCAATGATCTTCTTAAGTTGCAATGACGTGAGCGCTCATCGCAATCAGGTAAAGTGCAGGAAAAGCAGGGGTGTTTGAAAGTCATCTCAACGGCGTCCTTTCCTTCTGGCAGCCAGCACTTGGCGGCGCGCTTGCATTTCTTCAATGTGATCCTCGAGGAGCCGCTCCTCGATCAGGTCGGCATATTCCGCCTCGATCACGGTCAGCCCGAACTCACCGGGGACGAATCCGAGCAGGTCTTTTGCATCGGTGGCCCGGACAAGAGCGATAAAGGCATCAAGCGGAATGCGATGACCTTCCGAACTTTCTGATGTCCATTTGTAGAGCGTGGTTGCGCTGATATCCCGTCCGAGAAAGGTGCTCATCTCAGCCGCGATTTCTTCACGCCCCATGCCGTCCTCGCGCGCATCGCGCAGAGCCTGCCCGACAAGCCGTGCGATCTTGCCGTCCAGCCGTCCGCGACCGATCACGTCTTCGCTGTAACCAACCGAGATCTTCGGTGGCTCCCACGAAAACAGGTCTTTGGTGAGCGGGTCGCGGCGGCGGGCCATGATCAGATGCGCCCCCGGCGCTTCAGTGAGGCCAGTACGCGGTCCTCATTCGCCAGCACCAGCCGGTCGAACGTTTCGTCTGGCAACGCAGAGATCGTCCTTGATATGGTGAGGAACTTCTTCTCGATCGGCGCGACGGCCACACCGTTATTGAGATAGTCAAGAGCCTCCTGGACGCTCTTCGCTCCATTATCTTCCGAGAGAATATGGTCGAGAATCTTCTTCTGCAGCGGTCCTGCCTGCGCCGACAAAAGCTTCAGTTCTGACTGCTTTTCCGCGATTGCCGTTCCGGCCAGCCTGATCCGACTGGCCTGTGTCAGATCCTTCCAGATTTTGACAGCGATCTGGATGGCACGGGTCGATAGGCCTATTTTTTCTGCAACATCGGTAGCAAACGAAAAGATTTCGTTTGCTGATCCGTGCCGGGCGAGCGCACCAGCCGTTCCGGCTTTGGTTTCCGGATACAGTCTCTCATAGGCCTGTTTCAGTTCATAAAGATGATGGCAGCGGTCGAGCGCGTTCAGCTCGTTGCGGCCGAGGTTCTCCATGACTTCTTCAAGTCTGGCCTCGTCATCGTTGGTAGCGTCAGAAAGGCGCGCCCGGATATTGGCAAGTCCGATCAGCCTATGCGCGTCAACGCGATGCAGGCCGGTGACAAGACGGTAGCCGTCATCCGTTTTGCGTACTGTGATGGCATTGGTCAGGCCGGAGGTGGCGATCAACTGACCGAGCGCTCTGGACCAGTCTTCATCGAGATTGCGAGCGCGGTCATCAGGGATTTCAATTTGATCGATTGGAAGTTCAAATTCACCGATTTGCATTGTCATACGTCTTCTCCGGCGTCGCGGTAGTAAGGGTTATCTTCTTCATTTTTGGATATGCGACGTTTCTGCTCAGCATGAGCTTTCCGCCAGGCTGCAGTCGTCACCCACCAGATCAGCAGGAGAGCTGTCAGGATCATCCAAAAAGCGATACCTGGTGCGACGGGTGCAGAAAGGGCGGAAAGCAACGATCTGATCACTTTCAACTCTCAGGTTTTTTGTCGATGTATTTGGTGCCGCAAAATGGACAGTAGCTCGCAAGCATGGAAACTGCCTTGGCCTTGCCACGCCCGGTCTCAATCTGACGGGTTTGAATATGCGGGCGGACGCCATCGACATAATGGAAGATGATGTCTGTCTGAATTTCGGTATTGCGCTCCGCAAGCTTGGCTTCGATGTCTTCCAGGCAATTGCATGTCATGCTGCACCGCCTTCCGGAGCCATAAGCGCTCGCAATTGCGTGTCGACAATCTGCTCCGCGGTTTTCTGGATATCCCGGCTAAGCGCGTTTGCGGTATCCCGGATCAGCTGTTCACGCACATTTTTGAGAGAGGCAGCCACATCGGTTTCGACATTGGAATACAAAGGCGTCAGCGGAGGCAGGCGTCCTTCTTCAGTGACAAACGGGTCGGCTGATGGTGTGGGAATAGGATGCGGAGCTTCGCCCCGTTCTTTCTCTGCCTGCCGGGGTCTATTGTTCTTTCCGGACCTGACGGCTGCGGCGGCTTCATCTGCTCCGCCTGGTCGTTTAACGTCACCGGCTGCGATACCCTTCACCCACGCGTAAAACACCTCACGCGTCGGGGGCTTTTCGCCAATGCCTTCAAATTCTTTGGTAAGGCTGCGGAAGACAGCAGCGTCAGAGAAATGACCACTGGCGATATTATCATAAGCCGCTTGCAGGCCCGGAATGCACCATTTTGGCAGCTTGTCGAAGTAAGAGAGGGATGTCTTGGTCATGATACTGACCTCCAAAACTCGATGATCGTGGATGCAGCGCTTGCCCACTTGCAAACTGCAATGACAAAAGCGGTGATGGCGACAAAAGCGAGCAGCTCACGTGCAAGGTCGCCGATGGTTACAGCGCATTCGCTCATGCTGCCGCCCTCACGCCGCGAAAACGCAAAGCGATGGAGCGCATCAGTTCAAATTCAAACTGATTGATAAGCGCTACAATGACGGCCTGATCGGCATTCAACTTCGCGAAACTTTCCTCAATATCGAAACTTGGAACGACAGCATCGGGACCGAAACCAAAGACACCGGGGCCGTATTCCGCCCCTGCATTCAGGATTGTATGAACCGCACGGCGTTGAAGAGCGCTTGGCTCAAATGTTTCCGGATTGGTGTCGACGTGTGATCCGAGGATGATTGCCTTCGCCTGATCAAGCGTCATCAGTGGCGCAGGCGTGTCAGAAAAAGACACCGGTTCTGACATAAAGGCGGTCATGCTGCCCTCCTGCTGTCAGAAACGTCATCTGATTTTTGACTTTCTAACGGTCCCCATTTTCGGCTATCGTAGATGCGGGACTTCGTTTGGGGGTACCGGTCGGGCCACAGCTCTTTGGCATCCGTGCCGATAAAATCGGCAATGATCTGCTGATCGATGCTGTTCTTCTGGCGTGAGACTTTGCGGAATGAATTCGGATTGCGGCCATTGCGAAGGGCGAGCTGTTCGAGCGTCATGCCGCGCTCATGGATTTGCCAGAGGATACGTTTCCAGGTCCAGTTGGTCGGTTTACTCATACGGAACTCCTGCCTGAAAGCGGGCGGTGCAACGCCCGCTTTCTTTAGGTTGGTTTGGAACAACAGCACCCCGCAGCTATGGGGTGCTATAGATAAGGAATAGACTATTATTGCACTTTAGTAAAGTGCATAGCTGGTCTTTTAGTGTTTGGTATTGGCAAAGCCAGAGAGTGATCCAAAAACGCCGCTTGGCGCTAGAATTAGGAGTATTCGGAAGCACTTAGGCGATCCGGATAGGGAGAGCTTTGCAAAAATGATAGGGATTAGTAAAAACACAATTGCATTTTATGAGCGCGGAGAGCGCACGCCAGATGCCACGGTGCTGGCAGCTTATCGTGAGCGATTCGGTGTCGACACAAACTGGCTGATCACTGGAGAAGGCGACCCTTTCGGAGACACAAGTAAAAACACCGAGGCAGGGCCATCCGAAGGTGCAGACATTGTCAATGTAAGATTTCAGGATTTGCGGGTATCAGCTGGTCCAGGACTCACTGTCCTTGATGAGCGAAATGCAGAAATGATTGGCTTAAGCCGCCGCATACTACATGAACTTGGGCTATCACCACTACAGACATTGATTATGATGGTTGATGGAGACTCTATGTCGCCCACCATAACTGACGGTGCCGTTATATTCGTAAATAGGAATGAGCGACAATTGCGGGAAGGGAAGGTCTACGTTTTGTCGTTGGCTGGGGATTTGGTGGTCAAACGCATCCAACTCAATTTCGATGGAGGAATAACGTTGCTTTCTGACGCGGATGGACCGGCTTTCCCTCCAAGGAAAATCGATCCGGTTGATATCGAACACGTAAACGTGGTGGGGCGCGTCGTATGCGCCATGTCACCGGTATAGACGAAGGGCAAACAATGAAACGGATATCTTTTTTGGTTGCGGCTCTACTGCTCCTGCCAAACGCGGGGTTGGCAGATTATCGCCCTACTGCAGAAGAAACCGTCGCCTTTATCATTTACGGTGTTGAAGATGGCAGTTTACTTCAATCGGGTAGCTATATAGACAATACCTACAGAAGCGGAACTGTTGTTCAGTCGCGGGATATTCCTGCCCGGTTCGAGTTCCCGGAGGGATTGAGCGATATCCGCAATGTGACGGTCGAACAGTCGAAGCCGTGCGTCTTTGCTGTTAGAGAGACCAGCGGCGAAGGTCAGACTTCGACAATCGAATACGATTTCAATCTTTTCTCGACCTTAGACATTAGTGGCGACTACCGAATTCTTCGCTTTGCCGGAAGCTGCCCTGTGGACGCTGGTCAAGATTGTTTGAAAAGTAAGCTTCTGAGTATGGATCATCATGCTACGATTGACCGACTAAAGATGGCCGCCGATTTCATGAAGCGCGAGTATTGTGACGGTGCGCCGTTTTGAGCTGCGCGGGGTATCTCGCCATGTCCGACTTCATTTTTCTGGTCAATTTTTGATATCTTGTGTGTTTATCTTTAATTTCAGTATCTTGGTATAAGTCGGACAGACAGGCGTGAACTCGGACGGAATGTCCGAGTTCTGTAACGAAAGTTGAAAATGCCTTCTGGACATATGCGCCTGTTTTGGCCGCGATCACCACTTCTAGGAAGCGGGCCGCATTAGGCGCTCCCTTTGATTTTCGGCTGTGCAGCGTTTTTGATGGTCTATTTCGCAAAATGAGCGGCTTCCGGCGCTTTCTGATAGTGTTCTGATCGAGAATGCGATGATTTTCGTCGTTTTCGAACCGCCTTTTGCATTTTGCTTTCCGCTGAAATCCTGTCCGTTAGCGTATATTCTCCTTTAATTTCAGCACCATCCAAGCATCAACCCGTCACTATCCCTGTGTCCAGAAGGTACTACCCCCCTACAGGATGATAAATTTCCATAAGGAATCTGGGAGGAAACCAATGGCAAGTGCATCGAACCGCGGCGTTATATTTCAGGGCGCCGGCAAGGTTACGGTCGAGACGATCGATTTTCCGAAACTGGCTCTTGGTGATCGCAAATGTGATCACGGCGTTATTCTGAAGATACTCACCACAAATATATGTGGTTCGGATCAGCATATGGTGCGCGGACGCACGACGGCCCCGAAAGGGCTTGTTCTTGGTCATGAAATCACAGGGCAGGTGATCGAGTGCGGGCGCGACGTTGAGTTCATCTGCGAAGGTGATGTCGTATCTGTGCCTTTCAATATAGCTTGTGGCCGGTGCCGCAACTGCAAGGAAGGCAAGACCGGTATCTGCCTGAACGTCAATCCCGCGCGACCAGGGGCAGCATATGGCTATGTTGATATGGGCGGCTGGGTCGGCGGGCAGGCCGAATATGTCATGGTGCCCTATGCCGATTTCAATCTGCTGAAATTTCCGGACCGGGAACAGGCGGTGGAGAAGATTACGGATCTGACGCTTCTCTCGGATATTTTTCCCACCGGTTATCATGGTTGTGTGACGGCGGGTGTCGGGCCGGGCTCGATTGTCTATATTGCCGGAGCCGGACCTGTCGGCTTGGCGGCTGCCGCCTCAGCGCGGCTTTTAGGCGCGGCCTGCGTTATCGTCGGTGATATGATCCCGGAACGGCTCAGGCAAGCCAGAAGCTTCGGCTGTGAAGTTGTGGACCTGAGAATGGATGTAAAACTCAGCGATATGGTGGCGGAGATTACCGGTTCGCCGGAGGTGGATGCCTTTGTGGATTGTGTCGGCTTCGAAGCGCATGGCTGCGGCCATGATCATGGCCACGAACAACCTGCCACGGTGTTGAATTCGGCGATGGACCTGACCCGTGCGGGTGGCGAAATCGGTATTCCCGGGCTCTATGTGACCGAAGACCCCGGCGCACAGGACAACGCGGCCAAAATGGGCTCGCTCAGTCTGCGCTTTGGTCTTGGATGGGCCAAGTCCCATTCCTTCCACACCGGTCAGTGCCCGGTCATGCGATATAACCGGGCGTTAATGCAGGCGATCCTTTTCAATCGGGTCGAGATTGCAAAGGCCGTCAATGTGCAGGTGATCAGCCTTGATGATGCACCGAAGGGCTATGCCGACTTCGATGGTGGTGCCGCGAAGAAATTTGTGATCGATCCGCATGGCCTGGTTGCAGCGTAATTTGAAAAAAATGAGCCTTGCGGGCTATTCACCGCAAGGCTTTTGCTGTTCCGGCAGAAGAACGGCATCTTTGTTGCCTGGTCAGGTATTGGTACGCGATCAGACTTTGCGAACGAATTCTGACTTCAGTTTCATGGCACCGATGCCATCGACCTTGCAGTCAATGTCGTGGTCTCCCTCAACAAGGTGAATATTTTTGACCTTGGTGCCAACTTTGATGACCTGCGATGAACCCTTGATTTTCAGGTCTTTGATCAGGGTGACAGTATCACCATCATTCAGGGTATTCCCGTTGGCATCGACATAGGCAGGTGCGCCCTCCTCAGCCATTTCTGCCGACCACTCATGGCCGCATTCGGGACAGATCAGAAGCGCGCCATCTTCGTAGGTATAGGGTGACTGGCATTGAGGGCAGGGTGGTAATTCGCTCATCATGGTTCCTTTGCGAAAGGAGGATTGTTCATTCAGACACTTGTGAGCGGAATGAAACTGCCTGTCTGTTCCGGTGTTTTGGGTCAAGCCGGCGCTGCTGTTTTCACTGTAGCGTTTAAGCTTTGCAACTTAGAGCACCGTGCATCCATTCGTCTGCACGATGCTGTAGTAGTGACCCCGCGTTTTGGTGTCGAGAGAAAACACGGTTTTCAGGAAGTGAGAAAAAGCTGGTATTTCTCCCACTGCCCGCTGTGTCGGTCTCTCTATTCGTTCTGATCTGGAGCATTTCGCAGTCAGGTGGAAACATCTGATGTCCGCGAAAATGCGTCAAAACAAAGAGATAGAGCGGTTGCGCGTTTCCATGAAAGGCGGAACCGCTCTAAATAAGTCCGCGGCCCTTCAGCATAGCCTCCGGTCCCGGCATTTTACCACGGAAAGCGCGATAAGCCTCTTCCGCATCAACCGAGCCACCCTTGGTCAGTATGTGGGTTTTGAGCTTTTCAGCGATTTCAGAATTGAAAGCATCGCCGGTTTCCTCAAAAGCCTCAAACGCATCGGCATCAAGGACTTCCGACCACATATAGGAATAGTATCCTGCCGCATAACCATCCCCTGAAAAGATATGCAGGAAGTGCGGAATGGCGTGACGCATAACGATCGCGTTTGGCATGTTCAGCGCTTCGAGCGTTTTGCCCTGGAAGGCAACGGGGTCTTCCGGCGGCGCTGCTTCCGTGTGCAGCCGCATATCGACGATAGCCGAAGCAGTATATTCAATCGTCGCGAACGCCTGATTGAAGGTTGCCGCATCCAGCACCTTGTTCATCAGGGCTTCCGGCATTGCCTCGCCGGTTTTGTAGTGCAGAGCGTATTTTTGCAGAACAGACGGCACGGTCAGCCAGTGTTCATTAAGCTGCGAGGGCAGCTCCACGAAATCGCGGTCGACGCCGGTTCCAGAAACCGAAGGATAGGTCACATCGGACAGCATGCCGTGCAGCGCATGACCGAACTCGTGAAACAGGGTGCGGGCATCGTCCAGTGACAGAAGTGCCGGCTTTCCCTCTGCCGGTTTGGCGAAGTTGCACACGTTATAGATGATCGGCAATTCGCCTTTACGGCCATTCTTAAGCGTTAGCTTGTGCTGGCTTTGGAACGCACTCATCCATGCGCCGGAACGCTTCGATGCGCGGTTGAAATAATCGCCGAGAAAAATCGCTTTCAGCATGTCGTTTTCATCGCGGATTTCAAAAACACGCACATCGGGATGATAGGCCTTTTCATCCGGCCGGGCGACGGCGCGAATGCCGTATAGCTTTTCAGCAACGGCAAAGCAGGCATCCAGTATGTTTTCCAGCTGGAGATAAGGTTTTACCTCGCTTTCGGAAAAGTCAAATTTCTTGCCTTTCAGCTTTTCTGCATAATAGCGCCAGTCCCACGCCTCGATATCGTGATTGGCGCCCTCTTCCTGCACCAGTGCCTGCAGCTCAGCCTGATCCGATTGGGCTGCTTTGACAGCCTTTTCCCAGACATTGAGCAGGAGGTCATCGACACGTTCGGCTTTCTTGGCCATGGTGTTGTCCAGCTTCAAAGCGGCGAAGTTTTCATAACCGAGCAACTTTGCCTTCTCATCACGCAGTGCCAGCGTTTCACGCATGATACCGGTATTGTCGTGCTCACCACCGGAAATTCCGCGTGCCGTCCAGGCTTTGAAGGCTTTCTCCCTGAGATCGCGTCTCGCCGAAAAGGTTAAAAAGGGTTCAATGATAGAGCGTGAAAGCGTGACGGCGTAAGCGCCTTCCCGGTCGCGCTCGCTGGCAGCCGCGGCCATCGCATCGATCAGAAAATCCGGAAGACCTTCAAGGTCGGCCTCATCGCTCAGAAACATCGCCCAGCCGCTTTCATCGGCTAGAACGTTCTGGCCGAAACTGGTTCCCAGCTCCGCTAGCCGCTGATTGATTGCGGCCAGCCGATCCTGCTCTTTTGCCTGGAGTCTGGCACCGGATTTGACGAGGCCTTTCCAGTGGCGTTCCAGAACGCGTGTCTGCTCACCTGTCAGATTGAGTTCGGTGCGGGCCTGCCACAAGGTGTCAATGCGCTGGAATAGCGACTTGTTGGCCGCGATTTTTGAATAGTGAGCCGAAAGTCTGGGTGCGATTTCACGCTCCAGATTCTGGATCACAGGATTGGTATCTGCGCCTGCTTTGTTGAAGAAGACCGAGGTCACACGTGAGAGCGGATCACCGGAGATTTCCAGCGCATCGATGGTGTTTTCAAAGGTCGGTGCATCAGGATTTTCCGCGATCTCGGAAATTTCCCTGTTGTGATCTTCAAGAGCCCATTCAAAGGCAGGTGCGAAGTCGTCATCCCGGATCGCGTCAAAGCGCGGCAGGCCGCAAAAGCCATCCCACGCAACCAGTGCTTGATTGAAATTTTCGGTCATAGGCGCGTGATCCTTCCTGTGCCTGGTTTGGTTTCTTGTCGCATGTGTTTGACGCATAGCAGGTCTTCGCACAAGACCGCTTGAAGATTGTCAGATGTGATAATAAGTTTTGCTTATTATAAGGGAAGTTAATACAATGACGAATAAAACAGATATCAATCGCCTGGGCTTCCTGTTGACTGATGTGACCCGCCTTTTCCGACAGTCCTTTGAGCGCGAAATTACGCGGGCGGGTCTGGAAATCACCCCCGGTGAAGCCCGCACACTGGCTCGTGTTTCAGCTCTTCAGGGCGCAAGGCAAAGCGAGATTGCCGAGCAGCTCGGCATTGAGCCTATGACACTGTGCCGCTACCTCGACAAGCTTGAGACAGCGGGATTGGTTGTGCGCGAAGGTGACCCTGCTGACAGGCGGGCAAAGCGTGTGATTACGACAGATGAAGCCGGACCGGTTCTCAGAGCCATTCGTGAATGCTCGGACCGTGTGACCCGAAAAATGCAAACCGGCCTTAACGCGCAGCAATGCGATACGATGCGCGCCGCGTTAAAGATCATGCGGGAAAATGTTTCCCGGCGTGAAGCTGATGCAGATATGCTTGAAGCCGTCTGAAGGCACATTTCAGAGCGCCGTGCATCCATTCGGATACAAAAAGCACGATGCTGTAGAGTTGGACGATTATGGCTTGTCGCGGTTTGGTCGCCGCGGCAGGTCTTCATTGTATTTCAGGAACTGAATTTATGGATACTCAAACGCCGATCACCAAGACCCCGATGAGCGAGGGGCTGACCAGTCTGATCGGTGCTTTGCTGACGATGCTGGGACCAGTATCGCTGGCGCTTTATACCCCGGCAATGCCCGCACTGGCTGAAGCCTTTGAGACATCGGATGCGGCGATCAAGATGTCACTATCCTTGTTCTTCGGTGGTTTTGCCTTCGCAATGCTGGTTTCCGGCCCGCTTTCAGATGCAATTGGCCGCAAGCGTGCGGTCCTGATTTTCATGGTGATTTATCTGATCGGTTCTCTGGCCTGCGCGCTGGCGCCGAATGTCAATTTCCTGCTGGCCGGCCGGCTTGTGCAGGGCATTGGCGCTTCTGTCGGGCTGACCGTCGGACGCGCGATTGTGCGTGATCAGTTTACGGGAGAACCAGCTGCAAGGATCATGAATATGATCGGCATTATGCTGACTGTCGGACCGGCGATCGCACCGACCATCGGTGGGCTCATTCTCGCTGTTTCGGGTTGGTATGCGATTTTTCTGGCGATGGTTGCCTTCGGTGTTTTCATGATGTCGCTGGTTTTGATGCTGATGTCGGAAACGATAACGCCGGACCCTGGAAAGGCTGAACCGCGTGCGCTGGCGGTTGCCTATGCCTCGATCATCTCCAGCCCCCGCTTCATGGCTGCGTCCATGGTAATCGCGTCCTCGGTGGGCACGCTTTACGCACTGGCCTCGATCCTGCCTTTCGTGCTGATCAAGGTGGCTGGAATGACGCCCTCAGAATATGGCATCGGCATGCTGATGCAGACCGGGCTTTATTTTTCCGGCTCTGTTGTCTTTCGCCTGTCGTTGCGCTGGTTTTCTTCCGAGCGCCTTGTGCTTGTCGGTTTGTTTTTCATTGGCTGCGCAGCAACGGCGATGGCTGTTTCAACCGAAGTTCTTCCGGTCTCCTATCTTTCCGTCATGCTGCCTGTGGGCTGTTTCGCCTTCGGGATCGCTTTCGTTATGCCTTATATGACCAATGCGGCACTGCTGCCATTTCCGGATATTGCCGGTTCGGCTTCTGCGATGATGGGGTTCATGCAAATGGGTTCCGGCCTTCTGACCGGCGCCATAGCTGCCGCACTCGGTTCACCCGTTCTTGCGCTTCAGATCGTTGTACCGTCGATGGGGCTGATTGCTATTCTGTCTTATGTCTGGCTCGCTTTTGCACAACGCCACGTTCCTCAGGCCGCCATTCTGAATAGCGGGGAAGAAACAGTACCCCTGAATATTCGCGAGTGATGCCAATTGTCTTTCGTGGCGCATAAAAAAGCCGGAGCAGCGATGCCCCGGCTTCATTCAACGCGCTATAAGGCAGTGTTTCTTAGCTGTTATCGCGCTTGGCGAGTGTTCTCAGGCGCAGCGCATTCAGCTTGATAAAGCCTGCGGCATCTTTCTGATCGTAAGCGCCATGGTCGTCTTCAAAGGTCACGAGCGATTCCGAATAAAGCGACTTGTCGCTCTCGCGGCCAGTGACGATGACATTGCCCTTGTAGAGCTTCAGGGTCACTTCGCCTTCGACATTTTCCTGGCTCTTGTCGATGGCCGCCTGAAGCATGTAGCGCTCTGGCGAGAACCAGAAGCCATAATAGATCAGCTCTGCATATTTCGGCATCAGCTCGTCTTTAAGGTGAGCTGCGCCGCGGTCAAGCGTGATCGATTCCATTGCACGGTGAGCGGAAAGCAGGATCGTGCCGCCGGGCGTTTCGTAAATACCGCGCGACTTCATGCCTACGAAGCGGTTTTCCACGAGATCAAGGCGACCAATGCCATTGTCGCGCCCCAGATCGTTCAGCTTGGCCAGAAGCGTTGCCGGGCTCATGCGCTCACCGTTGATGGAAACGGCATCGCCCTTTTCAAAACCAATCTTGATAGTCGTAGGTTTGTCCGGTGCTGCCTCCGGAGAAACCGTGCGCATGTGTACATATTCCGGTGCTTCAATCGCCGGATCTTCAAGAACACGGCCTTCCGATGAAGAATGCAGCAGGTTGGCGTCAACCGAGAAAGGGGCTTCGCCGCGCTTGTTCTTGGAAATCTGGATCTGGTGGCTTTCAGCGAATTCGAGAAGGTCGGTACGGCTCTTGAACGACCAGTCGCGCCATGGCGCAATGATCTTGATATCGGGGTTCAGCGCATAGGCCGAAAGCTCAAAGCGGACCTGATCATTGCCCTTGCCTGTTGCGCCATGAGCGATGGCATCAGCCCCGGTTTCCCTGGCAATTTCAATCAGACGCTTGGAAATCAGCGGACGTGCAATGGATGTGCCGAGCAGATAGACGCCTTCATAGACGGCATTGGCGCGGAACATCGGAAAGACGAAGTCACGAACGAATTCTTCGCGCACATCCTCGATGTAGATTTCCTTCACACCAGCCTGTTCGGCTTTCAGACGGGCTGGTTCCAGCTCTTCGCCCTGTCCGAGGTCAGCTGTGAAAGTCACGACTTCCGCACCAAGTTCGGTCTGCAGCCATTTCAGAATAATCGAGGTATCGAGACCGCCGGAATAGGCGAGCACGACTTTTTTGACGTCTTTATGCGTTGCCATTTGTCATCCAAGTTCAGTTTATTGTTGCCCCCTCGGGGCCTTCCTGTGGCCTCGTTTTAGCGCCTTTGCCATAACACGCAAGCAAAACTGCGCAGCAAAGCACAATCAAAGACTTGACTTATGTGCGTGCGCGTCAAAATCTCATGAACTGAACAAAACGTTCGCTGTGGTCCGGGCCGTTTGTGGCGGGAGCTGCGGGAGGAGAACGCGTGGCTGGGCGCCGGCTTGCACTTTTGCATTTCCGTTCCCACATGATGCTACAACTAAAAATGGAGGTTTTCCATGAACATCAATCATCCAGCGATAAAGCCCGGAAAGACCGCAGTGATAACCGGCGGGGCTTCCGGCATCGGTTATGCGGCAGCAAAGCGCTTTGCAGAGCTTGGAATGAATGTGGTGATTGCCGATCTTAAAGGCGAGAAGCTCAACCGCGCCGAGCAGTCGCTCCAGTCTGTCGCCAACGAGAAAGACGGATTGATTGTTGCCTGCCCAACCGATGTTTCAGACCTTTCCTCTCTTGAGGAACTGGAGCGCATGGCATCGCAGACATTTGGAAACGTTCATGTTCTGATGAACAATGCCGGTGTTCAGCCCGGCAGTTCCGTGTTTGGCAAGCAATTCAACTGGCAGCGCATCATTGATGTAAACCTTTGGGGGATTATCAATGGAACGCGTCTGTTCGGTCCGGAAATGATTGCCCACGGCGAACCGGCGGTGATCATCAATACCGGCTCAAAACAGGGGATTACCACCCCGCCCGGCGATCCGGCTTACAATGTTTCCAAGGCTGGAGTGAAGGCGTTCACCGAAGCGTTGCAGCACGATTTGCGGAACCGTGAAAAATGCCAGGTCAGCGCTCATCTTTTCGTTCCGGGTTTTGTGTTCACGCCGCTGACGTCCGGTGACCGGACGGAAAAACCGGACGGCGCCTGGACGCCGGAACAGACTGTCGACTTCATGCTTGAGCGGCTTGATGCAGGCGATTTTTATATTCTTTGCCCGGATGGAGAGGTTGACCGCGCAACCGATGAAAAGCGCATCGCATGGGCCGCCGGTGATATCGTGGAAAACCGGCCACCGCTTTCGCGCTGGCATCCGGATTATTATCATGCTTTCACACGTTTTCTGGCAGGCACACCGGAATTTCCTGAAAAGGAAGCGGAGAAGGCAGACGAGAAGAAAGCGAAAAAGAGTTGACGAGGCGACTGCGTTTTCATGGCCATTGATGAAGAGCTTGCCCATCGTCTTCGGATACGCCTTGAAGGGCTGGAAGGCCTTAGCGAAAAGAAGATGTTTGGTGGCATATGTTTCATGGTGAATGGCCATATGGTGGGTGCTGCCAGTCGTACGAAAACCGGTATCCGCCACTACCTTTTCCGCGTTGGCAAGGGACGTGAAGACGCTGCCGCCCGGCTTGGTGCCCTGCAACCAATGGAGCAGGGCGGGCGAAAAATGACTGGGTTCTATCATGTCGATGCCGATGACTGCACGGATGAGCAGTTGAGCGGCTGGCTGTCGTTGGCGCTTGAGAACGCCTTCTCTCTGCCGCTCAAGAGGTCGGCATAGCGCAATCCGCGTTGCCCTTGAAACTGATCCGCTCTATGCCTTCTTAAAAGAGGTTTCAGGAGTTATTTCGAATGTATACAGGAATTGTGCAGGCTGTCCGGCCTCTGGTTGCCGTCGAGGTATATCCCGGTGGCAGGACCTTTACGATTGAATTTACGCCTGAGCTTCTCACCGACCTGAAGATTGGTGCCAGCGTCAATGTGGAGGGCGTGTGTCTCAGCGTTACCGGCATGGAGGGCCAGAAAGTAACTTTTGATGCCATGAACGCCACGCTGGAGCGCACCAACCTTCGTCGCTTTTCTGAAGGCGATGGCGTCAATGTCGAACGTTCAGCGAAAATGACTGACGAAAACGGTGGTCATGTCATTGCCGGTCACATCGCCACGACGGCGGTGCTTGAGGAGGTTCATATTGCTGACGATGGTGCGCTGATCCGCTTTCGTGTTCCCGAAGACTGGGCAAAGTACATTTTTCCGCGTGGGTATCTGGCGGTAAACGGCTGCAGCCTCACCGTGGCCGAGGTCGAAGACAACCTCTTCACCATCAATCTTATCCCCGAGACCCTGCGTCAGACAACCTTTTCGCACTACGCAGCCGGGGACCCGATCAATATCGAAGTCGATCACCAGACCATGGTGCTGGTCGATGTGATTGAGCGGACGGTAAGCCGGGTTCTTCCCGGGCTTGTTCACGCGCGCGACTGAATGCGAACGTCTGGGCCATCCGTTTCAGATGTGTGCAAGCCAATGGCGAACTGCGAAGGTGAGGTCGCATGCGTGCGAAACTGCGTGAAAAGATTATAGCCGTTTGCGAAGAGAAGATCGCCAGAAAAGGCGAGGCGGTCGGTCTTTCTTTTTATGCCTTCTTTGCCAACAAAAATGACGATCCTGAGCTTCTGATGGAAGCGGCAGAATGGTGGATTAAAACCCATAAACTTGATCATTTCGAAAAGGCTGTGAAGATCCGCGATATGATCAGGTCTGGTGTTTGAAACGCGGTGCTCTGATCGCATGGCCGCAGGATCAAACAAAAAAGCCCGGCGCTGTGGCCGGGCTTTTTCTGAAAATCGAGAACGAAGACTTACTTCGTTGCAGCTTCGTAAAGCTCTGCGACATAGTCCCAGTTGATAAGGTTGTCGACAAAAGCTTCAAGATATTTCGGGCGCGCATTGCGGTAGTCGATGTAATAGGAGTGTTCCCAGACGTCGACGCCGAGGATCGGCTTGGCGCCGTGAACAACCGGGTTTTCGCCGTTTGGTGTCTTCATGATTTCAAGCTTGCCATCCTTGACAGCAACCCATGCCCAGCCCGAACCGAACTGGCCGACGCCGGCCGCGGTAAAGTCAGCCTTGAACTTGTCGAACCCGCCGAGGTCAGAAGCAAATGCGCTTTCCAGAGCACCCGGAAGCTTGTTGCCGCCGCCGTCTTTCTTCATCCACTTCCAGAAGTGCATGTGATTGAAGTGCTGGGCAGCATTGTTGAAGAGTGCCTGATTGGAACCGTATGCCTTGACCATGACATCTTCGACGGGAAGGTCTCCCAGACCAGCTTCTTCAGCCAGCTTGTTTCCGGTCGTCACATAGGTGTTGTGATGCTTGTCGTGGTGAAACTCCAGGGTCTCAGCCGACATGTATGGTGCGAGTGCATCATATGCATAGGGCAGTTCAGGAAGTTCAAAAGCCATCTTCAATACTCCTTTTGGCAGCCTAACTTTGTGATTTGGCGCTTGCCAAATACATAGGTGCCAAGGCCATTTTCGGCAACCTGAAAAATGTCAAAATACCTTTGCGCCGGGCGGGAACAAAAGCCGCGTCCGGCGCGTTACGGGCTTTATTGGTGTTCCGGGTGTGCCATTGGGTGCACTTTTTCGCGCCCGAAGCTGGTCAGTGCCACCAGTGCAGCCATGATCGCGAAGCCTGACATGATTGCGAAAAGTGGAACTGCCGTGCCGTTTGCAAATGCGCTCACAAGGCCCGTGCCGATTGCGCCGAAACCAAAGCCAAGCGCACCGGCAAGCGCCGCTGCGACACCGGCAATCTGTCCGTGCGCTTCCATCGCCAGCATGTTGCAGTTCGTCAGGATTGCGCCCATGGCGATCATGGCAACGAAGAACAAAGTCATCATCATCCAGAGCTCAGTGCCAACCGTCAGTTCAAGCGCCAGAAGCGACGTCAGAGAAATCGCGTAGGTGCAGGTGGCAATGCGTGCCACAGTGCGCGCACCGAGCGGACCGATCAGCCGTGCGCCGCCCTGAGCGCCAACGGCCATGCCGATGGCATTAAATCCGAAAGCAAGCGAGAACATCTGGGGTGACAGACCTTTCATGTTGATGAAGACAGCTGATGAGCCGCCGATATAGGCGAAGAATGCACCCTGCGCCAAAGCCAGTGTTCCGGCAAAGGGGATGAAATGCGAACTGGTCAGAAGGCGCGCATAGTGGATAACAGCATGGCCGGGCCGAGAATTCTGCCTCAGTTCTTCCATGCGCGTTTCCGGCAGAATAAAGCGGATATAAAGCAGAGAGAAAATACCGAAAGCGACGAAAAATGCGAAGATCGAGCGCCACCCTGCGACAAGCAGGATCAGGCTGCCGACCATAGGCGCGACAATAGGAGCAAGACCGGTGATCATCATAATGATCGCAAGCAGTTTGGCGGCTGTCTGGCCCGTATAGAGATCGCGCACCATGGCCATGGATGTCACCATGCCAACAGAACCTCCAAGGCCCTGAATAAAACGCCAGATGAGCATCGTTTCGATGGACTGCGACAGCATCGTACCGAGTGAGCCGAGGATGAACAGGCCGAGCGCAAAATAGACTACAGGCTTGCGTCCAACGCGGTCCGAGATCGGGCCGTAGAAGAGCTGTCCGACCGTAAATCCTGCAAAAAAGGTCATGGCCGAGTAGGAGACAGCGCCATCTGTTGTGTTGAGGGCATCTGCAATCAGCGGAAGGGCTGGCAAATACATATCGGTCGCGAGAGGAGCAAGCGCCGTGATGCAGGCCAGCCCAATCGCCATAGTCAGCGTATTAACGTATTTCATAGAATAGACTTTTGATGAACTACGGGACCAGTCGTCCGCTTGATATGTAAAGCGCGGGCGCATTGCGGGCTGGCGGGTTCTAAGTGCCTTAAATACTCTATTGTGATGATAGTCAACAATCATCACTTTCTGGGCGCACCGGAAACCAGTGAACACTCCGTTCGATATCTGCACGAAAAAAGCGCCGCTCGAAGGCGACGCCTGTATTGTTGACGAGGAAAGATCAGCTTTCCGGCAGTTTATAGGCCATGATGTAATCACCGCTTTCAGTGCCGACGGAGCCATGCCCGCCAGCCACGATAACCACATATTGTGTGCCGTCACTGGTTTCATAGGTCATCGGCGTTGCCTGCCCCCCAGCAGGAAGGCGCGCTTCCCAGAGTTGCTCACCGGTCGTGACACTGTAACCGCGCAGATAGTTGTCCATGGCTGCGCCGAGGAAGGCGACGCCGCCCTTGGTGACAATCGGACCACCAATGCCGGGAACGCCCATTTTGATCTTGAGACCCAGCGGGTTCATGTCCTGAATGGTCCCGTTCTTATGTTTCCACACGATGTCACCCGTGGTCAGATCTGCGCCTGCGACATAGCCCCATGGTGGCGCCTGGCAAGGAACACCCAGAGGGCCGAGCAGTGTGGAGAAGGCAACGGCATAGGGTGCGCCATTATTGGAGTTGATACCTTCAGTTGGAGCGCTCGGATCGCTCTTCGGGATCAGGGTTGATGTATAGGCCATGTAGACCGGCATACCGAACATGATCTGGCGCTCCGGATCTATTGCGACAGATCCCCAGTTAAACGTACCGAAATTGCCCGGATAGACGATTGTTCCGCTGGTGGACGGCGGCGTATATCGGCCTTCATAGTTGTACTGCTTCAGTTTGATACGGCATGCGAGCTGATCGAGCGGTGTCGCGCCCCACATGTCCTTGCCCGTCAGCTTCGGCGGCTTGAAGGACAGCGCAGAAACCGGTTGCGTCGGGGAAAGCGCCTTTTCCTCCGGAATTGCGCCTTCCTGTGGCGCCGGAACCTCTTCCACCGGCAGTACAGGTTCGCCGGTCTGACGATTCAACACGAAAATCTCGCCCTGTTTCGTCGCCGCGACCAGGGCAGGAATGTTCTCGCCATCAATGGTCAGGTTAAGAAGAGCAGGCTGGGCAGGGGCATCCATATCCCAAAGGTCATGGTGAACACCCTGGAAGAACCAGGTGGGCTCTCCGGTTTCTGCATCAAGTGCCAGAATGCCGGATGAATACTTCTCCTCAGAGGGAGAACGGTTCATGCCAAGCTGATCCGGTGTGCGATTGCCCATCGGTGCGTAGATGAGACCAAGATCGCTGTCGCCCGACATCACCGACCAGCTGTTCGGCGAATTCTTGGTGTAGGTTTCGTCAGGGCCGATCGGCTCTGTCTGGGTCGGGTTGCCGCTATCGAAGTTCCACAGCAGTTCGCCGGTATCAATGTCGTAGGCCCTGATCACGCCCGAGGGACTATCGGTTGAATAATTGTCATTCACTGATCCGCCGACGACGATCTTGCCGTTGATCGCCAGAGGCGCCGAAGTTGAATAATAATACCCTTGCGTTTTGTAGGGCATGTTCTGCTCAAGGTGCAGAGTTCCGTTATCCGCGAAACTTTCGCAGACAGTGCCATCGGCGGCATTGAGCGCAATCAGCCTTGCATCCGAAGTCGGCAGATAAATGCGCTGCTTGCAGCGTTGGCCTTCGGCAATGTCGGGGTCGTCGTAATAGGTGACACCGCGGCAGGTCTGATGCTGGCGGTTGCCGTCGACCGGTATCTTCGGATCAAATTTCCACTTCTGCTCGCCGGTTTTGGCGTCAAACGCCATCGCCCAGCTATGCGGCGTGCACACATAGAGCGTATCATTCACCATCAGTGGGGTGTTTTCATAGGTGGTCTCGACCACATCATTGGGCACTTTCATGTCGCCGGTGCGGGCCTGCCAGGCAAGCTCGAGATTGGCAACGTTATCGGTGTTGATCTGGTCTAGTGGCGAATAGCGCTGGCCTTTTTCCGAGCGGCCATAAGCATGCCATTCGCCAGCGGGAACTGTCTCCGCAGGAGCGGCACCGGAATTGCGTGCGCCCGGAAGCTCTCCGGAAATGGCGTGAGGGTCTGTCGTCAGGGAAACCCCGGCAACAACGATTGCAACGGCTGCTGCGATGGCCGTCGGCCAGGCTGCTCCTTTGGCGACTGTTTCATCTCTCGCGTTTGCAACAAGCGGTTTACGCACCCATGGCAGTAACATCCAGAGGCCAAGAAGCACGATCAGCCCGCCACGTGTGCCAAGCTGCCACCAGTCGAAGCCGACTTCCCAGAGCGCCCATACGAGCGAAGCGAGGATCGTCAGGCCGTAGACCCAGAACGCAAGCGGATTTCGGAGAAAGATTAAAATGGCGGTCGCAAGAAATGCGATGCCTGCAAGAAGGTAATACCAGCTGCCACCCAATGTGATCAGCCAGACGCCGCCACCGCCGAGAAACAGGCCGATGAGCGCAAAAACAAAACTTGTGAAAATGATCATGGTTCACCATCTCCTGACGCAGGATCAAGGCGAGCGGAACGACATCACCTTAATGGATGCGCTGTTTGAATGTACCGGAACGCAGGGTTACATCCGCAGACGCAAAGCGTTCCGAACGCGGAGTGTGCAATCCGGGAGCGTATCGAAGATATCGTCAGGAAATCGACTGCGTGATCTCGACTTTTCGCTCGCCGGAAAGAAAGTCTGGACGCGACAAATCGCGCCCGCGACCCTCATTCATTTAACGAGAATATGGATTATTTGTTCCGCTGAAGAATATGACGGGCTGTGTTGTGTCCCTGAACAAGGCTGTCCAGCCTCTCGATATCGCTCCGGAAGGCAAGTGTCTCACGGGCGCGCTCAAGCGCAACAGACGAAAATGCATCCGCAGCCTCTTCGTAGCCCTCCAGCGGAACAACCTTCAGCGCATGAAAAGCATGCTGCAGATGAATGCCAACCTCTGCCATTCCTGCACCATCCCGGGAAATCGCAGTGAAGGCGGCATCGAAGAAATCAACAGCTTCAATCTCCCGGACATGAATGCGCGGGTGGCTGGGCTCGTCTTGCGGCTCCAGCTTTTTGCCTTCCACCATAACTCTGATGAGGTGTCCCAGAACATCAATGGCGGTGCCGGGGTCATTGACGGCAGGCGACAGAGCCCTGACGGCGACCTGCGAAAGGACTGTCAGCCCGTAAAGCGGGTCTTGTGTATAGGAGCGCTCATTGCCGACGGTGAATGCATGATGGAGGGTTTCAAGCGTTTCCTCGTCGGGAAGTGACTGGCCTTCTTTCAGCAGCAGGCCGGCCACATATCGTCCCGGGGCCACCATTGCGCCTGCACGCTCCAGAATATAAATGTCGGCATCGAGCTGTTCTGCGACAGTGTCAAGCGTCGAGATATCGACAAACCGTAAGTAGCCGATCTTATCCAGCTCGATCATATGTAAACCGGCTGGCAGCTTCCCATCAAAGGGCTTACCACCAAGATAGGGATTCCTGCGGTAGTTGTGCATCGATGTGGAAGCAGAGCCTTCGACCTGTTCAATGGTGCGACTGATCTTACCGAGCCTGCCCAGATAATTAATCCAGCGCAGCAGGATGATCACAATCAGCACGATCACTGCCAGCGTTGCGATGAACAGGACGAGACGTCCACCATCGCCGTAAAGATTGGTATTCAGAGCAACAAGGCCAACGAGGCTGAAAATGAAAGACCCCAGGAAGGTTGAAAGCGCCGACTGGGCTGTACGGTCTTCCAGAAGCGTGCCAACGGCGCGTGGCGTGGCGCTGCTGGCGGCAGCAGATGTTGCCTGAACCACGGTATTGAGCGAGAAAATCAGCACAGTCAGCATACTGCTGGCAATGATCGTCAGCAATGAACTGACTGAATTGGCGCCAATGGTTCTGCCTATGCCCGGAGGAATATATGGATTCAGCATAATGCCGATGAGGGCAGTCACGATACCCGCAACACAGTAAATCGCCGCAACGAACCAGATCTGCCGCATGGTTTGCGAAATCACCCACAGACGGCGGGACATCTCAAGTTTCATGCGGCAGGCACTCCTTCGTGTTCAACGGCGTCAGACTGCCTGTTTTTGATCAGACGTCCATCTTTTCCGCAACCTTGATAGCAAATGCATATTCCAGCGCAATTTCATTCAGGCGCTCAAACCGGCCGGAAGCGCCACCATGTCCGGCGTCCATATTGGTTTTCAGCAATATAGGCTCTTTTCCGGTGGTATGCTCTCGCAATTTTGCGACCCATTTTGCCGGTTCCCAATATGTAACCCGCGGATCTGTCAGTCCGGCAAGCGCAAGAATGGCCGGGTAGGACTTGTCTGCAACATTATCATATGGGCTGTAGCTGGCCATATAATCGTATGATGCTTCCGATTTGATCGGGTTGCCCCATTCCGGCCATTCCGGCGGGGTCAGTGGCAAAGTGTCATCCAGCATCGTTGTCAGAACGTCAACGAACGGTACTGCTGCGATAATGCCTGAGAACTTTTCCGGTGCCATATTGGCGATTGCGCCCATCAGCATACCGCCAGCCGAGCCACCTTCTGCCACAATATTTCCGTGGGCGGTGAAACCTTCTGCCACCAGTGCATCTGCTGCCGCGATGAAATCGGAAAACGTATTCTTCTTGTGAAACATCTTGCCGTTTTCATACCAGGCAAAACCCTTGTCCTTGCCGCCGCGTATATGGGCGATGGCATAAACAAAGCCGCGATCTGCCAGTGACAGGCAGTTGGTTGAAAATGAAGCGGGAACCGCGATGCCATAAGCGCCGTAGCCATAGAGCAGGCAGGGGGCTGATCCATCAAGCGGTGTATCTTTGCGATAAACCAAGCTGACCGGGACCAGTGCGCCGTCTTCGGCTTTCGCGAAAATCCGGCGGGTGATGTAATCATCCGGATTATGGCCTGAGGGCACTTCCTGCGTTTTCAGCAAAGTGCGTTCCCGCGTCACCATATTGTAGTCGAAGAGCTGGCTTGGTGTCGTCATGGAGGAGTAGGAGAAGCGAATGACATCCGTGTCATATTCGGCCCAGCCCTGAAGGCCGAGTGAATAGGCTTCCTCATCGAAAGCAATCGCGTGTTCTTCGCCGGTGGCCCGTTCGCGGATCATGATCCGCGGCAGGCCGTTATAGCGCTCAAGCCAGATCAGGTGGCGTTTATACGCGACATGGCTGAGGATCAGGCGGCCCGGCTGATGCGGCACGACTTCTTTCCAGTTTACCTTGCCCGGCGCATTCACAGGTGCTTCCATGATTTTGAAGTCTTTGGCGCCATCAGCATTGGTCAGGATGTAAAAAACATCCCCGCCTTCGGTAATGTCATATTCAACCATGGTTTCGCGCTCGGCCACAGCCTCAGGCGTGCGCGTCAGATCACTGGTCGGGATCAGCCTGACTTCCGATGTCTGATGATCGTGAATATCGATATAGATGAAATCATCAATCAGCGATCCGTCAATGCCAACGAAGAAGCCGGGATCCTGTTCTTCATAAACAAGACGGTCTTCGCTCTGCTCTGTTCCGATGATATGGTGAAACACCTTCGACGGGCGGTGGTTTTCATCGACTTCAGTGTAAAAAAGGCTTTTGCCATCCGGAGCCCAGACGGCATCGCCGCCGGTGTTCTCAAGCTTGTCCTCAAGGTCTTCACCTGAGGTGAGGTCACGAATGCGGATCGTGTAAAATTCAGACCCTTTGTCGTCATAGCTCCAGCTGGCGCGGCTGTGATCTGTGGTGCAATCAAAGTCGCCGATATCGAAATAGGCCTTGCCCGATGCTTCCTTGTCGCCGTCGAGCAGGATTTCTCGCGCTGAAGTGTCCGCGATATCGCCATCACGCGGGATGCGGAAGAAGTATGGTTGTTCCCCGCCTGTGCGAAACGCTGTGCCGTATGCAAATGGCCCATCCTTCATCGGCACGGAACTGTCATCCTCTTTGATCCTGCCGCGCATTTCTGCGAACAAGGTCTTCTGCAAGGCTTCCGTATCGGCCATTGCCGCTTTCATATAGTCGTTTTCCGCTTCAAGATGCTGACGGATTGCCGGATCAAGAATGGCCGGATCCTTGAACATCGCCTGCCAGTTCTCAGCCCGTAACCATGCGTAATCGTCAACGCGCGTTTTGCCGTGATGCGTATCCGATGTGGGGTGCTTTGCGGCTTTAGGTGGCTGTGGAAGATTGGAAAAGCGTGTCACGATATGAACCGACCTCTGGTTTGAATGGAGGCTGGAAGATAGGCGTTGGGGCGGGCTTCATCAAGGCGAAAGCGCCTTGCCATGTTCCTGACATGATGCGGGGGCAAAGGATGATTTTGTTAGAATGTTATTATATTACGATAGATGTCAGTCAGAGGAATTCGGAATGAAGGTATGGCTTGCAGTTGGGCTGGTTCTGATCGCGGGATGTGGTTCGCAGGCATTTGCGCTGAATAAGCGTGTGACCAATGAGCTGGAGCGTCTTTCGCCTGAGGAAGAGCTGGAGCAGCGTTGCGACATTGAAGCCCTGAACCGGATTGACGATGCACGCTCTGATCTCTCACCGAACAAGGTGATCGCTTACACATTCGGCCCGCCAAAGATTGTTGGAACGACGATCGACGCAAAAGGGGCGGTCTTTCGCTCCCGCGAAACCTGGTACCACCTATCTTATCATTGCGAAGCCGACTCGACCGAGCTGAAGGTGAAGAATTTCAGTTTCAAGATCGGCAAGGTCATCCCGCGATCCGACTGGGAACGGCTGTATCTTTACCCGTGATCCGGTTTTGAGCGCAAAGGCGCGATATTCACCGCCACCGTAAGATTCCGCAAGCCTGAGCCTGGCACGGGATCCCGGCAAATCTTGATCTTAGTCAATGCGGGTTGCTGCGCCAGGTATCAGGGTTCATTCATTCCGGGCGTGTCGGTATTCACCTTGTATGCCAGCGCATAACGGTTTTAACTGACGGGTGTCGGAGATGCGTTTTAAGCGCATGAATTTCGGCCTGGGAGGAAGACATGTTCAAGAAGATCGTTGTTCCTGTCGATGTGGCAGTGCTCGACAAAGGAATGGACATACTGAAAAAAGCTGCTGAGTTGTGCGATCCTGATGGTGAGATCATTCTCATGCATATCGTGGAGGAGGTGCCGTCTTATCTCTCCATCGATGTCCCGGTAGACCTTGTCGACAAGGCCGTGACAGATGCCAAAGACAAGTTGCATGAGCTTAAAGCCCGCACGAAAATCGATGCCGCTATCGAAATTCGGATTGGCCCTCCGGCGCGCGAGATTCTTGCCTGTGCCAAAGAGAAGAAGGCAGATCTGATCATCGTCGCTTCGCACCGGCCGGACATTTCCAATTATCTCATTGGCTCAACGGCTGATCGCGTGGTCCGTCATGCCCCTTGCTCTGTTCTGGTTCGTCGCTGAGGCGGAGACGTTCTGGCTGATGAGAGAAAGGGAGGAAATGATGGTTGATCAGGCCCACTTCAGAGCCGTTCTGCTTGACCGGAAAAACGAGATACTGGCGCGGCTTCAAAAGGTTGATAAGGACCTTGGGCGCACAAAGCTTGCCGACAGTGCCGAAAGGGCTGCAGAAGCTGAAAACGATGAAGTTCTTGAGGAATTCGGCCATGTTGGTGCTGATGAAATCAAGGCGATTGATGCTGCACTGAAGCGGATTGACGAAGATCGCTTCGGCCTGTGTGTCAAATGCGGCGATGAAATTTCACCGGAGAGGTTGGAAGCCGTGCCTTACACACCGTTTTGCAAAAAATGCGCGTCAGCTATGAATTAGCAAACGCGCGGTTGTCGTGAGGCCGTTATTGATTATCCTGTTGTCAGCGCTCGGAACCGGATTTTGAACGCATGTGTTTGTGATCGCACCAAAAGTGCCTGAATGATATTTTACGGTCAGACACGATATGGTGGTGGTGCTGCGTTGCTGGTTCCAGGGTGAGCAGACAACAGGTTTGGTGCATGAAGATAATGGCACGGCGCGGAACGCCGTATGAACTTGGCGAGCTTGTGGCTGATGGTGTTGTGCACGGCATCGGCATTGTGATGGCGCTCATCGGGGCGACTGTGCTGATTTTCTATGCGACCGTCTGGGCTGATGGTGGCGAGATCGCTGCCGCCTGGATCTACTCTGCGGGGCTCGTTCTGGCGCTGGCGATTTCCTGTTCTTACAATCTCTGGCCCGCATCTTCGGCGCGTGCCAAGGGCTTTTTGAAGCGACTGGATCACAGTGCGATTTTTGTGCTGATCGCCGCAACCTACACGCCCTTTCTGCAGCGCGGTACAGCTGACCCCGTAATTTTCGGGTTGCTGATCGCAATATGGGCGATTGCTCTTTTGGGTATTGCCCTTAAAGTCATCTGGTCCGGCCGGTTCGAGCGCGTTGCCATTCTGCTTTATCTGGCGATGGGTTGGAGTGGTGTTCTCGTGGCCAGACCGCTTTTTCCGCTCCTGCCCATGGCAACGAGTATTCTGATCGTGATCGGTGGCGTTATCTACACCGCCGGTGTGATCTTTCACGTCTGGGAAAAACTGAAATACCAGAATGCGATCTGGCATGCATTTGTGGTTGCTGCCGCAGCGGTACACTACGCTGCGGTGCTCACATGTTTCAGCCTCGCGGTTCCCGCCGGCTGAAAGCGAAAAAGAAAGAGGGAGGGTGACATGCGTTTCTTTATCGGAGTGCTTTTGCTGCTGGCGGGCTTGCCCCTTGCAGGAGCGGCTGCAGCGGACGAGCAGGTGATATACTCTGACAAGCTGACGGCTGACTGTGTAAAGGCTGCGACCACCGCCAGTGACGAGCGGGCCTGCGTCGGTCTTTCTGCCAATGCCTGTCAGGAAGCTTCAGATTATGGCTCGACGACAATCGGTATGATCTCATGCCTCAGCAAGGAGGCGGATTTCTGGGATGCGCGATTGAATGCGACTTACAAGCAGCTGATGGAGCGTGCGAAGGAAGCTGACAAGGCCGCGGCAGACGATCCGCACGCAATTGAAAAGGTTGCTGAAAAACTGCGTGATATGCAGCGTTCATGGATTGCCTATCGCGATAACCGTTGTGCCTACGAATACAGCCAGTGGCAAGGTGGAACAATTGCCGGGCCGGTGAGTGCATCCTGCGCGCTGGAGGTGACGGCCGAGCAGGCAATCTATCTTGAGGGGTCCTGGCCGACAAATTAGTGCACATCAGGCAATGTGGCTTGCGTTGCAATATCGCACTTGCCTAAAATCCTGATTGTAAACACGTAGCAATCAGGACCTAAAATGCTCATTCGCGATGCCGTAGAGGCCGATCTTCCGGCCATTCTTGATATCTATAATCATGCAGTCGTCAACTCGACCGCGATCTGGAACGAAATCATTGTCGATCTTGAGAACCGCAAGGGGTGGCTAGCGGCGCGACATGACAAAGGCTTCCCGGTTCTGGTTGCGGAAAACGACGAAGGTGTCGTGATCGGCTATGCCAGCTATGGCGACTGGCGGGCTTTTGATGGCTATCGCCATTCGGTTGAGCATTCGGTTTATGTCCATGCTGAAAAGCGCGGCGGCGGAGCTGGCAAAAAGCTGATGCAGGCTCTTCTGGAGCGCGCCCGCGAGAATGGCGTGCATGTGATGATTGCCGCGATTGAGGCAGAGAACGCCGTGTCTATCAAACTGCATGAACGTTTGGGATTTGAGCACACCGGACGGTACTCAGAGGTTGGCACCAAGTTCGGGCGCTGGCTGGATCTGGTGACGATGCAGTACCTTTTAAAAAACTGATGCGCAGAGGAGCGGCATGAGTAAAGCGCTGATCGTCTGGGGCGGGTGGCCGGGACACGAGCCGGAAACCTGCGCCTGCGAAACCGCCGCCATCCTTCGAGAGGCCGGTGTGACCAGCGATGTCAGCGATGACCTGAATATCTTTGCTGATGCGCAGTTTGATGATTATGACCTGCTGGTGCCTATCGTCACGGGGGAACACATCAGTGATCATGCTGCAAACCGGATACAAGCGGCGGTGCGCAACGGGCTTGGGCTCGGCGGCTTTCACTGCGCGCTGGCAACGAGTTTCAAGGAAAGCGCTCCGTTTCGCTTTCTGGTGGGCGTTACCTGGGTCGCACATCCCGGCGATATCATAGATTTTACAGTGAAGATTGAAGATGCAGGCGATCCTTTGATGGAAGGACTTGCAAACTTTTCCTACCGGTCAGAGCAGTATTATCTGCATTATGATCCATCGGTGCATATCCTGGCATCAACGACGTTCGGCGGCGCATACGATCCGGTTGTTGAGAATGTCACCATGCCCGTTGCGTTTAAACGCGCGTTTGGCAGTGGCCGGATTTTTTATTCTGCACTTGGCCACGCGGCCAGAGAACTAAAGCATCCGGAAGGCCGCACAATCCTGAAGCGCGGCCTGTTATGGGCCATGCGGGAGCGCTAGCGGTTTCAGCCAATCGCACCGAGTGTGCGGGAAACGGCATCCTTCCAGCCGCCATAAAGCTTTTCACGCACCTCCGCCTCCATGTTTGGCTTGAACTGCATATCGACTGCCCAGGCCTCGGAAAACTCCGTCAGGCCGGGATAAAGGCCGGCACGGCTTCCGGCCAGCCAGGCGACACCGAGAGCGGTGGTTTCAACCACTTTGGGGCGATCGACGGGAAGGCCCAGGATGTCGGCCAGGAACTGCATCGTCCAGTCATTGGCGCTCATGCCGCCATCGACGCGCAGAATATTGGCGCTGTCCTGACTGCCCCAGTCGGCATGCATCGCATCAAGAAGATCACGGGTCTGATAGCCGACACTTTGAAGAGCAGCGCGTGCAAATTCCGCCGGGCCGGAATTGCGCGTAAGGCCATAGATTGCGCCGCGGCTTTCCGCGTCCCAGTAAGGTGCGCCAAGGCCGGTGAAGGCGGGAACGAGGTAAAGGGTCTGCTCCTTGTCGGCAGTATTGGCCAGCGCATTGGTTTCACTGGCATGGCGGATGACTTTCAATCCGTCCCGAAGCCATTGCACGACCGCGCCTGCAATGAAAATAGAGCCTTCCAGAGCATAGGTGGGCGTGCCGTTCAACTGATAGGCGATGGTCGAAAGCATTCTGTGCTGGCTCTGTACCAGCTTGTCGCCCGTGTTCAAAAGAGCAAAGCAACCGGTGCCATATGTCGATTTGATCATGCCAGGCTCGAAACAGGCCTGTCCCACCGTCGCGGCCTGCTGATCTCCGGCGACGCCGAAAATCGGAATTTCACGACTGAAAAGATCGGCACGGGTCATGCCGAAATCGTCCGCGCAGTCCTTCACCTCAGGTAAGAGTGAAACCGGGATATCAAGAAGCGCACAAATGTCTTCGTCCCACTCACCCTTCCGGATGTTGTAGAGCATTGTTCTGGCCGCATTTGTGGCGTCTGTGACATGCGCGCGTCCGCCGGTCAGCCGCCAGATCAGATAGGTGTCGACTGTGCCGAAAGCGAGATGACCGGCGTTTGCCTTTTCGCGCGCGCCTTCCACATGGTCCAGAAGCCAGGCGATTTTGGTCGCCGAAAAATAAGGATCGAGGATCAGGCCGGTGTTGGATGATATGAAGCCCTCATGGCCTTCATCGCGCAGTCTCGCACAGGTGTCTGCTGTGCGCCGGTCCTGCCAGACAATGGCATTGTGGATCGGCCGACCGGTGCGGCGATCCCAGATGATGGCGGTTTCGCGCTGATTTGCAATGCCAATCGCTGCCACTTCAGACGCAGATATTTCAGCGCGCTCAATCGCCTCACGGCAGGTACCGGCGACAGTTGACCAGATGTCAGCCGGATCGTGCTCAACAAGACCGGAAGCCGGATAGATTTGCCTGAACTCTTCCTGCGCTGTGGAAATAATCCTCATCTTTTCGTTGAACAGAATGGCCCGGCTCGAAGTCGTGCCCTGATCAATCGCCAGAATATATCCCATTTTTCCTCCTCCTCGCCCGGTTATCAGGCCTGGGACGAAGCTTGTCCGTCCAGCCACTGATCAAGCCGTTCGATTTCCTCACGCTGCATTTTCAGGCCGAGCTTTGTGCGACGCCATACAATATCCTCAGCCGTCTTAGCGAATTCCTTGTCAGTCAGCCAGCGCACTTCTGCTTCATAAAGGTTGGCGCCGAAGTGTTGTCCGAGATCTGATGTTGATCTTGCAGCACCCAGCAACTCCCAGCAATCCGCGCCGTAGCAGCGGAAAAGGCGGGTTGCCCATGCCGCATCAAGAAACGCAAAATCTCTTTGCAGGCGGCTGATGAGTTTATCCACAGCGTCAACCTTGAACGCGCCTCCGGGCAGTGTAGAGCGGGCGGTCCAGTCACCGCCAGCCTGTGGAAAAAATGGGGAAAGTTTGTGTAGTGCTGCTTCTGCCAGCTTTCGGTGCGTGGTGATCTTGCCGCCAAAAACGCTCAGAAGCGGAGCGCCTTCTTCACGCAGAGACAGGACATAATCGCGCGTTGCTGCGGTCGCAGATGAAGCACCATCGTCATACAGGGGGCGAACGCCGGAATAGGTCCAGACAATGTCGTCCTGTGTGAGTGGTTTTTCGAAATATTCGGACGCAAAACGGCAGAGGTATTCGGCTTCTTCCGGGGTGCACTCGGCTTTTGCTGCTGCGTCTTTATGGTCCTTGTCCGTGGTTCCGATCAGCGTGTAATCCTGCTCATAAGGGATCGCAAAGATAATCCGCCCATCATTGCCCTGAAAGAAATAGCTGCGGTCATGGTCGAACAGCTTTTTCGTGACGATATGGCTGCCACGCACGAGACGCACGCTTTCGGAACTGTTGAGGCGCAAAGTGCCGGTGATGACGTCCGCAGCCCATGGGCCTCCTGCGTTGACCAGCGCGCGTGCGAAGACCGGGGCAAGCGGACCGTCGGCGTTTCCCAGCGAAATCTTCCAGATCATCTTGCCGTCTGAACCGGAAATCTGTTCTGCACCCGTGACCTTCGTGCGGGTCATGATCCTTACACCCCGCTCGGCAGAATCGCGGGCCATCAGGGTGACAAGCCTTGCGTCCTGCACCCAGCAGTCGGAATACTCGAATGCCTTGCGATACTGGCTCTTCAGTGCCTTTCCTGCAGGGTCTTTCGTCAGATCCAGCGTGCGTGTTGCCGGCAGGATTTTACGGCCGCCGAGGTGGTCGTAAAGAAACAGGCCAATCCGGATCAGCCACCATGGCCTCAACCCCTTGTGGTGCGGCAGCACAAAGCGCATCGGCCATGAAATGTGCGGCATTGCGTTCAGCAGAACTTCGCGTTCGATCAAAGCCTCGCGGACCAGCCGGAACTCGTAATATTCCAGATAGCGCAACCCACCATGGAAAAGCTTGGTCGAGGCTGACGAGGTGGCCCAGGCCAGATCGTTCATTTCTGCGAGCGCCACAGACAAGCCACGGCCAACCGCATCCCGTGCGATCCCGACACCGTTTACGCCACCGCCAATGACAAAGATATCAACCGGTTTTTTGCTGGAAGCCGCACCTGGCATCACGGTCCCTCCCTTGTGCCATTGTTTGCGAATGCCGGACGTTTGATCACCGCGCAAAGCGTGTGAAAAGCCGGCATTCTGATAATTATCAAGGAATAAATGCGCGTTTATTTTCGAAATGTCAAATTTTATGATCGCAAATTTTCGTTTCGAGCTTGCTTCTCTGGCGACACAACGATGATCGGTCGCGGTGGCGGTCGGAGATAAGCCGATAATGGTCTTGAAAATCTTCGAAGACAGGACGACAACAAAAGCACCGTCGGTTTTATCCGGTCATCTGAACGTGTCATGGGGAAGGGAGCGAGTGCATGTCTGGGGCAGGGCTTCGTGATGAACAGGTTATTCCGCTCTGGCATGGAACGCCGGAGGGCACGCCCGATCATCTGCAAATGGTCGTAACCGAGCGCAGCCCTTCGCTGTTTCGCACTGACCGCGTGATCACAGGCATCAGCGCGCCATCCTTAACTGCGATTGTTCCTCAGTACCCCAATGGTGTTTCGCTGATTGCTGCCCCCGGTGGCGGCTATCAGCGTATAGCTGCCGATGCGGAAGGCTACCGGCTTGGCCAGCATCTTGCTTCCCTCGGGGTGACAACCTTCATCATGACCTATCGTTTGCCGGGGGAGGGGCACGAAAATGCAAGCGACGTTCCACTGGCCGATGCGCAGCGGGCGATGCGGCAGGTGCGCGGCAATGCACTGAGCTGGGGGCTCGATCCGCACAAAATCCTGTTTATGGGCTATTCGGCGGCGGGGCACATGGCTGCTTCGCTTGCAACAGCTTTTGATCGGGAAGTCTATCGTCAGGTTGACCACCTTGATGAGATCTCCGCCAGACCCGATTTCCTGGCGCTGGTCTATCCGGTGATCACGATGTTTGATCCCTTCGTCCACGAAGGTTCGCGGCAGGCGCTTTTGGGCAATACGCCGGATGATGAAACGAAAGCGGCTTACACGCCGGATCGCCATGTCGGGCCGGATACGCCACAGACCTTTATGGTTCTGGCCGATGACGACACTTCGGTTCCGGCAGAAAACGCTCTCGGTTTTTACGCGGCTTTGCGTCGCCATCGGGTTCCGGCGGAGCTGCACATCTATCGCGATGGTGGTCACGGGTTCAAAGCTGCCGGAAAGGATGCCCCGGCGCTGGAGTGGCACCGGCTGCTTATCGGCTGGATGCGTATGACGGGATTGCTGAAAGCGTGAGCAAACCTGCGATAACATCCAGCTCTTTAAGCCCTCTTGTCTCGGCGGGCTGATCTGTGTGCGTTGCAGCTTCTTATCCGCGCTATCAACGTGGTGGACGCGGCGGAGGTGCAGATTCTGCCGCAGTTCCGCGTGGCGGAAGTGGCGGTGCTGATGTTGCCGTAGCGTGATTGCGTGGTGGGCGCGGCGGCGGCGCGGATTCTGTGGCAGTTCCGCGTGGCGGCAACGGTGGCTTTGGAGGATTTCTACGGGGCTCCATGGTTGTGGGCAAATGCCTTGGGGTTGGCATTGCAGCTTCATAAACACGGCTCGATGAAGGTTGAGTTGCAGAAGAAGCGGAGGACGTTGTCGCAGCTGACGGCAGTTCACTATAAATATTTGGCTCTGTGCGCCTGCCTCTGGCTTCAAGTGCGGGAAAGCGCGTATCCGATGGTCTGCTCGCCGAGCGGAAAGGCACGCGCGGTGGATCCGGTTGTTCGCGGTCTGCCCTTGCCGACGCTCTGCCGGCGGTTCCTGAGGCTGAAACATTGTTTCCCATGATGCGCTCCTGTCTTGCAAAACACGAGACTAGAAGTGCGGCCCTGCTATCTGGAAATCGCTTTTTCTGATGTCGGGCAGAACGCCTTTTCGGGCGATTACTGCCTGTGACCTGAGACCTCTGATCCCGCATCGGCTTTCAGGCTGAGCAGGGGGAGCACGGAAGCAAGACCCACAATCGCGACCACCAGAAAGGCAATATGGAAGTGCGCGACTGTCAGTTCGCCATCGGTGAAGTGGTTGGCAAATTCCAGAATGACTGCGGCGAAGGCAACGCCCAGCGCAAAACTCGCCTGCTGAAACATTGCGCTCATGGCTGTGGCCTGACTGGCCTGCGACTTGTCGATATCGGCATAGGCCAGCGCATTGACACCGGTGAAAAAGAATGACCGTCCAAGGCCAAGGAAGAACAGGATTCCCAGCATAATCAGATGGGGTGTGTTGGCCTCGAAAAATGCCAGTGTTATCGTGAGCATTGCAACGACAGCAGAGGCGGTCAGCAGCACATTTTTAAAACCCAGAAGCGCAAAAATGCGCGGTGCGACAAATTTGGTCGCCAGCGCTCCGGCAGCACCAACAAAGGTGATCATGCCGGATTCAAACGGGCTCATACCGAATCCCAGCTGCAGCATCAAAGGCATCAAAAATGGAAAGGCGCCCGTTGCCATACGGAAGAAGGTTGCCGCCGCGGTGGCGACTCTGAAGGACGTGTCGGAAAATATAGCCAGGTTGAGAAGCGGCTTTTCGACAGCGACGGCATGCCGGACATAGAGAAATGCTGCCAGTATGCCGAACAGTGTTGCGATGAAGCCGGTTGCCGGTGGAAGCGCAGGCAGGCTGATCACAGACATGCCGAACACGATGCCGGACGCTGCGGTCGCCAGAAGAAAGAAACCCTTCCAGTCCAGCTTGGAGGGCGGCTCATCGTCGATCTCGGGCAGAAAAATTGCCGACATGACGAGTCCGATCAGTCCGATCGGAACGTTGATCAGAAAAATCCAGTGCCAGGAAAAGTAGGTCGTCAGAAAGCCGCCAAGCGGAGGCCCTGCCATGGGGCCAATCAGTGCGGGAATGGTCAAAAGCGCCATGGCGCGCACGAGTTCCTTGCGCTCAGTTGTGCGCAGGATCACCAGCCTGCCGACCGGCGTCATCATGGCACCGCCCATGCCCTGCAAAAAGCGCGATGCGACAAATTCAAGCAGGTTTCCGGACACTGCACAAAACACAGAACCGATCAGAAAAACGATGATCGCCAGACGGAACACCCGCTTGGCACCGAAGCGGTCTGCTGCCCAACCTGAAACCGGAATGAAGATCGCCAGCGCCACCATATAGGTTGTCAGTGCCAGTTTCAGTGTGATCGGTCCGACACCCAGATCATCGGCGATAGCGGGCAGTGCTGTCGAGATCACAGTGGAATCCATCTGCTCCATGAAAAGAGCAACGGCCATGATGAGAGGAACAACTGGATTCATGAGAGCACATTCTGAAAATGGAAATATGACAAAGGCAGGCTTTAACTACCCGCAGAGGACGTGAATTCCAATGGCGGGACAAGATTTCATTTTCACGCAAACGTGAGACCTGAAAAGCCCGTTCATGCACGAAGGCACATTGAAATCCGCTACTGATGTTCAAATTCAGATGAGAGATCGCAATTCAGCAACCGCCCTGAACGGGGTGGTGCCATAAACTTGACGTTTAGCAGGAGGATATGGTGATGAAGAATGACAATGGAATTCAAAGGCGCAGTCTGATGCTTGGGGCAGGGCTTTCTGCCTTTGCCGCGCCAGCTGTGCTGACAGGTCTGTCTTCAGGCGCTGCGCGGGCTCAGGAAAGTGAGGCGATGCCGGTGTCCGACGGTCCAAAATCCGAGAGCTTCAGTCTCGGCAATTTTAAGATTCTCGTCGTGGAAGACGGTTCCCGGGTGATGGATAATCCCGGTGAGACCTTTGGGACAGGACAAGACCCTGAAACTGTATCTGCTCTGCTGGAGAAGAACTTTCTTCCTGCAGATCGCATGGTCAACGGTTTTGCACCTGTTCTGGTCGATACCGGTGATGCGACCATTCTGTTTGATACAGGCATGGGGGCGGCCGGTCGCTCCTGGGGCGCCGGGCGTCTCGTCGAAGGTCTGAGGGCCAATGGTTATCAGCCGGAAGATATCGATGTTGTGGTGATCACTCACATGCATGGTGATCACATCATGGGGCTTATGGAAGATGGTGCGCCGACCTATCCCAATGCCCGCTATGTCTTCGGCGATAAGGAATATGCGTTCTGGAGCGATGAAGCCCGAATGGGAACGCCCGCTGAAGGTGGACATGAGAGTGTGAAAAAGCTGATCACGCCGCTGGCTGAAAAGGCAACCTTCATCAATGGCGGTGACAGCGTGGCTCCGGGTATCGAAGCCATGGAGGCCTTCGGCCATACGCCCGGGCATCTGATTTTCATGCTGGAATCAAACGGTGAGCAGCTGGTTCTGACGGCGGACACTGCGAATCACTACGTGCTTTCGTTGCAGCGGCCGGACTGGCATGTCCGTTTCGATATGGATCCTGAGGCAGCGGCAAAAAGTCGCCGGGCCGTTTTTGACATGATTGCTGCCGAGCGACTGCCCTTCATTGGCTATCACATGCCGTTCCCATCGGTCGGCTATGTCGAGAAAAGCGGTGATGGCTATGTGTTTATGCCGAAAACCTATCAGTTCCGTCTTTAGAAGACACTGGCACAGGCGTTGAAATCCTTGCCAATCCGAATTCCTGATTTCGGATTGGCAAATCTTCATCTTCGTGTTACGAGCACTCGCCAACTTCCAGAATTATCTGCAAGGGACCGGACGGGATGTTAACCGCCCGGCCATTTCGTATTTTTTAAAAAGGAAATTGGCCATGGCTCAGATTATTCAGGCCGCAACCGGCATGCAGGCGCTCACCTTTGATGATGTGCTTCTGCAACCGGGTCACTCGGACGTTATGCCGGGGCAAGTCGATATTGCGACAACGATCGCGAAGGACATCGACCTCAACCTTCCCATCCTTTCTTCCGCAATGGACACTGTGACCGAGGCTCGCCTTGCCATCGCCATGGCTCAGGCTGGTGGAATTGGTGTTATTCACCGGAACCTGACCCCGCATGAGCAAGCCGAGCAGGTTCGGCAGGTCAAGAAGTTTGAAAGCGGCATGGTCGTCAATCCTGTCACCATCGGACCGGATGCGACGCTGGCTGAAGCTCTGGCTTTGATGAAAGCGAACAAAATCTCCGGCATTCCGGTGGTTGAGCAGGGAACGAGCGATGGCACAACGGCTGGTCTTCTTGTCGGTATTCTGACGAACCGCGATGTGCGTTTTGCGTCCAATCCAGAACAGCATATTCATGAACTCATGACACGCGATAACCTGATTACTGTTCGTGAGACGGTGGATCAGCAGGAAGCCAAGCGTTTGCTTCATCATCATCGCATCGAAAAGCTTCTGGTCGTTAACGACGATGGCCACTGCGTCGGGCTGATCACGGTGAAGGACATCGAAAAATCGCAGCTTAATCCCAATGCCTCGAAAGATGCGCAGGGCCGGCTTCGGGCAGCCGCTGCCATTTCGGTGGGTGACGATGGTTTCCAGCGTGCCGAAATGCTGGTTGATGCCGGCGTTGATCTGATCGTTGTCGACACCGCTCATGGGCATTCCCAGAAGGTTCTGGATGCCGTTGGTCGTGTTAAAAAACTCTCCAGTGCCGTCCGTGTCATGGCTGGCAATGTTGCCACTGCCGAAGGTACGCAGGCGTTGATTGATGCCGGTGCTGACGCCGTCAAGGTCGGGATCGGGCCAGGTTCCATCTGCACGACACGTATTGTTGCAGGCGTTGGCGTGCCACAGCTTGCTGCCGTCATGGCTGCCTCCGAAACCGCCAAGGCTGCCGGAATTCCGGTGATCGCGGATGGCGGTATCAAGTTCTCCGGCGATGTTGCCAAGGCGATCGCAGCCGGTGCAGACGCTGTTATGATCGGCTCGCTACTGGCCGGTACCGACGAAAGCCCGGGCGAAGTTTTTCTTTATCAGGGACGTTCGTTCAAGGCTTATCGCGGTATGGGATCCGTTGGCGCCATGGCGCGTGGTTCTGCCGACCGTTACTTCCAGGCGGAGGTGCGCGATACCCTGAAGCTCGTGCCTGAAGGTATTGAAGGTCAGGTGCCTTACAAGGGGCCGACCAGCGCTGTGCTGCACCAGCTGCAGGGTGGTCTGCGCGCTGCTATGGGCTATGTCGGTGGCCGGGACATCAAGCACTATCAGGAAAAGGCCACTTTCGTGCAGATTTCCAACGCTGGACTTCGCGAAAGCCATGCACACGATGTCACGATCACGCGTGAAAGCCCGAACTATCCGGGTGGTGCGTAATTGCCCGCGCTTTCAACTTTTGTAAATTAAAAGAAAAGGCGGCGCTTCGTGGGCCGCCTTTTTCACTGAAATCACCAGCTGACCTATGTTCAGGTCAGCTCTGGCTTTGAGACTGGCTTTGGCTTGCGACCTGAAGATTGACGGCGAGGCTCTCCGAACCACCACCAATCGTCATCCCGGAGATGGGGGCGGCCTCGGTATAGTCCAGCCCGCAGGCAAGGCGCACGTAGCGTTCATCCGGGCAAACCTTGTTGGCTGCATCAAAGCCAACCCAGCCCAGGCCTTCCAGATAACATTCCGCCCAGGCGTGACTGGCCGTCTGGTGGGTCGTTTCAGACATGAAAAGATAACCTGAG
Source organism: Martelella mediterranea (assembly GCF_004342225.1). GTDB lineage: Bacteria > Pseudomonadota > Alphaproteobacteria > Rhizobiales > Rhizobiaceae > Martelella > Martelella mediterranea_B. The sequence goes on along the minus strand of NZ_SMAR01000017.1, from coordinate 15,954 downwards.
ACATATCGGGCCGGTATCTTCATCTGACGTGCGCAGGTGACAACGATATGCGCGTAATCCTGACAGACGCCGGACTGGGCTTTCAGCGCTTCCTCGGCTGTCGTCTGCACCGTGGTCGTCCCGGGCTTGAAGGTCATTGCGTTGTAGAGACGCGCCATCAGGTCGTGAAGGCGTGCAAGATCCGTCTCGCCTTGGAGGCTTTCAACAAGCGATTGAACGTGTTCGCCGTTTCCGGTCAGCGGTGTTTGCCTCAGATAAAGCCAGAGTGGAACATCTCCCGCCGCGGGGCCGAAAATGCCATCAGTATCGCGCGTTTCAACAATGCCCGAAGCAACAAGGCGAACGCTTTTCTGTTCACCATCCGCAGAAACAAGCCGGACATGATTGCCATACTGGTCTGTATAGGCGGCTTCACTGGTTGCGCCTTCAATGGCGACAGACCAGTCCTGAACGGTCTGGCTGGCTGAGCTGACCGGTGTCAGCCTGATGCGTTGCAATGAAAACTGCACCGGCTCGTCATAGCTGTACTCAGTTACATGATTAATGTTCAAAAGCATGGCGTTTTCCTAGTCATCGCTTTTCCGCCTGTCTTCAAGCGTAAAAGCGGTACCCCTCACTGATCTGCATGCTCAACTGGTTGTTCCGTCCTACAAAATCTTCCAGAAACTGGTGAAGGCCATTGTCCATGATTGTCTTGATTTTATGGCTGCGCAAGGTGTTTCGAATGGCATGGGCTGTGTCGTGGGCTTCCAGCCGTTGTCCGTAGTCGGCAGCCAGGTAGTCCAGATTGGTCACGATCTTTTCGTAGCAATAACCCAGCGAGCGCGGCAATTGCACATCGAGGATCAGAAACTCAGCAATCTGGCTCGGCTTATACTCGCCGCCATGCATCCAGCCATAGGCGCGATGGGCCGAAACCGAACGCAGAATCGACTCCCACTGGAGATTATCCAGCGACGTTCCGACATGATGAACCGAGGGCAGCAGAACATAATATTTCACGTCGAGAATACGGCTGGTGTTGTCGGCGCGCTCGATAAACGTGCCGATATGGGCAAAGTTGTAGATCTCATTTCTGAGCATTGAACCATGAAAGGCACCGCGAATAAGCGCCGTACTGTGCTTGATGGCGTCAATCGCTTTCGGCAGATCCGCTGGTTTCAACCGGGCGGCCAGCATGCTTCTGGCCTCAATCCAGCATTCATTCGTGGCTTCCCATGTTTCACGGGTCAGTGCTGTTCGCACCAGCCGGGCATTGTTTCTGCCCGCGTCTATGCAGGACATCACACTGGAGGGGTTGCGGCGGTCGCGTAACAGAAAATCAATTGCATTTTCAGCTGTCAGCGTGTCGTGGACTTCAAAAAAAGCCTCCTGCACACCGGCGCTTTGCAGCACGCCATCCCAGTCATCTGCACCTTTCGAGCGCGTCAGGGCCACGCGCTGGCCGGCATCAATCAGACGGGCAATGTTTTCGGCACGTTCGATGTAGCGGAACATCCAGTAGAGGCCGTTTGCGGTTTTTCCCAGCATGATCAGTCCTCCAGAACCCAGGTGTCTTTGGTTCCGCCACCCTGGCTGGAATTCACCACCAGAGAGCCTTCTTTCAGCGCCACGCGGGTGAGGCCACCCGGCATGATCCTGACACGGTCAGAAACCAGAACATACGGGCGCAGATCAACATGGCGCGGGGCTATCCCCTTCTTGGCCAGAATTGGCACTGTCGAGAGCGAAAGTGTTGGCTGGGCAATATAATTGGCAGGCCTGGCTTTCAGCTTGGCAGTGAAGTCCGCAAGTTCCTTCCTGCTGGCCGCCGGGCCAACAAGCATGCCATATCCACCGGAGCCATGCACTTCCTTGACGACCAGATCCGCGAGGTTGTCCAGCACGTAGGCAAGGCTTTCAGGCTCGGAACACCGCCAGGTGGGAACGTTCTCCAGAAGTGGCTTCTGGCCGGTATAGAACTCAACGATCTCAGGCATGTAGGAATAAATCGCCTTATCGTCGGCAATGCCGGTGCCCGGTGCGTTGGCAATCGTTACATGTCCTGCGCGGTAGACATCCATAATACCGGGAACGCCCAGAGCCGAATCCGGACGGAATGTCATAGGATCGAGGAAGTCGTCATCCACACGGCGATAGATGACGTCCAGTGCTTCATATCCGCGGGTGGTGCGCATTTTCACCTTGCCATCAATCACGCGCAGATCAGAGCCCTCGACAAGTTCAACGCCCATCATATCGGCAAGGAACGAATGCTCGTAGTAAGCGGAGTTATAGACGCCCGGTGTCAGCACGCCGACGCGCGGTCTCGTACCGGAAAAACCGGGGGGCGCAAGCGTTGAAAGGCTTTGGCGTAAAAGCTGCGGGTAGTCTTCAACCCGGCGAACCCGGTTTTTATAGAATAGCTCCGGGAACATCTGCATCATCGTTTCCCGGTTTTCCAGCATGTAGCTAACGCCCGAAGGTGTGCGGGCATTGTCTTCCAGAACATAAAACTGGTCTTCGCCGGTGCGCACAATGTCTGTGCCGACAATATGCGTATAGACCCCACCTGGTGGTTCAAAACCGATCATCTGGGGCAGATAGGCGTCATTCTCCTCAATAATTCTGCGGGGAATGCGTCCTGCCTTGATGATTTCCTGCTTGTGATAAATGTCCTTGAGGAATGCATTGAGAGCAATCACACGCTGCTCGATCCCGGCGGCAAGCTTGCGCCACTCGCGACCGGCGATCACCCTTGGAACAATATCGAAGGGGATCAGCTTTTCAGACGAGTCAGCATGGCCGTAAACTGCAAATGTGATCCCGGTTTTACGGAAGATATTCTCAGCATCACGGGATTTGGCGATCAGATGGGAAGGGTTCTGCTGGGTGTACCAGTCGTAATAGTCTTTATAGGGTTCGCGCGGGCTGTTTTCCGCGGTCATCATTTCATCGAATGGCAAAGTATTCTTCCCCCGGTTGTTCTGGCAGCATTTGAATACAACATTAGTGTCAATGCAAGCAGCGTGCCTCATTGTGTGCGTCAGGAATTTCGGGATTGGTTAAGGCGCAGCGCGCTGAAAACAGGCACTCGTGAAGCCACCCAGGCTAATAAATGGGCAGAAATTCTATCTCACCGTGTACTATCCGTCATGTTGCAGCAGACGACGATCGGTTTACCGTGCGATTTCCGGCCGCCACCAAGACTGAAGCAATCGCATCGGCTGCGTTTAGGCGCAGCATCGGCAAGATTCACGCGCTTGGCCGCACAGGACGCGCGGAAGAGGTTGCCGCACTGGTGGCTTTTCTGGCCTCCGAAGACGCTGCGTTTATTACCGGTCAGGTGTATCCTGTCGACGACGGGCGCATGACGAAGCTGAGCCTCCCGCAGACATAAAAAAGACGCAGCACAGGGCCGCGTCTTCTTCTGCTATAAGCATTCATGCCGAGGCGGATTAGGCGCTCTGACGATTTTCGCCACGGTGCGGACGCTGGCGGCGCGGCTTCGCACCCTTTGGTGCGCCATCACGGTTGCCGCCACGGGCCTCGCTTTGCCGAGGCCCGCTGCTACGGCGGTTGCCATTGCCAGGCTTGCGCGGTCCACCGCGTCCACGGCCTGCTCCATTGCCGCGTCCACGTGCAGGGCGGTCAGCCATGGCATGCGGTTCTCCGCTGGCGACTGAGATTTCAACGCCGGTCAGGCGCTGAATGTCGCGCAGAAGCTTGGCTTCATCCGGTGCACAGAAGGCAATCGCCTTGCCGTCATTGCCAGCACGTGCCGTACGGCCAATACGGTGAACGTAGGCGTCAGCCACTTCCGGCAGGTCGTAGTTGTAGACGTGTGTGACACCTGGAACGTCAATACCGCGCGCTGCGACGTCGGTTGCCACAAGCACATTGACCTGACCGCTCTTGAACGCCTTGAGCGCACGCTCCCGCTGCCCCTGGCTCTTGTTGCCATGGATGGAAGCGGCTGAAAAACCTTTGGAATCGAGATGTTTCATCAGCTTTTCAGCGCCATGTTTGGTGCGCAGGAAAACGATGGTTCGCCCTTCCGGATGGTCGGTCAGAGATTTCTTCAGAATCTCGGTCTTGTCTGCCTTTCCGGCAACGAAGTGGACCGACTGATCAACCTTGTCCGCTGTTTTGCCGGGTGGGCTGACTTCAACGCGCGCCGGATCGGTCAGGAAGCGTTTCGAAAGATCGGCGATCGATTTCGGCATGGTTGCTGAAAACAGCATGGTCTGGCGCTCATCAGGCACCAGCGATGCAATCTTTTTCAGGTCGTGGATGAAACCCAGATCCAGCATCTGGTCGGCTTCATCCAGTACAAGATGTTCCACACGGTCCAGAAACAGCGCTTTGCGCTCAAGCAGGTCGAGCAGACGGCCCGGCGTGGCGACGAGAATATCTGTACCGCTGGAAAGCTGATGCTGCTGGCGATTGATTGAAGCACCGCCAACCACGATCGAAATCTTCAGCGGCGTCTTGCGTGCGAAAATTTTCAGGTTCTCCGCAATCTGGTTCACAAGCTCACGGGTCGGAGCCAGAATGAGGGAGCGAGCCTTGCGCGGCTGCGGCTTCTGGCCATTGGCCAGCAACATGTCGATCAGCGGCAGGCCAAAGGCTGCAGTCTTGCCGGTGCCGGTCTGTGCCAGCCCCATCAGGTCCTTGCCTTCCAGAACCAGCGGAATGGCTTTTTCCTGAATCGGCGTCGGTGTTTCATAACCTTCGCGGGCAATACGGGCAACGATCTGGCCGCTGAGGCCAAGTTGGTCAAAATTTGTCAAATCTAAAGCGCCTTTCAAGGCATACCAAGACGCATTCCGGCCGGGCGAAAATTCGCCGCCGGTCACGTTTGGTTTCAAGACCCCCGCGTGAAGTGGGAACTTGTCGGGTAAAAAATGCCTTCCCGCGCGTCGAATCCGTGTGACCCGACCTTTTGTGGCGCTTGACCCAAACTTGTCGGAACCTGTGAGTGCAGGTTTATCATCCAACGGGCATGCTCACGCGGCATGCGAAAAGGTGGAAAGCTGTCGGTTAAATGGTCGCTGGGCTGCTAAAAGTCAAGCAAAACCTTTCAGACATTGCCCGATACCGGCCTTATGCCAGCCAGCATTTCCCGCTTTCCGGCAAAGCCCGGGCGCTTTTCTACCTCAAAGCCTGCTGCGATAAGATGACGGCGCACGAAACCGGCAGCGGTGTAGGTGGCAAACGTACCGCCCGTGATTGTGTGATCAAAAACGGCCTGCATCGATGGGCCTGTCCACATATCCGGATTGCGCGATGGCGCGAAGCCATCGAGAAACCATGCGTCACAGGCGCCCGGAAAACTGGAAAGGCGTTCGAAGGCATCGCCGCAGAAAACCTGAAGCCTGATATTCGGGGCAAATGCGATCTCGATCACGTCATCCGGGGTGTCCTGCCAGTTCTTCACCAGCATGTTCGCTTCTTTTTGGATTTCCGGCCAGTGCGACAGGGCTTTTGCAATCTCGCTGCCCTTCATAGGGAAACGCTCGAACGAGATGAACTCAAGTCGCGCATCGGGCAGGCGTGCCAGACGGAACTGTCTTGCTGTTTCGCAGAAGTTCAGCCCGGTTCCAAAACCCAGCTCGCCGATGCGGAAAGTGTCGTTTTTCGGCCAGCGTTCTGGAAGGCGGTTGGCACCGATGAAAACATGATTACATTCAGCGCGGCCATCAGCCTTTGAATAATAATGATCCTGAAACAGGGGCGAAAACGGCATGTCGCCGTCATGCCACTCCAGGGCCGAGCCGCTGCCTTTCCCGGACGTGCCGGTTTTGCTTGCATCCTGATCGTGTTTGTGGTCCGCATCGCACATGGAAAAAGCCGATAGAACGTCACCTTCTGCCCGTCAATCTCCTTGCACCGATATTGCTGCCGATCTCGTCATCGTCGGTGGTGGAATCATGGGGCTCTGGGCTGCCTATTTTGCGGAAAAAGCGGGCATTAATACGCTGCTGCTGGAGCGCGACCTGCTGGGGCAGGGCGGTAGTAATGGTCTTCTTGGCGCCTTGATGGCCTATATGCCGGATCAGTGGGATCAGAAGAAGCAGTTCCAGTTTGAGGCTTTGGCTTCATTGGAGGCGCTGGCTGCAGAGCTTGAGGCTGAAACAGGCCAGAAAACCGGATACCGGCGCTCAGGGCGCATCATGCCGCTTTACAGCGAGCGGCAGGTGAAGACCGCGCTTTTGCGAGAGCAGGCTGCTGCAGAAAACTGGTCTTTAGGGCAGCGGTCATTTCGCTGGTCGGTGGTCAATGAGAGCCCGGCTGATGGCTGGCCAGCGGGACGGGATGATGTCCTGGCCTATGTGGTTGAGGATTTTGCCGCACATGTCTTTCCACGCAGCATGGTCGGTGTTCTTTGCCACTTTTTGAAGCAGGCGCGGCATGTTCGTGTCTGCGAGGGCACCAGTGTTGCCGGAATCAGTGAGAAGAGCAATCATGTCAATCTCGCAGATGGTGGTCGGATTGCCTTTGGCAAACTGATTGTTTCTGCCGGTGTCGAAGCCTTCACTCTGCTGCAGCCGCTTTTTGCCCCGTCTGGAAAGCCGCTCGGACGGCCGGTAAAGGGACAGGCTGCTCTCCTGAAGGCCGAACTTGATCCGGCGCTGCCGGTTCTCTTTGATGACGGTCTTTATGTAATCGCGCATGAAGGCGGTCAGGTGGCCGTCGGCTCGACCAGTGAAGATGAATTCGAAACTGAGCTTGATACAGACGAGAAACTTGAGGCGTTAATCGCGAAGGCTCGCAAAGCCGTGCCCATTCTCGCTGACGCACCGGTCATCGAGCGCTGGGCCGGGCTTCGCCCACGCGGTGTGCATCGTGAGCCGATGATCGGTCAGATTGCCTCTTATCCGGATATCATTGCTCTGGGCGGTGGCTTTAAAACATCGTTCGGTATTGCGCATGTTCTGGCGCAGCACGCTATTGAGCTTGCCTGCTGTAAAGAGGAAGCGACGAAACAGCTTCCGGATATATTTGATATTCAGATTTATTTGAAAAGAGCGCAATAAAATCGCTTGGAATTATAATATTGTAAGATAATTCTGTCGTATCGGTGTCACTAAACACGCGTATATCATGAAATACAGAATAATAATGCTTTCATGTGATGACGATGTGCGCCGAGAAAAAACGTTACGTAATTTCATTTACGCCGCCGCCCTATGATGCTCTTGGCATTGTCGGTGCGAACTGGCTTGGCCGAAATGCGTTTTCAAACGTTTCTTTTGAGCCACAGTTCATCAGGGGCTGTGGCCTGCATGAAATCGCTTATCATACCGCTGTGCCTCGTCGTTATGGTTTTCAGGCGATGCTTAAGTCACCGTTCGTTCTGGCCGAAGGGCTGAGTGAGGCCATGCTGCTCAATGCCCTGATGCGATTTGCGACGCGCTGGGAGCCGTTTTTATTGTCTCCCCTTGCGGTCACCCGATTTCGCGATATGCTCACATTATCCCCTTTGGTCAACGCTCCGGCTATGGATGCGCTGGCTGCGTCCGTCGTCAGTGACCTTGATTATTTTCGTGCGCCGATGAGCGATGCTGAATTTGAACGTCGTGATACGGGTGATCTGACGCCAACGCAGTTTGCCAATCTTTATCGCTGGGGTGAGCCGGATGTCATGTCAGCCTTTCATTTTCATCTCACACTGACAGGCAAGCTTCCCCCTCAGGACGCTGACCGGATTGAACGCCTTGTTCGGGAATTCTTCGGGCCGGTTCTGCTTGAGCCGGTTGAAGTCGGCAGTCTTGCTTTGTTTGTCGAGGAAGAGCCAGGCGCGCCATTCATCGTGCACTCACTGCACCCCATGGGGGCTTTGCCAGCACGGCAGACAGCCTGACGCCTTTTGGCCGCATCGAGCGGGTGCGCTTGCGGCTTTCCACATGTTGTCGACAGTGCTAACGTTTGCGCGATCAATAACATAGGGGAATCAATGTACGCTGATCTGAGCGACTATCCGCGTGATCTCGTTGGCTATGGACGGCAAGGGCCTGACCCGCTCTGGCCGGGCGATGCCCGTATCGCGGTGCAATTTGTCATTAATTATGAAGAGGGTGGAGAATCCTGCATTCTCGATGGTGATCCCGCCTCTGAGTGCCTGTTATCTGAAATCGTCGGGGCAGCCCCGTGGCCTGGGCAGCGAAACCAGAACATGGAATCGCTCTATGAATACGGCTCGCGAGCCGGATTCTGGCGACTGTGGCGGACCTTCACGAAGTTCAGGGTTCCGGCAACGGTTTATGGGGTTTCCGTGGCGATGGCCCGCAACCCGGAAGCTGTCGCGGCGATGAAAGAAGCTGGCTGGGAGATTGCCAGCCATGGGTTGCGCTGGCTGGAGTATAAAGACTTCGACATAGAGACTGAACGCGCTCATATTCTTGAAGCTGTTCGGCTTCATACGGAAGTCACCGGAGAGCGCCCTTACGGTTTCTATCAGGGGAAACCGTCGGATAATACGCTGAAGCTGGTCATGGAAGAGGGCGGGTTTCTCTATTCGTCCGATTGCTATGACGATGACCTGCCCTATTGGGTCAGTACACCGGAGGGCAAGCCGTTCCTGCGCATTCCCTATACTCTGGACAACAACGATATGCGGTTTGCGACACCGCAAGGGTTTAATGCCGGAGATCAGTTTTTCAATTATCTGAAGGATGCCTTCGATACGCTTTATGAAGAAGGGCGCGAAGGGATGCCAAAAATGATGTCGGTTGGTCTGCATTGCCGTCTGGCTGGCAAGCCGGGCCGTGCTGCCGCGCTGAAACGCTTCCTCGATTATGTGCTCAACCATGACAAGGTCTGGTTGCCACGCCGGGTGGATATTGCGCGGCACTGGCATGAAAAACATTATCCGGAAGGAGCCTCTGCATGATTGAGCGTGATGAATTCATTCGCCGTTTTGGTGGTGTGTTCGAGCACTCCCCGTTTATTGCGGAACGCGCTTATGATCAGGGACTCGTTTGCGAGCCGTTGACCGCAAAAGGTGTTCACGCCGCGCTTTGCGAGGTTTTTCGTGCCGCTGGTTCGGATGAGCGGCTTGGAGTTCTTCGGGCGCATCCGGATCTGGCAGGCAAGCTTGCTGTTGCTGGTGATCTGACCGAAGACAGCCGCAAGGAACAGGCGGGTGCTGGTCTTGATCGTTTGTCAGAGGCCGAGCACGCAGAGTTTACGAAACTCAACACTGCCTATATAGATAAGTTCGGTTTTCCTTTCATAATTGCAGTCTCAGGGCTCGATAAGGACGATATTCTTGCCGCTTTTCGGCGCCGGATTGAAAATCCTGCCGATGCGGAGAAGGCTGATGCCTGTCAGCAGGTCGAGAAGATCGCCGAAATAAGATTAAAAGCCCTTCTCTCGGAGTGATGAATGTCTGAACAAGAAAAAAGTGTCGCCCTGCCGGATTTTGCCATTGGCGCAATCAATCTGGCATCGGCACGGCTGGGTGCGCGCGCAATTTATGCAACTGACCAGTTTTTCGCCCCGCTGGCGCGTATGCTGAAGGATGATTCACCGGTGTTTCTGCCGGGTGAATATGATGAACATGGCAAGTGGATGGACGGTTGGGAAAGCCGCCGTAAACGCGAGCCGGGACATGACTGGGCGATTATCCGCCTTGCCATGCCGGGGCGCATTCGGGGCTTCGATATCGATACCACCCACTTTACCGGAAACTATCCGCCGCAGTGCTCGATACAGGGCTGCTTCATGGAAAGCGGAGAACCGGATGCCAACGCCGACTGGCAGGATATTCTGGGTGTGACCGATCTGGGGCCGAGCAGCCATCATTTTGTCGAGCTGGATCAGGAAAAGCGTCAGATGGTGTTTACGCATCTGCGTATCCATATGTATCCCGATGGCGGAATTGCACGTTTGAGAGCCTACGGTTCTGCTTATTTCAACTGGAACAAGGTCGGCGCCAGCGAAGAAGTCGATCTGGCTTATATTTTTGGTGGAACGCATGCGCTGCATTGGTCTGATGCCCATTTCGGTCATCCTGATCGTATGCTGGCCCCCGGTCGGGGTGTCAATATGGGTGATGGCTGGGAAACCGCACGGCGGCGCGGGCCGGGTCATGACTGGGTGATCCTGAAGCTTGGTCATCCTGGGATCATTCGCCGTATGGTCGTGGATACAGCCCATTTCAAAGGGAATTTCCCGCACAGTTGCGCGCTTTTGGGAGCCAACCTGCCAGACCAGCCCGATGTTTTCACCGATGCGCAGATAGCAGACAGTGAAAACTGGACGCCTGTTCTGGATAAGACTCAGCTTCAGGCTGACCATATCCACGAAATCAGCGGCGGTGCTATCAGCGACATTGGGCCGGTGACGCATGTCCGGTTTGCTATCTATCCCGATGGAGGCGTGAGCCGCCTGCGGCTTTACGGGGTGAAGGGCTGATGAGCATCCGGCTTGCAATCGAGCCTCTGACGCCGGAACTGTTCCGCCCGTTTGGTGATGTCGTCTGGCCCGATCCGGAAAAAGTCGTGATGATCAATGGTGGTACGACAGCGCGCTTCAACGCGCTGTCATCGGCCGAGGCGCTTGGAGAAGACGCGACAGTGGCAATCAGTATCTTTCGCGGAGAGCCGCGAAAGTTTCCCTATCATGTCGATATGATGGAGCGGCACCCATTTGGAAGCCAGAGTTTCTCGCCACTGAGCGGGCGCCCGTTTCTGGTAATCGTCGCCGAAGATATGGGCGGGACGCCGGGTAAGCCGCGTGTTTTCAAAGCCGAGCCAGGGCAGGGCGTGAACTATTTCGCGAATGTCTGGCATCATCCACTGATGACACTTGGTGAAACAAGTGATTTTCTGGTTGTGGATCGTGCCGGACCCGGCCACAATCTCGAAGAGTATTTCTACCCAGCTTTGTTTGTGATCGAGGAGAGCCCACTTTGACCGGACTGACAACACACGTACTCGATACCGCAATCGGCCAGCCGGCCGATGACATGAAAATTGACGTCTACCGGGTCGGTCGCGCCGGTCGCGAGTTTATCAAAACCGTTTTCACCAATGATGATGGCCGAATTGATGGCGGGGCCGTTCTGAAGCCGGAAGAGATCGAGGCCGGTCAATATGAGATGGTCTTTCATTCCGGGGACTATCTCAGGCGGACCGGGGCGACGTCTGCTCAGCCCGCTTTTCTGGAAGATATCCCGCTGCGCTTCACGATTGCCGATGAAACGGCGCATTACCATGTGCCGCTGCTTCTTTCCGCATACAGCTACTCAACCTATCGGGGGAGCTGAGTTTTATGAAGATTGCAGCGATTGCGGATATCCACGGCAATGTCGATGCACTGGATGCGGTTCTGGCGGATATCGAGCGCCATCAGCCCGACCTTATCGTCAATCTCGGTGATAGCTTTTCTTCGCCGCTTCTGGCTGGTGAGACCGCCGAACGCCTGATGCCGCTCGATCTGCCGACGGTTCGGGGCAATCATGACCGCGCACTTGTCGATCGGCCGTTTGAGGCAATGGGCGACTGGGAGCAGCCGGCCTATCGCCAGCTGTCTGATGAGCATTTGCAATGGGTTCGCGACATGCCGGCCGCACTTGTGGTCGCAAATGACGTTTATCTCTGTCACGCCACACCGGCAAGCGATCAGGTCATGTGGACGGAAACGCTTCTGGAAACCGGGCAGTTTACACTCAGGCCGCTCGCTGAGATCGAGGCCGAGGCTGAAGGTGTGAACTACCCTCTGATGCTTTGCGGGCATTCTCATATTGCCCGGTCGGTGTGGCTGAGTGATGGTCGTCTGATCGTTAACCCCGGCAGCGTCGGTTGTCCGGGTTTTTCTTACTTTCTGCCATTTGACCATAAGCTTGAAACCGCAACCCCGTTTGCAGCCTATGCGACCATTGAAAAGACCGAACGGGGATGGCAACCGTCCTTCCATCAGGTGCCCTATGATACCCGGCGCTCTGTCGCGCTGGCGCGCGAAAGCGGTATGAAGGACTGGGAAAGTGCTTTATCGACCGGGTGGGTTTGATCTGATAAAACGCAATAAGCAAGGCATGTTGCGATTTTGAGATATGCAACGTTTTCCGCCCGGCATCGGCATGACAGCGCCTTGCGTCAGAATGCCATCCTTTTGCATTCGGGACCGGTTAGAGCTTCGGCTGGTGAAAGAGTGAGAGATCTGTCGGAGACAGAGGCGACATATGAGTGAACCGGTTTTGGCCACCAGTGTTACATCAGACCCGCAGGCTTTTACCCATGTGCGGATTGTTATTGGTGTTGTAACCGGGCTGAGCGTAACGCGCTTGCTCACCGGCCTCTCCCGCTTTGTGCAGCACCCGGCCCGCAATAAGATATATCTCCCGCATCTGGCGTGGGTGTTCTTTATGCTTCTGACTGTCATCCATTTCTGGTGGTTTGAATTTGGTCTTTACCGGGTCACGCGCTGGCATTTCAGCGAGTATGTGTTTGTGCTTGGCTATGCGGCGTTGATTTTCTTCGTTTCGGCTTTACTATTTCCCGATGACCTTAAAGAATATGCTGGCTACCGGGATTATTTTCACTCCCGTCAGCAATGGTTCTACGGACTTCTCGCAGCCATTTTTATGGTCGATATGCTGGATTCCGCGCTGAAAGGCGCAACATATTTTCAGGCCCTCGGAGCCATCTACCCAATACGCCAGACACTTCTTTGCCTCATGTGCATCGCCAGCATTTTTGTCCGGCGAAAAAGCTATCACTTTGGTGTAGCGATTGTTGCCATTTGTGCAGAAGTCTGGTGGATCGCCTCTCAGTTCCGCTTTCTCGATTAGAGCGCCGTGCATCCATTCGGATGCAAAAAGGTCGCTCTAACTTATTGAATTTACGCAGCGTGCTTTCCGAAAATCGATTCCGATTTTCGGAAAGCACGCTGCTGTGGGGATCAAGCGCGGCAGTCTTGTCGCGGAAGTCTCATGTCCACGGTCACAAGACGCACCTTCACTGGTGCTGCTCCTAAAAGGACCGGTTGTAGGGGCAGCCCGATTGTGTAGCGACCGCGCTGCCAACATCTCGTGGGAGCTTCGTTCCGCTAGCACGCCCATCAAGGCAAATTTTCCGATTTTGCAGATTAACCGCAATTTGCCTCTTGCGCTTGATGCGGCGAAAGTCTAGAGGAAACGCACCGTTACGGTAGGTCGGGGCGTAGCGCAGCCCGGTAGCGCACTTGACTGGGGGTCAAGGGGTCGTGGGTTCGAATCCCGCCGCCCCGACCATTTTCTAAGTGATTTCATCTTCTTAGACGTAGCGGAAATCTTGCAAAATCCTGTCCGCTTAAGTGTATAGCCTGCACTGACATCTCGTTTTCTTGCTTCGATCCAGTCAGCCCTTGCGGTAACAATCGAGCGGAATCTTGCGTCGTGACCGGCTGCGAGCCTGCTTGGTTTTGACCGCGCCTATCACGTCAGACAGCCCGCCAGAATTTAGACCACGGCAGACTGCCTTGCCCCCGATGGATCGTCAGGGCAGGATCAGGCGAATGGGCCACGGCGTGCGCCGCGTCCGAAGCGTCGCCGACGCTTTTTGAAAAACGTTTTAACAGGCTTGCGCGCATCGCTTTCGAGGTGTCCGGCCAAAAAGCCAAGTCCGAAGGCCACCAGGCTGACAGCTGCGAGCGTGGATCCACTTGCGGCGGGGTGCTTGCGCGCCACGTTGCTCAGTGCATTCACTTCACCGCGAAGGGTATCGGTAAAATGGTGAGAATGCTCGGAAGGACGAACTTTCTCAAGAATTTCATTGGCCGATATGCCGCGTTCAAACATTTCGATACCTCCGGTTCTGTGAATTTCTCTGGCTCATACGTGACGCCTGCCTGAAGCGCTTGAACAAGGCGCGCCAATTTCGGCAGATCTGCGGCTGAGACAGATTTTTTCTTCTATTGCTCGCAGTAACGAAACGCAGAAATGCCTTGTCCGGTTCCCGCAGGAACCGGATAAATATCGATGTCTTTGCAGGTTTGTATCAGGGCCGCTTAAACGAACAACATAAACGCAATGAATGCGAAGGCGGCGCCGATCAATATAGTATGCAGGGACCGTGATAAACTCATGTCGTCTCCTCCATCGTGTTGTGTATCGATCATATGACAGATCACGCCATGTTCAAAGAAAAATCGTTGTTGCGGTGCAGCTGAACCAGCACCAATCTTTATCATTCTTGTCCTGAACGGTGGAAAAACTGAGCCGAAGACTACTCTGTGCCAGTTTTGCGATCATGCGGCACATATCAGGTGTGGTCTCAGGGTGGGGGATAGTGCCGTTAGTTTGATTTTTAAGGTTTGTGATTAGACCGGATGTTTGACGCCTGATGTCACTGGTTGAGTTTCCTGCAGCGGCATCGGTTCTTGAAACCGGCCAGACGGAGTAATATTCAGATGGAAACAGCGGTCCATGAAGCAGTGAACCAGGCGGGAGCGCATGGCGGTGCGTTTGTGCCGATAGCACTTGTGATTGCGGTCGCAGCGCTGGCAGGGCTTGGCTTTCTCTGGTTGCGGCAACCGCCCCTCGTGGGTTTCATTCTGGCCGGGATTCTTCTTGGGCCGACGGGGTTCGGCCTGATCTCCGAGGATGCCGATATCGCTTTTCTGGGTGAGATGGGCGTTGTGGTTCTGCTGTTCTTCATCGGCATGGAATTGTCGATTCGTGCCTTTGTTCTCTCACTGAAGCAGGCGCTTCTTGTGGTGCTGGGGCAATTGGCAACGGCGGCCATACTGGCAGGCATTATAGGCTTTGCGCTGGAGGCGACGACGCGTGAGGTCGTGATCCTGTCCTTTGTGTTTGCAATCTCTTCGACCGTTGTTGCGATGAAGATGCTCGATGAAATGGGAGCTTTGCGCGGCGATGCAGGTAAAATCGCGGTCGGCGTGCTGATTGCGCAGGATATTGCCGTTGTTCCGATGTTGATTTTTGTATCGAGCTTTGGCGGTGACGGCTTTGATGTCACCCAGACGCTGATAAAGGTTGTCGTGGCCGTTGGCATCATGGCCGGTCTGCTCTGGTATTTCAGTCGGTTTGGCAAGTTGAAAGTGCCGTTTTCCGACAAGGTCGAGGATAAGGTGGAGCTGCTTGCGCTCGGCGCGCTGGCGTTATGCTTTTCTGCCGCCGCCATCTCCGGCGTTGCCGGTATGTCACCCGCCTATGGTGCATTTCTGGCTGGTATCTGTGTGGGCAATTCAACGTTGCGCAGCCGTATCATTCCTGTGGTTGAGCCAATCCAGAGCGTTCTTCTGGTCATCTTTTTCCTCTCTATCGGATTGCTGATCGATCTGCAGTTCATCTGGGATCAGCTGTTCAGCGTTTTGCTTGTGGCTTTTGGTGTTGTCGCTGCCAAGTCGGTGCTGAATGTCATGTTCTTGCGCTGGACCGGGTCTTCTGCCCAGACAGCGCTGATTGCCGGACTTTCTATGGCGCAGATTGGTGAGTTTTCTTTTGTGCTGGCTGCTGCCGGGCTTTCAGCAGCTGCGCTCAATCAGGATCTCTACAGGCTCGTGATCGCTGTGACGGCTATTTCGCTTCTTGTTTCGCCGGTCTGGGTTTCGGTCATGCGCCGTGTCGAAGCAAGCCTGAGCGAGGGATTGGAAAGCTACCGAAATGCACTGGCGCTTGCCTATGCGCAGGAACTGCGTGAGGTGGACCGTGGACGCGCATTTGTTGGTACGCTTTATAGTGGCGTTCGCACGCGCCTTAAAGCGCTGTCACATGCACGGCATGAGCGCAGGCGCCGTAAGGCAGAAGCCAGCTCCTCGGAAGCGAAAACAACTGAGGCCAATGATACATAAAAGGCAGATCCGAACGTTTGAGGCCGTTTTGCCGTCCTGCTTCCGGTTCAGCTCATTCGATTTCTTTCCTCAGGGGCCATTAGAGCGTCAGGCGCGATGAATGAATCGTATGGGATTCCGTTTTTGTGTGATTTGTGATTCCTTGTGTCAAAGGAGATTTCCGATGACCCGAGC